>NZ_PVTI01000062.1 GCF_003002895.1 Knoellia remsis | reverse complement strand
CAACGTGAGCTCCATCCCCGATCGTGACCCACGCGGGCATCTTCGAGTGAGTCAACGACTCCGATCACGCGGGCATCTTGCGTGAGTCAACTCGCCGTTTTGTTCGGGGCCGCTGCGGTGAGGTAGCCTCGTCTCTCGCGCCGCCCCTGTGGCGGCGCGCCGCCGGATCGGCGACGGGCCTATAGCTCAGACGGTTAGAGCGCTTCCCTGATAAGGAAGAGGTCAGAGGTTCAAGTCCTCTTAGGCCCACCCCCATCGATCCCCGAGCCAAGGCTGGTGCCCCTCATGAAGAAGCTGCTCTTCGTCGCCGTCACCGCGCTCACGGCCGGCATCGTGAAGAAGAAGCTCGACGACCAGGGCGCCGACCAGCGCCTCTGGGCCGAGGCCACGGATGCTGGGACTGGTGCTGGCTCGGTGGCGGGCTCCGGCTCGGGCACGGGCACGGGTCCGGCGCGAGTCACCCAGAACTGAACACGCGCCCTGGGCGCACCCAGGGGCCATGGCGCAATTGGTAGCGCACCTGCTTTGCAAGCAGGGGGTTAGGGGTTCGAGTCCCCTTGGCTCCACCCCACGCACAAGGCTCGAACCCTTGCCAACGGAAACGTTGGTTGAGGTTCGGGTCTTGTTGGTGTCTGCGGCCCAGGTCAGGGCGTTGGCGTTGACCTGTGGATCGAGGAGCATCTCGAAGGGCCGGTTGTGCTCGACGCGCAGCTCGTTGTCCTCGTCGATGTAGACCTTCGTGAAGAACGCCTGGTTGCACAGCCGCCGGTTGGTGTCGTCGCAGCGGGCGTAGATGTCGGCGCAGTTGGCGAGCAGGCCGAGCGCGTCGTCGAGGTGGGCGCGAGCGTCGGCGTAGTCACCGAAGTGGGCGTCGATACGGCGGGTCACCTGGTCGAGTTCGGCGACGATGCGGTCTTGCTCGCGCTTGAGCACGGAGAGCGGGATCGCGTCGGCGTAGTGCGCCTGCATGAGGCGGTCCTGCTCGCCTTCGAGCCGGTCGCGGTTGGCAGTGAGGCGTTCCAGTTCCTCGGTTTCGGCGGCCATGAGCCGGTCGAACTCGTGGTGGAGCATCCCCGCGAGCGCGTCCTGCTGAGCCGGCGTGATCTGGACGCGCGTGTAGTAGTCCTCGACGAGCTTCGCGACGTCCTCGATGAGCATCGCCTGGCGCGTGCAGTCGGTGCGCTTGGAATGCCGACCGGAGCACACGAAGTAGCAGTAGACGTTGCCGTGGCGGTTCTTCGCGTTGGAGACGATGAGCCGGGACCCGCACTGGCCGCAGTGGATGGTGCCTTTGAGGTAGTGGCCGTG
>NZ_PVTI01000061.1 GCF_003002895.1 Knoellia remsis | reverse complement strand
GAGACCACCACCCCGGACGGGTCCACGTCGACGACCCGGTTCACCGAGTCCCTCGGCGGTGACCTGTCCGCCACCATCAACGACGACGGCGGACTGAGCCTCTCCCTGGCCAACCCCCACGGCGACATCGTCACCACCGTGGACGTGCCCGCCGCACAAACCGCCGACACGGCCGCCACCAGCATCACCGGCTGGGCCAGCTACGACGAGTACGGCAACCAGAACAACCCGGCCGCCACCGACGCCGTCGACGGACCGCTCGGGTACGGCTGGCTCGGAGCCAAACAACGCTCCACCACGTCCGCCACCGCCGGACTCACGCTGATGGGGGTCAGGTACTACAACGCCGTCAGAGGATTCTTCACCAGCCTCGACCCCGTCCCCGGCGGCAACGAAAACGCCTACACCTACCCCAACGACCCCATCAATATGTTTGATCTGGATGGACGCTGGAGCTGGCGCAAGGCAGCAAAGGTCGCAGGCTGGGCCAGTCTGGCAGTTTGCATCGCCGCATCAGCAGGAGCCTGTGCGGTAGCGGGTGCGGTTGCATTTGGAGCCAGTTTCATGAGCAACCGGTCCGACTACCGATCTCGTAGGATCAGCCGCGGCACCTTCTGGAGGAGGACGGCGGTAGACGCGGCGCTTTCGTTCGTTCCGACGGGACGCTCCCTTAGGCTGGTTGGCCGCCATTCCGCAGGTCCAGTTGCGAGGGGTTTCCGAGGAACCGCGGGCGCAATGTGGCGAGGGGTGAGGAATCGGGGCACCTATTCGGGAAAGCATCGTGGAGGATTCTCTGTTAGGGCCGGCCTCCGGCACTCCTTTAACGAGTTCCGCAGGAACTGGAAGGTGCGCCCATGGCGGTCTGCACGTCGCGTGGGCTACGGTATAGGTGCGTTCTATGCTGGCAATCGTTGGGGATGATGTGAGGTATCGAGAGTTCATCGGCATTCGGCTTCTTGCCATTGTTTCCATTGTGCCCGCGTTTCTCTTCTTGGGCCTAGCACTTGAGGGATCTGCTTGGTGGCTGCTGGCTGCCCTGGCGTACCCTGTGTTCGCAATTGCTGTGCTTGGATATCTCAACAGAGACCAACCGTAAAGCGTTGCGTCCGGGTTACGCCTTGGGCATAGCGCTCCTCCGGTGGCGCTGCTCAGCCACGTCCGCGGCGGACCGGCCGAGCACGGGCGCGGACGACATCGGCGTCGATGTGTACGACAAGTTCGAAGAACGGCAAACCACGATGCCCGCCGCTGACGCCCCTGACCCTTCACGCGCAGACGTGATGTTGGGGTACTTCGATGACGACCAGCCCCGCAGCGTCACCCAAGGCGACACCTCGACGGTGTTCACCCTCGACGCCAACGCGCCGCTCCACCCAGACCACGACCGACCCCTCCGGCACCACGAGGACCACGCG
>NZ_PVTI01000060.1 GCF_003002895.1 Knoellia remsis | reverse complement strand
GGTCAAGTCCGGATCGGTGGTGTACGACGGTGATCCGTCGAGGGTTGTGGTTTAGGCGTTGATGGCGCCGGCGATCAGCTCGGTGGTCACCTCCTCGTTCCCGGCCTGTCCCTCGCGGGCGATGAGCACGGCGCGGGCGTTCTTGAGGGCTTCGAGGCCGAGGTAGCGGCGTTGTTCGGCCCATTCGTCGTGCTGCTCCGCGAGGACGGCCCCGACGAGCCGGATCACGGACTCGCGGTTGGGGAAGATCCCGACGACGTCGGTGCGGCGGCGGATCTCTCGGTTGAGGCGCTCGTTGGGGTTGTTCGACCAGATCTGGCGCCAGATCTCCTTCGGGAACGCGGTGAAGGCGAGGATGTCGCACCGGGCCAGCTCGAGGTGTTCGGCCACGGCCGGCAGCTTCTCGTACAGCCCTTCCAGGACGCGGTCGAACTGGGCGTGGACGGCCTCGGCGTCGGGCTGGTCGTACACGGAGTGCAGCAGCGCCTTGACCCAGCCCCACTGCGACTTCGGGGTGACGGCCATGAGGTTCGCGGCGTAGTGGGTGCGGCACCGCTGCCACGACGCGGCGGGCAGGGTCGCACCGATCGCCTCGACGAGCCCGGCGTGTGCGTCGCTGGTGACCATCGCGACACCGGACAGGCCACGGGCCACGAGGTCGCGGAAGAACCCGAGCCAGCCGGCACCGGACTCGGTTGTGGCCGTGTGGATCCCGAGGACCTCACGGTAGCCGTCGGCGTTCACGCCGGTCGCGACCATGACCGCGACCTTGACGACCCGGCCGTTCTCGCGGACCTTCATCGTGAGCGCGTCCGCCGCGACGAACGTGTACGGCCCGTCGGTCAGGGGCCGGGTCCGGAACGCCGCGACCTGCTCGTCCAGGTCCTTGGCCATCTCACTGACCTTCGACTTGGACAGGCCGGTGATCCCCAAGGTCTGGACCAGCTTGTCCATCCGGCGGGTGGACACCCCGAGCAGGTAGCAGGTCGCCACCACCGTCGTGAGGGCTGCCTCGGCCCGCTTGTGCCGGGTCAGCAGCCACTCCGGGAAGAAGCTGCCCTCGCGCAGCTTCGGGATCGCCACATCGATGGTGCCGGCGCGAGTGTCCAGGTCCCGGTGCCGGTACCCGTTGCGGCTATTGGTGCGGTCCGGGCTACGGGTGCCGTACTCGGCACCGCACACGCTATCGGCCTGCGCCGACAGCAGCGCGTTGATGAACGTGGTCAGCAGATCGCGCATCAGGTCCGGGCTGGCCTGGGCGAGCTGGTCGTGCAGGAAGACGGCAGGGTCGATACTGGTGTTCGCGGTCATCGCGATGCTCCATTCGAGAGTGCTGTGAGAGGTTCACTCGAAGGATCACGCGGTGACCGCACCTACGTGCGTAGGGACACGCTCACCGGTGTCGTCGTACACCAACCCTATGGACTCAACT
>NZ_PVTI01000059.1 GCF_003002895.1 Knoellia remsis | reverse complement strand
TCGGTCCAGGTGGCGGTGCCGTCGGGGTCGAGTCGGACGCGCCAGTCGTGGCGTTGCTTGATGCGGTGGTGATGTCGACAGAGCGCGATGAGGTTTCCCGGGTGTGTGGGTCCTTGGGGCCAGGGGATGACGTGGTCGAGGTCGGTCTGCCTCGCGGAGGCGGTGCAGCCGGGGAATCGGCAGGTGCCGTCACGCAGCCTCACGAGGCGGGCCATCGCGGCCGGAACGCGGTACGCGGATGACTCCGCATCGCTGGACGTGGCGTTCCTGGTGCGGGTGGGCGCGAGCGACACCGGAACGTACCCGCTGATGAGGGCACCCGTGTCGGGGTGACAGGTCAGCTGCGCTGCCGGGTCGTCACAGGCCGCGGTCGTGGCACCGGCCAGGAAGGCGGCAGGCACGAACGTGGTCCCGGGCGCGCCGAACCCACCGACCTCGACGAGCCCGTCAGTGTCGTCGTGGCCCGCGGTGGCCGTGTCGATCGTGGCCCTGTCGGTGGCGGCGAGGTGCTCGCCGACGAGGTGCTGGGCGGTGATGTCGTGCCCGTTCGGGCACGAGACCGTGGTCTGCAGGGCAGGTGCCGCGCCAAGGGCTGGCTGTGACGACTCGCTCTCAGCGTCGGCGACGGTACCGGGCCGTGGAGTCGCGCTCTCGGTATCGACGATGGGCTGTGACGACTCGCTCTCGGCGCCGGTCGCCGGTTGTGACGACTCGCTCTCAGCGTCGGCGGTAGCGGGCCGTGGAGTGGCGCTGTCGGCGCCGGCATTAGCCTCGCCGCTGGCGTCCGGCTGCTCGGGGGCGGGCGTTGTGGGTTCGGCGGCGCGGGTGGCGTGGATGACGACGGTGACGTCGGAGTGTTCGAGGATGAGCTGGGTGAGGGCGTCGGCGCGTGCTTGTTCCATGGTGTCGGCGTCGCCGTCACGCCGGATCTGCAGGGCACGTTCGGTCACGGCGGCCCACGCGGGCCGGGCGTGTTCGGTGAGGAGGTCGGCCCGCCAGTGGTCCGTGCCGTCGCTGCCGGTGCGGCGGGTCAGGCCACGCCGGGAGCGGGTGTCGTTGACGTGGGCGGCGACGGCGTCGGGGTCGACCTGCGCGGCGATCGTGGCCACTCGGGTGCGCAACGGTCCCACGGTCAGGTCAGCCCAGTGGTCGGCGGCGCGGTCAGCGACCTCACGCGCAGAGTCCGCGGGGAGGAACATCGTCTCGTGGGTGACCGCGGATGCTTTGGCTTCGTTGAGCTCACCTGACGCCAGGGCGGTCACGACTTGGGGTGTGCGGGTGAGCTGGTCGACGGCGGTCATGATGAGCTGGGTCGCCTTGTGCACCGACACTCCGAGCCGTGGGGCGGCGAGCTCGGGGGCGTCCATGCGTTGGTGGCCCAGGCCGCGGTGTTCTTCGACCTCGGTGCCGTCCTCGAGCAGGCGCGGTTCGCGTGCGGACAGGTGGGCCAGGGCGATGGTGCGCAGTGCGACAGCGGTGTCGATCTCGCGTTGGAAGCGTTCTGCGAGGTCGAGCAGCTCGTCACTGGTGAGGGTGCTGGCGGCCTCGGCCAGCGCGGCACAACGCCCCTGG
>NZ_PVTI01000058.1 GCF_003002895.1 Knoellia remsis | reverse complement strand
GAGGTGACCACCGAGCTGATCGCCGGCGCCATCAACGCCTAAACCACAACCCTCGACGGATCACCGTCGTACACCACCGATCCGGACTTGACCTCTGGCCGCCTCTGCAGGCGTTCAATTGGGTGACTTTTTCGCGCGGGGAGTGGGTAGGTTCGGGCGGGTGACCGAGTCCTCCCGTATGCCGTCCGCTCCCGACCCGTCCGCGAGTTCCCGTATGCCGTCCGCTCCCGACCCGTCCGGCTCGCCTTCGCGGACCCCCACCGCCGTCGATGCCATCGCCGAGCAGCACTTCGACCAGGTGATGACGAACAGCCCCATCGAGGCGACCTACCTCGGCGTTGCCGTCCGCCAGGACGAGTACGACGACTTCTCCCCTGCCGGCTGGCAGGCGAAGGCCGACACCGCCCGCGCCACCCTCGCCCAGCTCGAGACGGTCGAGCCCACCGACGACATCGACCGCGTCACCATCGCCGCGATGCGCGAGCGCCTCGGCCTCGAGCTCGAGGTCCACGACGCCGGCCTCGACCGCGCCGACCTCAACGTCATCGCCTCGCCGATGCAGTCCGTGCGCGACGTCTTCGACCTCATGCCGACCGCGACCGGCGAGGAGTGGGCGACGGTCGTGCGCCGCCTCGACGCCGTCCCCGCGGCCCTCGACGGGTGGCGTGCCTCGCTCCTCTCCACCGCCGACGAGGGCACTGTCGCGGCCCGGCGGCAGGTCGAGGCGTGCGCCGCGCAGTGCGACGACCTCGTCGGCGACGCCGGCTTCTTCGCCAGCTTCGCGCGAGGCGCGAGCACCAAAGGCGACAGCGCCCTCCCGGACAGCCTGCGCGGCGACCTCGAGCGCGCCGCGCAGCACGCGTCCGAGGCGTATGCCGGCCTGCGCACCTTCCTGCGTGAGCAGCTCCTCCCGCGTGCTCGCGCCGAGGACCCGGTCGGGCGCGAGCACTACCAGCTCGCGAGCCGGCTCTTCCTCGGCGCGACGGTCGACCTCGAGGAGACCTACGCCTGGGGCCAGGAGGAGGTCGCCCGCATCGACGCCGAGATGCGGCGCACGGCCGAACGCATCCAGCCCGGTGCCGACGTCAAGGGCGCGATCGAAGCGCTCGGCGAGGACCCGGCATACCGGCTGCGCGGCACCGACGCGCTCCAGCAGTGGATGCAGGGCAAGGCCGACGAGGCCATCGAGATGCTCGGTGGCACCCACTTCGACATCCCCGAGCCGGTGCGCACCATCGAGTGCCGCATCGCGCCGACGCACACCGGCGGCATCTACTACACCGGCCCGAGCGAGGACTTCTCCCGCCCCGGCCGGATGTGGTGGTCGGTACCCAAGGGCGTCGAGGAGTTCGGGACCTGGGCCGAGCTGAGCACCGTCTACCACGAGGGCGTGCCGGGACATCACCTCCAAGTCGCGCAGACGACGTACCGCCGCGAGCTGCTCAACCGCTGGCGCCGGATGCTCTGCTGGGTCAGCGGCCACGGCGAGGGGTGGGCGCTCTACGCGGAGCGGCTCATGGTCGAGCTCGGCCACATGGAGGACCCGGGCAACTACCTCGGCTTCCTCGACGCCCAGTCGCTGCGCGCGGCCCGCGTCGTCCTCGACATCGGCATCCACTGCGGCTTCGACGCGCCGGCCGAGGTGGGCGGTGGGGCCTGGGACGACGACAAGGCGTGGCGCTTCCTCGCCGCCCACTCCAACGACGACGAGAAGACGCGCCGCTTCGAGCTCGACCGCTACCTCGGCTGGCCCGGGCAGGCCCCGAGCTACAAGATCGGCGAGCGCATCTGGATGCAGCTGCGCGACGAGGCCGCCCGGCGAGAGGGCGACGCGTTCGACAGCAAGGCGTTCCACTCACGCGCGCTCAACATCGGCTCGGTCGGCCTCGACGTCCTCACCGAGGCGATGCGCGCGTCCTGACACCGACGTCAGGTATGCCGGCCGCTCGCCTTTCGCGGCCGGCATACCTGTGGTGGCCGGTGTCCCCAACCATCCAATTGGGTGAGCTCGGGACGAA
>NZ_PVTI01000057.1 GCF_003002895.1 Knoellia remsis | reverse complement strand
TGACGGCGCTCAGCGAATTTCCCCAGAGTTGCTCATCGAAGTTCCCCAGGTCGCGGGGTCAGGTTAGTGCAGGTTCGTGCCGGTGGTGACGCGGCGGAGTTCGCCGGCGGCGGCGTGGTGGTTGCGGAGCCGGTAGGAGGCGCCGTCGAGGGTGACGACGACGGAGCGGTGGAGGAGTCGGTCGAGCATGGCGGCGGCGACGGTGGTGTCGCCGAGGATCTCGCCCCAGGCGCCGACGGGCCGGTTGGTGGTGATCACGATCGAGGTCTTCAGGTAGCGCTGGTTGATGACCTGGAACAGGGCGGAGGCGGCTTCGCCGGGCAGCGGCAGGTAGCCGAGCTCGTCGATGATCAGCAGCGTGGGCCCGGCGAAGAACCGCATCATGGTGGACCATTTGCCCTCGATCGCGGCGCGGTGGCAGCGGGCGGCGAGGTCGGCGGCGGAGGTGAAGTAGACGCGGTAGCCGGCCTGCACGGCGGCGTGGCCGAGGCCCGTGGCGATGTGGGTCTTGCCGACGCCGGGCGGGCCGATGAGGAGCACGTTGGTGGCGGTCTCGAGGTAGCGGCAGGTGCCCAGCTCGGCCAGCAGCGACCGGTCGACGCCGGAGGCTGAGTCGAGGTCGAAGTCGGCCAGGGTGGCGCCGGTGGGGAGGTTCGCGAACCGGAACCTGCCGGCGAGGCGGCGCGCGTCGGTGGCGGTGACCTCGACGCGCAGCAGCTGCTCGAGCGCCTGCGTGAGCGACCAGCCCTCGGCGCTGGCCTGGTCGAGGACGGCGGGGAGCGCTGCGGCGGCGTCGGCGAGCTTCAGCTCGGTGAGGTGGCCGCGCAGCTGCTGATAGACGCTCGCGGCCGTGGTGCTGGTGGTGGTCATGGGAGGGTGTTCCTGTTCTTCGCGGCCTGCTCGTAGGCGGCCAGGTCGATGACGGTCGAGATGGGTCTGGCGGTGCCGGTGAGGACGGCGGCGGCGCGCAGCGCCGCGGTGCCCGGCGGGATGCGCTCCTTGCGGCGGTGCGGCCGCCCGGGCGGTGCCGAGGCGAGCGCGATGGCCTCGAGCGCGGTGACGTGCCCGGTGTCGCGGATCGTGACGCCGAGCCCGGGCTCGGCGAGCCGGTGGCGGGCGATGACGGTGCCGGCGGCGGTGGCGATGTCGATCGTGTCGGCCCCGAGTCGCCAGTGCACGGCCACGCGGGCCGCGGTCAGCTCCGGCGGGACGGAGTAGCGGTTGCCGCGCCAGTCGATCAGCGCCTGCCGGGTCGCGGTGCGCTGCTCGGTGACGATCACCGGGAACGGCACGGGCGGCAGCGGCCGCAGCCGCTCGGCCGCGAGCATCGCTCGCGCGGTCGTCGACCCGGCCTCGCTCTCGCGCCGACGACCGTCCTGTCGGGCCGCGAAGGCCGTCAGGCTGGCCTGCGCCTGCTCGAGCGTGACGTCGTCGGCCAGCGTCCGCCAGAAGCGCTGCGCGGCGGTATGGTTGTTCTTCTCGACCACGCCCTTCCGGTTCCCCGAGCGTGGCCGGCAGGCGATCGCCTGCACGCCGTGGTGCTTCGCGAACGCCGCGAACTGGCTCGTCAGGTCACCGCTGGCGGGATCGAGCACGGTCCGCATCCGGTCGAAGCGCCAGTCGCGGGTCAGCCCGCCCAGCAGCGCCAGCACGGTCGTCATCGCGGCCAGCAGGTGCGGCAGGTCCATCGAGGGCGACAGCACCGCCCGCCAGACGCCCGAGTGCGCGAGCGAGCCGACCAGCGCGTAGGCGCGCTTGGTCGGGAACGCCCAGCCTGCCGGCGGATCGGGCAGCTCGACCCAGTCGAACTGCGTCTCCTCGCCCGGCGGATGCTCGATGATCGCGTTCGCCCGCTTCGTGACATGCGCGCACGCGACGCACGCGGGCCGCAGCCCACGGGCACGGATCTGCCGCGTGAGCGTCGGGTACGAGCCGGCGAAGCCGAGCCCGGCGAGCTCGTCGAACAGCGTCACGGCCCAGAGGTGCGGATCCTCGATCAGGCGCGCGGCGACGTAGTCGACGAACCCGTCGAACGGGTCCGGCGAAGCGCGCTGGCGGACCCCTGGTTGGCGCTCACCGGCGAGGTAGGCGCGGATGGTCTTGCGGTCATGGTTCGTGCGGCGGGCGATCTCGCTGATCGTCATCCCCTGCCGCTGCAGAGCGTGGATGTCCACGCTGCTCCTCTCTGAGAGCATGAGAACAGGGCCTTCCTGGGCTGGTGTGTGGTCAGAGACCACCAGCATCCAGGGAGGCCCGCCTCATGCGGCGGAGCGACCCAGAGTGGGGAGATTCGATGAGCAGAACTGGGGAATTTCGGTGAGCACCGTCA
>NZ_PVTI01000056.1 GCF_003002895.1 Knoellia remsis | reverse complement strand
GAGGTGACCACCGAGCTGATCGCCGGCGCCATCAACGCCTAAACCACAACCCTCGACGGATCACCGTCGTACACCACCGATCCGGACTTGACCCGCCACCGCCATGGGTTGATCGGGAAATTACGTCCCGGCAGCCGGGAACTAGGTGAGCCGCCGGTTCCGCCCTCTAAGGGGGGCACAGACCGGCGGCTCACCCGTTTCCAAGCCATCGCAGGGCGCTCAGGACACGTGGGAGGCGCGGACGCGTGCGGCCCGGCCGTCCTAGACCCGATCTAGTAGCCGGGGGCGGCGGTCGGCCCGGAAGACCGCGACGGCCAGGCTTGGCCGAATCTGGCAGACGAAGTGCGACGAATCCTACGCTCTTGTTACATCCGTCCATAGAGTGGTGCCGACGGTTGACAGAAGGAAGGGGCGCCCATCGTGGCCGCTCTGGCTGTCGGTACAGCGCACTTGCTCGGCCGTCGATACAGCAGACGCGACCCAGCAGGAGAGCCCCCACCAAATGACGTTCACCGAAGCCCTCGCTGCCTACGGCCGAGAGGCCAGGACCCGACTCAATGGGCCAGGGGAGCCCGAGGCGGCCCTGATAACACCGGTGACGCACCTGGTCGAGCAGGTTGGGCATTCACTCGGGCTGACCGTCGTTGCGCACAGCCAGGTCGCTGAGCAAGGCGGCGCCGTGAAGCCGGACTTCGGCATCCGGGTCAACGGCATCCTCATCGGCCACCTCGAAGTCAAGGCTCCGGGAACAAGCCTAGACCCGAGGACCTACTCGCGGTCATCGCACAACTACAAGCAATGGCAGCGGCTCAAGGAATTGCCCAACCTTCTGCACACCAACGGCACCGAGTTCCGGCACTGGAGTTACGGGGAGCCCCAAGGCGACCCTGTTTCAGTGCACGCGTCGAATTTGGTGCGGGCGCCGGACCCGCTCACCGCGCCAGACCGCCTCGAGCTGGTCTTCAGCGACTTCCTCCGCTGGTCTCCTACGATCATCACCACAGTCAGCCGCCTTGTGGAGACCCTCGCCCCGCTTGCACGCCTGCTGCGTGAGGAAGTCCAAGACGCGCTCACCGAGGAACGACGCGCTCAGAGAGCTGGAGCCGACCCGTCGTCTCTGCCCTTCCTGGGCATCCGCGCTGATTGGCGACGCCTCCTGTTCCCGCAGGCCACCGACGCCGAATTCTCCGACGGGTTCGCACAGACAGTTGTCTTCGCGCTGCTCCTTGCGCTCGACGAAGGCATCGACTTGGTCAACTTGTCGCTGCACGATGTGGCCCAGCGTCTCGAAGCGAACCACACGCTGATGGGGCGAACCCTAAATCTGCTCACGGAACATGTTCGCAACACCGCAGTAGCACGAGCGATCGAGCTGATCAGCCGTGTCATAGGGCACACCGACTGGCCTCGGCTCAACGCCCGCACGCAGAACCTCCACCTGCACCTGTACGAGGATTTCCTCGGCACCTACGACCCCGATCGTCGTCGCAAGTCGGGTTCGTACTACACACCCGTGCCCGTCGTAGACGCCATGACTCGGCTGACCGACCTGGCGTTGAAGGAGTACATGAACAAACCGAAGGGCCTGCGCGACGCCAACGTAAGCATTGTCGACCCGGCGATGGGGACCGGCACATTCCCGCTCTCGATCATCCGCCACGTCGGAGAGGAAGCAGCCCTCGTGCATCGCGGCGCTGGCGCGAAGCCTGAGGCCATGAGCAGCGTCGTCGACCGGTTGTACGGCATCGAACTGCAATCGGGGCCGTTCTCGGTTGCGGAACTCCGCATCACGCGCGCCTTGCGCGAGGCAGGAGTCGCACTCCCCGCTAATGGCCTTAACCTCTTCGTTGCCGACACTCTCGAAGATCCGACTGTCGCTGGTGAGCAGAACCTGCCTTTCACCGCGCAACTCATCGCTCTGCAGCGACAGCAGGCGAATCGGATGAAGCGGGAGCGCAACGTGCAGGTCTGCATCGGAAACCCGCCCTACAAGGACCACGCAGGCGGAATGGGCGGATGGATCGAGAACGGCACCGATTCCAAAACCAGTGCTCCACCACTGCACGCGTTCCGGTTCGCGGGAAACGGCGTCCACGAACGGCACCTGTCAAACCTGTACACCTACTTCTGGCGATGGGCCACCTGGAAGGTTTTCGAGTCCACAAATGAACCCGACATCACCGACGGCGGCAACGGGGTCATCTGCTTCATCACCGCGAGCGGCTACCTCGCCGGACCCGGATTCAAGGGCATGCGTAAGTACCTTCGGCGCACCTGCTCCAACGGCTGGATTATCAACGTCACCCCGGAAGGCATGCAGTCCCCCAACGGGGTTTTCGGGCTCTTCGCCGATGAGTGTGGGGTCATAGGTTGAGGCCGCCGCCGATGAGGAGCATGCGGAGGCGGTAGTTGTCGCGGTTGCGGAAGCCGCGGG
>NZ_PVTI01000055.1 GCF_003002895.1 Knoellia remsis | reverse complement strand
GTCGGCCGACGTGAACAGGCACCCGCATGCCCATTTTCTCCCCGGAACGGGCCGCCCGGAACGGGCGCACAGAACTGATTGCCGATTCCGTTCGCACCCCACCGCACGGAACCAGCAAGAAGTCGGACTGATTGCCGATTCCGTTCGGGCGTACCCGCACGGAATCGGCAATCAGTGCGCTCAGGACCGGCAGTCAGGCGAGGCCGGGGCGGGCGGTGTCCTCGGGTGCGAGCGACGTCCGCAGCCACTCCTCGACGCCGGCGATGTGCACCGTGGCGGCGGCGCGGGCCACGTCAGGCTGCCGGGACGCAATGGCGTCGACGATGGCGCGGTGCTCGGCGATCGTGCGGTCGACGGCGTTGCTCTGGGTCATCCCGCGCCACACGCGGGCCCGCTGCGTCGGACCGGAGAGCGAGTCGAGCAGTGAGCACAACACCTGGTTGCCGGACCCTCGGGCGACGAGGCGGTGGAACTCGAGGTCGGACTTCACTAGCTCCTCGACGCTGGGCTCCTCCGGGACGGCGTCGAGGTGCGTTCGCAGCCCGGCAATGTCCTCCTCGGACATGCGCAGGCTCGCCATCGACGTCGCCGCGGGCTCAAGCACCCGGCGCACCTCGAGGAACTCGAGCACGGTGTGGTCACGGTGGAAGTCGACGACGAACTCCATCGCACCCATGAGGAGCGACGGCTCCAGGCTCGTGACATACGTGCCGTCGCCCTGACGCACGTCGAGGACGTGGATGAGTGAGAGAGCCTTGACCGCTTCGCGAAGGCTGTTGCGCGACAGCCCGAGACGCTCGGCGAGGTCGGCCTCGCGGGGCAGCTTGTCCCCGGGCCCGAGCTCGCCGCGGACGATCATGTCCTTGATCTTGGTGATCGCCTCGTCCGTGACAGCCATCTGAACCTCCGGTAGATGTGGGCGCGCCACCCACTGTCGATGGGCGAGCCTAGCCCCTCCCGCAGTCGAAAGCGTCGAGCGCTCTCGCCCGTTCACCCGGTGATCCAGCACGGGGCGCAACCTGCCCGCACCGATGTCGACGTCGGGGGTCACCGCGCGGGGGATGCCCCCTGGGGTGCGAGCTCGACGTGCTCGGGCTTGAGGTCCGCGACCGTCGCCGCCCCGAGCAGCGCCATCGTGCGCCGGACCTCCTCGGCGAGGATGTCGGCCGCGCGCTGCACACCACGCTCGCCGCCAGCCATGAGCCCGTAGAGATAGGCCCGGCCGACGAGGACCGAGCTCGCGCCGAGCGCCATGGCCGCGACGACGTCGCCACCGGACATGACGCCGGTGTCGACCATGATCTCTGCGTCCGGCCCGAGCGCCTCGCGGACACGGGGCAGCAGCCGCACCGGCACCGGCGCCTTGTCGAGCTGCCGACCGCCGTGGTTGGACAGCACGATCGCGTCGGCGCCGTGGTCGAGTATGGCCCTGGCGTCCTCGACGGTCTGCACGCCCTTGACGATGAGCGGCCCGTCCCAGCTGCTGCGCACCCAGTCGAGGTCGGTCAGCGACATCGTCGGGTCGAAGAGGGCGTTCATCATCTCGCCGATCGTCCCGTCCCAGGAGTCGAGCGAGGCGAACCGCAGCGGCGGCGTGGTGAGGAAGTTCATCCACCAGTTCGGGTGCATCGCGCCGTCGAGCACGGTCTTCGCCGTGAGCGCCGGTGGGATGGCGAACCCGTTGCGCACGTCCCGGTGCCGGCTGCCGCCGACGGGGCAGTCGACGGTGAGCATGAGCGCCTCGAACCCGTTCTCCTTCGCCGCGGCCATGAGCTCCTCGGCCGGCGCGTGGTCACGCCACACGTAGAGCTGGAACCACTTCCGCGTCCCCGGCGCGGCCGCCGCGAGCTCTGCGATGTTCGTCGTTCCGAGCGTCGACAGGCCGTACGGGATGCCCATCCGCTCGGCGACGCGCGCCACAGCCGGCTCCCCCTCGTGCTGCATCATCCGCGTGAACCCGGTGGGCCCGAACCCGAAGGGCAGCGCCGCAGGCGTGCCGAGCACGGTCGTCGTCGTGTCGACGGCACCGTGACCGCTGAGGACGCGGGGGTGGAAGGTGAGGTCGCGGAAGGTCTCGCGCGCGCGGCTCAACGCGAGCTCCTCCTCGGCTGCCCCGTCGGTGTAGTCGAAGACCGACGTGGGCGTCCGGCGCTTCGCGAGTCGGCGCAGGTCGGCGATCGTCACGGCGCCGGCAAGGCGGCGGTCGGTAGCGTTGAGCGTGAGCGGCTTGGGCCGCAGCAGCGGCTTGAGCTCGGACCACTTCGGCAGCTGACGGTCGCTCATGCGGTCATTCTCCTGCGCGCAACAAGTCACCGGATGTTTATGGAGAGGGTATGCCGCCCGCTCGCCCAAGGCAACGTCCGGCACCTCCCAGCGCGGACGGCATACCGGCCACACGGACGAGGCCCGCCCGGCGTCGGGATCCGCGAAGGCTCGGGGCAGGATGGCGCCATGGCGACCATCGTCTTCGTCCACGCCCACCCCGACGACGAGGCGTCCGCGACCTCGGGATCGATGACCCGCCTCACCCGCGAGGGGCACCGCGTAGTCGTCGTCTACGGCACCGGCGGGGAGCACGGCACCTCCCCGGACGATCTGCCGGAGGGTATGACGCTCGCGGACTTCCGTCGCGGCGAGGCCGAGGCGTCGGCGCGGGTCACGGGCGCGGAGCGCATCGTCTGGCTCGGCTACGAGGACTCGGGCATGCACGGGTGGGAGCAGAACGGTGGCGCGCGGTCCTTCCACGGCGCCGACCTCGACGAGGCGGCGCGCCGGCTCGCGGACGTCCTCGACGAGGAGGACGCGGACGTCGCCATCGGCTACGACTGGCACGGCGGCTACGGCCACCCCGACCACGTCAAGGTGCACCGCGTCGTCCACCGCGCCGCCGACCTCGCGGCCCAGCGCCCGCGACTGCTTGAGTCGACGATGAACCGCGACGCGATGCGTGCCGGCTACCAAGCCGCGAAGGAGGCCGGCCACGAGGACGGCTTCGACCCCGACGAGCCCATGGGCGACGGGGAGCCCGTCGGCACACCGGAATCGGAGATCCACTGGCGCGTCGACGTCCTGCCCGACATCGAGAGCAAGCGGGCCGCGCTGGCCTGTCACGCGAGCCAGACGAGCGATGTCGGGATGATGCTGCAGCTGCCGGCCGAGATGTTCGCGCAGTGGTTCGGGACGGAGTACTACATCGAGCCGGGGCGCGCGCCGGGCATCGTCGACGGCTGGCCCTTCACCGACCTCGACTGACCGAGCCGCTCCGTCCCGATCTCACCCCATCGGACGCTTCGGGACCGGCGTCCCGTCCCGATCTCACCCAATTGGACGCTTCGGGAC
>NZ_PVTI01000054.1 GCF_003002895.1 Knoellia remsis | reverse complement strand
GGGCTGAGCTCCTCGGCGCTCCGGTCCTCGCTCGTAGAACGAGCTCCGGGTCCTCACGCTGTCGTCGCTCAGCCGAGGACCTCGTCCACGAAGCACCACCGCCATGCCTCGCCCGGCTCGAGCGAGCGCATGACCGGGTGCGTGCTGTCGCGGAAGTGCTTCGAGGCGTGCTTGCCGACCGAGGAGTCGCAGCAGCCGACGTTGCCGCAGTGCACGCAGATCCGCAGGTGCACCCACGTCAGGCCCTCGCGCAGGCAGTCCGGGCACCCCTCGGCTTCGTTGGGCACGGCGCAGTCCGGCTCGGTCTCGAGGTGCTCGCAGGCGCCCGCGACCTGGTCGGGAGCGCGCAGCTCGGCCTGGCGCAGCGTGCTGGCCCGCTCCTGGCCCCAGGCCAGCGCGGCCTCCTCGGCGTCCATGGCGGCCATGATCGTCTTGAGGATGTCGTGGTCGACGTCGTCCTCGTCGCGGATCCGCAGCAGCTCCTCGCGCTCGGCGCGCATCATCGCCAGCCGCAGCCGCCGCCGCGTCTCGCTCGGCGTCTCGTCGTCACGCGGTCCGAGAGCACCCAGGCGCTCCCAGATCCGGTTGACCCGCTGCTCGGCCTGGCTGCGCAGGTCGGCGACGACCACGTCATCGGTGTCCGGCGTGACCTCGGCGTCGAGGGCGCGCAGGCCGGCACCGGTCGTGAACTGGACGACGCTCGCCTCCTGCAGAGCGTCCTCACGCGGGTCGGGACCGCGCACGTCGAGACGACGCGCCAGCGCCGGCAGCGTCGACGACATGAGCCCGAGGGTGCCGACGGTGACGACGAGAGCGATGAGGATGAGCGTCGGCCGCAGTGGCGTCTCCGCGGGCAGGGTGAGCGCGGCCGCGAGGGTGACCACGCCGCGCATACCGGCCCAGGAGGTGACGGCCACGAGGGGTGCGGGCGCGGACATACCGCCCGCGCCGCCCAGCCGACCGCTCACCCAGCTGAACGGGAAGAGCCACAGCGGCCGCAGCACGAGCACCGCGAGGAGGACGACGAGTCCGACGAGGACGGCGCGGGTGAGGGAGATCCCGCTCTCGGTGACGTCGCGCAGGGTCTGCGCGAACTGCAGGCCGATGAGGAGGAAGACGGCGTTCTCGAGGAGGAAGGTGACGCTGGCCCAGTTGACGCGCTCGCTGAGCCGGGACGACGCCGACTGGATGCGCGGCGCGTTGTGGGCGAGGAACAGCCCGGTCGTGACGACCGCGAGGACGCCGCTCGCGCCGAGCATCTCCGCCGGCAGGTAGGACGCGAACGGTGCGACGAACGACAGTGCCGTGTCCGCGCTCGCCTCCTCGAGGTGCTTGCGGATGAAGGCGATGAGCAGGTAGACGACCCAGCCGGTGCCGACACCGCCGACGACGGCGAGGCCGAAGTCGCGCGTGACCGACCCGAAGCTCACCGGGCCGTGGCTGGCGAACCCGTGGACGTTGGCGCTGAGGCCGGCCGCGGCGATGGCGGTGCGCAGGCTGACGAGGGCGGTGGCGTCGTTGAGCAGGGACTCACCCTCGAGGATCGTCGTGACCCGTCGGGGCAGCCCGATGGTGCGGGCGACGGCCGTCGCGGCGACGGCGTCCGGGGGAGCGACGATGGCGCCGAGCGCGAAAGCGACCGCGAAGGGGATCGGCAGCAGGGCCCACGCGACGAGACCGACCCCGAGGGCGGTGAAGAGGACGAGTCCGACGGAGAGCCCGAGGATCGGGACGCGGTTCGCGCGGATGTCGATGAGCGAGGTGTTCAGGGCCGCGGCATAGAGCAGGGGCGGCAGCAGCCCGAGCAGGACGATGTCGGGCTCGAGCTCGGGGTGGGGGATGATCGGCAGGTAGGACCCGACGATGCCCACGCCGAGCAGCGCGATGGGCGACGGGATGCCGAACGGGGCACACAGCCGCGCGACGACGATGACGGTCACGGCGACCGCGGCGAGGGTGAGGGCGAGGTTCACCGGCACATTGTCCGTCACGGCGGAGGCCGTCGCCCCCGCTCCGGTTGCCGGTCAGATTACCCGCCGGTAGCGTGGAAGTGGCGGCGTGCCCCCACGCGCTCGCCCGACACCCCTGCGGAAGGTCTTCGACAATGACGTCAGCACTGCTCCGACGAGCCCTCGCCCCTGCCCTCGCCCTCGGTCTCGCGGTCACCCTCGGCGCACCCGCGTCGGCCGGACCGGACTCCGTGCCCGGCACCGCCGGTGCGACGACCGTGACCGACACCCCCGAGCCGCCTCGCCCCGCGTTCTACGAGCCGCCGGCGACGATCCCCGGGACACCCGGCACGATCATCCGCACCGAGCCCGCGACCTACCTCCTCGACCCGCTCGGCCTGTCGCAGACCGTCGTGACGTCGACGCGGGTCATGTACTCCTCGCTCGACCGGCAGGGCCGGCCCATCGCCGTCACCGGCACGATCCTCGAGCCGAAGGCACCGTGGTTCGGGCTCGGTGCGCGACCGCTCATCTCATATGCCGTGGGCACCCAGGGCATGGGTGACCGGTGCGCGCCGTCGCGCCAGCTCGCCAAGTCGGTGACCGAGTACGAAGCCGGGTTCATCTCCGGGCTCGTCACGCGGGGGTACGCCGTCGCGTTCACCGACTACCAGGGTCTCTCGACGCCGGGAACGCACACCTACATGAACCGCGTCGTCCAGGGACGTGCCGTCCTCGACATGGCGCGAGCAGCGTTGCGCCGCAACGGAACCACGCTGACTGCGACGACTCCGGTGGGCATCTACGGCTACTCGCAGGGCGGCGGCGCGAGTGCGTCGGCGGCCGAGCTCACCGCGACCTATGCCCCCGAGCTGCGGGTCAAGGGTGCCCTCGCCGGTGCGGTCCCGGCGGACCTCAAGGCGGTGGCCCAGAACCTCGATGGCTCGCTGTATGCCGAGTTCCTCAACTTCGCGCTGCTCGGCCTGTCGGCCGGGTACGGCATCGACATCAACTCCTACCTCAACGAGCGGGGACAGGCGGTGGCTGCGGACACCGAGAACCACTGCGTCACGGACCTGCCCAAGGCCGCGTTCCAGCAGTCGTCGACGTTGACCCGTGACGGGCGCGGCCTGCTCGACTACCTCGACGAGGAGCCGTTCGCGTCGGTCATCGCCGACAACCGCATCGGCACCATCAAGCCGTCCGTGCCAGTCCTCATCTCGCACTCGGTCGCCGACGACGTCATCCCGTACGCCGTGGGCAAGCAGCTCGCCCGCGACTGGTGCGCCAAGGGCGCCAACGTCCGCCTCTCGACGAACGTCGGGCCGACCCACCTCGGCGGGGCACTGCCGTCGGCGGCGGAGAGCTCGCGTTCTTCGAGGCGCGCTTCGCCGGCGTGCCCCAGATCAGCACCTGCTGGGCGGTCTAGCGGCCCGTCCCGAGCTCACCCAATTGGACGGTTGGGGACACCGGATTCGTCCCGAGCTCACCCAATTGGA
>NZ_PVTI01000053.1 GCF_003002895.1 Knoellia remsis | reverse complement strand
ACACCTCGCCGCCGACCCCCTCACCGAACCCGCACGCGAGATCCTCGAGGCGATCAGCCCCTCACCGGCGACACACTAAATTGGCACGACTCGGGCGGAATGCGGGTGGTGAATTTGACCAGCTTCTCCTGAATCTGCTTGCGCTTGGACTTGTACTCCTTCTCTTCCGCCGTGAGCTCCTTCTTCTCCGCCGGAGTGATGTCTTCGCCTTTCTCCTTCTTCGCCTTCTTCACGGCGTCGCTCTTGTTCACGACGGTCTCGAAGATGTCGTTGCCGAGCGCGCGGAAGCCTTCGATGTTCATGACGGCGTTGAGGGCGTCCGGGGTGTTCATGATCTTGCGCAGGGTGTCGTTGTCGACGTTGACGAGGATCGCGGACTCCCACTTGCGTGCCAGGAGGGTCGCGGAGGTGCCCGACATGGCGATGTCGAGGATGCCGCCAGCATCGACCTGAAACATGTTCGACCCGTCGTACGCCAACACGGGTAGGAACTTCACGAGCTCCTCGACCGCTTGCTCGGGGTTCGGCGTCTCCGGCGAGAGACCGGCCCCGTAGTCGGCGATCTGACGGAGCGCACGAGTAGGGGCGAAGTCGAACACGAAGCACACCGGCTTGAGAACGGC
Organism: Knoellia remsis; assembly: GCF_003002895.1. GTDB lineage: Bacteria > Actinomycetota > Actinomycetes > Actinomycetales > Dermatophilaceae > Knoellia > Knoellia remsis. The sequence continues at coordinate 7,445 of NZ_PVTI01000053.1, read as the reverse complement.
TTCGGCGTTTGGGGGCTCTTCACAATCCAGGGTGTAGTTGGGGTCTGAATCCGCCGGCTTCGAGGAGTGCTCGGGCGATGTAGTGACTGAGGTTCCGGAAGCCGAGGGCCAGTCCGGGCAGATGCTCCAGTCGTCCATTCACGGCTTCGGTGGGTCCATTGCTGGTGCGGGGCCGGTCGAAGTGTCGCGTTCCAAACTTCATGGCAGACCGGTTATGAGGGCATAATCGGCGTGACCTTGAGTGGAACTCGAGGATCGCTGAGGCGAGCTCGGTGCGTATGTGGTCGGCGATGGACCATCCCACGATGCGACGGGTGCGGGCGCGCCATGCCATGCCTCCAGAGCCTCACAAGGCCGGCCTTGCGCAGTCCGAGTTGAGTTTCTCCTCGGATCAGACGCGCCGCGCGCGAGGGTCTTGTGCAGAGCTGCCTCCTTCGCTAGTGTCCCTACCTAACGATCGTTAGGTAGGGACACCATGTCGAAGGAACGCATCCTTCAGGAGGCCCGGGTCCTCTTCTCGAAGAAGGGGTACTCACAGACGTCCTTGCGCGAAATCGCTGAGCGGGTCGGCGTGAAGACTCCGAGTCTGTACGCGCACTTCGCCAGCAAGGAGGCGCTCTATCACGCCGTCTACACGGAGGTGAACCGGGAGCTGACCGGGTTCTTCCGAGAGCTTGTCCTTGGATCCGCGACGCTCGCCCCGATCGAGCGCATCAGGGTCCTGCTCCAGGGTGTCGAGGAGTTCTACCGCGACCGCCCGCAGCTGGCGGAGTTCAGTCTCCGCGCCGCGGTCGAGGAAAGCCACTCCAGCGGGCTGAGGCAGGTACACCTCGATGACGAGGCCGTGGTCACCACAGCATTGCGTGAAGCCTACGTCGACGCTATCGGTGCGGGTGGGGTGGCCGGCGGGGTGGAGCAGGCCGACGCCTTCGTCGCCACGGCAATCGCACTGATGGACGGCCTGTTCCTGGAGCTGCACCACTACTCCCCTGAGCTCTACCAGCAGCGGTCCCAGCTCGTCTGGGCCTATCTCCACAACCACCTCTCCCACAACCTGAACGGAGCGTGACGCATGGCCGGTGTTGACTACGAGCACGGGGTGGTCCCCCAGGACCAACGTCGTGGCTGGATGTCGATCGCGGCAGTCTGGATCGCCATCGGCATCGACCTGTCCGGTGCCTTCCTCGGTGCGGCGCTGGGTGCCGGCCTCAGTTTCTCCTCGGCCCTGGCGGCAACCATGCTCGGGTCGTTGCTCCTCGGGGTCCTGGCCATGTTCTGCGCCCGGGTCGGTGCAGCGACCGGGTTGTCTACCGCGATGATTTCCCGCGCCGTGTTCGGGCGGGCGGGCGGCATCGTCCTCACGCTGATGATGACGCTGAGCCTGACCGGCTGGTTCGCCGTCCAGGCGGGCTTCTTCGGGACCAACCTGCAGATCGCCACGCGTGAGCTGGTCGGGGTCGACCTTCCCACCGCGGTCTTCGTCGCCGGGGGTGGGATCCTCATGATGCTGACGGCGATCTGGGGGTACCGGTCGATCTCGAGCCTCAGCAACGTCGCGGTCCCGCTGCTCCTCATCCTGCTCGCGGTCGGCGTGGTCCGGTCGTTGGGTGACGGTCGGTCCGCCAACCTGTCCGATCCGGTGGATGCCACGTTCACCTTCGGCGGAGCGGTGTCGCTGGTCATGGGGATCTTCGTGCTCGGCGCCGTGAGCTCTCCCGATATGGCCCGCTGGGCGCGTACTCCCAGGGCCGCCATGGCGGCAGCCTTCGTCGGCTTCTTCTTCGGCAACTCGATCATCATCGTCGTCGCCCTGGTGATGACCCGTGCCCTGAAGCAGGAGGAGATCATGCAGATGTTCTTCACCGTGGGCATGGGCCTGTCGGCGGTGGTGGTCCTGGTCCTGGCGCAGTGGACGACGAACTCGACGAACGTCTACTCGGCCGCCCTGAGCTTCTCGTCCATCAGCAACCGCATCGACCGGAGGATCACCACGGTGGTGCTCGGCGTGACCGGCATCGTCATCGCCGCGCTCGGGACCGACTGGTTCGTCTCCTTCATCTCGGCGATGGGCACGATGATCGCCCCGTTCGGCGGCGTCTACCTGGCTACCTACCTGGTCGAGCGGGGATCGACGCGGTTCGCGGTCGAGGCTGAGCACCCGACGTTGCACGTGCTACCCATGCTCGCCTGGGCGGTCGGCATCCTGGTCTCGCTCGCGACCACCAAGCCGAGCGATGGCCTGGGACTGGGTTTGTTCACGCTCACCACCATCCCGGCGCTGGACGGGCTGCTCGTCGCCTTCGCTGTCCAGACCCTGCTCACCATGGCGGTCCGCCGCGGTACGGAGGTGGCCGCATGAAGTCGTACCCCAGCCTGACCCGGATCACGGAAGCTGATATCGACGAGATCGCGTTGGGTGCCGCTGTCCTCGGGACAGGCGGAGGGGGGGACCCCCACATCGGCGCGCTGATGGCCAAGCGGCTCATCCGGCTGCACGGGCCGGTGCGGGTGATCGGCGTCAACGACCTGGCCGACGACGACATCGTCCCCCCGGTCGGCGCCATCGGCTCGCCCTCCGTGGTCATCGAGCGCCCCATGGCCGACGACGAGCTGACGCGGGCGCTGGCCGTGCTCGAGGAGCACACCGGGCGCCGTCCGACCGTCGTGATGCCGATCGAGGTCGGCGGCGGAAACTCGATGGTGCCGATCGCGGCAGCTGCGGTCAGCGGCCTGCCGATCCTCGACGGCGACGCCATGGGACGCGCGTTCCCCGAGAACCAGATGGTCACCTTCCATCTCGCCGGTTACGAGCCCGGCCCGGTGGTCATGGTCGACCACCTGGGCAACGACGTCGTCATCCACGCCATCGGCGGGGCACGGTCCGAACGGATCGCCCGCGCGGTCACCGTGGAGATGGGTGGATCGGCCACGGCGATCGACTACGTCCACATGGGCGCGGTCGTGCGGGAGTGCGCCATCCCCGGGACCCTGTCCCTGGCTCGACACATCGGGCGGATCCTGCTCGACCGTGACGCAGATCCGTCGCACTGTACGCCGGTCGACCGGCTCTGCGAGGCGCTCGGAGCGTTCCGCCTGTTCGACGGCAAAGTCGCGGACCTGCAGCGCGAGGTGCGAGGAGGATTTACCCGGGGCGTGGCCCACCTGGCCGGCCTCGGCGCCGACAAGGGGGGGACCCTCCGCCTGGACTTCCAGAACGAGATGCTCCTGGCGCGCGTGGACGATCGGCCCGTCGCCGTCACGCCCGACCTCATTGCTGTACTCGACCTCGTCACCGGCCGGCCCATCACCACCGAGACCCTGCGCTACGGGGCTCGAGTCACCGTGATCGGACTGCCGGCCCACTCCTGGTGGCGCACCGAGCGGGGACTGGAGACCGCTGGCCCCGCCTACTTCGGATACGACGTCCCCTGGACCCCGGTCGAAGAGCTCGCCCGACAGGCCCGCCCCGCATCGCAAGAGGAGAACGCGTGAACCAGACCTACCGTCTCGGCATCGACGTCGGCGGCACCAACACCGACGCAGCACTCCTGGACGTAGATGGCCAGGTCGTGAAGGCCGTGAAGGTGCCCACCACGGAACCCACAGCAGATGGCGTCATCAACGCCATCGATCGCGTCGTGAGCCTGGCGGGCATCGATCCAGGCACCATCCGCTACGCCATGCTCGGCACCACTCACTGCACCAACGCCATCGTCGAACGGCGGGGTCTCAGCCCGGTCGGTGTGCTCCGTCTGGCGGCTCCTTCCACGACGTCCGTGCCGCCCCTGGAGGGCTGGCCAGAAGATCTGCGAGCGGTGATCGGGAAGCACGCGTATGTGGTTGGCGGCGGGTACGAGGTCGACGGCAGGCTCCTATCCCCGCTAGACGAGGACGCCGTCCGAAGTGCGTGCCGGGCCATGAAGGGCGAGGTCGAAGCGGTCGCTGTCGTGGGGGTCTACTCCTCCCTGCGGGAGGATCAGGAGCAGCGCGCCGCCGAGATCGTGATCGAGGAGCTGGGCGTACCGGTCTCTCTCTCGGCGCGGATCGGCGCCCTCGGTCTGCTCGAGCGAGAGAATGCCACGGTGCTCAACGCCGCGCTCATGAAGACGCTGCGCAGCATGGCCGAAGGCTTCCTCCGTGCCTTGGAGGCGCGCGGGATCACGGCCAAGCCGTATTTCGGCCAGAACGACGGCACCTTGATGCAACTGTCCTATGCTCTCGAGTTCCCCGTGCTCACGATCGGGTGCGGACCGACCAACTCGATCCGCGGCGCGGCGCACCTGTCGGGACTACGGGACGCACTCGTCGTCGACATCGGGGGAACCACGACCGACGTCGGTGTCCTGGTCGACGGCTTCCCCCGGCAGTCCGCGACGGCATCGGTGATCGGCGGGATCCGCACGAACTTCCGCATGCCGGACATCCTGTCCGTGGGGCTGGGCGGAGGAACGCGGGTGCGGGACCGTGAGGGTGAGGTCGTCCTGGGCCCAGACAGCGTGGGATACCGCCTCACAAGCGAGGCACTGGTGTTCGGCGGCTCCGTGCTCACCGCGACCGACGTCGCTCTGCTCATGGGAGGGGCGACCATCGACGGGGTGGCCCCGCCCGAGACGGACCGGGTTGTCGGAGCGCGGGCCTGGGAAGCCATCCGAGAGTTGCTGGAGGAGACCATCGACCGGATGAAGCCCTCGGCCGCGCCCGTCCCCGTCATCCTGGTCGGGGGAGGAAGCATCGTTGCCCCGGAGGAGCTGGCCGGTGTGAGCGAGTTGATCCGCCCTGAGCACTTCGGTGCCGCCAACGCCGTCGGGGCGGCCCTCGGAGACGTCGCCGGCCAATCGGAGAAGGTTGCGACCGGAGTAGATCGGCGGGCCGCGCGAGAAGAGGTCGCCGCGGACGCGGTGCATCGGGCCTGCCTGGCCGGAGCGGATCCGAGCACCGTCGAGGTGACCTCGATTGAAGAACTGCCGATGGCCTATAGCGATGCCCACTCCGTGCAGATCCGCGCCACCGCAGTCGGCCGCCTGGCCTAAAGCGGGCTGCTCGGCCCGCAGGCGCCAACGTGACTCCTGTCCGAAGCAGGGCGCTGGCGCGTCGGTGCGGGGGTAGGTGTCGAGGTCTTCCGGGGAAGGTGGTCTTACCGTCCGGGAGCCCGTGGGCTACGGTCGCGGCGCGCAGCCTCCCGGCGCTCCGGTCGCGTCTTCTCGGTGGTGGTGCCGACGATGCCGGAATGACGGCTCACCTGCTTCTGGGGTGGGGGGCTGATGACCACGAGCCGGTAGCGCAGGTCCTGAGCGGGTTGGCGACCGAGGGGGTCTTCGGTGACGGTCGCGCGGGCCAGGGCGGGGACGTCGTGGCCTTCGTCGTGGAGGTGCTGCATGACGTTGGCCAGGGCGGGCCAGTCCGGCTCCTGGGGTAGTCGCGGGTCGAGGGTCTCTGCGAGCTTGGCCCACCGCTGCTGGGGCGTCTGCTCCTGGGCTTGGGCGTGTTCCCATCATGGCCATTCACACGCAGGAATCGCTGTCAGGCTTCATCGCGTCGGAGCCGTTGCTCACCGAGACGGCCAAGGGAGACGCCAGGTTCTTCGCCCGTATCGGCAAGGAGCATTTCCGCCGCGAGGACGACGGCTCTTTCACGCAGACCGAGACGACCTACCACCACTTGGTGATGTTCGGGCGTTCCGCTGAGCATGCGCACGCGAACTTCGCGCAGGGCGACAACTTCGTCGCCGAGGGCTACACGCGGCCGGTCAGCTACGAGCGCAACGGTCAGGCGATCGAGGGCGAGGAGTTCGTTGCCAAGAAGATCGGCCATGACGCCGCGCGAACCCGCTACGAGGTGGACCGCACGCCGCGCAATGGAGTCGGCCGGGACGCAGCGGCGTACGAGCCGACGCAGCGAGCAGCGACCGCGGCGCACGCCCCGGTCTCCATGTGAGTTCGGGAGCGACAGCACCATGAACGATCAGCATGAGATGGATGAGCCGGACGTCTTCGACGGGCCGCCCCGTGTCACCAACGCGGACATGCCCGAGCCGCCTCACCCCGTGAACTGGAACCTGCTGACGGCGCACGAGCTGGAGCAGGAATGGCTCGCGCTGAACCGGTGGGTTGATTGGCTGCGTCGCACCTACGGCCTCACCGTCGCGGTGGTGCCGCCGTTCTGGCATCACCACCCGGAGATGGTTTGGGAGCTGTCGGCGCTGCACCTGCATTGGCTCGGTGCCTACGACCCCGAGCAGAACGCCTCCGCGCCGCTCGGCTGGCACCGCGACTTCGCCGACGCACGAGAGCGCCTTCGCTACTGGGTCACCGCCTGCGGTACTCGTGGAGACCGAGACCGCCCGACCCGGCAAGCTGCTTGGCCTGGTGAGGACCCGGCGCCGACGATCCAGGACTTCACCTTCACCGACCGCGACACCGAATTCGCCGAGTTCGTCATCGCGCAAGTCCGCAAGCGCCAGGAGGCCGAAGACGAGTTCTACGCCAGCCTGGACGACGACGAAGCGCCGTAGACCGATGAGCCGCTACGCCAAGAAGACCGACCGTCGCCCCTACGAGGAGCGGTCGTTTTCCGTCCGGGCCGTCCACCGCGAGCGCGCCGACCTCCACAAACTCGCCGAGGTTCTCATCCGGCTGACGTTGCAGGAGACCGGCGAGAGCCGCGCGGCCCGTGAAGCCGTGCGGGTGCCCGACACCTACCAGGCGGCTCCCGATGGCCTGGCCGCCTCTGAAGCCGCCCGGTAGAATGAAACCTGCAAGCCTCGCGATGCGGGGTGTTGTGGCCTAAACCCCGCCGTTCGGCGGGCAACACGCACCGAGACCATCGGGTCTCGCCCTACAGCCTTCATCGGCTGCTCTCACGATCAACACCCCTCCCACCAACAGTGGGAGCGCGAGGGTCGAACCGCGTGAGAGTGAGCCCCCGATGACCACCATTGCCGATGATCCGGCTACCAGCCTCATCGACCCGCCCAACACTGCGGCTGCCGCCGTGTCGTACCTGCGGGTCTCGACCCGCGAGCAGGCAGAGAAGGGCGGGACCGACGAGGGCTTCTCGATCCCCGCCCAGCGCGAAGCGACCCGGCGTAAGGCCGAACAGCTCGGCGCCGGCATCGTCGAGGAGTTCGTCGACGCGGGAGCCTCAGCCAAGTCGTCCGACCGGCCCGAACTGATGCGGATGATCCAGTACGTCAAGACCAACAAGGTCGCGTACTGCATCGTTCACAAGGTCGACCGGCTCGCCAGGAACCGCGCCGACGACGTGAGCATCCACCTCGCACTCCAACAGTGCGGGGTCATGCTCGTGTCCGCGTCCGAGAACATCGACGAGACCCCCTCGGGGATGCTCCTGCACGGCATCATGTCCACCATCGCCGAGTTCTACTCCCGCAACCTCGCCACCGAGGTCGCCAAGGGCATGACCCAAAAGGCCATCGGCGGCGGCAC
>NZ_PVTI01000052.1 GCF_003002895.1 Knoellia remsis | reverse complement strand
TATGCCGCCCGCTTCCCGGGTGTCGGCCGGCCGCTCACTGCGCGTATGCCGCCCGCTTCCCGGGTGTCGGCCGGCCGCTCACTGCGCGTATGCCGTCTGCTTCCCGAGCGTCGGCCTCCGGCTCACCGGGCGTATGCCGTGCGCCACCGCGCGTATGCCGCCCGCTCACGGTTGCGGCGTGTCCGCCGCCGCGTCCGGGTTCGCGGCGAACGCGCGCTCGAGCATCGGGGCGACGATCCCGGCCTGCCAGCGGCGCACGCCGTGCTCGCGCAGAGCCGCGGCGAAGGATGCCTCGTCCGGCGTGGACGGGGGGCGCCACACGACCCGGCGCAGGGGGTCGGGCGAGCAGACGTTCTCCACCGGGATGGAGTGCTGCTGCGCGAAGGTCGTCAGCTCGGCCCGGGTGTCGGCGAGACGGGCGGCCGCGACGGGGTCCTTGTCGGCCCAGGAGCGGGCCGGTGGCGGGCCGTCCGAGCGCAGCGTGCGCGGCGGCAGGTCGGCCTCGTCGATGGCATTGGCCCGTCGGACGGCCGCGACCCACTGGCGGCCATAGCGCTGGATGGCCCGGTGTCCGCTCGGCAGGTCGGCGGTCGTCGTCGGGGATTCGGACGCGATGGCGACCAGACCGGCGTCGGGCAGGACGCGACCCGGCGAGGTGTCGCGTTCGCGGGCGATGTCGTCGCGGGCGTACCAGAGCTCGCGCACGACCGCGATCCCGCGGCGGCTGCGGATGGCGTTCATCCCGCTGGTGCGTCGCCACGGGTCGGAGCGCTCGGCCGGGGCCCAGTCGAGGAGGGCGTCGAACTCCTGCTGCGCCCACTCGGACTTGTCCTGCTGGGCGAGGTCGACGCCCATGAGGTTGCGCAGGTCGGTGAGGACCTCGACGTCGAGGGCGGCATAGCGCAGCCACGGTTCGGGCAGCGGCCGCGTCGACCAGTCGACGGCGGAGTGCTCCTTGGCCAGGGCGAGGCCGAGGTAGTGCTCGACGACGGCGGCGAGGCCGACCCGGGGCAGCCCGAGCAGCCGGGCCGCGAGCTCGGTGTCGAAGAGCTGGCGCGGGCGCAGCCCGACCTCGGCGAGGCAGGCGAGGTCCTGGGTCGCCGCGTGCAGGATCCACTCGGCGCGACCGATGGCGTCGTCGAGCGGGCTGAGGTCGGGGCATGCGATGGGGTCGATGAGCCAGGTGCCCGAACCCTCACGGCGCACCTGGACGAGATAGGCCCGCTGCCCGTAGCGGTAGCCGGACGCGCGCTCGGCGTCGATGGCGACGGGTCCCTCACCGGCGGCGATGGCCTCGGCCGCTGCGGTGAGGCCGCGCTCGGTGTCGACGACGTCGGGGGTGCCCTCCGCCGGCGCGTCCAGCGGGACCGGGGGCGGCGGGTCGGGCGCCGCCTCGGGCTCGGCGTCGGATCGTTCGGTGTCCGTCATCTCAGCGTCGCGGTCCGGGCAGGGCGACCACACCCTCGGGAAGCGGTGGGAGGCCGGCGATCGTGCAGAGCAGGTCCGACCACGCGAGCAGGTGCGCACCGGCGTCGGGACCGATGGGGGTCCAGGACGCGCGGACCTCCATCTCGACGCTCGCCGGCCGGTCGGCGAGCCCGGCGAAGCTCTGGCTGACGACGCGCGTCACCGTGCCGGCCTCGGCGCTGGCCTCGACGCCGCGACCGGCGAGGGCGTCGACGAGCCAGCTCCAGCCGACCTCGCCGAGCAGCGGGTCGGCGGCGAGCTCGGGCTCGAGCTCGGCGCGCGCGAAGGTCACGGCCCGCCATGGTCCGCCCCACGGCTCGGGGGACGAGGGGTCGTGCAGGAGGACGAACCGACCCGAGGCCAGCTCCTCGTCCTCGCCGGCCGAGCCGAGCACGTCCGCGGTGAGCGCGACGGCATACGGCGCGATGCGCTGGGGCGCGGGCACCTCGGTGACCCGGATCTCCGGACGGAGCCGGGCGTGCCGCAGGGCCTCGAGCGCGTCGCTGAACTCGGGGGACTCGCGGCCGGGAAGGGTGCGGGTTGCCACCCGATGAGGGTATGCCGCGTGCGCACCTTCCCGGGAGAGGGCACGCCGGGGCTGCGCCGCCTCCCGGACTGGGGTTGCTCAGGTGACCCTAAGTAAGGTTAGGCTCACCTCATGTTGCCGGACGAGACGCCGACCGCCCTGTCCCTTCTCACCGCACGGACCGCGAACGCCTGTGCCGCAGCGGTGGTCGGCTCCGCGAGTGCCGCGTCGGCGGCGCTGGCCGGCGCGGCGAGACCGTTCACCGGCGCCCGGCCCGAGCCGCTCGGTCGGGCCGTGGCCGAGGTCGACCTCGACGCCCCGCTCGGAGACCTCGACCTCGTGATCGCCGAGGTCGAGCGGCTCTGGCTGCGCGACGCCGTGTGGTTCCACCATCCCCGCTACGTCGCCCACCTCAACTGTCCCGTCGCGGTGCCGGCCGTGGCCGCCGAGGCGATGCTCGCGACGGTGAACGCTTCCCTCGACACGTGGGACCAGAGCGCGGGCGCGATGCTCATCGAACGGCGGCTCGTCGAGTGGACGGCAGAGCGCGCCGGGCTGGGCCCGGACGCCGACGGCATCTTCACCAGCGGGGGCACGCAGTCCAACCTCCAGGCCCTGCTCCTCGCCCGCGACGAGATGCTGGCAGCCCACCCCGAGCTCCCGCGGGCCGAGGCCCTGACCAGGCTGCGCGTCTTCACGTCGGAGGCGAGCCACTTCAGCATCGAGCGCGCGGCGGCGCTCCTCGGGCTCGCTCCCGACGCGGTCGTCACAGTGCACACCGATGACGCCCGGCGGATGTGCGTCGGTGCGCTGGTCGAGGAGGTGTCCGCACAACGGGCCGCGGGCAACTTGCCGTGCGCCGTCGTCGCGACGGCGGGCACGACCGACTTCGGCAGTATCGGCCCGCTGACCGAGATCGCCGACGTCGCGCTGGCCCACGACCTGTGGCTGCACGTCGACGCGGCCTACGGGTGCGGCCTGCTCGCCTCGGTGACGCGCCGTCACCTGCTCACCGGCATCGACCGCGCGGACTCCGTGACGGTCGACTTCCACAAGTCGTTCTTCCAGCCGGTGAGCTCGAGTGCCGTGCTCGTGCGGGACCGGACGACCCTGCGGCACGTCACCATCCACGCGGACTACCTCAACCCCGTCGAGCACGCCGAACGCCGCGGCATCGGCGACCAGGTCGACAAGAGCCTGCAGACGACGCGTCGTTTCGACGCCCTCAAGCTGTGGTTCACCCTGCGGGCCATGGGCGCCGACCGCGTCGGCGAGCTCTTCGACGGCGCGATCGACCTCGCCGCGGCACTGGCCCGGCACCTGCGGCTCGACCCACGGTTCACCGTGGCGGTCGACCCGGTGCTCAGCACGGTGGTCTTCCGGTGGTTGCCGGAGGAGCGCGCGGACCGGGAGGACGTCCTGCGGGTCGACGCCGCGAACACGGCGGCGAGAGAGGCGGTCATGGCACTGGGTGAGGCGGTGGTGGCGTCGACCAAGCTCGATGGGGAGACCTGGCTGAAGTTCACGATCCTCAACCCGACGGTCGAGCTGCGGGAGCTCGTTGAGGTCTGCGACCTCCTCGCCGCCCACGCCGAGGACGCGTTCGACGACGGGCGAGAGCTCGTGACGTCCGGTGTCGCCGGCTCGAGCGCAGGGGAGGAGGTCGCGTGATGCACGACGTCATCGGCATCGGGCTCGGCCCGTTCAACCTCGGTCTCGCCGCGCTGCTCGAACCGGTCGAGGACGTCGACGCGGTCTTCCTCGAGGCACGCGACGACGTCGCCTGGCACCCCGGGATGCTGCTGCCGGACAGCCGCCTGCAGACCCCGTTCATGTCCGACCTCGTGACGATGGCCGACCCGACCTCGCGCCACTCGTTCCTCGCCTTCCTCAAAGAGACGGGCCGGCTCTACCCCTTCTACATCCGCGAGTCGTTCTACCCGCTCCGCCGGGAGTTCGACGCCTACCTGCGCTGGGTCGCGAACCGGCTGGACGGCATACGACTCTCGACGCGGGTCACCTCGGTGACCTTCGACGAGGGGTCGCGCGGCTGGGTCGTCGCGGCGACCACGCCGCAGGGTGAGCAGCGGTATGCCGCCCGCTCACTCGTCGTGGGCACCGGCACCACACCGTACGTCCCGACCGGCTGCGCCGGCCTGCCCGCGGACGCGCACAACTCGACCTACCTGCGGCGGCGCGAGTCGCTGCTCGACCGGCGGCGAGTGGTCGTCGTCGGCAGCGGCCAGAGCGCGGCCGAGGTGGTCCGCGACCTGCTCACCGTCGACGACGGACGCGATCGCGAGGTCGTCTGGGTGACGCGCTCGGCGCGGTTCTTCCCGCTGGAGCTGACCAAGCTCACGCTCGAGCTGACCTCGCCCGACTACATCGACCACGTGCACGGGCTGCCGCAGTCACGGCGCGACGCGCTCGTCGGGTCGCAGGCCCCGCTCTACAAGGGCATCTCGGCCGACCTCGTCGACGAGATCTACGAGCTGCTCTACGCCCGTGGGATCGACGGTCGGCCCCGGGTGCGGATGCTCACCGGGACAGAGGTCGTGGACTCGTCGACCGGCGCCGACGGCGTCCATCGGATGACGTTGCGGCACAACGAGACCGGCGAGGAGCGGGTGCTCGAGGCCGACGGTGTCGTCCTCGGGACGGGGTACCGGCACGAGGTGCCGGCGTTCCTTGCTCCGGTCGCGGACCGGATCCGCTGGGACGAGCGCGGTCGGTTCGACGTGAAGCGGGACTACCGCGTCGACGTCGACGGACCGCCGATCTGGGTGCAGAACGCCGAGCTGCACACGCACGGGTTCGCCGCGCCCGACCTGGGCATGGCGGCACACCGCAACTCGTGGATCATTCGTGGGCTCACCGGTCGCGAGGTCTATCCCATCGAGACGCGCATCGCGCACCAGGAGTTCGGGCTGCCGGAGATCCCGGCCCTCGACGCGGTCGAGGAGGTGTCGGCATGAGGACGTTCACGCTGCGCCCGGTGGTTCCGGAGGGCGACGCCGGGCTGCTCCACCGGTGGGTGAGCCACCCGAAGTCGCGGTTCTGGCAGATGGGTGACCACGACCTCGAGGCGGTGCGCGAGGAGTACCGAGCGATCGCCGAGCACCCCTCTCACGACGCCTTCCTCGGTCTCGACGGAGGTGAGCCGGTGTTCCTCGTCGAGCGCTACGACCCCGCCCACGACGCGGTCGGCACGGCCTATGCCGTGTGTCCCGGTGATGTCGGCATGCACGTCCTCGTCGCGCCGACGGACCGACCCGTGGCCGGGTTCACGCGGGCCGTGTTCGCGACCGTCATGTCGTGGTTGTTCGCCGATCCGTCGGTCACCCGAGTCGTCGTGGAGCCGGACATCGAGAACACCCGGATCCACGCCCTCAACGCCTGGGCGGGCTTCGAGACCCACGGACCGGTCGACCTGCCGGACAAGACCGCCCTGCTCAGCTTCTGCACGCGCGAGGCCTTCCTCGCCTCGCCCGCACATCGAGGAGATGCGGCATGACCCTCACGTTCTCACGGAGCCCCGCACGCCGCCCCGCCTCCCGGCCAGACGTTCCCGCGGTGCCGCCGGCCACCGTGCCGGCAGCCACTGTGCCAACGGTCACCGTGCCGAGCCATCTGCGGCCGGAGCACTGGGCGCGCGCCACACGCTGGCTGGTGCGCAAGGCACTCGCGGAGCTGTCCCACGAGCGGTTGCTCGCTCCGGAACCCGTGGGCGACGGACGGTACGTCGTCCGCACAGGCGACGGCACGGCATACGAGTTCACGGCGCGCGTGCTGCCGCTCGAGCACTGGCTCGTCGACGCGGACTCGATCGTCCGGACGGTCGACGGTCAGCAGCGCGATCTCGACGCGCTCGAGCTCTTCGTCGAGCTGCGCGACCGGCTCGAGCTCGGGCCGAACGTGCTGCCACTGCTGCTCGAGGAGGTGTCGGCAACCCTTGCGGCACAGGCCTATCGGTGGTCGGTGCCCCAGCCCAGGAGCAGCGAGCTGGTGGGAGCCGACCTGCTCACCGTCGAGGCCGCAATGCGCGAAGGGCACCCCTGCTTCGTCGCGAACTCCGGGCGGATCGGGTTCGACGCGGCTGAGTACGAGCGCTACGCGCCGGAGGCCGCGCCCGACGTGCGGCTCGTCTGGGTTGCTGCGCGCCGTGAGCTGGCAACCTTCGCGTCCGGGGCGGGGATGAGCGAGGAGCGGCTGTTGGCGCGCGAGTTTTCGGCGGACACGCTGGCGCGGTTCGAGTCCGTGCTCGTCGAACGCGGACTCGGGTTCGCGGACGTGCACCTGCTGCCGGTGCACCCGTGGCAGTGGGACAACCGGCTCACGACGACGTTCGCCGCAGACCTGGTGCGTGGCGACCTCGTCCTGCTCGGCCACGGCGACGACGTGCACCGGCCGCAGCAGTCGATCCGGACGTTCTTCAACACGTCGGTGCCGACGCGCAGCTACGTCAAGACGGCGCTGTCGGTGCTCAACATGGGGTTCCTGCGTGGTCTCTCCGCGGCCTACATGGAGGTCACCCCGGCCATCAACGACCACGTCGCCGGCATCGTCCGTGGTGACGAGACGCTGCGGCGGCTCGGCTTCGACGTCCTGAGGGAGCACGCTGCCGTGGGGTACCGCAGCCCGTCGTACGAGGTTGCGGCAGAACGCGGTTCGCCACATTTGAAGATGCTGGCGGGGCTGTGGCGGGAGAGTCCGGTGTCGCAGCTGCGGGACGGCGAGACGCTGGCCACCATGGCGAGCCTGCTGCACGTGGACGAGTCAGGCCGGTCGTTCGCGGCCGAGCTCGTGGAGGCGAGCGGTCTGACCGCGGGGGAGTGGCTGAGGCGGTACCTCGAGGCCTACCTCGTGCCGGTCACCCACTGCCTCGTCGCCCACTCGCTCGCGTTCATGCCACACGGGGAGAACGTCATCCTCGTGCTGCGGGACGGCGTCGTCGACAGGGTGCTCATGAAGGACATCGGCGAGGAGGTCGCGATCTTCGGGGACGGGGCGCTGCCCGAGGCGGTCGAGAGGGTGCGCGTGCGGGCCGACGCTCCGACGCAGGCGCTCTCGGTGCTCACGGATGTTGTCGACTGCTTCCTGAGGTTCCTCGCGGCGGTCCTCGACGAGGAGGGTGCGCTCGACGCGGAGGAGTTCTGGGGCCTGGCTCGCGAGGTGCTGCAGGAGTATGCGGAGTCGCACCCGGAGCTGGCCGCTCGCTGGGGCGAGCTCGACCTGTTCGCGCCCGAATTCGACCTGTGCTGTCTCAACCGCCTGCAGCTGCGCAACAACCAGCAGATGCTCGACCTGGCTGAGCCGACAGAGGGCCTGGTGTTCGCGGGACCGATCGCCAACCCGTTGGCGGAGGTGCCCTCCTAGGCTGCAGTCATGCTGTCGCTCCTCGCCCTCGCGTCCTCGGCGGTGTGGGGAACGGCCGACTTCTTCGGTGGACTCGTCTCGAAGCGGCTTCCGGCAGTCGCTGTCGTCGGGGTGACCCAGGCGCTGGCCTTCGTCGGACTGTGCCTCGTCGTCGCGGTCCGGACGGTGCAGGGTGCGCCACCGCAGTGGGGCCCGTGGGTCGGCTGGTCGGTCCTCGCCGGGGTGTCCGGCGCGTGCGGGCTCGTCGCGTTCTACACGGCGCTGGCGTCGGGGACGATGGGCGTCGTCGCGCCGATCGCGTCCATGGGGGTGGTCGTGCCCGTCGCGCTCGGCGTCGCCTCCGGTGAGGCACCGTCACCGTGGGTGTGGCTCGGGATCGTCGTGGCCGTCGTCGGCATCGTGCTGGCGTCGGGGCCGGAGCTCTCGGGTGAGGTGTCGGCTCGGCCGGTGCTGCTCGCCGGGTTGGCGGCGCTCGGCTTCGGCCTGGCGCTCTTCGCGCTCGACCGGGGTGCGCGGGACTCGCTGTTGCACACCGTCTGGGGGATGCGCGGGACGTCGTTCGTGCTGTTCGGGTCACTGGCTCTGGTGCGCCGGAGCGTCGGCGGCGTGTCGCCGCGGGACCTGTTGTCGCTGGCTCTCATCGGCTCGGCGGACCTCGTCGCCAACGTGCTCTTCGCGACGGCGTCCTCGCGCGGGCAGGTGTCGATCGCAGCGGTCCTCGGGTCGCTCTATCCCGTCGCGACGATCCTGCTGGCGCGGGTCGTGCTGGGGGAGCGGCTGCGTCCCGTGCAACAGGTCGGGGTCGTCTGCGCCCTCGCCGGCGCCGCCGTCATCTCCCTCTGACCCCTGGCGACTCATTGCCGATTCCGTTCACCCCAACCGCCACTGATTGCCGATTCCGTGCACCCCGGGGCCGCCGACTGATTGCCGCTTCCCGGCAGCGGGGGTATGCCGTGGCCTCACCGACCACTCCCGTCCCACCACTGATTGCCAGTTCTCGTCACCCCGAACCCGACTGATTGCGCACAGTTCGCATACGTCGTTCGTATGCCGTCCCGTCACCGGCCGCTCCCGTCTCACCACTGATTGCGCACAGTTCGCATACGTCG
>NZ_PVTI01000051.1 GCF_003002895.1 Knoellia remsis | reverse complement strand
CCAACGTGAGCTCCATCCCCGATCGTGACCCACGCGGGCATCTTCGAGTGAGTCAACGACTCCGATCACGCGGGCATCTTGCGTGAGTCAACTCGGCGTTTGGTGGACGGCGGGTGCGTGCGGCACACTGGGACGGCTCACGCGCAAGTGGCGGAACGGCAGACGCGCTGTCTTCAGGTGGCAGTGTCCTTACGGGCGTGGGGGTTCAAATCCCCCCTTGCGCACACGTGTGAACGACCCCGGCGACTCATCGCCGGGGTCGTTCCGTATGCCGGGTGGTCAGCTCCCGAGCTGGCGCGCCGCGTCGTCGTGGAAGGCGAAGAGCTCGGTGATCGGGACCGGTCGGCGTGACACCTGCGCCGGGTCCTGGCCCTCGGCCGAGAAGGGCGGCGGGTACTGCGCAAAGCCGTGGTCGAGGGCGAGCGCCTCGCAGTCGTCCTCCCAGCCCGGCCACCGCAGCCCGTCGTAGAACGTGGACGTCGCACCCGTGACCATCGCGTGGACGAAGTCACCGTGCCCGAGGTCAAGGCCTTCCCAGCGCAGCGAGTCCGGCGCGAAGTAGCAGACCTGGCCGGCCGCGACGCCGAGCCCGCCACCGTCGATGGCGAAGCGTCCGCCGATGACGTCCCACGCCACGACGAGCGCGGGCGGCGGCTGCGTGTCACCGGTCGGGGCCTCGAGGTCGTTGGCGCTCGCGAGGCTGGCGAGGCCGTCGGCTCCGCCGCCGAGGATGCGCAGCCAACCGCAGTCGACGAGGATCCCGCCGGTCTCGAGCGCGAGCGCACCGAGTGCCGACGCGGCCGTGACCTGGAGTCGCTCGATGACCCGCTCCCCTGTCGCGCGCTCGACCGGGAGCACCCGCACGTCGGACGAGGATGCGTCGATCGCCTCGCGCAGACCCGGCCACGCCGGGCGGTCCACCTGGGTGAGCTCATCCACGGGTCGCACCATCCACCGATCCTGCACCCATCCACCGCGCCGTGAGGTTCCTTTGCTTCAGACGTCTGGAGCAAAGGAACCTCTCGGGGACGGCATGCTGGATGTCGAAGCCGTGGTGAGCCGCGCGTCAGGGCGACCGAGGGAAAAGGGGGAGGCAGGCGGCCATACACTCGAACCATGTCCGCGAGCACTCCCGAAGAGCGCCTGAGGATCGCGCTCGACCTCGCGGATGCCGGTGTCGAGATGCAACGCATGCGGCTTCGTCGCGAGAACCCGGGCATCACCGACGAGCAGCTTGACGAAGCCATGGCGACGTGGTTCCGCCATCGACCCGGCGCCGAGTTCGGCGACTATCCCGGCCCGAGGTCGACGCGCAGGCTCGGCAGCTCCACCCGATGACGGGACTGACGGCACGACCGGTCGCGTCGGTGCGTGCGGCGCCTGAC
Source organism: Knoellia remsis (assembly GCF_003002895.1). Taxonomy (GTDB): domain Bacteria; phylum Actinomycetota; class Actinomycetes; order Actinomycetales; family Dermatophilaceae; genus Knoellia; species Knoellia remsis. The sequence continues at coordinate 7,900 of NZ_PVTI01000051.1, read as the reverse complement.
GAGCGGCGCAGATCCTGACGAGCGGCGCAGACATGGCTGCGCGCCTCGCGACGATCTGCGCCGGTGGCGCCAGCGGCGCAGAAATGCCGCCGTGGACCGGGCTCGCCCAGCGCCTGCGTCAGTGTTCGCGGTCGAGTGACCGGTGCACGCGCGCCCGCATGAACCGCAGCCCGAGCCACGCCGTCAGCAGCACCAGCGGCACGAGCGCCGCCATGACCCACACCTTGGACAACCCGGTCTCCTCGATGACCGGCGCGAGGAGGTAGCCGAGCAGGCCGATGGCGTAGTACGTCATCGCCATGACCGACAGGCCCTCGACCGTGTGCTGCAGCTGCGCCTGCCGTTCGGCTCGCGCGTCCATGTCACGCAGCAGCGCCTGGTTCTGTGCGCGCCGCTCCACGTCGACCTTCGTCCGCAGCAGGTCTGCGGCCCGGCCCGACCGCTCGATCATCCGGCCGAGTCGCGCCTCGAGCGAGGTCACGGTCCGGATCGCCGGCGCGTACCGCCGGGCCAGGAACTCGCGCAGCGTCAGCCGTCCCTCGAACCGTTCCTCGGCCAGCCCTGCGACACGGTCCTCGACGATCGCGGCATACGCCCCCGTCGCGCCGAAGCGGAAGTCGTGCGCCATCGCGTACCCCTCGAGCTCCGCCGACACCGACAGCAGCTCGTGCAGCAGCTCCTCCCCCGGCTGCTCGGGCTCGTCCAGCTGCGACACCAGACGCGACAGCTTCGGGTCGAGCGTCGTGAGCCGCGCGCCGAGTTCCTGGCTGCCGGCGAACCCGAGCATCGCGAGCGACCGGTACGTCTCGAGCTCGACGACCCGCTGCACCGTCCGCCCGGTCCGCCCCGGCCCGATCTCGTCCGGCACGAAGAGCATGAACCGCGTGAACCCGTCCGCGTCGGCGACGAAGTCCCCCGCCAGCACACACGCGCCACCGACGACCCGCGAGATGACCATGCGTTCGGGCTCGAGCCACCCGCGTGCGGTCTCGAGGACGGTGGTGGGCGAGTCTGGCATCGGGAGCACGGCCACCGCGACCGCGGCCACGCGGGCTCCCGGGTCGGTCGCCTCCCAGCCTTCCGGGTATGCCGTCCGCGGACTCGTGCGCAGGGGGTCGCCTCCCGCGAATACCGCTGTGTACGAGGCGAATTCGGTGTGGCTCTCCCACGTGACGTCCCAGCCGTCGCGCTGGAAGCGCACGTGGCGCGCGCCGTCGGGAACGTTCGTGTCCGGGCCGGCGAGCGCGCGCAGCTGGCGCACGTCCTGAGAGCGGTCGCGCGTCGCCGGCTCGTCGGCCGGGCTCAGCGCGAGGTGCAGCACGAGCGCCGGCGGTCGCACGCGCGGCGCCGTGCGCGCGTGCAGCTCGTCAAGGACGAGGGTGCGCGCGGGGTGGTCCAGCCTCTCCGTCGAGTCCGCCATGCAGGTGAGCGTATGCCGTCCGCGCACCTTGCGCTCAGATCGCTCGCGCCCTCCCGGCTTGCAAGACTGAGGGTGTGGATGACGAGCATGCTCGGCCCGGTCACAGGAGAGAGCTCAGCGGGTGAGGTCGGTCAGCCTGCGCACCCGGTCGTCAAGGACTTCCGCGAACCGCGACTGCTCTCGTCGCGAGATACCGTTCACCGCGACAGCATCCCGCCAATCGCGGACCACCTCCACGACCCGCCCAATCACCTCGACCGCGCGTTCCCGAGTCATGCGACATGTCTGCGCGAAATCAAGCAGGGCGGGAATCTCGTCTCCGGGTTCGGCTGCACCGAGAATGGCGGTCCTCCGGGAGCGGTCCGGGTCCGGGTCCGGGTTCACGTCGAAGACGGGGCTGAGGGTCCAACCGCCACGTCGGCGGAGAAGGCCGTGGTTGCGCAGATGGTCATCGGTGTTGTGCACGGCGACGTTGAAGACCACCCGACCAAAGAGCTCGGTGAGGTCCTGGTTGACGGCAGCCCCCGACTCCGAGAGGGATTCGGCGATGTCCTCATAGTCGCGCTCGTCGCCGTCACGGGCACCCAAAAGCGTCATGGCGCTGATGTAACCGAGGCGACCGTCGCCCGTGGTTCGGTCGAACCGCTGGAGCAGCAGGACGTTGCGGCGGCCCACCCTCGCCAGTTGGCTGATCGGCACGCGCAAGCCGCTCCGGCCTGCGAGATCGAGCATGGTCTTCTCCCACCCCATGACGTCCCAGTCGTCGTCACGATGGGGAAACTTGGCAAGCAGGAGGACGCCGTCGTCACCTCGCACGGAAGCTTTCGGGCGGGCACCGCCCAGCGACCCCGAACCGGCCTCGAGCAAGACCTTCACCGCGGACAGCTCGTCCCCTTCGGAGTCGACCACCCTGTCCGACGCTGAGAGGAGGTGTGGGAGCGCCACGATCTTGGGGACGTCATCGCGAACCTCGAGGAACGGGCCGGAGCCACGTGCGAATCGCAGGTTGCCCTGACGACTGATGTCGCTGACTCCGAGCAGATAGTCCACGTCGGTCAGGGCCGGTAGTCGCTGTCCCCGTTCCCGTTGGAGGGCACGATGGCGCTTGTCGATGAGGTTGCGCCCCCAGCGATCCGGGGCGGCATCGGCGAAGGCACCGGGGAGACCCGAGAAGTAGTGCTGACCCGCTCGCCGCGGCAGGTCTGGCTCAGGTCGTACCCGGCACCGGTTGCGAGGTATGCCGGGTCGTAGGCGAACGTTGTGCTCACCGCGCGTCGGCCGGTGGTGAACCAGGCCGTGCCAGCCCTGGTCGTACCTGCCGGGCCGGTGACGTGGACATCGATCTCGCTCAATGCCGCACCCTTCGCGGGATCCTCTGGGCTGCGCGAGCTCGACCGAGATCGGTCTCGAACGGGTCGAGCGCGTCCACCAGCCGGTCGAGGGCGCCCAGCGCGCGGGCGACAGCGAGCACTGTGCCCCAGGACACCCCGGGGTCGCCATGCTCCAGCCGGCGCAGGGTGTCGCGGGAGATGTCGGCGCGTTCGGCCACCTGCACCGCCGTCAGATCGAGCATGCGCCGCCACGTCGCGAGGTGGGTGCCGATGTCGGTCGAGGCGCGATGAACGCGCGTGGGCCGGCTCCGTCCAGGAATGGGGACCACCTCCTTGTAAAAGGCTGGATTACCCGCCACTATACCGTTTAATGCCTGATATAACAGCCATTAATGAGAAGCGAGGGCTCCCCATTCAGGCGTCGGTGGCACCCAGCCCGGGGTCTGGGTTGCGGGGGCAGGGGCGGCACGGGAAAGTCGATGGGCTCTGTCGGGGGCTTCGCCTAGGGTCGGTCGACGTGACTGATGCGACGGCGCACGACCCCGGGACGGCGCACGCCCTCGCGACGGGGTCGATGATCACGGCGCGGGACCTGCGCAAGAGCTTCGGCACGTTCGAGGCGGTCAAGGGCATCGACGTCGACGTGCGCCGCGGCGAGGTCTTCGGGTTCCTCGGGCCTAACGGCGCCGGCAAGTCGAGCACGATGCGGATGATCGCCGCGGTCAGCCCGGTGACGAGCGGCGAGCTGCGCATCCTCGGGATGGACCCGGCCACCGACGGGCCGTCGATCCGCGCGCGCCTCGGGGTGTGCCCGCAGGAGGACACGCTCGACAACGAGCTCAACGTCGTCGATAACCTCTTCATCTACGGGCGGTACTTCGGCATCGACCGCGCCACCTGCCGCGAGCGCGCCGCCGAGCTGCTCGAGTTCGCCAACCTCACCGACAAGGCGAAGGCCAAGGTCGAGGACCTCTCCGGTGGCATGAAACGCCGGCTCACCATCGCCCGCTCGCTCATCAACCGGCCCGAGCTGCTGCTCCTCGACGAGCCGACGACCGGGCTCGACCCGCAGGCGCGGCACGTGCTGTGGGACCAGCTCTTCCGGCTCAAGCAGGCCGGGGTGACGCTCGTCGTGACGACGCACTACATGGACGAGGCGGAGCAGCTGTGCGACCGGCTCGTCGTCATGGACAAGGGACTCATCGCGGCCGAGGGATCGCCGCGCGAGCTCATCGCCGCCCACTCGACGCGCGAGGTCGCCGAGCTCCGGTTCGGCGTCGGGGAGCACGAGGCGATCGCCGACAAGGTCGCCGACCTCGGCGAACGGGTCGAGGTGCTGCCCGACCGGCTCCTCGTCTACACCGACGACGGCGAGCACGTCCTCGCGCAGGTGCACGAGCGCGGCCTCACTCCGGTCGCGACGCTCGTCCGGCGCTCATCGCTCGAGGACGTCTTCCTGCGCCTCACCGGTCGAAGCCTGGTCGACTGATGGCGACCACCGACACCGGCGCGCACACGGCATACGGCGAGGGGCCGGCATACGGCGACTCACCGGCATACGGAAGACTCTCGATCGCGCAGGGGATGGTGCGGCAGGCCGACTACTGGTGGACCGCGTACAAGCGGACGTGGCGCGGCGGGGTGATCTCGAGCTTCGTCGCGCCGCTGTTCTACGTGCTCGCGATGGGGGTGCTGCTCGGTGGGTTCATCGACGTCGACCCGGCGCGGCTCGAGGGTGCGACGTCGTACCTCGCGTTCATCGTGCCCGGGCTCGTCGCGACGCACGCGATGACGCTGGCGATCGGCGAGACGACCTACCCTGTCATGGGCGGCATCAAGTGGCACAAGACGTACTACGCGCAGCTCGCGACACCGCTCACCGCGCGCGACATCGTCAACGCGCACCTCATGTTCGTGCTGGCGCGGGTGGCGTCGGCGTGCGCGGTGTTCCTGCTCGTGCTCGCGCCGTTCGGGGTGTTCGCGACGTGGTGGGGTCCGGTGGCGGCGTTCTTCGTCGTCGTGCTCGTCGGAATGGCTTTTGCCACAGTGGTTTTCGGGATCAGCACGCGGCTGCGGGACGAGGCGGCGTTCGGGCTGGTCTTCCGGCTCGGGGTGGTGCCGATGTCGCTTTTCTCGGGCGCGTTCTTCCCCGTGGCGAACCTCGGGGACGTGTTGTCGAAGGTGGCGCAGGCGGTGCCGCTGTGGCACGGCGTCAACCTCACCCGGATGCTGTGCCTCGACACGCTCGACGGGCCGGTCGCATTGCTGAACGTGACCGTCCTCGTGGCCATCACCGTGGCCGGGTGGCTGTGGGCGATCCAAGGCCTGGAGCGGAGGCTGAGCGACTGATGAGCCACACACCCCTGTCACCGACGGGCGCCCTGTCGGTCATCACCTTCCGCAACTACACGACGTACAAGCGGCACTGGAAGCTCTTCGTCACCGGCTTCCTCGAGCCGGTCTTCTACCTGCTCTCCATCGGCATCGGGGTCGGCGCGCTCATCGACTCGTTCACGTTCAACGGCCAGCAGATCCCGTATGCCGCGTTCGTCGCGCCGGGGATGCTCGCCGCGAGCGCGTTCAACGGTGCGCTCATGGACAGCACGTTCAACGTCTTCTTCAAGCTCAAGTACGAGAAGCTCTACGACCAGATGCTCGCCACGCCGCTCACGACCGCCGACATCGCGCGCGGCGAGATCGTGTGGGGGCAGCTGCGCGGGGGCGTGTACTCGGCGGCGTTCCTGCTCGTCATGCTCGCGATGGGGCTGGTGCACTCGTGGTGGGCGGTGCTCGCGCTGCCGGCGACACTGCTCATCGGGTTCGCGTTCAGCGCGGTGTGCATGGGGCTCACGACGTACATGACGTCGTTCCAGGACTTCGACAAGATCACGCTCGCACAGCTGCCGATGTTCCTCTTCTCGGCGACGTTCTTCCCCGTCGACGCGTTCGGTGACGGGGTGCTGCGCTGGGTCGTCGAGGCGACGCCGCTCTATCGCGGGGTCGTGCTGTGCCGCGAGCTGACGACGGGGGCGGTGACGTCGGCCAGTTTGGTGTCGGTCGGGTATCTCGTGGTCATGGGGCTGTTCGGGCTGTGGCTCGTGCGGCGCCGGCTGGACCGGTTGCTGCTCACCTGACGCGCTCTCTCGGTGGGGTGTCCCGAGAGGTGCCTTTGCTCCGAGATCTTGGAGCAAAGGCACTCTTCGGGCGCGTATGCCGTCCGCTCCCCTGCTCGAGGTACGCGGCCTTCGCGTTGGCGCCGGAGTCCTGTCCTCTCGGCCTCTGATCAGCGGGACCCGCACCTCGGGGCCTGTGGATAAGTCCACGGCCGATTTTGCGAATCCTGCTTGCATGGCTCGTGTGACCCCAACGAGCCGAATTGCAAGGCGGGAGAACGCCCATGGCCTCATATGACTTCTCTGCGGACCTCGACACGATCCGCGACGCTGCTGCCGCGATCGATGGATTGCAGACCGCTGCAGAGGGCAGAGCTCTCGAGGAACTGACCGACCTCGGACCGAGTGGGTCCTCGGCTCTTGACGCGGCCCTGGACTCGTTCGGTGCCACATGGTCCACCGCGATCGGGGACCTCACCGACGAGAACGCCGCGATGGCTGATGGCCTCCGTCTGTGCGCCCGCACCTATGCCGATGCCGACGACGAGGCCGTCGACCGGATGACCGGGGTGCCGAAGTGAGCGCCCGCAGCGACCTGGCGGCAGGCCTGTCGCCGATGCAGCTGGTGCCGGGTGACGTCGGTGCCCTCTTCGCCACCGCCGAGGTGCTCGACACCTGGGGCGCGGCGTGTCGCGTCGTCGACACGGGACTTCTCAAGGTCGAAGCTCTGTGGACCGGCGCGGCATACGAGGCATGGCGCGAAGCGCGACTGGAGCAGAGCGCGAAGTGGCCGGGCGTCGGCGGAGTACGCACGCACGCTTTACGACACAGGTCTGGAGAAGCAGGTTGCGGCGCAGGAGAACGCGCGGCGCCAACGAGCGGAGATGCGGGCACAGGGCATCCGGGTGTATGTCGAGCCGAACACGACCGCAGGCACCTCCGAGATGGAGCGTGCCGTCACGGTCCTCGAGGTGGCGCGGACAGAGGTCAGGGCAGCTGGCGAGACGGCGGCACGTGCGCTGGAGGCGGCGGAGCCTCCCAAGGACTCGGTGTGGCAGCAGGCGCTACGAGGGGCACGGTGGGTGTCCCCGATGGCGTGGTTCGTCGAGTCGAACTGGGGCACCCTGAGCGACCCGGAGACGTGGTACGCGATCGGCATGTGGAACCGGGATCCCCAGGTGTCGCGCGAGGCTGGCGCCGGCATTCTGGTGGGGGCCGGCGAGGTCTTGCTGATGGCCTCGGGGCCGAACAGCCCGGCGCTGACCAAGGCGTGGAAGTCGGCGACGAACACGTGGTCGTGGCAGCTGGGCCTGGACCCATCGTCCGCAGCGGCGGCCATGGGCGTCCTGCTCGGTCGCGAGGTGCTCTCGAACATCCGGGGTCCCGGTGGCTCACAGGGCCTCGCGATGCGGGAGGCCGCCGAGGAAGGTCTCGTGCGGGCCGAGCAGCTCATCCAGAAGCACTCGGCGAACTCGATCGAGGAGATGTGGGGCATCAGCCCGTTCGCCCGCGGCTACATCGCCGAGGCCATGCAGGGTGGGAACCTGCCCTACGGGTTCCGTGTCTTCGACCGCTTCGATGGTCAGCATGCGACATCCATCAAGTCCATCGACCTGCGGGCAGCGTCGTACGCGGACAATCCAGCAGCCGTCGAACGTCGCCTGAACCGCTACCTCGACGCAGTGGTTCGTGCTCTGCCCGTGTCTCGGCAAGACATCTTGGTTCGGCCGGATTCTCTCGTATCTCGAACGCTGGAGATCGTGATCCCCGAGGGATCGGCAACGTCCTCCCACAGGTCCGTGATTGACTCGTTGAGCGATCGTGCAAACGAGTACTCCCGACTCCATCCGGAGACGTCGCCGGTTCACGTGAAGGTGGTTGAGCTGTGATCATCCAAAGTGTGAAAATTGTCTTCTTGGGGGACCGCATCGGCGTCCAGTCCAGTTGAGTCCATAGGGTTGGTGTACGACGACACCGGTGAGCGTGTCCCTACGCACGTAGGTGCGGTCACCGCGTGATCCTTCGAGTGAACCTCT
>NZ_PVTI01000050.1 GCF_003002895.1 Knoellia remsis | reverse complement strand
TCAAGGGTCAATGTCGGCCGACGTGAACAGGCACCCGCATGCCCATTTTCTCCCCGGAACGGGCCGCCCGGAACGGGCGCACAGAACTGATTGCGCAATGTTCGCATCCTCGCTCCGCGTCGGATGCGAACATTGCGCCATCAGCCGGAGGTGGGGTCGGGGGAACGGTTAGGGTCGGGCGGAGAACTTCTGACCCTCGTCGCGCGCCCCTCGCAGTGGGCCGCGACCCCAGCCAGCAAGGACGACGTTGACGCAGTACCCCAGCCTCGACCGCGTGGTCGTGCTCATCCCGACCTACAACGAGCGCGACAACCTCCCGCGCATCGTCGAGCGAGTCCGCGGCGCCGTGCCGCAGGTCGACATCTGCGTCCTCGACGACAACTCGCCCGACGGCACCGGTGACGTCGCCGACGAGCTGGCCGCCGCCGACGGACAGGTCCACGTCATCCACCGCACCGGCAAGGAAGGTCTCGGCGCGGCATACCTCCACGGGTTCCGCTGGGCGCTGGAGCAGGGCTACGACGCCGTCGTCGAGATGGACGCCGACGGCTCGCACCGTCCGGAGGACCTGCACAAGCTGCTCGACGCCGCGCAGGACGCCGACGTCGTCATCGGCTCGCGCTGGGTGCCCGGCGGCGAGATCGTCAACTGGCCGACGCACCGCAAGGTCCTCAGCGTCGGCGGCAACCTCTACACCAAGCTGCTCCTCGGCATGGACGTCAGTGACGCGACGGCGGGGTACCGGGTCTACCGGGCGGATGCGTTGCGCGCGCTCGACCTCGGCAGTGTCGAGTCGGCCGGCTACTGCTTCCAGGTCGACCTCACCCGGCGCGCGGTCCATGCCGGGCTGACCGTCGTCGAGGTGCCGATCACCTTCGTCGAGCGCGAGGTGGGGGACTCGAAGATGGATGGCGGCATCGTGCGCGAGTCACTGCAGCGGATCACCGTGTGGGGCGTCGAGCACCGGGCGGAGCAGCTGCGGGAACGCCTCGGTGGGCGCGGTCGTTGGCACAGGTTGTGAACCAGTCGATCGGATCCACCCCGTATGCGCGGCGTCAGCGACGTCCGCGCTGGCTCACGTGGGTCCTCGTCGGGCTGGTGCTCGCCCCAATCATCGAGATCACCGTGCTCGTCATGGTCGGCAAGGCCATCGGCATCGGGTGGACCCTGCTCGCCCTGCTCGTCCTGACGCTGCTCGGGACGTGGCTCATGCGCCGCGAGGGTTCGCGGTCGTGGCGAGCGCTGCGGGAGGCGTCGGCGACAGGTCGGCCGCCGAGCCGGGAGATCGCCGACGGTGCGCTCGTGCTCATCGGTGGCGCGTTCCTGCTCCTGCCCGGGTTCGTCAGTGACGTCATCGGGCTGTTCTTCATCCTGCCGTTCACCCGCGGGGTGGCGCGGCGGCTGCTCGAGGCGTTCGTCGCGAGCCGCGTGCTGCTGGTCAGCCCGTTCGGAAGCGGCCGCTTCGGTCCCGGGTCCGGCCCTGGCACCGGCGGGGCGGCGGGCCCCGGCGGCGGCTACGGCACGGGCAACGGGGGAGCGGGCGGCACCATCCGCGGCGAAGTCATCGACTGACCCGCCCCACCTCACCACGACTTATTGCGCAGACTTCGCACGCGAAGTCTGCGCAATAAGTCGTGGTGAGGTGCGAAGTCTGCGCAATAGGTGGGGGAGATGCAGGTATGCCGTGCGCCCGAGGGGTGGGCACACGGCATACCTGGTCTGTGGTCGACTTCCCGAGCTGGTCTGTGGTCGCGCTCGACCGCTTCGGGTCGTCGACGGAAGGGGAAGCGTCAGGCGGTCTTCTTCTTGCCCGGCTTCTCACCGCGGGAGGCGCGCAGGAGCGTGAGACGCTCCTCGAGCAGCTCTTCGAGCTCGGGGATGGAGCGACGCTCGAGCAGCATGTCCCAGTGGGTACGGGCCGGCTTGACCGGCTTGGCCTCGGGCTCGGGGCCACCACCGACGAGCTTGGCCTCCTCGCCGCAGCGGCACTCCCACACTGGCGGGATCTCGGCCTCGACGGAGAAGGGAAGCTCGATCTTGTGGCCCTGGGGGCACAGGTAGGTCGTGATCTGGCGCTCGCTCGGGACGACGTTCTCGTCCGTCTCCATGCTCAGGGCACCGAGTCGGCTGCCGCGCAGGCTGCGTTCTGCCATGGGGGTTCTCCCAACGAAATCGTGGATCCCGACGGTGGACTGGCGACGTCGGGTGTCACAGGTGAAAACGGTCGAACCTCGACCGTTGTTCCGCACGCGGCTGTGTCTTCGCCGCTCGCCCTCGCGGGCTTCGGGGTCCCCCTGTGACCGATGTCACGCCATCACGGCGCGACCCTTCAGCCTACCGGACAACGGGTAGCCGACGCGAACTCATCCACAAGGCCGCGCGGGGCCTCCAGCCCACCCGACGGAGCGGAACCTTGAGTGAGGTGCGACTACGGAAGTTGCACCTCGCTCATGGTTCTCGCATGGGGCGGGAATCTTGGGGCGAGGGCGAGGGCGAGGCGGGTCAGACGACCGCCGGCATCTCGTTGCCGGCCTCGCGGATGCCGCGGCGCATGTCCACCCTCGACAGGAGCGCCCCGCCGAGGAGGAAGAACACGACGAGCGCGACGATCGCCGGCCGGTAGGAGTCGGTGACCTGGTGCACGACGCCGAAGATGACCGCGCCGAACCACGACGTGCCCCGCTCCAGCGCCTGGTAGAGCGAGAAGAACTCCGCCTCCCGGTCCCGCGGCACGAGCTGGGAGTACAGCGAGCGGGACAGCGCCTGGGTGCCTCCGAGGACGAGGCCGATGCCGACGCCGAGGGCGAACAGCGCGCCCGTCGCCCGTTCGGGCACGAAGTACGCCGCGACGATGACGAGCACCCACATGCCGAGCCCGACGAGCACGCTCCGCCACGCGCCATACCGCCGCGCGACGCGGCCGAAGAGCAGCGCACCGCCGAACGCGACGAACTGCACCATGAGGAACAGCGTCAGCATCGTCGTCTCGGGGAACCCGAGCTCGGCGGTGCCGTAGAGCGAGGACTGCCCGATGACGGTCTGGATGCCGTCGTTGAAGAACATGTACGCGACGAGGAAGAGCAGCGTCTGCTTGAGCGTCACCAGGTGCCGGAAGGTGTCGGCGAGCTGGCGCAGCGACCCCCCGACGACGCCGGCACGCGAGGCCACCACGGGCCGCTCCACGCCCCGCAGCTGCCACATGCCGAGCACCGGGATGAGCGTGAAGAGCCCCCACCAGAGCCCGGCCATGAGCATGCTGATCCGCACCGCGTTCGCCGTCCCACCGAAGGCGTCCTCGTTGCTCAGCATGAGGAAGTTCACCGCGAGCAGCAGGCCACCGCCGAGGTAGCCCAGTGCCCACCCGCGGGACGACACCTTGTCGCGGTCGTCGGGGTGGGTGATGCGCACGAGCAGCGCGTCATAGACGACGAGCGAGGCCCCCAGCGAGATGCTCGCGATGGTGAGCAGGACGACGCCGAGCGCCCAGTTCGTGCCTTGGACGAAGTACATGAGCGAGGCGGCGACCGCGCCGATGCCCGCGAAGAGCCCGAGCAGGCGGGCCGGACGCTTGGTGCGGTCGGCGATGGCGCCGACGAAGATCAGCAGGATCGCGCCGATGAACGTCGACAGCGCGACGGTGTACGGGTGCAGCGACCCCGGGTCGACGGGCAGGCCCATCACGCTGAGGTCGTTGGTGCAGGTCGCGCCCTCGGGCAGGTCGGGGCAGGCCGCCTCCGTCGCCACCGCGGTGAGGTAGGGGCCGAAGAGCACCGTCGCGGTCGTCGTGACGAACGCCGAGTTCGCCCAGTCGTACCAGTACCAGGAACGTTGGTATGCCGCGGTGCTGGCGTAGTCCTCGCGCGTCGGGGGAGGAGCGGACTGCGTCGTCATGTGCCGAACTGTCGCACACGCGCGGGACGGATGTGACGAGTACGGCTACTCATACCGGGACGGCGTCGGGGCGGGACGTTCGGTTCGCCGGCGCTCAGCCGGCGAACTCCCAGTGCCACGGCTCCGGGGTCGAGGAGTTCGGCCCCAGGTAGCTCGGGTGGAAGAAGCCATACAGCGGCGCGTTCTGCTTCATCCACAGGTGCGCCGGGTCGCCGAAGCTCTGGATGCCGCCGCACAGGTCGACGGCCATGCCCAAGCCGTGGTTGCTCCGGCCGGGGGTGGCGGCGAACTTGCCCTTCTTCGCCTTGGTGACGTACTGCCGGGCGAGCGAGCGATAGGAGTCGTTGACGCAGATGGGCGAGCCCGTCTGGCGCGCGTACTCCTGGCTCATCGCGTTGAACGCGGCCGCGGCGCGCGGGGCCATCGACTCGCCGGGGGCCTGCCAGAGCGGGCACCGGGCCGAGTCGGGCATGAGCCCGTTGGGGTAGGTGACGTCGGACGTCGTGCACGGCTTGCCGTAGGCGCCGACGGAGAGGTTGGCTCCCAGCGCCTTCTGCAGCTTCTCGAACGCGGCCTTCGCCTCGGGGGTCTGGATGCCGGCGAGGTATGCCGCGATGGGACCGGCCTTCGCGACGTCGGCCGAGAAGTTCTTCTGCAGGGCGGTGAGCTGCGCCTGCTGGCCCTTGACGACCTTGTCGAGCTCGGCCTTCTCCGCGACGATCTTGGCCGCGGCGTCGGTGGCGGTCTTCTGCGCCGCCGCCCGGTTGGCCGTGAGCTCCTGCTGGCGGGCCGTGAGGGTGCGCACCTCGTCGACGGCGCGTACCCGCTGGTCGGTGAGGTAGGAGAGGTCACCGAGCGGGTCACCGACCTCCGCCTCGTCGGCCTCCATGGCGTCGAGCATGTTCATCAGGTCGGCGGAGCCGCCCTCGCTGTAGGCGCGGAAGGCCCACTCGCGCACGATGGCGCGCTGCCGGTCGAGCCGTCCCTGGAGGACGCCGAGCTCGATCTTGGCCTGGTCGGCCGACGCCTTGGCTGCAGCCTCGGCGGCACGTGCCTTGGTCAGGGACTCGAGGAGGGCGTTGGCCTTGGCGGCCTGGGTCTGGAGCTCCTTGAGCGCGGTCGCGAGGCCGGTGTTGGAGGCCATGATCTGCGCCCAGATCTGCTCGGCCGCCGCGATCTGGTCCTTGACCTGGGCGGTGTTGAGGACGACGTCGTCGTTGAAGCTGCCGCGCCCCTTGCTCGGCGCGCCCGGAGGCGGCGGCTCCCACGGCAGCGGGGGGCGCGGGGTGGCCGTGGGGGTCGGCTTCGGCGTGGTCGAGCCCGAGGGCGGCGGTGTCGTCGTGCTGGGCGTCGGACTCGTGGGCGAGCTCGTCGAGGGTGTCGGGCTGGGGCTCGTCGGACTCGGGGCCGGGGAGGTCGTCGACGTCGAGGGGGACGGCTCGCTCGGCGTCGGCTCGGCGGAGCTCGTCGGCTCCATCACGAGCTGCGGCGCACCGGTCATCGGCTGGGCAGCCGAGGCCGTCCCGAGGGCGAAGGTCGCTGCGGCCACCCCCGTGACCGTCACCGCCGCGAGGTGCGACAGTCCCTTGCGTTGCATCACGTCACTCTCCGGTGCGCACGGTGCGCCCCTGCACGCGTGGACCTGACGTGGCCCACCCGATCAACCCTAGACGAGCGCAGCGAAGTTGTCAGGGGTTCGGTTCAGCCTGTGGGAAACCCTCCGCCAGGACCAGCCCGCACGGACCAGGGCGACCAGACCGACCGCATCGACGGGTGGACCGTCAGTTCGACGGGGCCCCGTCGATGGCCTTCGTGACGGCCGCCGCCAGCGCAGCGTGGCCGTCGTCGTCGGGGTCGTTGCTGCCAGCGGCCATGAGGTCGGGCTTGCCGACGAGGGGCTGGCCGGTGTCGAGGTAGGTCACCTTGGCCTCCTTCGCCGCCGTCTCCACCGCAGTCACCAGCGCGTCGAGGGTCTCGGGCTCGGGCCGTTGGTCCCACCACGGCGTCACGGCATAGATCTTCGCGTCCGGGAGCCCCTTGCGCAGGGAGGTCAAGGTGTCGGTGACGGCGGCACGCACGTCCGCGGACGGCATACCCGTGTCGTTGCCGCCGCCGCTCACGACGACGACGGTGGGCTTGGCCTTGACGACGTCGGCGACGGAGTCCTCGAAGCTCTGACACGCCTGCTCGCCGCAGGAGCCGGGCTTGCCCGATCGCAGGTAGCCGGTGCCGCCGTGGGCGAGGTTGACCTCCTTGAGGCCGAGCTCGGCGGCGACGAGGGAGGTCCACCGCTTCGCGGGTGCGCTGGCGCTGTCGCCTTCGGCCATGGAGTCACCGAGGAAGGCGACCGTCCCACCGGCACTGGCACTCGGGGACGGTGAGGCCGTCGGGGTCGAGGGGGCGCTCGACGTCGTGGTCGGGCGGTTGGCCTCGGTGGGCGTCGCGGGCTCGTCCTGGGAGCGCAGCGAGAACCCCACGAGGACGAGGGTGAGGACGAGGAGTCCTGCGAGCACGCCGTTCTGGGCCCGATCACTCATGTCGAGCAGTGTTCCACGGTCGGCCGGGTTGTCCACAGGACGCGGGTATGCCGCGCGTCGTCCACAGGCGCGCGGGTCACCGCTGGCGCTGGTCGCTTTGGGAGGCGACGGTATGCCGGTGCGGCGCCTGCCGCGGAAGGGGAGAGGTGTGTCGTGGTGACGACAAGCAAGGGAACGACGAAGAGGGGCACGGCGCCGGTCGAGGCGACGGTGAACCGGGTCGAGCTGGCCGGAAGGGTCAGTGGGGACCCGCAGGAGCGGACGCTGCCGAGCCGGGACGTCCTCGTCACTCTACGTCTCGTTGTGGCGCGATCCGGGGGAGGCCCCGTCGACACGATCGACCTGGCCTGCTGGTCGGCGTCGACGCGGCGGACGGCGCTGCGCCTCGGCGACGGTGACCGGGTCGAGGTGACGGGCGCGCTGCGGCGACGGTTCTTCCGGACGCCCGGGGGAGCGGCCAGCCGCTACGAGGTCGAGGTCTCCACGCTCCGGAGGGCGAGACGTGGCAATTGACACTGTCGCAGTTCCGGGTGATGGACGACGCACCGGCACGCGGTGGAGCATGGGAGCAACGTGAGGAGTCCGATCATGACTGACGCAGACGCATCTGAGTCGCGCGTACGCACGACGAAGCCAGAGCGCCCAAGCACCGCGGCGCGAGGCACACGGCGTTTTGTGACCACTCGGGCCAACCAGCGAGCCGCGGCACGCGTGATGATCGCGGCCGGCGCGAAGGCCAACCTTGAGGTTCCTCAGCGAGTTATCGACATCGCCGCTGAGACGCAGTGATCCTCGGCTGCGTCAGTGGGTGAGCTTGAGGCCGATGACGCCGGCGATGATCATGCCGACGAGCAGTATCCGGACGGCCGAGACGGGTTCGTCCCCGGTGGCCATGGCGTAGGCGACGGTGAGCACCGCGCCGATGCCGACCCATACGGCATACGCCGTGCCGACGGGCAGGTCGCGCATCGCGTAGGAGAGGCCGAGCATGCTGAGGACGACGGTGATGCCGAACGTGACGCTCGGCCAGAGACGCGTCAGGCCCTCTGACTTGCCGAGGGCGGTGGCCCACACGGCCTCGAGGACGCCGGAGAGGACGAGGACGATCCATGACATGACGGTGCACTCCTGGGTGGGCCGTCTTGTCGCGTCGCCGGGTACGGCGCCCCTCGTCCGGGAGCCCCTGGCGGGCTCTCTTCTCAGGGTCTCACAGGAATGCATCCACGCCGGCCGGGGCGCAGCCTACGTCCGCTCAGCCGGCTGACACCAGGGCGGAGCGTCCCAGAGTGCTGCCAGGTCGGTGTCCCGCCGCCGCCGTTACCGCCAAATCTGCGCTCGAACCGGGTGCCTGAGGTGTACGTGTCGCAATGGGTGTGCGACCCACCTGCCGCGTGAGCGACCACGTCCAAGTGCCCGAGAACAATGCGGGAACGTTGAGGCTGCCAGCGGTGCAGGTTCTCGCTCCTGGCATGGTCATCCCGAACGGGACATCGGCACCGGACGCGCCTGCCGTGGCGCCGGTTGCGTGTGCCGAAGCTGACACCCCGTTGCACGTGAAATTCGTGGGCACACCACTCACTGTGGTCTAGAACGTTGCTGTCCCGCTGGCCGAGATGACGCCGGAGTTCGTGAGAGGTGCGCTTGTGCCCCGAGGGACCACAGTCCATGTCGGGTTAGCGTGGACACCAGGGGTCGTGAAGAGGACGGCGGCTATTGCGACGGTGATGATGCAGACGATGCGACGGGCCATGGGTGTCACCACTGCAGGTCGACGACCGGATCGAGTAGGAGGTTGGAAGCGATCAGTCGCGCATTCGTCACGGTGCACCCTGTGTAACTCATCGCGAAACTCTGCGGCACGGGTGAGACGACGTCGGAGCCGGTGGCCGAACTGTAGGAGCCGGAGAACGACTTCGGGAACGTGGGTCCCGTCGCTGTCGTACCGGCACAGACACTCGACAGATCCCACGTCACGGAGTTGGCCGGGACGCTGAGTGTCCGGCCAAGCGTGTCGTCGTACAGCTGGCCGGGAACGGAACCGGCCATCGGCATGGACAACGTGAAACTCCACGGTCCGGACACCGTTGTCGGAATGTTCCGTGTTCCCGAGGTGCAGACCGTCGGGGTTGGGAGGGACGCCACGAGGGTGAGCGTCCCACCGGGCGGCGCCGAGAATGGCCCGGAGGTGGAGAGCCTGAGTGGCTGAGCTGTGGTGAATCGGCAGTCAATGGTGGCATTCGTACCGCCCACGCCTGCCTGGAAGCGCATCAGCCCGGCCGCGTTGACGACATCGCTGCTGGTGAGAGGTGCGTTCGTGCCCTCGTTCCAGAGGGTCCAGTTCGGATTCGCCCCAGCACCTATCGGAATGGCGAAGACCGTAGCGCACACCAGGGCGAGTAATCCGGAGACGCGCGTGGCCATACGATTCACCACTGAAGGTCGATGATGGGGTTCAGTTGGAAACTCGCACTGGTCAGGCGAGTGTTGAGGACCGTGCATCCCGTGTAGGTGACCGGGAATGCCTGCGGCACCGGGCTGGCCGTGACGACGCCCGTGCTCATGTCGTAGGTCCCCGTAAAGGTCTTGGCGGTTGTGGGGCCAGTCACCGTGGTGCCTGCGCAGAGCTGTGACAGGTCCGCGGTGAAGCCGTTCGCAGGGACGGTCAGGGATCCCGAGACGGTGCCGTTGAACAGCTGACCAGGGGTGGTCCCGGCCGGAGGGAGGGTCAACTTCAGGGTCCACGTCCCTGACTTCGTCACGCGCACGCGCAGCGTCCCGCTGAAGCAGTCCACCGTCGTCGGCACGTTGCGTGTGAGGGTCAGAACAGACCCCGGGGGGCCGCTGAGGGTTCCGGACGCCGACACGGACAGCGGGAACGTCGTCGGTGAGTACGAACACTTCATGGCCCGTAGGACGCCACCGATCGTTCCCTGAAACGTCTCCGATCCCGACGCATCGATGACGTCGGAACTCGTGAGTGGGGCATTCGTGGTCTCGTTGAAGAGTGTCCAGTTCGCTTGACTCGTGCCACTTCGGGCGATTCGGGGTGAGCGCGTGGCGTTTGTGCTGGTCAGCGGGTTGCGAGGGGCCGCGTTGACACACTAACCGGGT
>NZ_PVTI01000049.1 GCF_003002895.1 Knoellia remsis | reverse complement strand
GTGCCGAACCGTCCAATTGGGTGAGTTCGGGACGCGAGGGTGAGCGGGCGGGGCGGCTGCGTTCAGCCGGCGCCGTCGGGGATCTCGTCGACGGGGACGGTCTCGCGCAGGAACCCACGCAGCGACAGGAAGTCGCCGAGGCTCTCGCGATGCTCGTCGCACGCCAACCAGACCTTGCGGCGCTCGGTGGTGTGCAGCTTGGGGTTGTTCCAGAGGTGGGCCCAGACGGCCGACGCGCGGCAGCCCTTGGCGCTGCAGGTCACCGGCCGAGCTGCTGCTGGTGCGGGTTGCGCGGCACGGCCTTCGTCAACCGACCGGCCCGCCGTGGCGCATGCGCGTTTGCGAAGAGCACCGCGATGTAGGGCAGGACCACGGCGAGGGCGACACACGTCCAGCGGACCCAGCCTTGGGTGAAGAAGGCCGCGACGAAGCACGCTGTGCGGATGCCCATCGTGACGAGGTACTGCTTGATCCGCGCGTTGAGATCGTCGTCTGCGCTCGTCGGTGCGGTGGTCACCGACTGCACCGGCTGCGTGCCGTGTCGGTTCATGCTCACTCCTCAACTCTACGTCTCGCCCCTGTGAACCGCTCATGCCCTCGGGTGCGCGAGACGATGCGGGCTACCGATCGGTAGTCCACTAGCGTCGGACGCCATGAGCGATCCGCGCAACGTCCTCGTCACCGGCGGCAACCGAGGCATCGGGCTGGCGATCGCCAAGAGCTTCGTCGAGGGCGGCGACAACGTCGTCGTCACGAGCCGCAGCGGTGAGGCGCCCGACGGCCTCACCGCGGTCGCGGGGGACGTCACGAGCACCGAGTCGGTCGACGCGGCGTTCACGAAGGCGGAGGAGATCTTCGGGGGGCCGGTGCAGGTGCTCGTCGCCAACGCGGGGATCACCAAGGACGGCCTGCTCATGCGGATGAGCGACGACGACTTCGCCGACGTCATCGACACCAACCTTGCCGGTGCGTTCCGCTGCGTGCGTCGCGCGAGCACCGGGATGATCCGGGCTCGCGGCGGCCGGATCATCCTCATCTCCAGCGTCGTCGGCCTCTACGGCGGTCCGGGCCAGGCGAACTACGCCGCGAGCAAGGCCGGACTCGTCGGGCTGGCCCGCTCCGTCACCCGAGAGCTCGGCGGACGCGGGATCACCGCCAACGTCGTCGCCCCCGGGTTCATCGAGACCGACATGACCGCAGCGCTCCCGGAGGACACGCAGAAGACCTACAAGGCCGGCATACCGGCCGGGCGGTTCGCCCGGGCGGACGAGGTGGCCGCGGTCGTGCGCTTCCTCGCCTCCGACGACGCGGCCTACGTCACCGGGGCGGTCATTCCCGTCGACGGCGGCCTCGGCATGGGCCACTGACGGCCACCCCACGACCCTGCACGCCCCCTGCACGACCCCGCACGACCCCCGCACGACAAGGAGAACGACCCGATGCTGCTCGAGGGCAAGAAGCTGCTCATCACGGGGGTCCTCATGGACTCCTCGATCGCGTTCCACGTCGCCAAGCTCGCACAGGAGCAGGGCGCGCAGGTCGTCCTCACGTCGTTCGGTCGGACGATGAAGATCACGTCGACGATCGCGAAGCGGCTGCCGAGCACGCCACCGGTCGTCGAGCTCGACGTCACCGACCAAGAGCACCTCGACACCCTCGCCGAGCGGCTCGGGGAGCACGTCGACGGGCTCGACGGCGTGCTGCACTCCATCGGGTTCGCGCCGCAGGGTGCGTTCAACTTCATGGAGGGGACCTTCGAGGACGTGTCGACCGCGATGCACGCGTCGGCCTACTCGCTCAAGGCCCTTGCCGCCGCGGCGCTGCCGCTCATGGGCGAGGGGTCGTCGGTCGTCGGGCTGACGTTCGACGCGAAGTACGCGTGGCCGGTATACGACTGGATGGGCGTCGCGAAGGCCGCCTTCGAGGCGACGAACCGCTACCTCGCGCGCGACCTCGGCCCGCAGGGCATCCGCTGCAACCTCGTCGCCGCCGGCCCGATCCGCACGACGGCGGCCAAGTCGATCCCCGGCTTCGAGGCGTTCGAGGAGTCCTGGGACGACCGGGCCCCGCTCGGCTGGGACGTCAACGACGCCGTACCGGCGGCCAAGGCCTGCGCGGCGCTGCTCTCCGACTGGTTCCCGGCGACGACCGGCGAGATCGTCCACGTCGACGGCGGTGTCCACGCGATGGGCATCTGAGGCCGCAGCGCCAACTAGGCTCGCCGGGTGCCCAGCGACACCAGCCCTGCCACGACCGTGACCGAGCCTCGCGACGCCGCGTCGAGTGCCGTCGCTTGGAGTGCCGCCGACCCGGCCGGGGTGACGGCGACGGAGGTGCGTGTCCTCGAAGGACCGAACCTCTACTTCCCGCGACCGGCGGTCAAGGTCACCCTCGACCTCACGGCATACGCGGACGCCGACAAGGACACCGTGCGCGACATCGCGCGGGCTGCGGGCCTACGCGCCGCGCAGGTCGGGGCTCCCGGGAGCGAGCAGCGCCAGCGGGTGCTGGCGAGGCTGGCCGAGCGCGCCGTGCGGCGGCTCTCGCAGGCGTCGGGCACGCGCCGGCTCGGGGTGCGGGCACGTCCCAGCTCGGACCGGGCGAGCGTCGTCGTCGCCTTCGTGTGGCGCCGCCGCGGGCCGGCGCAGGTGCTCGGGGAAGCCGTCGCGCCGGTCCTGTCCGCGTGGCTCAACGGCCACGACGTCGTCGAGGAGTATGCCGTCCGCGTGCGTTCCGCGGAGCCGGGCGCCCCTGCGCGAATCGTCACCCCGCAGGTGCCCGTGGCGTCCGTGACTGGGACCAACGGCAAGACGACGACCACGCGACTGCTCGCGCACATCGCGATGACGGCCGGGCGGCACACGGCGTGGAGCTCGACCGACGGCGTCGTCGACCACGGGACGATGATCGAGCCCGGTGACTACTCCGGACCGGCGGGAGCGCGCGGCGTGCTCGGGGCGCCGGGTGTCGAGATCGGCATCCTTGAGACGGCCCGCGGGGGCATGCTGCTCAAGGGCCTCGGGGTGACGCACAACGACGTCTCCGTCGTGACGAACGTGTCCGCCGACCACCTCGGCCTCCAAGGCGTCGACACGGTCGACCAGCTCGCCGAGGTCAAGGCGATCATCACGCGTGCGACGCGGCCGGAGGGCTGGACGGTCCTCAACGGTGACGACCCGCGAGTGTGGGCGATGCGCACCGGCTCGCCGGCGAAGCCGTGGGTCTTCACCCTCGACCCGAACTCGCCCGCGATCCGCGAGGCCCTTGGTGCGGGCGGGCGCGCCATCACCGTTCTCGACGACCGCATCACGGTGCTCGACGACAGCGGGATACCGGACCGGCTCGTCCGGGTGACCGACGTCCCGATGACGATCGCCGGCCTGTCCCGGCACAACGTCGCCAACGTGCTGGGGGCTGCCGCGGCCGCGCTCGGTCTCGGCATCGAGCGCGACGCGGTCGTCGAGGGGCTGCGGACCTTCCAGCCCGACGCGAGCCTCAACCCGGGCCGGATGAACACCTACAGCGTGCCTACGGGAACGGGCGGTGCGTGCACCGTCGTCGTCGACCTCGCCCACAACGAGGCCGGCCTCGAGGCCCTGCTCGACGTCGCCACCGGACTACGTGCCCCCGGTGCCCGCGTCCTGCTCGGGCTCGGCGCCGGCGGCGACCGCACCGACGAGATCCTCGAGAACCTCGGCGAGATCGCCGGCCTGCGCGCCGACCAGGTCGTCATCGTGCACAAGGAGCACTACCTGCGCGGGCGGTCCCGCGAGGACCTCGAGGGCCGGTTCCGCGACGGCTTGCAACGGGCGGGCGTCGCCGACGTGCCGGCGTTCCCCACGGAGGTCGACGGCTTGCGTGCCCTGGTCGACAGCGCCCACGACGGAGACGTCGTCGCGCTCATGTGCCACTCCGAGCGCGCCGAGGTCTATGCATGGCTCGAGTCGTCGGGCGGCACGCCGGACGACGCTGCCACGATCCGGCGCAAGGTGGTCGCCGCGCGCGGCGAGCACGAGGCGGAGGAGGCGATCGCCGCGCTGTGGGCCGACGACGACGCCCAGCGGCGCATCGCGACCGCGGCCGACCTGTATGCCGCCCACCCGGGTGACGCGCGTATCGCCTACGAGTACGCGGGCACGTTCGACTCGGCGGGCGAGGAAGCGCGAGCCGTGGGGCTCTACCGCGAGGCGCTCGACGCCGGGCTTCGCGAGCCCCATCGGCACCGCGCCGTCATCCAGCTCGCGTCCTCGCTGCGCAACGTTGGGGAGCACGACGAGGCGCTGCGACTCCTCGATGAGCTCGCGGTGGACCGGCCGGATTCCGTCGGCATCGCCGGGTTCCGCGCTCTCGCGCTGCACTCTGCGGGCCGCACGACCGAGGCCCTGTCCTCGCTGCTCGGCATCGTCGCGAAGGCGAGCACGGACGAGGACGTCGCGCGCTACCGGCGCTCGCTCACGGCATACGCCGAAGAGCTGGACCCACCGCGCGACTGATTGCCCGTTGTGGTCGCGACGTCGCCGACTGATGGCCCGCTGTGGTCGGGACCGCGACGACTAATGGGTCTGTGCCGGGCTTGTCGGTTGTGGCAGGTTCGGTTGTGGTAGCGGCTGGCGGGTCAGCACTCATGGCGACTGGAGTTCGTGAGTCCTTCAATCAGAGCGTGCGCCCGCTGGTTCGCGAGGGACGAGATCGCTGCTGGGATGTCGTGCCCCGGTGTGAAGCTGGTGAGCACTCGATCCATTAGTCCGCTGACATGTCTCTCGGGGCTACCTCGTGTGGGTCGACGACGAGGAGAGCGTGATGATGTTGTTCATCGGTGATGACTGGGCTGAGGGTCACCATGACATCGAGGTTCAGGACGATCAGGGAACCAGGCTGGTTAAGGCTCGGCTGCCGGACAGTGTCGAAGGGTTGGCACGGTTGCATGCCGTGGTTGCGGAGTATTCCGCGCTGGCTGATCACGAGGACGGGGTCGTGCCCGAGGTCGTGGTCGGCATCGAAACCGAGCGTGGGGCGTGGGTTCATCAGCTCGTGGCTTCGGGGTACCGGGTGTATGCGGTGAACCCGATGTCGGCGGCGCGGTACCGGGAGCGGCATTCCACCTCGCGGGCGAAGTCCGATGCCGGGGATGCGCATGTCCTGGCCGAGGTTGTCCGGTTGGACCGTCAGCATCATCGGGAGATTGCTGGCGACTCCGAGCAGGTGACGGCGTTGAAGGTCGCCACGCGAGCTCATCAGAGCTTGATCTGGGACCGAACCCGCCACCAGCTCCGGCTGCGGTCGGCGTTGATGGAGTACTTCCCGGTGCTCGTCACCGTCTTCGCTGACCTCACCGGATCCGACGTGCTGGAACTACTCACCCGTGCCGGTACCCCACAGCAGGCAGCGAGTCTGACTCGACCGCAGGTACGGGCCATACTCAAGCGAGCCGGCCGCCGCAACCTCGACCACCGCACCAGCGTCGTCGTGGACGCGCTGCGGGCGCCGGCGCTGCGTCAGCCGCCAGCGGTGGAAGCGGCCTACGGCACAGTGGCCGCGACGCAGGCCGCGCTCATCACCACGCTGAACGCTCAGATCAGCGAGCTCGAAGGGGTGATCACCGAGGGTTTTGGACGCCACCCGGACGCTGACATCCTCAGCAGTCAACCGGGCCTGGGCCCGGTCCTGGGCCCCCGGGTGCTCGCCGAGTTCGGGGACGACCCCGACCGTTTCACCAGCGCCAAGGCACGCAAGAACTATGCCGGAACCTCACCCATCACTCGCGCCTCGGGCAAACGTCGAACCGTGCTCGCCCGCCACGTGAGGAACAAGCACCTCGCCGACGCCACCGGCAGCTGGGCCTTCTCCGCCCTGAACGCCTCACCCGGCGCCCGCGCCTACTACGACACCCTCCGAGCCCGCGACATCGGACACCAAGCCGCGAAACGCCAGCTTGCCAACCGCCTCGTCGGCATCCTCCACGGATGCCTCAAGACACACACGCCCTACGACGAAACACGCGCCTGGCCCACCGCCACTCACCCCGCCGCTTGACCCCTAACGTCCTGGGATGTCTGATTGCCCGTTGTGGTTGTGCCCGCTCAGCCACAACGGGCAATGAGTGGCTCAGGGGCGCGCGGACTGGACCTGACTTCCGGTGGCCTGGGCGCTGGCGGTCTGCTCGTCGGACTGCTCGGCGAGGTCCTGATCGGTCCGCTCCTCGCCGCTGACCTGGGCCTCGGCGGAGAGCGTCGTCGGGTCGAGGTCGGGGTCGGCGACGGAGTCCGCGGTGTGCGTGCCCGGCTGCGCCTGCTTCGTCATCGTCTCGAGCTCGTTCATGACGACGCCGTGCTGGTCGACACAGACGACGACGATGTCGCCGGGGTTGGCCCGGGCCATGACGTGGCGCACCGCGGACAGCTCGTCGGTGTCGACCTCGACGACGCGCGCGCGAGCACCCTCGGCCATGGCCGCCTTGGCTCCCTCGGCCACGATCGCGGCGGTCTCCCCGCGCCGGCGACCACGCAGGCGCTCGTCCTCGCGGACGACGAGGACGTCGAAGTGCTGGGCGGCGATGGCGCCGAGCTCGCGCATGTCCTCGTCGCGCCGGTCACCCGCGGTGGCGATGACACCGAGGCGGGAGACACGGCCGTGGTCCACGGCACCGGCCTTCGCCGCGGCATACCGCTCGACGAAGTCGCCGAGCACCTTCATGCCGGGAGCGTTGTGGCAGTAGTCGACGATGACGTCGACGTTGTTGACGTTGACCTGGTTCATGCGGCCGGGGGAGAGGTAGTAGCTCGTCGAGAACGTCCGCAGGCCCTGCCTGATCTCGTGCAGTCCTGTGCCGACGGCGAACGCGGCACCGGCGGCGGCCATCGCGTTGGCGACGTTGAACATCGCCGTGCCACCGAAGGTCGACGGCAGCAGGTGGGTCCAGGCGAGCTGCATCGCCCGACGGCCCTGGCGGATGACGATCATGTCGCCCTTGTCCGACGGCTCGAGGACGACGGCGCTGCCACCACGGCGGCAGTGGTCGTCGACGAGCTCGCGCACCGCCGACCCGGGCGGGGACATCGTGAACCACACGATGGAGCCCGAGCAGCGACGGCGCATCCGGCGCACGAGCGGGTCGTCGGCGTTGAGGACGGCGTGACCGGTGCGCGGCACGGCCTCGACGATGACGGCCTTGACGTCGGCGAGCTGCTCGACGGTGTCGATGCCGCGCAGGCCGAGGTGGTCCGGGGCGATGTTCGTGACGACCGCGACGTCGTTGCGGTCGTAACCGAGGCCCTCGCGCAGGATGCCGCCGCGGGCGACCTCCATGACGGCGAAGTCGACGCGCGGGTTCTGCAGGACCATGCGCGCGGACTTCGGGCCGGAGGCGTCGGCCTTGAACACGAGGCGCTCGTCGACGACGATGCCGTCGGTCGAGGTCATCCCGACCTTGCGGCCGACACCCTTCATGATGTGCGCGATCATCCGCGACGTCGTCGTCTTGCCGTTCGTGCCGGTGACGGCGACGATCGGCACCCGGGCCGTCGTGCCGGGCGGGAAGAGCAGGTCGACGACCGGCTTGGCGATGAACTGCGGCTCACCGATCGTCGGGTGGGTGTGCATGCGGAACCCGGGCGCGGCGTTGACCTCGCAGATGGCGCCGCCGGTCTCGCGCACGGGGGAGGCGATGTCGGGGCAGATGAAGTCGATGCCGGCGACGTCGAGCCCGACCATTCGGGCCGCCTCCTCGGCGATCTCGACGTTGTCCGGGTGGGCGTCGAAGGTGCGATCGACCGAGATACCACCGGTCGACATGTTGCCGGTGAGGGCGAGCTTGACCATCGTCCCCTGCGGCGGGACGTCGTCCATGCCGGAGCCCTGCTCGCGCACGAGCGCCACGGCCGCGTCGTCGACCTTGATGCGGGTGAGGACCTTCTCATGGCCGACGCCGCGACGCGGGTCGGCATTGGTGATGTCGACGAGCTCGGCCACGGTGTGCTCCCCGTCGCCGATGACGTGGGCCGGCACGCGCTCGGCGATGGCCTGCATGCGGCCGCCGACGATGAGGCAGCGGTAGTCCTTGCCGGTGATGAAGGACTCGACGATGACGTTGCCGCGCCGCGACTCCTCGCGGGCGATGGCGAACGCCTCGCGAACCTCGTCGTCACTCTGCAGGTCGAGGCAGACGCCGCGCCCGTGGTTGCCGTCGAGCGGCTTGACGACGACGGGGTAGCCGACGCGGTTGGCCGCGGCCACGGCGTCGTTGGGGCCACGCACGGTCTCCTGTTTGGGCACCGGCAGGCCGGCCGACCCGAGCAGCTTGGTCGTGAGGTCCTTGTCCCCGGCGATGTCGACGGCGAGCGCGCCGGTCTTCGACGTCATCGTCGCGCGGATGCGCTGCGCGTGGACGCCCTGGCCGAGCTGGACGAGGCTGCCGGTGTTGAGCCGGATGAACGGGATGTCGCGGCTCACGGCCTCCTCGAGGATCGCCGTCGTCGACGGCCCGAAGGCGGTGCGCTCGGCTCGACGCAGGAAGGTGTCGAGCTCGGCGGCGAAGTCGAACCCGTCCTCGGCCTGCACGAGATGGTTGACGAGGCGCACGGCGAGCTTGCCGGCCGCGACGCCGACACCCTCGTCGGTGTAGCCGTAGATGACGTTGTAGCGCCCCGGCTGCCCCTTGACGCCGCGGGTCTTGCCGCGCCGCTGGTCGTGCCCGGCCTCCTGCTGCAGCTGCAGTGCCACGTGCTCGGTGACGTGGCCGAGCCAGGTGCCCTCACGCAGCCGCTCGACGAACCCGCCCTTCACCCCGCGCGAGCAGGTGTGGCTGGTGATGCCGGGCAGCAGCTCGAGCAGCCGGTCGGTGAACCCGTCGAGCAGGTCGGTCGGGTACTCCTCGAGGATCCCGAGGTCGACGACGAGGTGCACAGCCGGCGAGTAGGACCAGACGTTGCCGCCCCGGTAGACGCGGGACTCGACGATGGTCAGCTCGGGCGCGGCGGGGGCGCTAGGAGTGGGGCGGTCCTGCGTCATCGGTCTCCTCGTGAAGAGTGTGAGGGGCGGGGCGTCGGAGAGTTTGCCGTATGCCGGGGTGCGAGGTGTGCGCTTCGCGCGAGGCTTCCCGGGGCGGTCACGACCTCGCGGTCGCGAGGGTGACGTCGATGTCGGGATGCTGCTCGACGAAGCCGGTGAGCTTGGCGTTCTCGAGGTCGAAGCTCGCGCCCGCTGGCAGGTTGTGCACGACGGCGCCGGACACGAGCAGGGGTGCGCCGCGACGGGCCTCGGGTGCGTCCGTCGTGGCGTCGCGGCAGTCCATGACGATGATGCCGCCACGTCCGTGCACGGTGAGGTGGCCGGACGAGACCTCGATGGCCGTGTCCTCGTCGATGCCGATGCCGAGGAGGTGCGGTGAGGCGGCGACGACCGAGAGGAGTCGGCCGTAACGGGAGCGTTGCGCGAAGTGCTGGTCGATGATGACGCCCTTGAGCAGGCCCATCCCGGCACTGATCTGGCTGTCTCGTTGGACCGGGGTGATGCCCTCGTCGCCCATGGAGATCATGAACTCGCTCATGATCGAGGCGCCGGCGCTCGTGCCGGCGACGACGGCTCCACGGGCGTGGGCCCGGTGGATCGCGTCGCCGAGGGGGGTGCCGGGGAAGAGCTGGGACAGGCGCAGCTGGGACCCGCCGCTCATGAAGATGCCGGTGGCGTCATCGAGGCGGGCGACCGCGTCGGGGTCCTGGGCGTCCTGGCGGGACTGCGGGTTGACGACCTCGATGGAGGTGACGCCGAGCCGCGAGAACACGTCGCGGTAGCTCGCCTCGACCTCGTCCTGGAACGAGGACGCGGTGGGGATGATGACGAGCCGGGCACGTCGCCCGCCGCTGATCTTGACGAACCGCCGCAGCAGCGTCGCTCGGCCGACCCGGTCCTCGGCTCCACCGATGATGAAGAGCGTCGGGGTGGACGATGGGTAGCGGGGCATCGCCACAGCCTATGAGGTGCGGAGACCGTCCGTCGCGGCACCGGGGCCGCAGTCGGCGATTCGTCCACCTGCGGTGAGATCGGGACGGTGCCCCAGCGTCTACCCGGCGTCCAATTGGGTGAGTTCGGGACGGTGCCCAAGCGTCCAATTGGGTGAGTTCGGGACGGGAGCGGCGCCACACGGCATACCTGACCGCCTGTCCCCAAGCGTCCAATTGGGTGAGTTCGGGA
>NZ_PVTI01000048.1 GCF_003002895.1 Knoellia remsis | reverse complement strand
CATCGATGGTGCCGGCGCGAGTGTCCAGGTCCCGGTGCCGGTACCCGTTGCGGCTATTGGTGCGGTCCGGGCTACGGGTGCCGTACTCGGCACCGCACACGCTATCGGCCTGCGCCGACAGCAGCGCGTTGATGAACGTGGTCAGCAGATCGCGCATCAGGTCCGGGCTGGCCTGGGCGAGCTGGTCGTGCAGGAAGACGGCAGGGTCGATACTGGTGTTCGCGGTCATCGCGATGCTCCATTCGAGAGTGCTGTGAGAGGTTCACTCGAAGGATCACGCGGTGACCGCACCTACGTGCGTAGGGACACGCTCACCGGTGTCGTCGTACACCAACCCTATGGACTCAACTCGGCGAGGTCCTCGGCGGAGTGGCGGGCCGTCGGCAGGCCCGAGCAGGACGTGGGTCCGTCGGGGCCGAATGTGGCCAGGACCAGCAGGCCGCCGGGGGAAATGGTGCGGGCGGCCAGGTCGACGTACGCCGCGTGGTTGGCCGGCTCGGTGAGGAAGTGGAGTACGGCTCTGTCGTGCCAGGCGTCGTAGGTGCGCGAGGGTTCCCAAGACAGGACGTCGCTGACGACGTAGGCGACCCGCCCTTCCGCGGAGCCGAGCCGTTCGCGCGTCACTGCGAGCGCTTCGCGGGAGATGTCGAGCACGGTGATGTCGTCGCGGCCCTCGGCGAGGAGCGCGTCGGGGAGCCGGGACGCGCCGGCTCCGATGTCGATCACCGAGCCGGGCTGTTGGCGCAGGAGCTCCACGGAGTGGGTTGGCGTCTCTTCGAACCACGACACCGTGTCGAGGTCGCGCGACGCGAAGACAGCATCCCAGTGGTGAGAGCCGTCGTCGCTCATCGGAAGGCGCACCCGCTGCTGACGCCGAGCCGGCGGAAGATGACGGCCGCGGGGCAGAAGCCGGTGATGGACGACTGGAGCAGGTTGAGCCCGACGAAGGCGGTCAGCAGCAGCCACCACGGTGACACGAGCGCCACCAGCAGGACGCTGAGCAGGGTCATGGTGCCGGCGAGGAGGAGAACGGCGCGGTCGAGGTTCATCCCTTGCCTCCGAAGAGGCGGCTGAAGAACCCGGTGCCGGACTCGTGGGGGTGGCCGGCGCACCGGTCGGCGCGAGGGACGCGGGCGAGGACCTGGTCGACGTGCTGGCCGCAGCCGGCCCAGGTGGTCTTGCCGCACTTCTTACAAGTGACTGCTCGGCACATGGTGGAGCTCCTTTGGTTCGGGTGATCGTGCGGGAGGGGTGAGGGTGGTGAGTCTGGAAGGGGAGGTGTGGTCCGGACCCCCGTGGGGTCGGGCGCCCGGACCACGTGCCGCGGCGCAGGGGGATACGCCGCGGCGGTCGAGGAGCGCTCAGCCGTGCGAGAACGTGATGGTCGGCAACACACGGCGAAGCCAGGCCGGCGACCACCACGCCGCCTTGCCGGTCAGGCGCAGCATGACCGGCAGCAGCACGAGCCGCACGAGGAAGGCGTCGAGGAGCACAGCGACGCCGAGCACGATGCCCATCTCCTTGGGGGGCAGCGGGCCGGAGAGGGCGAAGGTGAAGAACACCGCGACCATGACCGCGCCGGCGGCGAAGATGACCCGTCCAGAGTGGGCGAGCGAGCCGACCATCGCGTCCTTAGGGTCGCCCGAGTGCTCGTAGTGCTCCTTGGCCGACGCGAGCAGGAAGACCGTGTAGTCCATCGCGATCGCGAAGATCATGGCGAAGAAGAACACCGGGGCCCACGCGTCGAGGAAGCCCTGACTCTCAAAGCCGAAGAAGTCAGCGCCGATGCCTTCCTGGAAGACCAGGCGGGCCACGCCAAACGCCGCAGCCGTCGACAGCAGGCTGGCCAGCGTGCCGAGCAACGAGATCAGCGGCGCCTGGAGCGCCACCAGCAACAGCAGGAACCCGAGCACGAGCACGACCCCGATCACGAGCGGCGTGGATTCGTCGAGCTGGGCCTTGAGGTCGAGGTTCTCCACCGCCGCGCCTCCAACGAGGGCGCTCGACGGCAGGTCGGCGCGCAGCCGGTCGACGGTGTCGTTGAGAGCGGGGTCGGACGGGTCGACGGTCGGAACGGCCTGGATCAGGACCAGTCCGCTGTCGTCGGCTGCCGGCATTGAGGGCATTGCTCCGGCGATGCCGGGGTCGGAGGCGAGCACGGTCTTCGCGGCGTCGGCGTCGGAGGCCTTCATCACGATCTGGAGCGTGCCGGGCGCACCTTCGCCGAAGGACTCCTGGACGAGGTCGTAGCCGACGCGTGCGCTGGCGTCCTCGGGCAGGACCTTGATGGAGGGCATGGCGGTCTTGAGGCCGATGATGGGTGCGGCGAGTGCGAGCAGCACGATGAGTGCGCCCAGGCCCCAGACGAGGGGGCGCTTCCAGAGTCGCTCTCCCCATGCGGCGAACTTCGGGGAGCGGTGCTCGCCCGTCTTTACCCAGGGCAGGGACAGCTTGTTGATCTTGTGGTCGAGCTTGAACAGCACCAGCGGGAGCAGGGTGAGGGTTGCGGCCAGGACGAAGACGACCGAGAGCATGATCCCGCCGGCCATCGAGCGGAACGACGGCGAGGGCACCAGCATCACCGCCGACAGCGAGATCAAGACGGTAGCGCCCGAGAGCAGGACGGCCTTTCCGGCGGTGTCCATGGTCTCGGCGACCGCCTGACGCGCGGAGTTGCCGGAACCCATGCGGGAGGCGCGGTAGCGCACGACGAGGAACAGCGCGTAGTCGATGCCGAGCGCGAGGGCGAACATCATCGCGAAGTTCATCGCCCAGATGGAGACCGGGACGAGCTCGTTGATGAGGACCAACGATCCGGCGGAGGCGACGAGGCCTGCGAGGGTCAGGATCAGGGGAAGGCCTGCGGCGACCAGGGCGCCGAAGGCGAGCACCAGGATCGCCATGGTGACGGGCCAGGAGACCATCTCGGACTTAAGCATCGCCTCGAGGTTGGCCTCGTTGAAGTCCGACCACAGCAGCGAGGACCCGGTGGGGTTGACCTGGATGCCCTCGACCGAGAGGTCCTGGAGGTCCCCCTTGAGGTCGGTGGCGACCCGGACCATCTCGTTGGTGTCGGCACCCGCGCCCGCAAGGATGATCGCGGTGCTGCCGTCCTGGCTGATGGTCGCGCCGGGCATCGGCGCGATCACCTCAGCGATGCGCGGTTCGGCCTCGAGCATCCGGGTCACCTGAGCGAGGACCTCGGCGCCGGGGCCCTCGGTGACGGGTCCGTCGGTGGAGTGCACGACGACCTGGATGGCCGAGGAGGCGTTACCGCCGAAGCTCTCTTGGGCGAGCTCGCGGGCGGCGACGGACTCCGAGCCGTCGGCCTGCCAGCCGGCGCCGGACAGGTTGTGCTCGACCTGGGGAGCGAAGGCGCCCAGGCCCACGATGAGCAGCAGCCAGACGCCGGTGACGAGCTTGGCGTGGCCGCTCACCCAGAGACCGAGGCGGCCGAGGGGTCCGGGGCGGAAGCCGGGAGTGAAGTCGGGGGCGCCCTTCGACGGGGCGGTGGTGGTGCTCATGGATGTTCCGTTCGGTGAGGGGTGAGCGATCGGTGTGATCAGAGAAGGGCGGGGACCGCGCGGGCGGCCGTGTAGACGGCGACGCCGAGGACCAGGACGGCGAAGGCCGCCTGGAGGCGGTGGGTGTCGACACGGTCGGCGAGGCGGGCCCCTGCGACGGCTGCTGCCGCTGACGTCGCCGTGAGGACGGCGACGGTCGCCCAGTCCGGTGGGTCGCCAGAACCGGCCCGGACGACCAGCGCTGCGGCGCTGGTGATGGTGATGACCACCAGGGACGTGCCGGCGGCGTACTCCATCGGCAGCGCGAGGGCGAGCAGGAGGGCGGGTACGACGAGGAAGCCTCCGCCGACGCCCAAGAAGCCGGTCAGCGCCCCGACGACGGTGGCGGTCAGCAGCACCTTGAGGGCCCGGGGGCACTGGCAGGCGAACGTCGGGCTGAACGTGATGATCGGGTCGTCCAGGGTGGGCCGCGCGACGTGCCGAGCGTCGTCTCCGCGACGGTGGCGTAGCTGGCGCCAGGCCAGCATCCCGCCGACCAGCAGCATCAGGGCGGCGAAGGCGGCCAACAGGACCTCCTCGGAGACCCGATCGGACGCCTCCGCTCCCGCCACCGCCCCGCCGATCGCGACCAGGCCGAAGACCAGGCCGCGGCCGAGCAGCACGTTGCCCGCGCGGTGCGCGGCGATCGCCCCGATCAGGGAGGTGACGCCGACGACCACCAGCGACCCGGTCGTCGCCTGGGAGGCGGACTGGTCGAGCAGGTACACCAGCACCGGCACGGCCAGGATCGAGCCGCCGCCACCGAGTGCCCCCAGGGACAGGCCGATGAGCGCGCCGGCGGCGACGGCGAGGAGCAGTGTCATCTCAGACGTCGGGCCCGTCGGCACCGTCGGTGGGGTCGGTGGTGTCGCCCTCGGGGCGCACCAGGTGCAGGCCGAGCTTCTCGGCGTTCTCGAAGGAGTCGTCGACTGCGACGGGGGTCCGGCCGGCGGCGGCGACGAACGAGGCAGCGACCGAGGCGCGGTAACCACTGGCGCAGTGCACCCACACCTCACCGGCCGGCACCTCGCCGACGCGGCGGGGCAGCTCGTGGATCGGGATGTTGACCGCCCCGGCGATCGCTGCACCCTCGTACTCGTCAGCGCGGCGCACATCCAGTACGACGACGTCGCGGTGGTGGCGCACCTGCGCCAGATCGGCGAAGGTGGCGGTCGGGAAGCTACCGAGGTCGCCGTCGGTCCAGTCCTGCGGACCGCCGGTGGCCTGGGCTGCGGGCCGGTCGATGCCGATCCGAACCAGCTCACGCTGGGCGGTGGCCACGTCCTCGGCGGTCTCACCGAGCAGGGTCACGGCGGTGCCCCACTCGATCAGCCAGCCCAAGTAGGTCGAGAAGGCACCGTCGAGTCCGAAGTTGAACGCTCCAGGGGCATGCCCAGCGGCGAAGGCCTTGCGATTGCGCAGGTCCACCACCCACTCACCCGCGTCGATCCGGCGCCGCAGCTCGGTCGCGTCGGCCTCCTGCACCGGGGAGAGGTCGGGCGCGGAGGGACCGGCGGCGTTGGCGGGTCCCATGTGCACGTAGTACGCCGGCCAGGCACCGAGGCCGTCCAGCAACTCGCGGACGTAGGTCTCCTCGTCCTGGGTCAGGACTGGGTTCGAGCGCTTCTCCTCGCCGATCGTCGAGGCCGTGGCTTCGGACTGCGTGGCCGAACAGAACGACCCGAACCCGTGAGTCGGGTAGACCTCGGCCTCGTCGGGCAGCTGCTCGGCGAGCTTGTGCGCCGATGCGTGCTGGTGACGCACCAGGGCGTCGGTGTGCTCCTCTCCGAGCAGGTCGGGTCGACCGGTGGCGCCGTAGAGAAGCGAGCCGCCGGTGAACACGGCGTACGGCTCCTCGCCGTCAGGCCCGTCGACAGAGAGCGCGTAGGACAGGTGGGTAAAGGTGTGACCGGGGGTGGCGATCGCACGGACGCGCATCCGGTCGCCCACCTCGACGACCTCGCCGTCGGCGATCGGGGTGCGGTCGAAGGACACCTCGTCCTCGCCGTTGACCAGGTAGGCCGCTCCGGTTGCCTGCGCGAGCGCCAGGCCACCAGTGACGTAGTCGTTGTGGATGTGGGTCTCGAACACGTGGGTCAGTCGCACGCCGTCGGCCTCGAGCACCTCCAACACCCGGTCGATGTCGCGCTGAGGGTCAATCACCAGGGCGGCTTCGCCGTCGTGGACCACGTAGGTGCGGTCCCCGAGCGATGAGGTCTCGAGGGTGCGGACGGTCAGTCCCTCGGCCGGCCGCTGCTGGGCCTCCTCGGTCGCCGAGGCCGGTGCGGGTGTCTCGGTGGTGGTGGCGTCAGTCATGTTCGCCTCACTTCTCAATCGGTAGCCCGGAGCGGACCCAGGCGCTGGTGCCGCCGGCGACGTTGATCGCCTCGAAGCCGTTAGCGGTCAGAACGTCGGCCATCGCGCTGCTGCGGTTGCCCGAGGCGCACACCACGTGCACCAGACGATCGCGGTCGATCTCGCCCAGCCGGGCGGTCAGCTGACCCATCGGGATGTTGACCGCACCCGGCACGTGACCCTCGCGGAACTCCGCAGGCTCACGGACGTCGACCACCGACGCGCCCTGATCGAGCGCCGCAGCGAGCTGGTCGATGGTGGTTTCACGCATAGAGGGGACTCCTTTGCTGGCTCGTCGAACTACCCAAACGGAACCCCCGGGGGGGTTATGCCCAAACATTAACACATCCCCCAGGGGGGTTGTACAGTTGTGGGTGCAGCCTAGCCACGGACCTCGTGATCGGTACCCGAGAGGAAGAGACCCCATGACGCAGTACACGCTCGAAACCACGGTGCCCCGCCCCTACGACGAGACCGTCGAGGCGGTGCGCGCTGAGCTCGCCGCCGCGGGGTTCGGCATCCTCACCGAGATCGACCTCAAGGCCACGCTGAAGGCCAAGCTCGATGTCGACGTCGCACCCCAGATCATCCTGGGGGCCTGCCGCCCCCAGCTAGCGCACCAGGCATTGCAGGCCGATCCCTCCATCGCCGCACTGCTGCCCTGCAACGTCGTCGTCCGCGCCCTCGACGACACCACCACGGTCGTCGAGGCCTTCGACCCCGACGCCATGATGTCCCTCGCCGGTCACGCCGGCGACACCCTCCGCACCGTCGCGACCGACGCACGACAGCGGCTGACCGCGGCCCTGGCCGCACTGGAGAAGAACTGATGGACCTCGAACCCACCGAGATCAAGGCGATCATCACCCGCATGAAGCGCGCCAACGGGCACCTTGCCAGCGTGATCCGGATGATGGAGGAGGGCTCTGACTGCGAGTCCGTCCTCACACAGTTGGCCGCCGTCAACAAGGCGCTCTCCCGCGCCGGCTACGCCATCGTCGCCACCGGCCTGCAGCAGTGCCTCACCGAGTCCGACGAGGGTCTTGACGACGTTGACGTCAAGAAGATGGAGAAGCTCTTCCTCGCCCTTGCCTGAGGCGGCCCCACCAGGCGCGCTGGGGTGCTATCGGGAGCGCATGTCCTCGTCGATCTTCTCGTGTTTCGGGGTAGACGCCGGGTCATCATTCTGCGAGTTGCCGTGGCGTCGGCGCCAAGCGACCGTCAGTGCCCCGAGCAGGATGACTGCGGGCAACAGCCAGTCCGGCGCCGCGGCGGCCCACGTCGCTGCCGTCTGTTGGGCGGTGAACTCCAATTCCACGGTATCGGCGATGCCGAAGGCCCCGGTGATGCCGGCGGTGCCGTCGTAGCGGAGGAACACCACTCCGATGATCACGAAGAGGACGCCGGCCGTGGCGGATGTGGTGTGGACGCGCAGCGGCCCCCAGGTCAGGGTGCGGCCGCGTAGCCAGCGGCGGCGGCCGAGATCGAAACGGTCCCAGATGGCGGCGAGCACCAGGAGAGGTGCTGCCATCCCGAGTGCGTAGACCGCAAGGAGGGCTCCGCCTCGCCACGGCGTGCTCTGGGTGGCGGCAACTGTGAGGATGGCGCCGAGCACAGGGCCGGAGCAAAAGCCCGCGAGGCCATAGACGGCCCCCAGGATCAGGGTCGAGACCCATCCTTGGCTCGTGCGGGCGGCCGACCAGCTCTGGAGGCGGCTAGCGAATGGCAGCGCGAAGCCCTTGCCGAGCAGCTGCAGGACACCCAGCCCGATGATGGTCCAGCCGGCGACCGCGATCAGAAGCGGTCGGTGGCCGTAGATCAGGCGTGACGCGGCTGCGGCGCCGGTCCCGAGCGGAACCAGGGTGATCAGCAGGCCGACGTAGAAGACCAGTGTCCGGGTCACCAGTGCGCGCTTGGTGGCGAACGCGTAGGCGAAGAACGACGGCAGCAGCAGTGCGCTGCACGGTGAGAGGAGCGCGAGGACCCCGGCGGCGAACGCCGCGAGGACGCCGATCTCGATCATCCGGCGTCGGCCTCCTCGATAAGGTCCTCGAACACCTCGGTTGGTTGGGCGCCGATGACCGGGACGCCGTTGATCAGGAACGATGGCGTTCCGGTGATGCCCAGTTCCTGGCCTTCCTGGAAGTCGGCGTCGACAAGCTGCTCGGTCGTCTGGGACTTCATGTCGGAACGGAACTGCTGCACGTCCAGGCCGAGCTCATCGGCGATTCCCTCGACGTACTCCTGATTTAGGTTGCCGCTGTTCGGCGGCAGCTGATCGGCGTACATGGCGTCGTGGAACTCCCAGAACGCGCCTTGCGCGGCGGCCGCGCGGCCGGCCAGAGCGGCAGTCGCCGACTCCGGCCCGAGGTAGGGGAAGTCGCGCCACTCGATGCGGAGGGTGCCGTCGGTGACGTACTGCTCCTCCAAGGCCGGGGCGGTGTCGCGAGCCCACTTGCCGCAGAACGGGCACTGGAAGTCGGAGTAGGCGATGAGTACTACGGGGGCGTCAGCCTCGCCCTTGGCCATCGGGTCGTCGACCTGGCGTCGTGCCAGCGAGTCGTCGCTCGTGCTCGACCGCTGCGAGTCTGTGGGGGACCCGACTGACCTGTCGGCCTCGTCGTCGCCGGAGAATACGCCGGCGAGCGCTGCGATCAGCGCGACGGCGGCGGCGAGCGCGACGATCGCCGGCAGGATGGGGCTCTTACGGGCAGGATGCGACTCAGGCATGAACTTCCTTCAGATCGGTGGGGCAGGAGATCTCGCCGAGCAGACGTCGCCGTAGCGCCCAGGCGAGGAGAACGACCGCGGCAACTTGCAGCAGCGGCTGGATGGGCTCAAACCAGGTCATCGCTCCCGCGCTACCGAGAGCGAGGAGTACGAGCTTGTTGCACACCGGGCAGCCGACGGCGAAGTAGGTCAACGCGCTGCCGACCCATCCGCCGCGCTGGACCTGGCGGTCATCACCCATACGTGCCGGGGCGGCCACATAGGACCCGACCAGTAGCCCAGCCAGGATCGAGGAGAGGATGAGAGACGGCCAGGACCACCACGTGGGAGGCACCTCGCGGCCGAAGATCGGAGTGTCGATCAGGTCCGTTGGAATCGCCACGACAAGGACGAACGCGGCACCAGCAGCGAGCGCCGTCAGCCATCGCCGAGCAGGCCAGAGGCGAAGCGCCGCGATCACGCGCCGACCTCCACCGGGAGTGCGTGAGTTCTCCACTCCAGCATCCCGTCCTCCAGGCGGCGGGCGTGGATCCCCTCGGTAGCGAGCAACCGGACGGCGTCGTGCGCGAGGACGCAGTAGGCGCCGCGGCAGTAGGTGATCACCTCGCCGCCGGCCCGCAGGTCGGCCACGGCGTTCGGCAGCTCCTCGAACGGAAGGCTGCGGGCGCCTGGGATGTGCCCCGCGGCGTACTCCTCCGAAGGTCGGACATCGATCACAGCGGCCGACCCAGCCTCGAGGAGGTCGAGCAGCTCTTGTCGGGTCACGATGTCGATCTCACCTGAGCCTGGAACGCCGAGGTAGGCCGCCAACGCCTGCTCCACGTCGGCGGACCGGGTACGTGCAACGGTCAGCATCGCGCCGTACAGCGCAACCACGTCATCGCCCGCCAGTCGGTAGTAGACGCGCGTCCCGTCCCGACGCGTCCGCACCAGGTTTGAGGACTTCAACACCTGTAGGTGAGCCGACACCGTGCTGACCCCCATGTCGGCTGCACGGGCCAAGCTCTCGACGGTGCGCTCCCCCTGAGCGAGCAGATCCACCAGCTCGAGCCGCTTGGCGCTACCGAACGCTTTGCCGACCACCGCCAGCTCGGCGAACAGCCCGTCTTTCGCGTCACTCATCCAGTCCTCCAAAGATCATTGGAGAAGGGAGCGTAGCGGACCTGTGGCTCGCTCAGTGCGGGCACCCCACCCGCTGCCCCTTAACCGACCGCCGAGAGGTGCAAGCACGGGCAGTAGTCGGGATTGGTGCGACGCCTTGCTGAGTCCTTCGCCTGGGCTTGCCCGCGACGACGCGGAGGCGCAACGAGGGCCCCGGCTAAGCCAGGGCCCTCGGTACCCGAACGGTGAGTTCGAGCTTTACGTTCACAAGTGACTATATGTCGTAGTACTGACTGACTGACCCATGCTGACCTGCGCAAACTCCGATTCGTTCAGGCGATTTGTATCCCGTTTGTAACAGCCGATGACGGTGCTCACCGAAATTCCCCAGTTCTGCTCATCGAATCTCCCCACTCTGGGTCGCTCCGCCGCATGAGGCGGGCCTCCCTGGATGCTGGTGGTCTCTGACCACACACCAGCCCAGGAAGGCCCTGTTCTCATGCTCTCAGAGAGGAGCAGCGTGGACATCCACGCTCTGCAGCGGCAGGGGATGACGATCAGCGAGATCGCCCGCCGCACGAACCATGACCGCAAGACCATCCGCGCCTACCTCGCCGGTGAGCGCCAACCAGGGGTCCGCCAGCGCGCTTCGCCGGACCCGTTCGACGGGTTCGTCGACTACGTCGCCGCGCGCCTGATCGAGGATCCGCACCTC
>NZ_PVTI01000047.1 GCF_003002895.1 Knoellia remsis | reverse complement strand
CACCATCACCACCGATGCCGCGGGGAAGAAGTGTGTCTTCTTCCGCCGACGACCATGACCTGCCATCCACGGGAGAAGTGTGTCCCGACACGGGAGCAGCCGGCCCGGCGCGGAGCGTGCCTGTCCATGCACGCGAGACCGTTCCCGTGCGCCCGGCGGTGGCCCAAAGGACGACGCAAGATCAGAGCGCCGCGCAGCGTGTCCGGGGTGGGCAGGTCGGGTGCGTGGGGTCGGGTGCGTGGGGTCGGGTGCGTGGGGTCGGGTGCGTGGGGTCGGGTGCGTAGGTCGGGTGCGTGGGTCAGATCGGGTCAGGGGCGGCGCAGGGCCCAGGCGGCGACGGCTCCGGCGGCGGCGACGTTGAGGGAGTCCACTCCCCCGGCCATTGGGATGGTGACGACGACGTCGGCGCCCTCGACGGTGCGACGGCTCAGACCGTCACCCTCGGTGCCGAGGACGAGGGCGAGCCGGTCCGGTGGATCGGCCGCGAGGACGTCGAGACTCACGGCGTCGTCGGCCAGTGCGAGTGCCGCCACGCGGAACCCGTCGTCGCGCAACAGGTCCATGCCCGAGGGCCACGGGTCGATCCGCGTCCACGGGACCTGGAAGACGGTGCCCATCGAGACACGGATGGCGCGACGGTAGAGCGGGTCCGCGCAGCGAGGCGTGACCAGGACCGCGTCCATGCCGAGGGCGGCAGCGCTGCGGAAGACGGCACCGACATTCGTGTGGTCGACGACGTCCTCGATGACGAGCACGCGCCGGGCTCCGCGGACGACGTCGGCGACCGGTCGCAGCTCGGGGCGCTCCATGGAGGCCAGGGCGCCCCGGTGCAGGTGGAAGCCGGTGAAGCCCTCAATGACGTCATGATCGGCGACGTAGACGGGTGTGCCGTCCGCCTCGGCCTGCGTCACGAGGTCCTCGAGGTCGGTGAGCCAGCGCTCGGCCATGAGGAAGGAGCGCGGCTGGTGACCGGCGGCCAGTGCGCGGCGGATGACCTTCTCCGACTCGGCGATGTAGAGGCCCTGCTCGGGCTCGGAGCGCCGACGCAGCGCGACATCGGTGAGTCCGACGTAGTCGTGGACGCGCGCGTCGCTGGGGTCGCTGATCCGGATGGGCACGCGCAGAGGCTAGAGCATGCGGGTCAGAGCCTGCGGGTCAGAGCCTGCGGGTCAGAGGAAGAGCGCGCGGCCGATGACGCTGATGCTCGCGGCGACGCAGAACACGAGGAGTGCCCGGCGGAGTCGCTCCTTGTCGAGCCGGGAACGCAGCGGCGCGGCGGCGGCATACCCGATGAGGATGAAGGGCAGCCACACGAGACCGGAGAGGAACTGCTGCCGGGAGTACTCGCCGGCGACGGCGAGCATGGCTGCCGAGATCGCGGAGCCGACGAGGAAGAACGCCGCGAGCGTGGAGCGCAGCCGCTCCGGCTTCTCGTGCTGCATGACAAGCGCGAGGAACGGACCCCCGATGCTCGTGGCCGTCCCGGAGACTCCGGCGAGCGCCCCGGCAGCCCACGTGGTCGCGGGCGTCTGGCGCAGCTCGATCGTCGTGAGTGACGCGGCGACGGTGACGAGGATGAGCACCGCGACGATGACCGAGATGGCTCTCACTGACAGGAGGGCGACGACCGCGACCCCGAGTGGGGTGAGCATCGTCCGGCCGAGCAGCGCCCACGACAGGGACCGCCACGCGATGTCCACCGGCGCGAGGGACAGCTGGACGATCGGCAACGTGAAGCTCGTGACGAGCAGCGCCCCGGGGATGAGGTCCGGCGCGACGACGACGATGAACGGCGCCGCGACGATCGACATGCCGAAGCCGATGCCGGACTGCACGAACGCCCCGGCGCCGAGCGCCAGCCCGAGCAGGAGGACGGGGACCCAGTCGATCACGCCGGCCGCCCGGTGGTGGTGTCGAGCTCCCTCGGGCGGATCGCGACGAGGAGGTGTGGCGGGACGGGGACCGGGTGCCTCACGAGAACCAGATCATCCGCACGATGGCGACGATGCCGATGGTGATGATGACGGCGCGCAGGACCCGCGGCGGGAGGCGGCGACCGACGCGCGACCCGACGACCCCGCCGATGAGGGCGCCCGCGCCGATGAGTGCCGCAACGAGCCAGTCGACCTGGTCGGGCGCCACGATGATGAAGGTCAGGGCGGCGACGGCGTTGACGATCGTTGACAGGACGTTCTTGAGGCCGTTGAGCCGTTGCAGCCCGTCGGAGGTGAGCGTCGTGAAGACTCCCATGAGGATGACGCCCTGCGCCGCGCCGAAGTAGCCGCCGTACACCGCTGTCGCGAAGATCAGCGCGAGCAGCAGCAGCGCCCGACCGCGGGAGTGTTGCCCGATCGCGGCGGTGGCGCCGCGCGAACCCGCATCCCCGGGGACGGTCACCTCGTCGGCAAGGCCCCGGCCGTTGGAGCCTTCCTCCATGGGCTCTGCGTTCGCAGGGCTCCGGCCGGCGGAGCCTTCCTCTGCAGGTTCGTCGCCGCGGTGGGCGTTGGTCCACGCTGTGATCCGTGGCCCGAACGCGACGAGCAGGACACCGATCCCGATGAGGACCGGGACGATCGCCTTGAACGCTGCGGGGTCGAGCACGAGCAGCAGCAGCGCGCCGACGATACCGCCCAGCAGGGACATCGGTGCCCAACGCAGCAGGATTCCCCGGGCCCCGCCCAGCTCGTGGCGGTAGCCCCAGGACCCGGTGATCCCGCCCGCCACCAGACCGACCGTGTTGGACACGTTGGCGGTGACGGGCGGGTACCCGAGGAAGAGCAGCGTCGGGAAGGTCACCAAGGTCCCCGACCCGACGATGGTGTTGATGGTCCCGGCCGCGATGCCGGCGATCAGGATGAGCGCCGCTTCGGCGGCACCCACCTCAGCTCTCGGACGGCGGGCGACGCGTGGTGTCGTCGTCCACCGGTGGTGTCACGGGCGGTTGGCCCTCGATCCCCGGCTGTCCGGGCACGCCACCCTGTCCGGGCACGCCACCCTGACCGGGCACGCCACCCTGACCAGGGAGCTGCTCGGGACGCGGCTGGCGCGGCGGCACGGGGTCGCCCTGCGGCGACAGCGGCGGCTGCTGGCGGGCCGGCGGGGTGGCGTGCTGCGACGCCTCGCGGGAGGCGACCCCCGCCTGGTCGCGGGCCTCGGCGAGAGCCTGGGCGGGGTCCTCGAGCTGGGTCTCCTCGAACGGGTTCTTCGCGTCGTCCGACGGCTCCCAGTTCTCCTCGATGTCGCCGTCGTCGAACCCGAGCCCGCCGCCGTCGCCGCCGCGGCCGAGCGACCCGCCGATGCCCTTGAGGGCGTCGGTGAGCTCGCTCGGGACGATCCACATCTTGTTGGAGTCGCCGCGGGCGATCTGCGGGAGCACCTGGAGGTACTGGTAGGCGAGCAGCTTCTGCGTCGGCTTGCCGCGGTGGATGGCGTCGAACACCTGCTGGATGGCGCGCGCCTGACCCTGCGCTTCGAGGACGCGGGCCTGGGCCGAACCCTCGGCACGGAGGATCTGCGACTGCTTCTCACCCTCGGCCGTGAGGATCTGGGACTGCTTGACGCCCTCGGCATTGAGGATGGCGGCGCGGCGGTCACGCTCGGCCTTCATCTGCTTCTCCATCGACTCCTGCACCGACATGGGCGGGTCGATCGCCTTGAGCTCGACGCGGTTGACGCGGATGCCCCACTTGCCGGTCGCCTCGTCGAGGACGCCGCGCAGCTGGCCGTTGATCTGGTCACGCGAGGTCAGCGTCTGCTCGAGGTCGAGCGAGCCGATGACGTTGCGGAGCGTGGTGACGGTGAGCTGCTCGATGCCCTGGATGAAGTTCGCGATCTCGTAGACCGCGGACTTGGCGTCGATGACCGAGTAGTAGATGACCGTGTCGATGTTGACGACGAGGTTGTCGCTCGTGATCACCGGCTGCGGCGGGAAGGAGACGACCTGCTCACGCAGGTCGATGTTGGCGCGCACCTTGTCGACGAAGGGGACGAGGAAGTGGATGCCGCCTTCGAGCGTGCGCGAGTAGCGGCCGAGCCGCTCGATGATGAGCGAGGTCTGCTGCGGGACGATCCGCACCGTCCTGACGATGACGATGACGGCGAAGAGGAGCAGCAGCCCCAGGATGACGAGCTCGACCATGTTCTCCCTGCTTTCGTTCTCGGATCAGGACGTTCGGATGTATGCCGTGTGTGGCCGTATGCCGTGTGTGGCCGTATGCCGTGTGGGCGCCAGCGCGGTCAGCGCCGTCAGTGGGGGTCGGCCGCGACGAAGGCCGTTGCGCCCTGGATTGCGATGACGACCGCGTCATCGCCGGGTCGTAGCGGCTGCGCGCCCTCGGCGATGCGTGCCGACCAGGTCTCACCGGCGAGCTTGATGCGGCCGTCGGTGTCGGTGACGGTCTGCAGCACGCGCGCCTGCCGGCCCACGAGCCCGGCCGCGCCGATGTTGTGGTCGGTGACGCCGTCGGTGAACTTGCGCTTGACGATGGGTCGCACGACGAAGAGCAGCAGTGCGGCGACGACAATGGCCACGATCACCTGGACGGTGACGTTGCCGCCGAGAGCGGCCGCGAGGCCGCCGGCGAGGGCGCCTCCGGCGAGCATGACGAAGACGAAGTCGACCGTGGCCGCCTCGATCGCGGCGAGGATCAGGGCGACGCCCACCCACGCCACCCACGGGTTGTCGGTGAGCCACTCCATGATGTTCCCCTTTCGTGCCGGCCGGAGCCCGCGGTTCCCACCCACCGCCGGGTGGGGACACCCATCCTGTCAGGCCGCCCTGCGCGGTGTCCCGGAGGTCACCCATCCTCGACGAGAACGTGACCTGAGCCGCCTGGACCTGCGGGACCGAGTGGGGCCGAGCGCGACGACGTGATGGTCAGGCGCCGCGGGACCACGCGGCATACCGCGCGCCGCGCTGCTCGAGCTCGAGCGGCAGCCCGAAGGTCGCCGAGAGGTTCTCCGCGGTGAGGGTGATCTCGACGGGGCCCTGGGCGACGACGCGCCCCTCGCGCAGCAGCAGCACGTCGGTGAAGTTCGGCGGGATCTCCTCGACGTGGTGCGTCACGAGAACGAGTGCCGGGGCCATGACGTCGCCGGCGATGTCGCCGAGGCGCGCGACGAGGTCCTCGCGGCCGCCGAGGTCGAGGCCGGCGGCGGGCTCGTCGAGGAGCATGAGCTCGGGATCCGTCATGAGGGCGCGCGCGATCTGGACCCGCTTGCGCTCCCCCTCCGAGAGGGTGCCGAAGGTCCGGTCGACGAGGTGCGCCGCACCGAGTGCGTCGAGCAGTTCCCCGGCCCGGGCGTGGTCGAGACCGTCGTAGTCCTCACGCCAGCGGCCAACGACACCGTAGGACGCGGTGACGACGACGTCGCCGACGCGCTCACCGCCGGGGATGCGCTCGGCGAGCGACGCGGATGCGAGGCCGATGCGGGGCCTCAGCTCGAAGACGTCGACCGCGCCGAGCACCTCGCCGAGGACACCGGCGACGCCACGGGTCGGGTGCATGCGCCCAGATGCGAGCTGGAGAAGGGTCGTCTTGCCGGCGCCGTTGGGCCCGAGGACGACCCAGCGCTGCCCCTCCTCGACCTCCCAGGACACGTCGTCGAGCAGGGTCGCGCCGCCACGGACGACGCTGACGCCCGCCAGTGCCAGCACATCGCTCATGGGTCGAAACCCTAGTTGACGTGCTCCTGCCTACGATGACGCCATGCCCGAGCTGCCCGCCTCCGTCCGGCTCGCCCTCTGGGTGACCGCGGCCTGGCGCTCGGGCGGCACCATCGACGACGCCGTGACGTCCGCACTGCCGGACGTCGACGCGGTCGGTGGCGGGATCCGCACCCTCGACCTGTGGCGCGACCTCGGTGAGCGGACCGTCCTCGTCGCGCTGCCCACGAGTGGCGACCTTGCCGGTATGCCGCGCGCGGCACCCGACGCCGTGGCCGCCGCCACCGACGCCGAGGAGTGCCTCGTCGCGCCCGGCCTCGGAGCCCTGCTCGTGCCGGAGTGGTCGACGTTCGGGGCACCCTCGGTCATCGAGAGCGAAGGCACCACGGGACCGGACGCGGGCACCCGCGTCGACTGGACGGCATACGACTGCGAACCGGTGCCGACGCACCGGGTCGAGGCGCTCGACCCCCGGGAGACGACCCGGCTGCTCACCGACGTCGTCCTCGAGACGACGCACCGGCTCGACGAGCTCGGCGGACGGCCCTTCCACGCCGCGGCCGCCCGCGAGGCCGTGCCACGGCCGTCGGCGTGGGCGCTGCCCGACGACATCCCGGGTCAGACGCTGCGAGCCATCACCTTCGCCGCGACGATCGGGACGGCTGCAGCGGCAGGCATCGACGGCCCGCACGACGGTCCGGACGCGTTCACGTCGACACAGCGGCTCGACCTGCTGCGCGCCCTGGCTCGCGCCGCGGACCGCGCCCTCGCCGACGCGACGAACGCCGCCGTGAGCGCAATCGCACACCCACGGACCTCCCGGTGAACCGCGGCCGGGTCCATATCACCGGTGCCAGCGGTTCCGGGACGACGACGCTGGGGCGGGCGCTGGCCCAAGCGTGGTCGGTGCCGCATGCCGACACCGACGACTACTTCTGGATGCCGACGACGCCGCCGTACACGACGAAGCGCCCCGA
Source organism: Knoellia remsis (assembly GCF_003002895.1). GTDB lineage: Bacteria > Actinomycetota > Actinomycetes > Actinomycetales > Dermatophilaceae > Knoellia > Knoellia remsis. The sequence continues at coordinate 5,139 of NZ_PVTI01000047.1, read as the reverse complement.
GGCCGACCGGGTGCGGCTCATGCGTGAGCTCTTCCTCGACCGCGACGCGTGGGTGCTGTCGGGAACTCTCGTCGGGTGGGGCGACGAGGTCGCGCCCCACTTCGACCTCGTGGTGTTCCTGTCGCTCGGCAACGACGCCCGGCTGGGGCGGCTCACGGCGCGCGAGCGGGTGCGCTACGGCGCGCGCATCGACCCGGGCGGTGACCTCGCGGGCGCTCACGAGGAGTTCCTCGGCTGGGCCGCCGGCTACGAGGACCCGACATTCGACGGTCGCAGCCGTGCGATGCACGAGAGGTGGCTGGCGGGGCTGGACTGCCCCGTGCTGCGGCTGGACAGTGGCCAGCCAGTCAACGAGCTGGTCGAGGCCGTCCTGACGAGTGAACCGTCTCCGGGTCAGCCCAGTACGTCGCGGTAGACCGCGAGCGTCTCGTCCCCGATCCGCGCCCAGGAGAACGACTCCACGGCCCGGCGCCGTCCCGCCTCGCCGAACCGAGCGGCGCGGTCGGGGTCGGAGACGGCCTCGACGAGCGCGGCCGCGAGGTCGCCGACGAAGCGATCGGGGTCGACCGGCGTGCCGGTGCCGTCCTGCACCTGCTCGATGGGGACGAGCCATCCGGTCTCGCCGTCGACGACGACCTCGGGGATGCCGCCGGTGGCCGTGGCGACGACGGGCAGGTCACACGCCATCGCCTCGAGGTTGACGATCCCGAGCGGCTCATAGACCGACGGGCACACGAAAACCGTTGCGGCAGAGAGCAATGCGATGACCTCGTTGCGAGGCAGCATCTCGGGCACCCACACGACCCCGTCACGGGTCTTGCGCAGCCCTGCGATGAGGTCCTCGACCTCGGCCTTGATCTCGGGGGTGTCGGGGGCACCGGCGAGCAGGACGAGCTGCACCTCCTGCGGGAGCTCGGCCGCCGCGCGCAGCAGGTAGGGCAGGCCCTTCTGCCGGGTGATGCGCCCGACGAAGATGACGCTCGGGCGGTCGGGGTCGACGCCCTGCCGGCGCACCGTGTCGGGGTCGTCGACCCGCTTCCACAGCTCGCTGTCGATGCCGTTGTGGACGACCTTGACCTTGCCTTCGTCGATGCTCGGGTAGCTGCGCAGGACGTCCTTGCGCATGCCCTCGCTCACCGCGATGACGGCGGCGGCGTTCTCGTAGGCCGTCCGCTCGATCCACGAGGAGACGCGGTATCCGCCGCCGAGCTGTTCGGCCTTCCACGGGCGCATCGGCTCGAGGCTGTGCGCGGTGACGATGTGCGGTATGCCGTTCAGCAGGCTCGCGAGGTGTCCGGCGAGGTTCGCGTACCAGGTGTGCGAGTGGACGAGGTCGGCTCCGTCGCAGTCCGCCGCCATGGTGAGGTCGACGCCCATCGTCTGCAGGGCCGCGTTGGCGTCGGCGAGGGCGTCAAGGTCGGCGTAGCCGTTCGTGCCGTCCTCCCCACGGGGTGGGCCGAAGGCGCGCACCCGGACGTCGATGTCGCCCCGGTCGCGCAGGGCACGCACCAGCTCGGCGACGTGGACTCCCGCGCCGCCGTAGATGTGGGGTGGATACTCCTTGGTGAGGATGTCGACTCGCACGCGAACGACGATAGTCGCGCGGACGGCATACGGAGAGATCCCGGTCACATCGGTGAGCTCACTCCATTAGGTTGGGACCATGGCATACCGCAGCGGTGGACCGAAGGTGCTCGTCATCGTCCTCGCAGGTGGCGAGGGCAAAAGGCTCATGCCACTCACGGCCGAGCGGGCCAAGCCGGCGGTGCCGTTCGGGGGGATCTACCGACTCATCGACTTCGCCCTGTCGAACGTCGTGAACTCCGGCTACCTCAAGATCGTCGTGCTGACGCAGTACAAGTCGCACAGCCTCGACCGGCACGTGACGAAGACGTGGCGGATGTCGACGATGCTCGGCAACTACGTCGCGCCGATCCCGGCCCAGCAGCGCGTGGGCAAGTCGTGGTACCTCGGCAGTGCCGACGCGATCTTCCAGAGCCTCAACACCATCACCGACGAGCGGCCGGACATCGTCGTCGTCGTCGGCGCCGACCACGTCTACCGCATGGACTTCTCCCAGATGGTCGACCAGCACCTCGAGTCCGGTGCCGGCGTGACCGTCGCGGCCATCCGCCAGCCGATCTCGATGTCCGACCAGTTCGGTGTCATCGAGGTCCACGACGACGACCACACGCGGATCAAGGCGTTCCGCGAGAAGCCGACCGACCCCGACGGCCTGCCCGACTCCCCCGACAAGATCCTCGCGTCGATGGGCAACTACGTCTTCGACGCCGATGTCCTGCAGGAGGCGGTCACGGCCGACCACGAGCTGGAGGACAGCAAGCACGACATGGGCGGCGACATCGTCCCGGCGCTCGTCGAGCAGGGCTCGGCCTACACCTATGACTTCAAGAAGAACGTCATCCCCGGTGGCACCGAGCGCGACCAGGGCTACTGGCGCGACGTCGGGACCCTGGACTCGTACTTCGACGCCCACATGGACCTCATCTCGATCCACCCGATCTTCAGCCTCTACAACTTCGACTGGCCGCTGTACACGACGTACGGCCCCTACCCGCCGGCGAAGTTCGTCCACGGGTCGTCGGGCCGGTTCGGTGAGGCGCTGAACTCCATGGTCTCCCCCGGCGTCATCATCAGCGGCGCGCGGGTGCAGGGCTCCGTCGTCTCCCCCGACGTGCGCGTGCACAGCTACACCGAGGTCGACGACAGCGTCCTGCTCGACGGCGTCGAGATCGGCCGCTACTGCAAGGTGCGCCGGGCGATCATCGACAAGAGCGTCAGGCTGCCGGAGGGCACCCAGGTCGGCTACGACCGCGAGTACGACCTCGCCCGCGGGTTCACGGTGACCGACTCGGGCATCACCGTCATCGGCAAGGGCACGGTGGTCCAGCAGTGAGCGACGCGCGGATCGGCGTGCAGATCCAGCCACAGCACAAGACGTATGCCGAGATCCGCCGGCTCGCCGCCGAGCTCGAGGAGCTGGGCGTCGACGTGCTCTTCAACTGGGACCACTTCTTCCCGCTGAGCGGCGACGCGGACGGGCTGCACTTCGAGTGCTGGACGATGCTCGCGGCATGGGCCGAGGCCACCGAACGGGTCGAGTTCGGCGCCCTCGTGACGTGCAACTCCTACCGCAACCCCGACCTGCTCGCCGACATGGCGCGCACGGTCGACCACATCTCGGCCCGTGGCGGCGAGGGCCGGCTCATCCTCGGCATCGGGTCCGGCTGGTTCGCGCGCGACTACGACGAGTACGGCTACGAGTTCGGCACGGCCGGCGGCCGCCTTGACGCCCTCGACCGGGACCTGCCGCGGATCAAGGAGCGGTGGAGCAGGCTCAACCCGGCGCCGACCCGCGACATCCCCGTGCTCGTCGGTGGCGGTGGTGAGCGCAAGACGCTGCGCATCGTGGCCGAGCAGGCCGACATCTGGCACGGCTTCGGCGACGCCGAGACGATCGCCCACAAGCACTCCGTGCTCGACGAGTGGTGCGCCAAGGTCGGCCGCGACCCGTCAACGATCGAGCGCTCGGCCGGGGTGAGCCCGACACCGGGGCGCATGGCCGAGACGGTCTCCGACTACGCCGCGTCGGCGCAGTCGCTGTACGACGTGGGCACGCGGCTGTTCACGACCGGGCTGGACGGCCCGTCGCCGGACCTCGGTCCGGTCCGTGACCTGCTCGGATGGCGGGACTCGCTCCCCGCCTAGCCTTGGTCGCGTGACCTCGCAGCCTGCCCAGCCCGCCCCCGGCACGCCGGACCAGTCCCCCACGCTCCTCGTCACCGTGACCGGTGCCGACCGTCCGGGCGTGACGAGCGCGCTCTTCAACGCGATCGCCCCCACCGGTGCGGTCGTGCTCGACCTCGAGCAGGTCGTCGTGCGCGGCCAGCTCACACTGGGCGTGCTCGTGCGGCCGGCCGGGCACTCCTCGGACGTGCGCGAGGCCGTCGGCCGGGTCGCGGAGGACCTCGACCTCAGCATCACGGTCCAGGACGGACGCGGCGACAACAAGGAGCGCCGCACCGGCCGCGCCGCGGTCGTCGTGCTCGGGGCACCGCTGCGCGCGTCCGCGGTCGCCGCGGTGTCGCGGACGGTTGCCAGCCACGGGGCCAACATCGACCGGATCCGCCGGCTGTCGCGCTATCCCGTGACGACGCTCGAGCTCGACGTCAGCGGTGCGCAGCTCGACTCGCTGCGTCGGGAGCTCGCCCTCGTCTCCGCGGCGGAGGAGGTCGACATCGCGGTGGCTCCCGCCGGGCTGGCCCGCCGCGGGCGGCGCCTCGTCGTCATGGACGTCGACTCCACCCTCATCCAGGACGAGGTCATCGAGCTACTGGCGCGCCATGCGGGACGCGAGGCCGAGGTCGCCGCCGTGACCGAGCGCGCGATGGCCGGCGAGCTCGACTTCGCCGAGAGCCTGCACGCGCGCGTCGCGACACTCGCCGGTCTCGACGTGTCGGTCCTCGATGACGTGCGTGCTGCCGTGCGGCTCACGCCCGGCGCTCGCACGCTCGTGCGCACCCTCAAGCGGCTCGGGTTCACCGTCGCCCTCGTCTCCGGCGGCTTCATCGAGATCGTCCAGCCCATCGCCGACGAGCTCGACATCGACCACGCCCGCGCGAACCGGCTCGAGGTCGAGGACGGCCGCCTCACCGGACGGGTCCTCGGCGACATCGTCGACCGGCAGGGCAAGGCGAGTGCGCTGCGCGAGTTCGCCGAGGCGGAACGACTTCCGCTCGCCCGCACGGTCGCCATCGGCGACGGTGCCAACGACCTCGACATGCTCGCAGCCGCCGGGCTCGGCATCGCGTTCAACGCCAAGCCGCTGGTGCGCGAGCAGGCCGACACCTCGGTCACCGTGCCCTACCTCGATGCCGTGCTGCACCTGCTCGGCATCACCCGCGAGGAGGTCGAGGAGGCCGACGACGCCGACGGCACGCCGACTCCCTCTCCCGCCGTCGACCACGCCTGACCGACACCAGGGTCGCATCGTCCCGAACTCACCCAATTGGACGCTTGGGCACCGTCCCGAACTCACCCAATTGGACGCTTGGGGACAGGCGGTCAGGTATGCCGTGTGGCGCCGCTCCCGTCCCGAACTCACCCAATTGGACGCTT
>NZ_PVTI01000046.1 GCF_003002895.1 Knoellia remsis | reverse complement strand
GTGAGCTGTGGCGGCGGGACCGGCACTGCACGTTCCCGGGCTGCGACGCTCCGGCGATGTGGTCGCGGGCGCATCATGTCGTGCACTGGGCCGACGGTGGCCCTTCGGACCTGAGCAACGCGGCACTGTTGTGTCAGCGGCATCACACGCTGGTGCACGAGCGACGGCTGATCGCGGTGGTGCATCCACCCGATGTCGATGGCCGGTGCGTGACCTGGGACCTCTCCCCGGGCTCGTACGACCGATGTCTGCCCGAACGCCTCACCGACCTCCGTCGCGCCCGCGCGCGACAGGGTCAGCGTGAGCGTGCCCGAGCCCGGCGGGTCCTGGACACCGGACCCAGTACCGGGCGGTGCCTCGACCTACCCGACGACGTCCTGCTCGACCTCGTCGACGACCTCATCGCCCACGACACCCCCACCGACCCCAACACATGGCCCCACGGTGACACCTGGCCCGAAGGAGACGCGTGCCCAGAAGGTGACGTGGGGACGGAAGGGCACGCATGCCCCGACGACATCCCCAACCTGCCGCACTCGGCCTGACCCCACAGCTGACCCTGGGCGTCGTGGTGACGCATGGCCCGAAGGGGACGCGTGGACGGAAAGGGTCGCGTGGCCCGACGGCATCCCCAACCTGCCGCACTCGGCCTGACAGCGCGGGCCGCGTCAGCGGCCTCTCGGCGCCAACCGCTGGTGACGAAGGCACAGGCTGCTGACGGACGGCATACAGCGCACGTGCTGGTCTCGCCCAGCAAAGGAGGGTAGAACGTCAGGGTGTCCGACTCTCCCCTGGTTCTCGGCCCGCTCCTGCGCTACGTCGGCGAGGACGCGGCGACCATCTGGGTGCAGACCCGCGACGACGCCCGGGTGAGCGTGCACGCTTTCGGACGGTCCTTCACGACGCGCACCTTCACCGTCCACGGCCGACACTTCGCACTCGTCCTCCTCGGGGACCTGCCCACGAGCGAGTCGAGCGACTACCGCGTCGACATCGACGGGGAGGAGGTCTGGCCGCGGCCCGAGCAGACGTTCGAGGGACTGCCGCCGAGCCGGATCCGGCTGCTTCGCCACACCGAGCCGACCCGGCTCGCGTTCGGGTCGTGCCGCACGAGCGTTCCACACGACGCCGAGGGCAACCGCAGCAACGGCGTCGACGCCCTGCGCGCCTACGCCCACTGGCTGTCCCGACCCGACCGTCGCGAGGACGAGTGGCCGCACCTCGTGTGCTTCCTCGGGGACCAGGTCTATGCCGACGAGACCTCGGACGAGATGCGCGAGTACATCGCCTCCCGACGCTCGCTCGACGAGGAGCCCGGAGAGGAGCTCAAGGACTTCGACGAGTACGCCCACCTCTACCAGCTCGCATGGTCGGACCCGCTGAACCGCTGGTTGTTCTCGACCCTGTCGAGCACGATGATCTTTGACGACCACGACATCCGCGACGACTGGAACACCTCGCGGTCCTGGCTCGAGGAGATGCGCGCGACGTCGTGGTGGCACGGCCGCATCGTCGGCGGCCTCGCGTCCTACTGGGTGTTCCAGCACGCCGGGAACCTGTCTCCCGCGGCGCTCGCCGAGGACGAGATCTGGAAGGTCGTCGCCGGACACGACGACGAGCAGGGCGAGCTCGACCTCACCGACGTCCTCGACGCCTTCGCGGAGCGGGTCGACGCGCGCCCCGACACGTACCGGTGGAGCTATTCGCGTGACCTCGGCGAGTCAAGGCTCATCGTCGTCGACTCCCGGGCGGCGCGCGTGCTCGAACCCGGTGAGCGTTCGATCCTTGACCCGGTCGAGATGGACTGGCTCGACGAGCAGCTGCACGGTGACGTCGACCATCTGTTCATCGGAACCTCGCTGCCGTTCCTCATCGCCCAAGGGATCCACGACCTCGAGGCGATCAACGAGGCCATGGCCTCGGGGGCGTGGGGGCAGCGCTGGGCCGGCATGGGCGAGAAGGTGCGACGCGCCGTCGACCTCGAGCACTGGGCGGCCTTCCAGGAGGGGTTCCGCAAGGTCTTCGACATGGTCGTCGAGACGGCGCGGGGGGAGCGGGGCCGCGCACCTGGCACGATCACGTTCCTCTCGGGCGACGTGCACAACTCCTACGTCACCGAGATCTCCCCGCAGCAGCTCGGACCGGGCGCGTCCACGGTGGTGCAGCTGGTCTGCTCTCCCATCCGCAACCCGCTGCCGCGAGTCGTCCGCGTCCTCCAGGCGTTCATCGGCAAGGGCCTCTCCCGGCCACTGCGGCTGGTGGTCTCGAGGAGCTCGACGGTGCCGAACGCGCCGATGTCATGGACCCTCACCGAAGGGCCATGGTTCGACAACAACCTCGCGACGCTCGAGGTGAAGGGCCGCGGGCTCGTCGTCCGTTGGGACAAGGGCGAGGTCGACGGCGACACCCTCGCCGACCTCGACGCCCCGCGAATCCGGGAAGTCGCCCGCGTCACGATCGACTGACCGCGGTACGGCTCGGGCGCCCGGCACACCGCGTCGATGTCACGGCCTACGATCACCCAGTGCTCCTCATCGACCCACCGGCGTGGCCGGCCCACGGGAGGCTGTGGTCGCACCTCGTGAGTGACACCTCGATCGCGGAGCTGCACGCCTTCGCCGAGCGGGCAGGGCTACCGCGTCGCGGCTTCGAGGGGGACCACTACGACGTTCCCGAGGAGCGGTATGCCGCGGTGGTCGCCGCGGGCGCCCAGCCCACCGAGGCGCGTGAGCTCGTGAGGCGGCTGCGCGCGAGCGGCCTGCGACTGACCAAGCGCAAGGGCGACCGCGGCCTCGCCAAGGTCACGCCTGTCGACTTCCCCGACGGCACAACCGCTGAGGTCGACCTCATCGCGAGCAGCCGTCCCGCAGACGCGGACCGCGTCTTCGCGGCCATGGTCTTCGTCAGGGACGCGGCGGGTGACTTCGTCGTGGTCCACAGTCGCCGCCGGGACGAGTGGGGTGCGCCCGGAGGGTGGCGTGAAGGCGAGGAACCGGTCGTCGAGAACGCGCTGCGCGAGGTGCGTGAGGAGTGCGGACTGGTCCTCACCGGCGAGGCGCTCGCTCCGGTCGCGTACGAACGCTTCCGGCAGATCGGTGGTGGGGCAGGGCTCTGGCGTCCGGGACAGGACCTGCTCCAGGTCTACGCCGCGAACGTCGACGGCGTGCGGCCCGCATTGACCGCCCAGCTCGACGACACGACGGACCGGCGCTGGGTCACCCCAGACGAGCTACGGGCCCTCTGTGGGCACCTGTTCTGGTGGCCGGTGGCCGAGCACGTCATCGAGACCCGCTGAGCCGGTCCAGCTCGACGCGCAGGTTGGCCCGGGCGCGCGGCTCCCAGCGCCGCCGCGCATGCTCGGTCCGGTACGTGTCCGCCCGGTCCAGGAACGGGCCGAGGATGGCGGCCCGCCCGGCGGCATACGCATCATCCGGCACGTCGGCGTACTCCCGGCGGACGGCCGAGCAGTAGTCGTCGAACCTGTCCAGCGGTGCGGCGAGGATCCACAGGTCCGCGTCGTGGAAGGTGGCGCGCGGTCCGCGGGTCTGCGTGACGTCGTGGGTCGCCGACTCCTCGACGAGCTCCCCGACGAGCTCGACCGTTGCGGAGTCGACACCGCAACGGGACAGCGCGTCCCGGGCCATCTCGGCGCTGGCACGCTCGTTGTCCTCGGGCGCGGTGGCGTCATAGACCGCGTCGTGGAACCACGCCGCGAACACCACTGCTGCCCACGCGAGGTCGTCATCCAGCGCACTCGGGCGCAGCTCGGTGAGCGCGGCCAACACCTCGTCGAGGTGGCGCAGGTCGTGGTAGTCCCGGTGCGGCTCGGACCAGCGGCGCAGCAGGTCGGCGCGGACCGTGGCGAGACCGGCTGCGTCGCCGCCGGTGATCCGCACGGCTTCGTCCCACACCTCGTCGCGACGCATGCCGCGATTGTGTCAGTCGGCGCCGTCGCGTGTCGGCGGCCGGGAATCGTGTCAGTCGGCGGTTTCCCGCGGGGTCGGCTGGAGAGCCGGGGCGCAGCGAGTCACGCTGCGCCGGTCGGGCGTGACCGATCGAGTGCCTTCGCGTATGCCGTTCCGCTGGCGAGGAGCAGCAGTCCAGTGACGATGAAGGCGGCCACGCGCCAGAGCCCGTCGAGGGTGGCGAGGTCGAACAGGAAGAGCTTGGCCACGCTCACCGCGGCGAGTCCCAGCCCCAGCCGCAACGTGAGCTCGCGGTGGCGGCTGGCCCGCAGGCCGTGGAGCAGCAGCCACGCCGAGACGAGCATCCACAGCACGGTGGCGAGAGCGTGCCCGGCAACGAAGCCCATCGCCGTCGCGTCCAGGACACCACCGATGAGCAAGCCGGTCGAGACGACTGCGACCGCAGAGGTGCCGAGCCCGGCGATCAGCGCGGCGACGCGCGTGCTGCGCCGCACCCCACTCGGGAGGCCACGGACGACGTCGACGCCCCAGGCCCCGAGGGCAGCCACCCCGGCCGCGAGGAGGCTGTCGAGGAGAGCGACGCCCGCGTCGTGTTCCGCCGCTGTGCCGAGGGAGATGTAGGCGCCCGGGTGAACGAGGTAGGCGAGCGCGGCGACGACGCCCGTGCCTGCGGCGACGACCAAGGTGACCCGGGATCGGGTCGTCACTGCGGCCGCGGCGTAGCCGAGGGCGACACCGATGAGCGCCGTGGTCAGCCACCGGTCCGGAGCGCCGCTCGTCACGGCGAGGACCGCCGAGACGCCGGAGACGCTGCCGAGCACGAGCGCGAGCGGGGTCGGGACCGGTCCGACGGGTCGTCTGGCCGTCACGGCGAATGCCACGGCGAACCCGACCGCGGTGAGGGCGAGCCCCGTGGTCCGGGTCCTCTCCCCGTACGGAGCGAGGCTGGCCAGGAGGACTCCCGAGGCGAGCGCCGTCATGGCACTCCCAGTGAGGTCGGTGGGCGTGTGCCGGCCCGCCGAGACCGCCCCGGCGACGGCGAGCAGGGTGAGCGCGACAGCGGCCACCACGGGGATTGGCGAGGGGGTCGACCCGTTCACCACTGTGGCAGCCGCGACGAGGAGCGACGTCGGGCCGGTGCGGGCGATGGCGAGCAGCGGCCAGCCGCGGTCGCCGCGCGCGAGCAGGGCGGCGCCGGAGAGCACGACGGCAAAAAGCGCGACCTCGTCACCGACGCCGTTGGCCACGCCCGGCGCGAGCAGTGTGGCGCCGAGGACGGTGAGCACGGCCAAGAGCTGGCTCTCCCAACGCCGGGCGAGGAGGAGTCCGGTCACCGCGACGAGCCCACCGACGGCGAGACCGGCGGTCGCAGGAAGCCAGCCGTAGACCGTGGTGACGGCGACGACGTCGAGGTAGCCCGCGGCATACCCGGTGGCTGTGAGGGCGACCGGGGCGGCACTGAACCGTCCCGCCGCGCGCTCGCGGCGCCGCACCACATGTCCGGCCCCGACGAGGCCCAGGGCGAGGACGACCCCGAGGCCGACCCGCAGTCCGGGCCCGAACCAGTCCTGCTGCATCGCGAGGGCGAGCAGCATCGCGACGCCGATGAGGGTGACGACGGCACCGGCGACGGCGAGGGCACGTGTCACCGCTCCCTCGCGTTGCCACCACGACGGCGTGGGTGCGGTCGCCGCAGGCTGCGTGGCGGGTGTGGGTTTGGCTGGTGTGGGCGCCGCCGGCGCGGGCGCGGCTGCCGCGAGTGCGGACTGCGCCTCTGGCGCGGACGCGGGAGTGGGCGTCGGCTGCGGCGTGGGTGGCGCCGTCGTCGCCGGACCGGTGCCCTCCAGCTCGATCGAGGCGCGCAGTCGGGCCAAGGAGTTGCCGACCGCGTACATGCGGGTCATCGCGTCGGCGAACTCGGCCTCGAGTCGCCGCACGTCCTGCAGCTGGGTGTCCATGAACCGAGGGTGGAACGAGGAGTACCCCGACTCCATGAGTCGGGGTACTCACTCGCGGTGCTCAGTTCGAGGGGGCTGCCTCCAGGGTCACCGCGACGTCTTGGCTCTTCCCGTCGCGCAGGAGCGTGACCGTCACCTTGTCGCCGACCGCGTACTCACGGATGTGGGCGACGAGCGACTCGGACGAGTCGACCGACTCGTCGTTGACCGCGGTGACGACGTCTCCGGTCTTCAGTCCGGCCTTGGCTGCGGGGGTGTTGGGCGACACGCTCTGCAGCTTGGCCCCGGCGCGCGTCGCGGACCCGTCGGAGGCGGTGCCGTCGAGCACGCTGACACCGAGGTAGGCGTGCTCGGCCTTGCCGTCGGCGATGAGCTCCTTGGCGATCCTCGCGGCTTCCTTGATGGGGATGGCGAAGCCGATGCCGATGTTGCCGGACGAGCCACCCGAGCTCCCGAGCGACGCGATCGAGGAGTTGATCCCGATGAGCTGGCCGTTGGCGTTGACGAGGGCCCCACCGCTGTTGCCGGGGTTGATCGCGGCGGAGGTCTGGATGGCGTTCGTCACGACCGGCTGGTTGCCCTCTCCCTGCTCCTGGTTCTGCGGCCCCTGCTGACCCTCGCCATAGGGGTTGCCGAACGGGTTCTGCGGCTGTTGCTGGGGCTGCCCCTGTGCGGCCTGGGTCGTCACCGGCCGGTTGAGCGCGCTGACGATGCCCGTCGTCACGGTCCCGGCGAGCCCGAGTGGGTTGCCGACGGCCATGACCGGGTCGCCGACCTTGAGGGCCTCGGAGTCGCCGATGGCGATGGGCTTGAGGTCCTTCGGGGCGGCCTCGATCGACAGGACGGCGAGGTCGGTCGACGGGTCGGTGCCGCGGATACGTGCCTTGAAGGTGCGGCCGTCGCTGAGGGTCACGGTGAGTTGCTGTGCGCCGGCGACGACGTGGTTGTTCGTGATGACGTTGCCGGAGGAGTCGATGACCACGCCGGACCCCTCGCCACTGTCGGTCTTGATGGCGACGACGCTCGGCGACACGGCGGCGGCCGTGGCGGTCCAGTTCGGGTTCTGCGGGTCGGCCTGGGACACCGGGGCCGACTGTGTGCCGCGGCCCAGCTCTGACGAGGGCGACGCAGTGGAGGAGGTCTGCGTGTCCTGCGTGAGCTGGGCCGCGGCGAAGGTGCCGCCCGAGGCGAGGACGGCGGCGAGCGCGGCCACCGCGACGAGCTCCCCGCGCCGACGCCGAGGGGTCGGCTGTGGCGCAGGCTCGTGCGGGGCCGCCCCGGGGGCCGGAGGAGGGGGGAAGGCCGGCCCGGCGGGTTCGTTGGCGCCGTACCAGGTGGTCGGCGCGGGCTGGGGGCGCGCGGTGTCGGGCTGCGCGTTGAGGTATCGCTGGGTGTCCCCGGCGGAGTATGCCGGGGGCTGCTGCCCGTGGGGCTGCCCACCGTGCGTGGGGTGGGCAGCCCCGCTCTGCGGCGGGTGGGGCTGCCCACCGTGCGGCTGCCCACCGTGCGGCTGCCCATCGTGCGGGGGGCGGGGCTGCGCGCTCTGGTGCGGCAGGGTCTGGGTCGGCGCCCCGCCGGCCGGGACGTCAGCCGGTGCGTCGGGGCGGCTGGCCGGGTGTCCGGACTCGGTGTGGCTCATGGCGCTCTCCTTGGGTGTGCTGGCACTCATCACTCAAGTGCCCCGACCTCAAGGGGTGCTGGGCCGTACCTGTGAGGGCACTGTGGGAGCAGCACCGGGGCCGGGGCCCGAACCGGGCGCCTGCGAGCGGGGCCGCGTGGGCACCCGGACGACGAAGGTCGCCCCGCCACCGGGCGTCTCCTGGACCCCGACCCGACCGTCGTGGGCGCTGACGATGGCCGCGACGATGGCGAGCCCGAGGCCGTTGCCGCCACCCTTGCCGCCGGCTCCGCGGGTGCGCGACGGGTCCGCCCGGTAGAACCGCTCGAACACGCGATGCGCTGTGCCAGAAGGGATTCCGGCTCCATGGTCGCGAACCTCGAGAACGCCGTCGGGCCCGTCGACGCCGACCGCGACCTCGATGGGTGTGCCCTCGGGTGTGTGCCGGACGGCATTGGCGACGAGGTTGGTGACGACCTGCCGCAGCCGCGACTCCGAGCCCCACGCGGGAGTCACGTCGAGCGGCCCGGAGAGACCGACGAGCGAGATGCGCCGCTCCGGCGCGCGCACCCGCGCGTCGGCGGTCGCGTCGGCGGCGAGGACGGTGAGGTCGACCTCGCCCATCGCCGCGACCGGCTCTTCGTCGAGACGAGCGAGCGTGAGCAGGTCCTCGACGAGCCCGCTCATCCGGCCGGACTCGGACTCGATGCGCTCCATCGCCGCCCGCGTGTCCGCAGGGTCGGAGATGGCGCCCTGCCGGTGCAGCTCGGCATACCCGCGCACCGTGGCGAGAGGGGTGCGCAGCTCGTGGCTGGCGTCCGCGACGAACTGGCGCATCCGGTCCTCGGACGCCTCGCGCACCGCGAACGAGCTCTCGATCTGCGCGAGCATGGCGTTGAGGCTGCGTGACAACGACGTCACCTCGTCCTCGGCCTGTCGCACGGGAATGCGTCTCGTGAGGTCGCCGCCGGCGATTGCCGCCGCGGTGTCCTCGATCTGGGCGAGCGGGCGGAAGGCGCGGCGGACGGCATACCACCCGAGCAGTGCCGACACCGCGAGGACGAGCGCGCTCAGCGCACCGGTCGTCACGAGGAGCCGCGTCACGGTCTGCTTCACCGACTGCAGCGGCACGCCGACGGCGAAGGTCGCCTCGTTGCCGCCGACCGTGCCCGCGACGAACCGCCAGTCCACGTCGCTGTCCCTGGAGTGCACGGTGAACGGGCCGGACTTGAGCCGGGTGTCGTCGAGGGCGATGCGGGGGAGGTCGGGGTGCGCGTCCTCCTCGCCCGTCGGCTGGACCATCGTCGCGGGGCCGTTGACGGGGAAGAGGGCGAACGCGTACCCGGTCGGTGTCAGCTCCTGCTCACCCTGGGTGAGGTCCTTGAGTGCTTGTCGCGCAACGGGTTCGGCGACGCTGCGCAGCTCGTCGTCGACGCGGCCCATGAGGTCGCGCTGCATGAGGTACGCGGTGGCGAGGTTGGTGAGCAGCAGGGCGGCGGTGAGGACCACGAGGACGATGGCGACGAGCCGCACCCGCAGCGGCATCGCCTCGAGCCGGCGGACGACCGCCTGCGGGGCGGGGGTCGTCGTCATGCTGTCGTCACGTCTGCGGCGGGAGCTTGAGGACGTAGCCGACGCCGCGCTTGGTGTGGATGAGTGGGGGCAGGCCCTCGGTGTCGATCTTGCGCCGCAGGTAGGAGATGTAGGACTCGACGATGCCGCTCTCGCCGCGGAAGTCGTACTCCCAGACGTGGTCGAGGATCTGCGCCTTCGACAGCACGCGGTTGGGGTTGAGCATGAGGTAGCGCAGCAGCTTGAACTCGGTCGGGCTGGTCTCGATGACCCGGCCCGCGCGGCGCACCTCGTGGCTGTCCTCGTCGAGTTCGAGGTCCTCGAACCGCAGGGCGGCGCTGTCGTCGAGCTCCCCGCGCGTGCGGCGCAGGACGGCCCGGATGCGGGCGACGACCTCCTCGAGGCTGAACGGCTTGGTGACGTAGTCGTCGCCGCCGACGGTGAGGCCCTTGATCTTGTCGTCGAGCGAGTCGCGGGCGGTGACGAACACGATGGGGAGGTGGCGCCCGTTCTCGCGGAGCAGGCGGGTCACCTCGAAGCCGTCCATGTCGGGGAGCATGACGTCGAGGACGCAGAGGTCGAACTGCGTCTTCCCGGAGAGGCCGATCGCCTCGCTGCCGGAGCCGGCGACATGCACCTCGAAGCCGGCGAACTTCAGGCTCGTCGCGAGGAGCTCACGAATGTTGGGCTCGTCCTCGACGACGAGCAGCGTGGCTTCGGGGGTGGCGGCGTGGGCGGTCACTGCACCAGTGTCGCGGCGAAGTCTGGGAGTTTGCTGGACGTATGCCGGGTGCGCGCTCTCGACGAGCGCACGCCTCGCGGATGGGCGCCGTTGGTGCCGCGGGGGCCGCGGGGGCCGCGGGGGCGTTGGCGTCGCGGGGGCCGCGCCTCAGCGCGACTGGAGCGCGTCGAGGGCGACGGCCATGGCGGCACCGACCCGCCAGTCGATGGGCGACCCGTCGACGGGCGGCAGCTCCACCGTGTACGCGTCGCGCAGGGCAGCCTTCTTCGTGCTGCTCATGACGAGCTGGCCACTCGGCGTCCGGAAGTCGAAGTGGAAGAGGAACGGCAGCGGGATCTCGCCGACGACCGGGATGAAGTCCCAGACCCGCCGCACGATCGCGACGGTCTGGTTGCGCTCCTGACCGACGGCGGTGACGCCGGCTGCGGTCGTGAGGTGCCACGTCGACCGCAGCAGCGACTTGCCGAAGTCCTTGCGGAACTGGCCGATCGGCGTCCCGGTCGCGTCCGCGACGTCATAGGTCGCGCCCAGATCCATGCGCGTGCGGGCCTTGAACCCGAAGACCGGCTGCCGCTTGCTCGCGTCCGCGAAGAACGTCACCTGCTCCTTGAACGCCATCCGCTTCTGCTCGGCGAACGCGATGAGCCCCTGCTCGCTGCCGTCCGCTCCGAGCCGGTGGATCTCGTAGCGGTTGACCATCATCGTGAGCTTCTGTCGGACCCGGAAGCGGATCGGCTCGGTCTGCGTGGCGGTCGGGTCGACGGCGTTCCCCTGCGGCGGCTGTGTCATGGCGTCACCCTTGCACACGCGGATGTGCGCGTATGCCGTCCGCTCGCGGTATGCCGTCCGCCCACCTTCTCGGGGGCGCGTGGCGGTCGAGCGGCTAGCTGTACCCGGCCATCACGTTGGTGACAGGCGGCTGACCGGCGGGAGTCCGCCGAGCGCGGTGTGGCGTCGTCGAGTGTTGTACTCGTGTAGCCAGGGTGCAAGAGCGGCGGCACGGTTGGCGTTGCTGGTGAAGACCTGTCGGTAGGCCCACTCGGTGGCCAGGGTGCGGTTGAACCTCTCGACTTTTCCGTTCTGCCAGGGGCAGTGGGGCCGGATGAACTTGTGCGTGGCCCCCATGGCGGTCATCGCGTCCCTGACGTCGTTGCTTTTGCGGTAGCTGAAGTGGTTGTCGGTGATGACGCGTTCGATGGCGGCGATGCCGTGGGCGGCGAAGTGTTCGGCGGCGCGCAGGATGAACGCGGCGCAGGTGGGGCCGGTCTCGTCCGGGAGGATCTCGCTGTACGCGAGCCGGGAGTGGTCATCGACCATGGAGTGCACGTAGTCGTACCCGATGCGCGCTTTCTTCCGTGCCGCGGTCGAGCCCATCTGGCGGCCGTGGGCTCTCCACCCGCCACCGTCGGGGATGCGCCCGATCTTCTTGACATCAACGTGAACCAGCTCGCCGGGGCGGTCGCGTTCATACCGGACCGCGGTGGTCTTCGAGGCGCGGATCACGTCCCCGGTGAGCGGGTCGCAATGCCGCAGGTAGGGCAGGTCATGGCGGCGCAGGATTCGGCTGACCGTGCGTGCCGGGACACCCAGTTCAGGCCCGATCCAGTCCTGACCACGCCGGTGCTCCCGCCGGGCAGCCACCACCGCGTCCTCGACCGATGTCGCGGTGCGGCGAGGGCTGGAGTGCGGCGCCGAGGACCGGTCCGACAACCCGGCCTCACCCTCGGTGTCGAACCTGGACACCCACCTGTGAGCGCACTGACGCGAGATCCCCATCGCCTTCGCGGCATGAGCCACTGCCCACCCTTGGCGGCGAACGCGGTCGACCAACAGACGACGACCATGAACATTCAGACGAGCGTTAGCGTGGGACACGAGAACCTCCGGGCGGTTGGGACTTCGACAATCCACACCTCACCCGGAGGTTCTCCTCGTCGTCAACGCCTACGTGTCACCAACCTCGCGGCCGAGTACAGCTAG
>NZ_PVTI01000045.1 GCF_003002895.1 Knoellia remsis | reverse complement strand
GGCTGCGCGCCATGGCGCAGCAGCGCTGCGACGACGCCGGCATCGAGCTGCGCGTGCCGCGACCGGGACTGTGCACCGACAACGGCGCGATGGTGGCGGCGCTGGGAGCGCAGATGGTGCTCAAGGGCAGGAACGCCTCGCGCCTCGACCTGCCGGCCGACTCGTCGATGCCGGTGACCCGGATCAGCGCCTGACGCCCAGCCACCTGACGCCCAGCCACCTGACGCCCAGCCACCTGACGCCCAGCCACCTGAGGCGTCCGCCGCGGTCAGCCGCAGTCGATGAGGCCCATCCGCTCCTTGAGGGCGACGACGCGCAGTACCGACGTCTCGACGAGCGTGGCGAACTTCTCGTCGGCGCGGGCCTTCTCGGCGAGCGCGTCGACCATCGGCCCGACCGATGCAGCGTCTCCCGTGAGCAGGATGTCGCCGCCGGCGGAGATGTAGTCCACGGCACGCTTGCCCGCCGGGATCGACCGGACCGCCTCGGCGTTGAGGTCGTCGGTGATGACGACGCCGTCGTAGCCGAGCTTCTCGCGCAGCAGCCCCGTGATGATCGGCTTGCTGAACATGGCCTGCGTCTCGGTCTTGTCCAGACCCGGGTACCGCGCGGACGACATCATGACGAGCCCGGCGCCGGCCTCGACCCCGGCCATGAACGGCGCGAGGTAGGGGTCGTCGGGCGTCGCCACCGAGTCGACGATCCCGGACGAGTCGAAGTCGGTGTTGTTCTTGACCCGACCGAGGCCAGGGAAGTGCTTCACGGTCGACATGACGCCGCCGGCGCTCATGCCCTTGATGAAGGCCGTCGACCCCTTCGTCACCGCAGCGGGAGTGGAGCCGTACTGCCGGCCCCACTTGCCGATCGGCGCGTTGGCGCGACCGAGGTCGGCGGGCACGGTGTCGGTCACCGGGGCGAGGTTGACGTTGATCCCGGCCGCCTTGAGCTCCTTCGCCCACCCCGTGGCCGCCGCGGTGAGCTCGGCCGGGTCCATCGTCCCCTGAACCTTCGCCGAGGGGCCCTTGGTGAACCCGTCACCGCGCAGCTGCCGGATCTCGCCACCCTCCTGGTCCGCCGCGATGAGCAGCGGTATGCCGTCCGTCGCGGCCTCCGTGGCCTGGTCCTGCAGGTGGTCGGTCGCCTTCTTGACGCGGGCGGCTCCGTCCCGCCACCCACCGAGCAGGAAGACGTTGCCGACCTTGCGCGCTGAGATGTCGTCGTCGAGGGAGGACTGCGCCGCGCCGCTGTCGAGCGCGACCATGACGAGCTGGCCGAGGGCCTGCTCCTCCGAGAGCGCCTCGGCCCTCTCGCGCACACACGCACTCACGGGCAGGGCCGAACCCGACGCCGACGCCGACGCCGAGGGGCTCGAGGTGCTCGGGCTCGACGAGGACGACGGAGCCGTCGTGCTCGTGCTCGGCGAGGCCGAGGTGGAGCTGGGCGTCGACGTGGCCTCGTCGGTGCCGTCGCCGGAGCCGCACGCCGTGGTGCCGAGGAGTCCGGCAAGGGCCAGGGCGAGTGCGGCGCGGCGAGTACGGACTCGGGTGGCGGAGCGGAAGGTCACGCCACGCAACGCTAGCCGACGACCGGCATACCCTCTCCCCATGGCCCTCCCCGTCATCCTCGACGTCGACACCGGCACCGACGACGCGTGCGCGATCCTCCTCGCCGCGCTGCACCCCGACCTCGACCTGCGGGCCGTCACCTGCGTGGGCGGCAACGCGCCCCTCGACGACGTCGTCCGCAACACGCTCGTCGTCCTCGAAGCGGCAGATGCGACTGGTGTCCCAGTCGGTGCCGGTGCCGCCCACCCGCTGCTCGAGCGACCCGTCGACGCCCGGCACGTCCACGGACCCGACGGCATGGGCGGCCTCTCCCGACCCGACCCGACGACGCAGCCCGACCCACGTCACGCCGTCGACCTGCTGCGCGACACCATCGACGCAGCCGCGGCGAGCGGCGACCCCGTCACCCTCGTGCCGCTCGCGCCGATGACGAACGTCGCGCTCCTCGCCCGGATGTACCCCGATACCTTCGCGCGGATCGGCCGCATCGTCTTCATGGGCGGTGGGGCCATGGTGAGCAACGCGACCGCAGCCGCGGAGTTCAACGTCTTCCACGACCCCGAGGCGACCGCTGTCGTCCTCGACGCGAGCGCCGACCACGACGTGCCCGTGACGATGTACGGCCTCGACGTGTTCTACGAACCCCGGGTCACCCTCGCCGAGGCCGAGCGCCTCGCCGCTCTCGACGAGCGCGGACCCGGAGCGCTCGCGGGCGGCCTCATCAGGTTCATGAGCGAACGGTTCCGCGCCGAGGACGCGACGATCGGCGACGCCGGCGCCGTGGCGATGCTCGTCGACCCCGACGCGGTCCGCACGCAGTACCTGCCGGTGCGCGTCGAGCTCGCCGGCACGTGGACCCGCGGCCGTACCATCGTCGACACCCGGGACTGGACGGGCGACCTCGACCACGACCCGCACGGCCTCGCCCACGCCCAGGTCGACGTTGCACTCGAGATCGACGGCCCGCGAGTCGCGAGGTTGTGGCTCGACACGATCTCGGGAGGGCGCTGATGGGCCGGGTCATGGTCCTCGGGTCGCTCAACGTCGACCTCGTCACCCGGGTCGAGCGGCACCCGCAGCCGGGCGAGACCCTCCTCGGCGACGGTCTTGAGAAGCTCGCCGGTGGCAAGGGTGCGAACCAGGCGACGGCGGCGGTCGCGTCGGGAGCCGACGTCGTCATGGTCGGCGCAGTCGGCGACGACGAGGGCGGGGCGGCATACCGAGAACGCCTGCGGGACAAGGGGATCGACGTGAGCAGGCTGCGTGTGGTGAGCGGCGAGCCCACCGGTCACGCGCTCATCGCCGTGGACGACCACGGCGAGAACACCGTCATCGTCGTCCCCGGTGCCAACGCCCGCCTCGACGACACGGAGGTCGACGCCGTCGACGACCTCGGACCCGGCGACGTTCTCCTCATGCAGCTCGAGGTGCCGATACCCGTGGTCGCCGCGGCGGCCCGACGTGCCGCGTCGCGGGGTGCGCGTGTCGTCGTCAACACCGCGCCGTATGCCGCCCTCCCGGCGGACGTCGTCGCGCTCGCCGACCCGGTGGTCGCCAACGAGCACGAGATGGTCGCCCTCGCGGAGGCCGGAGCGGAGGCAGGTTCGCTGCTCGTGACATTCGGTGCGAACGGCGCGTCGTGGGACGGCCGATCGGTGCCGGCACACGCCGTGGACGCAGCCGACGTCGTGGACACGACCGGAGCGGGAGATGCGTTCTGCGGCGCCCTGGCCGCTGCCCTCGCCGCCGGCGACGACCGCGACAGCGCGCTCGACCGGGCCCTTGCCGCCGGCGCCGCCGCGGTGCGGCATGCCGGGGCCCAGCCGGACCCGCACCTCTGACCCGACGGCCTAGGCGGGGTCGACGATGAGGGCCGCCTGGGTCCCGCCGACGCGGGTCAGCACGACCGTCGCCTGCTCGCCGGACCCCGCGCCGGTGCCGATCTTGAGGTCGCGGCGCAGCTGGCCGTCGTCGAGGCGCACACCACGCTTCTTGACCGTCAGGCCGGTGACGCCATGCTCACGGAGCCAGCCACGCAGGGTCTTGACGCTGAACGGCATCGCCTCGCGGACGGCATACCGGCGCGTGTAGGGGAGCACCGTGTCGCGGGAGGTGAGGACGTAGCCGGTGTTCTCGTCGGACTCGGCGCCGTCGGTGGCGCGCGTCGCCGCACCGACGAGCCCGGCGCGCAACACCGCCTTGTCGACGTCGTGCAGCCACGGTCCGACGTCGGCCAGCGAGGTCGCGAGGTGCGGCACGGAGTCGGCCATCGACTCGTCGACGAGGGCCGGCGGGGAGCCCGCACCCATGACCCTCGCGGTGCGCCCGGCGCTGCCCACGAGCGGCCCCCACCACAGGGTGCACTCGACGACGTCGCCGGCCCACGACGTCCACTGCGCCTCGACGCCCGCGGGGATGGCGGCATGGTCGAAGCCGGGGCTGAGCTTCGCCGCGGTCGCCGGGACCGTCGCCGCGACCTGGGTGACGAAGTCCCACGACGGCGACAGCTCGTCGAGGCGGAAGGTGCGGCGGGTACGACCGTGGAGGTCGGCGACACCTCGGGTGCGTCGGGCGGGGTCGAGCCACACCCCGACGCGGTTACGCCCGGGGTCCGGCCCGACATCGACGTCCTCGGCGCGCCCGACGCGGGCGCGGGAGTCCGGCCACGGGCGCAGGTTCGCGTCGGCGACGGCCGCGGTGACCGGGTCGACGTCGACCCCCTGCACGGTGACTCCGAGGGAGGAGAGGGTGACGGCGTCGGCACCGATGCCGCAGCCGAGGTCGTGCACGGTCGCGAGGCTCGCGCGGCTGAAGCGGTGGGCGTGGGCGACGGCGACCTCGAGCCGGGTGGCCTGCTCCAGGCCGTCGGCGGTGAAGAACATGTCCTCGGCGAACTCGCCGAACTTCGCCGCCGCCCGGGCACGCAGACGCTGCTGGGTCAGGGCTGCGGCGGCGAGCTCGGGTGGAACGCCGTCGCTGCGCAGCCGGTCCTGCACGGTGAGCACCGTTGCCTCGTCGTAGGGAGGGAGGGACCGCAGCAGGTCACGGCCCTCGGGACCGACCAGGGCCCGCACGGTGCTCACGTCCACGCCCCAACCCTCTCACCCCGGCGACCGTCGCCGGTGCGCCTCAGCTGCCGATCGTCGCGCCCGACCAGCCGGTGCCGAGCGCGAAGCGGGAGCCGAAAGTGCCGGTGCCGTCGTTCTGGTAGAGCCACAGCGTCCCGCCCGGGTCCCGTGCCACGAGGTCCGCGCGGCCGTCGCCGGTGAGGTCGCCTGCGCCGGTCAGCGACGAGATCGAGCCGAATCCTGTCGCCAGGGTCCGCGAGCCGAGGTAGGTGCCGGTGGGGGAGAAGCGCAGCAGCGTGAGGGCGCCGGCGGAGGTGATGCCGACGAGGTCGGTGCCGCCGTCGCCGTCGACATCGCCCACGGCCTCGAGCTCGCGGTAGCCGCCCCAGCCGGTGCCCTTGCTCACCCGGGCTGCCAGCCCGCCGCTGCCCGTACCGGGGTAGAGCCACAGGCTGCCTGCCGCGTCGCGGGCGAGGAGGTCGGGCTTTCCGTCACCGTCGAGGTCCCCCGGTGCGACGACGGCGGTCATGCCCTGCCACCCGGTCCCGAGAGTGCTCTGCGACGCGAACCAGCCGCCGGGGTGCCCGCGGTGCAGGGTCAGGGCGCCCGTCGTGGTGGAGCGGGTGATGAGGTCGGGCACGCCGTCGCCGGAGAAGTCTCCCGGCGCGACGATCTCCGGCATGGCCGCCCAGCCGCTGCCGATCCGGACGCGCGGCAGCAGCGCGCCTCTCCCGTCCGTCGGGTAGCTCCACATCGCGCCCGCCGCGTCCCGCACGACGAGGTCGGAGAAGCCGTTGCCGAGCCAGTCGGTGCCGACGCCGGAGCCCGTCGGGCGGAACCACGTCGAGCGCAGCCCGAGCGCGCTGCGGAAGGCGTCGCCGGTCACGGTGCGGCTGCCGTAGGTGCCGGTGACGGTGACCGACGTGGCGCGGCCGCCGTACCAGGCGCCCTTGCCGTCCCGGGTGATCGTGAGCGACCGGAACCGGCCGAGCCCGGGCCAGGCCTTCTCGATCGTGCTGGCCTTGAGTGTGGGCAGGGCCCACGTGTCCGGCGCCTCGGGGAAGACGCCGTCGTAGGGGTCGGCCTTGGCCACCTGGTAGGCGAGGCTCGAACCGGTGACCTGCCCTCCGTTGGAGGAACTGAACTCGGTGAGCGCCGGCCGGCCGCCGTAGTGGAGCACTTGGCCGCTCGTCTGCTGCACTGCCGCCGTCGAGTTCGCGTGCTCGGGGGTCGACGAGGTCAGGCCTGGGTAGACCTGGCACGTCGTGGTGTCGCAGATGTCGAAGCCGTCGGCGCTGCCGAGCCGGGCGGCGGTGTAGGTCCGTGCCGCGACGGCCTGCGCCTTGACGGCCTCGATGGCCCACGACGCCGGCATCTCGGCCGGGACGACGGACATGAGGTAGCGGTCCATGGGGAGGGCGTTGACGGTCCCCGTCGTGGACTGGGCCACGCCGCCGCTCCGCAGGGTGATCGCGCTCGCCCGGAGCATGCCGCGGTAGCGCCGGTCACCGTTCGGGGTGCGCAGGGTGAGGATCGAGGAGTCCACCGACGATCCCCCGACGAAGCCCACCCACGGGGCGCTCGCGAAGCCCGGGCAGCTCGTCGTCACGGCCGACCAGCCCGACCCGGTCGTCGACTGGACCTGCCACCGGGAGTCGACGCGGGCGACGCGCCACGACGTGGCCGTCGACGACGTCAGCGGGGCGGTGCAGCTGCCGTCGGTCGCGACGAGACCCGCCTGCGCCGCCACGGTGGTGGGGCTCGTCGACACCGACGTGAGGCGCACCCGCACGGTCGGGTTGCCGATGGACGCCGTCGTCGTCCCCGGGTAGTAGAAGGCGGTGATGTCGCGGACGGTGCGCCCCTGGGACGCCATTGCGCGAGCACCCCACTGCGACATCCCGCGCCCGTGCCCGAACCCACGGCCCTCGAGCGGTACGACGGGGTCGGCGGCGTCACCGCGCACCGCCCCGGTGCCGGACGGGGTCTTGCTGCCCGGGCCGTCGGCGACGGCGGGAGCGGCCGCGGCCAGCATCGCGATCGCCGTCACCGGGACGATGAGGGCACGCCAGGAGCCGCGGCGAGGAGGCATGGCGCCAAGGGCCACGGCAGCAGGAGGCTTGGCGGCAGGAGGCATGGCAGCAGGAGGCATGGCGGCAGAAGGCTTGGCGGCAGAGGTCACGGCACTAGCGTGCCGCGTCGGCGGGGTGCGCGCGCGTCATCCGGTCGACAGGGATGGGCCTCGTCCACTCGTAGGGCGTCGTCGTCGTGACGCGGACGAGTCCCGACCGCTCGAGGATGGGGCGGGAGAACTCCGTCGAGTCGCTGTGCAGGAACCGCTTGCCGTGGCCGATCGCCGAGCGCGCCCGCGCCGCAGTGAGCGCCCGGTAGATGCCGCGGCCGCGCCACTCCGGCCGGGTCGCACCGCCCCAGACACCGGCGAACTCGGTGCCGGCGACCGGCTCGAGTCGTCCTGCCGACACGACCTCGCCGTCGCACTCGGCCACCCACATCTCCATGTCGTCCCGCGTCCGGAGGCGGTGCAGCACCTCCTCCTCGTGAGCCGCGGCGTCCCCGGGGCTGTCGCCGAACACCTCGGCCTGCATCGCCAGCATCCGCCGGACGTCCTCCTCGTCGGTGACCCGGCGCACGACCACGCCCTCGGGCAGGTCGACGTCGACGGCGAGCAGGGCGGCGTCGCCGACCATGACCGACTCGCACTCCTCCGGCTCGAACCCGGCTGCCACCAGGGCCTCGTGCAGGCCGGGTGCGTGGTCGTGCCCCCGCGTCTTCCACTCCACCGTGAGGACCCCGGGGTCCCGGCGGTAGTGCTCGAGGGCTGCGGTGACGAGCTCGCGGACCGACTCCTTCGTCGCGGGTCCCGCGTCGGTGTCGAGGGTGCGGTAGGTGATGAAGCCGCGACCGCCGAGGTACGTCGCGAGGACGAGCGGTCCGAGCTCGGTCACCGAGAGCGCGGACGGCACCTCGGCGTCGCGACGGAGCTGGGCGTCGTATGCCGCGAGCAGAGCGGCAGAATCGGTGTCGGTCACGCGGGTCAGCCTGTCGGGCGGCGACGGGCTGGAGCAACCGGGAATCGCCCGCTCCGGTCGCCCGTCCCTGTCGTCCGTCCGCCGGGGGCGGCCGCGTTGTTCGCTCCGGGCAGAGCGAGCCGGCTGGCACTCGGGTTGACCGAGTGCTAACCGGCGACCTAGATTTGGGGCATTGGCACTCGCCCCCGGTGAGTGCCAGCGCAGGTGGACCGACTCGACCCCCGCGACGGCGAGCTGGTCCGCGACGCGCAGCCACGCATCTGTCCAGTTCGACTCATCCCAAAAGGGGAGGTCACGAAAGTGTCGGTTTCCATCAAGCCGCTCGAGGACCGCATCGTCATCAAGTCGCTCGAGGCCGAGCAGACCACGGCGTCCGGTCTCGTCATCCCGGACACCGCGAAGGAGAAGCCCCAGGAGGGCGAGGTCCTCGCGGTCGGCCCCGGTCGCATCGACGACAACGGCAACCGCGTCCCGCTCGACGTCTCCGTCGGCGACCGCGTCATCTACAGCAAGTACGGCGGCACCGAGGTCAAGCACGGCGGCGAGGAGTACCTCATCCTCTCCGCGCGCGACGTCCTCGCGGTCGTCGGCTGAGCAAGCCTTCTGCTCGCCTCACGGTGACGGTGCAGCGGGACTCTGAACTCCCGCGGCCGACTCCGATGGCACTGAACCACCGCGTATGCCGTGGGCTCGCCTCCCGCGGTGAGCCCACGGCATACGCGCATCTGCTTCATCCGAACACCACCTGAAGGACATTCATGGCCAAGGAACTGGAGTTCAACGACTCCGCCCGCAAGTCGCTCGAGCGCGGCGTCGACGCCCTCGCCAACGCCGTCAAGGTGACGCTCGGCCCCAAGGGCCGCAACGTCGTCATCGACAAGAAGTGGGGCGCCCCTACGATCACCAACGACGGTGTCACCATCGCGCGTGAGGTCGAGCTCGAGGACCCCTACGAGAACCTCGGCGCCCAGCTCGCCAAGGAGGTCGCCACCAAGACCAACGACATCGCCGGCGACGGCACGACGACCGCGACCGTCCTTGCCCAGGCGATGGTCCGCGAGGGCCTGCGCAACGTCACCGCGGGCGCGGCGCCGGCCGGGCTCAAGCGCGGCATGGACAAGGCCGTCGAGGCCGTGTCTGACAAGCTGCTCGAGACCGCTCGCGAGGTCGACGGCAAGGACGAGATCGCCTCTGTCGCGGCGCTCTCCGCGCAGGACAAGGAGATCGGCGCCACGATCGCCGACGCCTTCGACAAGGTCGGCAAGGACGGCGTCATCACCGTCGAGGAGTCCTCGACGGCCGCCACCGAGCTCGAGTTCACCGAGGGCATGCAGTTCGACAAGGGCTACATCTCGCCCTACTTCATCACCGACGCCGAGCGTATGGAGGCCGTCCTCGAGGACGCCTACGTCCTCATCAACCAGGGCAAGATCTCCGCGATCGCCGAGGTCCTGCCGGTGCTCGAGAAGGTCGTCCAGGCCGGCAAGCCGCTGCTCATCATCGCCGAGGACATCGACGGCGAGGCGCTGTCGACGCTCGTCGTCAACAAGATCCGCGGCACCTTCAACGTCGTCGCGGTCAAGGCCCCCGGCTTCGGTGACCGCCGCAAGGCGATGCTGCAGGACATGGCCGTCCTCACGGGTGGGCAGGTCATAGCCGAGGAGGTCGGCCTCAAGCTCGACCAGGCCGACCTGTCCGTCCTCGGCCAGGCCCGTCGCGTCGTCGTCACCAAGGACACGACGACGATCATCGACGGCGCGGGCGACGCGTCCGAGGTCGAGGGTCGCGTGAACCAGATCAAGGCCGAGATCGAGCGCACCGACTCCGACTGGGACCGCGAGAAGCTCCAGGAGCGTCTCGCCAAGCTCGCCGGCGGCGTCTGCGTCATCAAGGTCGGCGCGCACACCGAGGTCGAGCTCAAGGAGAAGAAGCACCGCATCGAGGACGCCATCTCGGCGACCCGTGCGGCCATCGAGGAGGGCATCGTCGCCGGCGGTGGCTCCGCCCTCATCCAGGCGGTCAAGGTCATCGACGGCCTCGGCCTCGAGGGTGACGAGAAGGTCGGCGCCACGATCGTGCAGAAGGCCGCGGCCGAGCCGCTGCGCTGGATCGCCGAGAACGCGGGCCTCCAGGGCTACGTCGCCGTCGCCAAGGTCGGCGAGATGGAGCCCGGCCAGGGCCTCAACGCCGCCACCGGCGACTACGAGGACCTCGTCAAGGCCGGCGTCATCGACCCGGTCAAGGTCACCCGCAGCGCCCTGCGCAACGCCGCGTCGATCGCGTCGATGGTCCTCACCACCGACACGCTCGTCGTCGACAAGAAGGACGAGGAGGAGGCCGCCCCCGCCGGTGGCCACGGCCACAGCCACTGACGGCTGAAGGGCCGAATCCCCTTCTCGCACAAGCACGTATGCCGTGCGCTCCCGCATTCGGGGGAGCGCACGGCATACGTGCTTCTCGGACCGTGGGTGGTGGCGTCGATAGGAGGTACGCACGATGACGGCACCGGCTCCGCAGATCGACGGCCTGCGCCACATACGGCGGGCTCGGTCACGGGGGCTTTCCGGACGTGCACCTGCACGATCATTTGATGCCGCGCATGCCCGTGGCCGTCAAGGTGCTGAGGTCGCGGGGCGCCCACCTCGGTGACGAGCTCGTCGCCGAGGCGAACACCATGGCCGAGCTCGCCGAGCACCCGAACATCGCCTCGATCCTGAGTGCGGGGGTGACGGCCGACGACTGGCCGTACCTCGTCATGGGCTAGAACCCCCGCGCGACCTCTCGGAGACCGCTCGGAGCAAGCCCCTGCCCGTGCCGGCGGCGCTGCGCACTGACGCCGGGCGTGAGCGACGTCATCGAGACCCGGAACTGCGCGGCTTTCCGGACCACCCACCAGCGCGTCCGCTGACGAGCGGCAACTCAGTTATCCGGCGTGTGGGGAACGACGCGGTGATGGGTTTCCTCCACGACGGGTTGCTCTTCGGGCCAACTCATCCGGTACTGCTCTGCTGCGGCATGAGTATCGAATTCCAGCACTGAAACATTGTGT
The DNA here is from genome assembly GCF_003002895.1 of Knoellia remsis. Classification (GTDB taxonomy): domain Bacteria; phylum Actinomycetota; class Actinomycetes; order Actinomycetales; family Dermatophilaceae; genus Knoellia; species Knoellia remsis. The sequence continues at coordinate 1,320 of NZ_PVTI01000045.1, read as the reverse complement.
TCCCGCAAGGCATCCAACACGGCGTCCGGACCCACACGGAAGAATTCCTTGCGCAGGTTCACTTTGTTGATCCGCTCCTTCGCGAACTCTCGGTGGAGCATCGCTTCGATGCTGACCGCGTCGTCGCTGAAGAAGAGTGCGTGAACGTCGAAGACGAACGGCACAGACGCGTCGCCAAGCTCACGGATACGGTCCATGGGCTCGAGCCGACGGGTCATCCCAATCTTCACGACCCCAGCACCAAAGGCCCCGATATTGGAGATCACGTAAACGTAACCGGCTCGGATGTTGGCTGCTCGGTAGTCAACGGCTGCGATCTCCTGGTCCACGCGGTCGAGCTCGGCTTGGAGCGCATCCGCTGCTTGTGTGTCGCCTCGTTCTCGCAGTCGGGCGATTGAATTGAGATAATGCGATCGTTCCTTGTCGAGGCGGTCCTTTTCCTTCTTGATCTCCTGCTCCAAGATGCGCTGCTCGCGAAGTTCTGCTCGACGCTCACGCTCGAGCTCTCGATCCCTCGCCACCGCTTGGAGATGTCTTGCCGCGAGTTCCAGTTCTTGAAGTCGGAGCCGGTGATAAGGCTCGGACACAGAAAGTTCGATCAATGCACCCTGCCGAGCAATCTGTTCCTTCGCCTTCGACAAGCGCTTCTGGGCGGAGCCGAGATTTCCAGCCTTCACCGACTTGACCGCATTCTCGGCCTCGGCGTTATAAGCTCGCAGCATAATGCGGCTCATCTGGTTAACAAAGGTCTAGCCCTTGCTGGCGGAGTTGTTGCAGGTGAAACTTTGGCTTGCCGTGATGGCGCTTCCGATCTTGTTGAGCTGACGGATCTCGCTTCTGACGGCCTCGAGTGATGTCGCGAGACTTGCCGAGCCCTCAGCTGGATGCTCGAAATCGAACAACCCCACCTCCTCAAGCGCAAGCCGGTCACGATTGACAAGTATCAACGCCTGAATGCTTGAAAGCTCGGCCCGCAGTTGAGTCCATAGGGTTGGTGTACGACGACACCGGTGAGCGTGTCCCTACGCACGTAGGTGCGGTCACCGCGTGATCCTTCGAGTGAACCTCTCACAGCACTCTCGAATGGAGCATCGCGATGACCGCGAACACCAGTATCGACCCTGCCGTCTTCCTGCACGACCAGCTCGCCCAGGCCAGCCCGGACCTGATGCGCGATCTGCTGACCACGTTCATCAACGCGCTGCTGTCGGCGCAGGCCGATAGCGTGTGCGGTGCCGAGTACGGCACCCGTAGCCCGGACCGCACCAATAGCCGCAACGGGTACCGGCACCGGGACCTGGACACTCGCGCCGGCACCAT
>NZ_PVTI01000044.1 GCF_003002895.1 Knoellia remsis | reverse complement strand
TCTGCGAGAAATGCGCATGGGTCCAACTCTCCTTCGAGTCTGCGGTTCGAACTCCGCCGCCACGCCATGTCGAGTGACAACGTTGTCAGAGACATGTATAGAGCCAGGTTGCGCTCAGGTCAACCCATGCCGTAGAACTCGTGAGGTGAAGGTGACATCGTTGTCAGGCTGGACGACTCCCGCGGACCGGGCGCGTCGCCCTGTCCCGATCTCACCCAATTGGACGGTTGGGCACACCCGCCCCGTCCCGAAGTCACCCAATTGGACGGTTGGGCACACCCGCCCCGTCCGCCACTCCGTCCCGAAGTCACCCAATTGGACGGTTGGGCACACCCGCCCCGTCCGCCACTCCGTCCCGAAGTCACCCATTTGGACGATTCGGGACACGGGGAGCAGGCATGGCTGAGACGACGGGGCGGGCCACGATGCGCGACGTCGCGGCGCTCGCCGGGGTGAGCATCAAGACCGTGTCGCGGGTCGTCAACGGTGAGCCCGGCGTCGCCGTCGCCGTGCGCGAACGCGTCCAGGACGCGGTGCAGCGACTCGACTACCGCCACCACCTCGCAGCGAGCAACCTGCGCCGCGGCAGCAGCCGCACCGGCCTCGTCGGCGCGCTGCTCCAGGACGTGAGCAACAGCTTCTCCGCGGCACTGCTCCGCTCCCTCGAGGACGCACTGCGCGACCGCGGCACCGCGATCCTGTCGGCGAGTCTGGACGAGGAGCCCGAGCGAGAACGCTCCCTCGTCCACGACCTCGTCACCCGCCGCGTCGACGCCCTCGTCCTCATGCCGTCGACGGACCGCCAGGACTACCTGTCGTCAGACGTGCGTGCCGGTATGCCGGTCGTCTTCGTCGACCGTGAACCTCGCGGTGTCGCCGCCGACTCGGTGACCATCGACAATGTCGGCGGGGCGCGCATGGGCACCGAACACCTTCTCGCACAAGGGCATCGGCGTGTTGCCTGCCTCACCGACCTCGCGGAGATCTACACCGCGGCGAGCCGACGCAAAGGCTTCGACGAGGCCTACGCCGCGCGCGGCATACGGCCACACGAGCGGCTCGTCGTGACCGGCCTGCGTGGCCCGGGCGCGGCCGAGGCCGCGGTCTCACACCTCCTCGAGCTGGACCAGCCTCCGACCGCGATCTTCGCCGGACGCAACGACCTGGCACAGGGCGCGCTGCGGGCACTGCACCGCAGCGACCTTGAGACGTCGGTCGCGCTCGTGGGGTTCGACGACTTCCCCCTCGCCGATCTCGTCAACCCGCCGCTCACGGTCATCCGCCAGGACGTCGGCCGCATCGGGCGGCTCACCGCCGAGCTGCTGCTCGACCGGCTCGACGGGGACACGTCGGCGCCGCGCCGCGTCGTCGTCGAGCCCACCCTCGTCGCGCGCGGCTCGGGAGAGATCGCGCCCGCCCCCTGACCGACCGGCGTCGAGAAGGCGGGCGTCGTCGTCATGGGCTGAGCGGGACGACCTTGACGTCGACCGCCTTGGCCGCACCACCCTCGCTGTAGGTCGCGAGGCCGGTCGCCGTCGCCGGCGGGTAGATGAGATCGGTGATCGACACGGTCCCATCGGCCGCGAGCACCTCGACGGAGCTGCGGTCGAGGTATGCCGTGAAACGCACCTCGCCGTCGACGATCCGGACCGGGGCCGCCTCGACGCTGGGGAAGGTCGGATTGAAGGTGACGTTCCCACTCCTCCTCCGGTCGACGACCAGTGTGCCGTCGCTGCGGACACCGATGCGGGTCCCGACGGAGCCGTCCGCGGAGCGGCGCACGACCACGCCGGCCTCGCTCGCCGCACCGAGCGCGACGCGCACCTCGAGCTTGGCGATGACGGCGTCCTGACCGGTGGCGCGCTCACCGGCAGCGGCGCGACGCACCTTGGCCTGGACCTTGGCACGGTTGGTCTCCGCGGCCGAGATCGCCGGGACGGGGACCTGCCGGAGCCGTATCCCGTCCGCCGTCGTCACGAGGGAGAGCTGGCGCGGCATCGTCATCTGGCCGCGCCACGGGCTCGTGGGGACGTCGTTGGCGTACTGCCAGTTGTTCATCCACGCGATGAGGACGCGCTGCTCCATCGGCAGGCCGTTGAAGGTCACGCCCGCATAGTTGTCCCGCCCGAAGTCGAGCCAGTCCGCGCGTTCGGTACCGTTCTTGGCGGGGGCGGACGCGAGCATGAACTGGTCGGCGAGGACGTGACCCCAGCCGCCGCTGCTGTGGTCGACGATGCGGATCCGGGCGTCCTGGCCCTGGAGGTCCGCGAGGTCCCACGAGGCCCAGTCGAGGCTGTCGCTGTCGCTGCCGGTTGCCGTGCGCACGACCTGTCCGCCGACGACGAGGTTGACGGTGGTCTGGGTGTCGCGCGGGCCGGCAGGGCTGTCGGAGAAGCGGATGTCGTCGACCATGAGGTGACCCCAGTTGCCGCTGGTGTTGTCGTCGCGGACGACGATGCGCGCCCGCTGACCCATCGCCGTGGCGGCGTCAATCCAGCGCCAGTCCATCTCGCCCGAGCTGTTGCCCGACACGGAACCAACGACCCGGCCGTCGACGACGAGCTCAACGACGGTCGGACCGCTCGTGCCGAGCGGGTGGTCGCCACCGGCGACGAGGAGGTTGACGTAGCGCTGGCTCACGGTGAACTCCGGCGAGACGAAGGTCCCCGTGGCGGAGTCGCACTTGTCCGGGACGACGCAGGTGTCGAGGACGTTCGCGCCCTGGTGGTTCGGCAGCGTCGACGGGGTGGCGCCGTAGCCGACGAAGTCGCCCGTGGCCGTCCACCCGGCGGGCAGGTGGGTCGTCGGGTCGAGACGCTCGAAGTCCTCGAAGACCGTCCCGCCCGGATCCCCTTGTGTCGCACCGGGAACCGCGGGGTGACGGCCGCCGCCGATGAGGAAGTTGAGGTAGCGCTGGTCGATCCGGAAGGTCGGTGACGTGAGCTCGCCCTGGGGAGCGTCACCTCCGAGGAAGGAGTTGACCAGTCGGTCGCCGACGTAGCCCGAGACCTGTTGCTGACCGGGGAAGGTTCCGGTCGCGGGCTGGGAGCCGAAGGCGTCCCCGGTCGGCGACCACCCGGCATACCCGCTCTCGAACCCTTGCAGGACAGTGCCGTTCGGCGGCTCGTAGGTCGCCGGGCCGTCGGGCGTGAAAGTGGTCCCGTCGAAGCCGACGAAGTACTGGGTGCCCGAACCGCCGGCGATGCCGCCCGGGTTGAGGCTGACGAGCATGACCCACTTGACGTTCGCGGGATCGCCATCGACGGCGAGCGGGAAGAGGTCCGGGCACTCCCAGCCCCCACCGGTCGCGTTGCGCGGGCCGAAGTCGGAGAGGCGCGTCCAGTCCTTGAGGTTGGCGGAGCGCCAGATCGTCACCGTGTGCTCGGTGGCGATGACGGCGACCATGCGCCACTCCTTGGCCGGCTCGTACCAGAAGACCTTGGGGTCGCGGAACTCGCGCGAGCCGATGTCGAGGACGGGGTTGCCGGCGTACTTGGTCCAGGTGCGGCCTTCGTCGGTGGAGTAGGCGAGCGACTGGGCCTGGATGCCGTCGCGGCCGCTGGCGGCGGTGTAGGCACTCGTGTAGATGGCGACCATTGGCGGGTTCTCGGCCGTGCCGAAACCGGAGCTGTTCGTCACGTCGACGACGGCCGACCCGGAGAAGACGCCTTCGTTCGCGTCGAAGGGGATCGCGACCGGCTGCTGCTGCCAGTTCACGAGGTCGGTGCTCGTCGCGTGGCCCCACGACATGTTGCCCCAGGTGTCGCCGAGCGGGTTGTACTGGAAGAAGAGGTGATAGACGCCCTTGAAGTAGACGAGGCCGTTCGGGTCGTTCATCCAGTTTCGGGCCGGGCTGAAGTGGTATGCCGGCCGGTACTCGGGGGTGTCGCCGGTCGCCATGGTGTCCGCCCTCTCGGTCACCCCGGCGGCGGTCGGAACGCCGGCGACCGCCGAGGATCCGAGGCCGGTGACGGTGAGTGCGGCGGCGATGAGCACGGCGATCCAGACGTGGGAACGGGTGGCGTGACGGGTACGGCACATGCGGACTCCCGGGCTTTGACAACGTTGTCAAGTGCGGACGCTGATTACATGCCCACACCCACTCCCGGTCAAGCGCTGTCTCACATCGCGAGACGCCGCCGCCCCTCGTCATGCTCAGTCGGCGCTTGAGCTGAGCCAATCGCGCACGGCCCGCTGCCTGGCCACGTCGGTCACCTTCGCCACATGACCCGCAAGGTCGGCGACCGAGACAGCACGCAGCGACTCTCGCCATGCCCGCTCCGCCGAGGCCATCACGACCGCCACGCCGCAGGGCGTCGTGCACTGTTCGGCCGGGGCGCCGAAAGGCCCGTTCTGTCGGATCTCGGTGCAACGGAAGGCGGGGTCGCTGCCGTCGACAGCCTGCACGATGTCGAGCACCGTGATGTCCCCGGCGGCGAGCGCGAGGACGTAGCCACCGGCCCGCCCTTCCGTCGTCCGGACGATGCCGGCCCGAGAGAGGGCCTGCAGGCTCTTGGCGAGGTAGGTCCGAGAAACCCCGTGGAACTCGGCGAGCTTCTGCGCGGAGACGGGCTCGTCGGCCTGGCTGATGACGACGCAGCAGTGGACGGCCCACTCGACGCCCGCACTCATCCTCACGGGCCCGAGCATATCGCGGTGCTGCACTATCCGCGTTTGTGGTTCAATCATGGACATCATCTATCCGCGTTAGGAGTCGTCATGAAGATCGCCGTCGCAGGATCGACCGGCCTCATCGGGAGCCAGGTCGTCGCCATCGCCGAGCAGCAGGACCACGAGGTGGTCGGCCTCGCCCGCGAGACCGGCTTCGACCTCCTCGCCCCCGAGGGCCTGACCAAGGCACTCGAGGACGTCGAGGCCGTCATCGACGTCACCCAGGGCCCCGCCATCGACGAGTCCCAGGCAACATCCTTCTTCCGCTCCGTCGCGACGAACCTCGGGGACGCAGCGACTGGGGCCGGCGTCCGACGCACGGTCGTGCTCTCCATCGTGGGCGTCGACAAGAGCCCCGACTACGGCTACTACGTGGCGAAGGTCGCCCACGAGGAGGCCACGCGCAGTGCGGCTCCCGGCGCGGTGGTGCTCCGCGCGACCCAGTTCCACGAGTTCGCCGGCCAGATGCTCGAGTGGAACCGCGAGCAGGACGTCACGCGGATCATCGACGTGCCGATCCAACCGGTCGCGAGCCGAGAGGTCGCCGCCCTGCTTGTCGAGCTCGCGACTTCCGAGGACGCACGGGACACCGATCTCGCGGGCCCGCAGCAGGAGAATCTCGTGGACCTCGTCCGCCGACTCGTCGAGCGTCGCGGTGAGCAGATCACGGTGCAGGCGGTCGACGCGCCACCAAGCATGGCCGGTGGCTCGATGCTCCCGGGTCCGGACGCCGAGATCCGCGGGCCGCGCTGGGAGGACTGGGTCGCGACCGGCGAGGCGCGCTGACGCAACGCCCGCCTCTCGCGCCGAGCAGGCTCGGGGGAAACACAGGCGCGGCGGCGGGTGTGGGATTTGAACCCACGAGAGGTCTCCCTCTGGTCGCTTTCAAGGCGACTGCACTAGGCCACTATGCGAACCCGCCCGGCCCACCGGCATACCGATGGCCGACAGACAGGGTATGCCGTCCGCGCGCCGCCGCGCGCACATCCGTCTCCCGCAGGCGTCCGGTCAGGAGTACCGACGGTCCGGGCTCGGCTCGCCACGGGATCCTCGGCTCGTGGGCGTTCCGGCGACTCGAGGCATCGGCGGCGAGCCGAGAGCGCGCCGGACGCCCCCACCCCGGGCATCGGTGTGCAGCCAGTGGGGCGGGTAGGGTCGAAGGCCAGAGCGAAAGGTGTCGACACCCATGCCCAGACTCAGCTTCATCGCCGGCCTCGCCGCCGGGTATGTCCTTGGCGCGCGCGCCGGCAAGCAGCGCTACGCCCAGATCAAGAAGGTCTCCACCAAGGTGTGGCAGAGCCAGCCCGTGCAGCGGCAGGTGGCGTCGGCCAAGGAGAGCGCCCGCACCAAGGCCGCTCCCGTCGTCGCCGACTTCGTCGCGGACGCGGCCAAGCAGACGAGTGAGCGGCTGCGCGCCTCGAAGACCGTCCCGTCACAGGTGTCGTCCGGGCGCGAGCAGGGCAGCGGAGACGCGTGGATCGACTCTGCGACAACGAAGTTCGCCGCCCGTGCCGACGACCCTTGGGCCAAGGCCACGCGCAACTGACGCGCCAGGCGGCGTCCCGCGTCCAATTGGGTGACTTCGGGACGCAAAGCGTGGAAACCCCTGTCCCTAACCGTCCAATTGGGTGAGTTCGGGACGCAGAGCGTGGAAACCCCTGTCCCTAACCGTCCAATTGGGTGAGTTCGGGACGTAGCCAGGGTCAGATGAAGAGGGCGGGCTCGCGGAAGAGGGCCTCGTAAGGGTCCTCCGCCGGGGAGTCCGGGAAGCGCACCGTCGCGGGGATGCCGACCGCGACCGCGCCGTTCGGGACATCCTTGACGACGACGGAGTTCGCCCCGATCTGGACGTCGTCGCCGACCTCGATCGGGCCGAGGATGCGCGCACCGGCGCCGATCGTCACGCGGTCACCCACGGTCGGGTGCCGCTTGACCCGGGCCAGCGACCGGCCGCCGAGCGTCACCCCGTGGTAGAGCATGACGTCGTCGCCGACCTCGGCCGTCTCCCCGATGACGACGCCCATCCCGTGGTCGATGAAGAACCGGTCGCCGATCCGCGCGCCCGGGTGGATCTCGACGCCGGTCACGGCACGCGTCGCGGTCGACAGCAGCCGAGCGGCAGGCTTGAGCCGCGGCTCCTGCCACAGCTTGTGGGCGAGGCGATACGACCAGATCGCATGCAGCCCAGGGGAGTTCAGCACCAGGTCGGTGCGCGACACGGCCGCGGGGTCACGTGCGACGGCTGCGTCGATGTCCTCGCGCACCCTCGCCACGGCCCGGGCCAGCCGGCCGCGAGTGCGCGCCACCATGCCGGACCTGCCGGACCCGCCGGACACACCCGACCCGCTGGACGTGCCAGCGGCGACAGGCGTCACGGCGCTGCGGGAGACGCCAGAGCCGCCGGGCGCGCGACGGCGCGCGGCCGGCATACGGCGAGGCGACGGTGAGGTGAGCACGACGTCAGGCGACCGGGACGACGACCGCGCCGTCAGTCGACGAGGCCCTCGAAGAGGACCGTCGAGAGGTAGCGCTCGCCGAAGCTCGCGAGGACGACGACGATCGTCTTGCCGGCGTTCTCGGGACGGGTGGCGACCTGGTTCGCGGCGGCGAGCGCGGCGCCGGAGGAGATGCCGACGAGCAGGCCCTCCTCGGTCGCAGCCTTGCGGGCCCACTCGACGGCCGTGCCGGCGTTGATGTCGATGACCTCGTCGTAGATCTCGGTGTCGAGGATCTCGGGGACGAAGTTCGCCCCGATGCCCTGGATCTTGTGCGGGCCGGGGGCGCCGCCGTTGAGGATCGCGGACTCCTCGGGCTCGACTGCGACGAGCTGGACCTCGGGCTTGCGCTCCTTGAGGACCTGGCCGACGCCGGTGATCGTGCCGCCGGTGCCGATGCCGGCGACGACGATGTCGACCTTGCCGTCGGTGTCGCGCCAGATCTCCTCGGCGGTGGTCTTGCGGTGGATCTCGGGGTTGGCCTCGTTGGCGAACTGCCGCGCCAGGACGGCGCCCTCGCGCTCGGCCGCGATCTCCTCGGCCTTGTCGACGGCACCCTTCATGCCGAGGGCGGGGTCGGTGAGGACGAGCTCGGCGCCGTAGCCGCGCAGCAGCGCGCGCCGCTCCTTCGACATCGACTCGGGCATCGCGAGGACGACGTCGTAGCCGCGGGCCGCGCCGACCATGGCGAGCGCGATGCCGGTGTTGCCCGACGTCGCCTCGACGATCGTGCCGCCCTCGGTGAGCTGGCCGGACGCCTCGGCCGCGTCGACGATCGCGACGCCGATGCGGTCCTTGACCGAGCTGGCCGGGCTGTAGAACTCGAGCTTCGCCGCGACCGTCGTGCCCTCGGGGGCGTCGATGATCCGGTTGAGGCGGACGAGCGGCGTGTTGCCGACGGCCTGGGTGACGTCGTCGAGGATGGGCATTGCGGGCTCCCGAGTGTGTGGGGTGGATGAGGTCGTATGCCGCGTGCGCGCCTCCGAGTCAACGCGCCCGTGCTTATGCCTATTGCAACATTGAGTTATCAATCACGACAAGCCGGTCTCACCACCCGGCTCGCCCGGCGACACGCCGCCCGGTCCGTTTGCATCGCCCCCGCACCGGGCACGAACGACACATGCGCATCGGATACACGCTCATGACCGAGCAGAACGGGCCGAAGGACCTCGTCCACAACGCCATCCGCGCCGAAGAGGTCGGCTTCGACTTCGAGGTGAGCAGCGACCACTACTCCCCGTGGCTCTCGTCGCAGGGGCACGCACCCTACGCCTGGTCCGTCCTCGGCGCCGTCGCCCACGCCACTGAGCGGGTCGAGCTGATGACCTACGTGACCTGCCCGACCGTGCGCTACCACCCCGCCGTCGTCGCGCAGAAGGCCGCGACCCTGCAGCTCCTCGCCGACGGCCGGTTCATCCTCGGCGTCGGCAGCGGCGAGAGCCTCAACGAGCACGTCGTCGGGCAGGGCTGGCCGTCGTACGCGACGCGCCAGGACATGCTCCGCGAGGCGATCGAGATCATCCGCGACCTGCACTCCGGCGACCTCGTCGACTTCCACGGCGACCACTACAAGGTCGAGTCGGCACGCATCTGGGACGTGCCCGACCAGCCTGTCGAGATCGGCGTCGCCGTGAGCGGCCCCGAGTCGATCGGCGCGTTCGCACCGCTTGCCGACCACCTCATCGCCGTCGAGCCCGACGCCGAGCTCGTCTCGACGTGGAACGACACCGCCAAGGCACCGAAGATCGGCGGTCAGGGCAAGCGCAAGGCCCGCGCCATCGGCCAGATCCCGATCTGCTGGGACCCCGACGAGAAGGCCGCCGTGAAGCGCGCGCACGACCAGTTCCGCTGGTTCGGCGGGGGTGGTCCGTCAACGCCGACCTGCCGACGACAGCCGGGTTCGCGGGAGCGAGCCAGTTCGTCCGGCCCGAGGACGTCGCCGAGTCCATCCCGTGCGGCCCCGACCTCGACAAGATCGCCGAGGCGGTCCTCGAGTACGACAAGGCCGGCTTCACCGACGTCGCCATCGTCCAGATCGGCGGCGAGCACCAGGACCCGTTCTTCGACAAGGCCGCCGCGGACCTCCTCGCCAAGCTGCGCTGACCGCACCTCCCTTGTCCGTATGCCGTGCGCGCGCCCTCGGTGACGCTGCGCGCCTCGGTGCGCGGCCGGCATACGAGAAGCGCGTGGCCGGCATACGAGAAGGGGCACGCCGGTCGCACAGCCTGCCTGCGCCGGCACACGAAAACGCCCTGCCCACACGCTGCTCGTGAGTCCGAACACAACGCGTGCGAGGACGGTCACTGAGCACTATGCGCGCGCTTAGGGATCCGTAGACTCGCGGGCATGTCCGCGCTCCAGATCGTCGCCATCGCGCTGTGCTTCCCGATCATGTTCGTCGGGTGGGCACTGCTCTTCCGACAGATCGGCCGGTTCGTCGCGCTCTACCGCGTCGGCCAGGCTGACCCCCGCCGCACGAACGACCCGGCGTCGCGCACGTGGACGCTGCTCAAGGAGTTCCTCGGACACACCCGGATGTCACGGCTGCCCGTCGTCGCGGTCGCGCACTGGTTCACGGCACTGTCGTTCCTCCTGCTCTTCGGGACGCTCGTCAACGCGTTCGGGCAGCTCATCGAGCCGTCGTGGGTGCTGCCGGTCATCGGGCACTTCCCGCCGTATGAATGGGTCACCGAGGTCTTCGCGTGGACCGGTCTCGTCGGGATCGTCGTGCTCATGGTCATCCGTCAGCTCAAGCACCCCCGGTCGGCCGACGGCGAGGGCGGCCGCAAGTCGCGGTTCTTCGGGTCGACGTGGTGGCAGGCGTACTACGTCGAGCTGACGATCCTCGGCGTCACCCTGTGCATCCTCGCGCTGCGCACCCTCGAGGCGGCGCTGGTGAAGATCGAGGACCCGTCGTTCAACGTGGGGCTGCACTTCCCGCTGACGAACTGGCTGTCGGGAGTGTGGTCCTCGCTCGGAGTCGGCGGGCTCGAGAACGCCATCGTCCTCGTCGCGATGATCAAGATCCTCATCTCGTTCGCGTGGATGATCACCATCTCCCTCACCCCCACGATGGGCGTCGCGTGGCACCGCTTCCTTGCGTTCCCGAACATCTGGTTCAAGCGTGAGGCGTCTGGGCGCACCGCCCTCGGCAACCTCAAGCCGATGACGATGGGTGACGGCCAGCCGTTCTCCATGGAGGCGATGGAGGCCATGGAGGAGTCCGCGGCCGAGTCCGACGAGGAGGCCCCCGAGCCGGTCCTCGGCGTCGGCAAGGTCGAGGACTTCACCTGGAAGGGCCTGCTCGACTTCTCCACCTGCACCGAATGCGGCCGCTGTCAGTCGCAGTGCCCCGCGTGGAACACCGAGAAGCCGCTCTCCCCCAAGCTGCTCATGATGACCCTGCGCGACAACGCGAACGCGAAGTCGCCGTGGCTGCTCGCGTCCGAGGAGGCCCGCGGCTCGCTGCTCACGAGTGACGCCACGACGACGGCGGTGGTGGAGGCGCCGCTCGTCGGGACGACCGGCTACGACCTCGACCGGCCGCTCACGGCATACAACCCCCTCGGAACCACCGCCGACGGTGAGCCGAGCGCCATCGTCGACGAGGACGTGCTGTGGTCGTGCACGACGTGTGGCGCCTGCGTCGAGCAGTGCCCGGTCGACATCGAGCACGTCGACCACATCGTCGACATGCGCCGCTACCAGACGCTCATCGAGTCGGCGTTCCCGTCCGAGCTCGGCGGCCTCTTCAAGAACCTCGAGTCCAAGGGCAACCCGTGGGGCATGGGCGCGCGAGCGCGGCTCGACTGGGCCAAGGACCTGCCGTTCGAAGTGAAAGTTCTCGGCGGCAAGGGCAACAACTCGATTGAGTCGGCGTCCGAGGTCGACTGGCTGTTCTGGGTCGGCTGCGCCGGCGCCTACGAGGACCGTGCCAAGAAGACGACGCGCGCGGTTGCTGAGCTGCTCGACACCGCGGGCGTCTCGTTCGCGGTGCTCGGTGACGGCGAGACCTGCACCGGCGACTCGGCCCGCCGCGCCGGCAACGAGATCCTCTTCACGATGCTCGCCGAGCAGAACATCGCGACGCTGGGCGAGGTCGGCGCGCAGAAGATCGTCGTGACGTGCGCGCATTGCTTCAACACGATCAAGAACGAGTACCCCGATCTCGGTGGTCGCTTCGAGGTGGTCCACCACACGCAGCTGCTCAACCGGCTCGTGCGCGACAAGAAGCTCATTCCGGTCGCGCGGCCGGAGGGGGCGGCTGGCGCCTCGCCGAAGTCGTCGGCGAAGAACGCTGCCTCGACGGCACCGACGGTCACGTATCACGACCCGTGCTACCTCGGCCGGCACAACAACGTCTATGCCCCGCCGCGTGAGCTCATCGGCGCCCTGCCGGGGGTCGAGCTGCGCGAGATGGAGCGCTCGAAGGAGAAGTCGTTCTGCTGCGGCGCCGGTGGTGCCCGAATGTGGATGGAGGAGAAGCTCGGCTCGCGGATCAACATGAACCGCACCGAGGAGGCGCTCGCGACGGGCGCGGAGCGGATCGCGATCGGCTGCCCGTTCTGCCGCGTCATGATCTCGGACGGGTTGACCGCGAAGCAGTCCGAGGGTGTCGGCGAAGACGTCGAGGTCGTCGACGTCGCGCAGATGCTGCTCGCTGCGGTGCGGCGTGGGTCCGAGGGTGGCGCGGATGCTGCTGCGGAGGCGGCGCCTGCCGCTGTGGGTGCGTCCGCGGACGCTGGCGGGTATGCCGGTGAGTCGCCTGCCGCTGCCGGTGCCGGTACGTCCGCTGCCGGGGCCGCTGTGGCCGCGGCCGCGGCGGGCCAGGCGGAGGCCGTCGAGGCACCGGCTGACGAGAAGGCTCCGGCTGACGAACAGGCCCCGGGCGCCGAGAAGGCGGCGCCCGCCGAGGCGAAGCCGGCCCAGGCAGCTGCACCTGCCGCGGACGCCGACCCGTGGGACGAGCCCGCTGCTGCCACTTCCGCACCCGCCACCGAAGCCAAGGAGACTCCGGCCGCCAAGGCCGAGACCACTCCGG
>NZ_PVTI01000043.1 GCF_003002895.1 Knoellia remsis | reverse complement strand
CAGATCTGGTCGAACAACCCCAACGAGCGCCTCAACCGAGAGATCCGCCGCCGCACCGACGTCGTCGGGATCTTCCCCAACCGCGAGTCCGTGATCCGGCTCGTCGGGGCCGTCCTCGCGGAGCAGCACGACGAATGGGCCGAACAACGCCGCTACCTCGGCCTCGAAGCCCTCAAGAACGCCCGCGCCGTGCTCATCGCCCGCGAGGGACAGGCCGGGAACGAGGAGGTGACCACCGAGCTGATCGCCGGCGCCATCAACGCCTAAACCACAACCCTCGACGGATCACCGTCGTACACCACCGATCCGGACTTGACCCCACAGGGTGAGTCACACCGCCGCCAACGGCCCTAGCCCAACCCCGCGGACGAGGACCAGCTTCGTTGCACCACGCCGGCTAGCGTCTTGGCTGCGGACAGCGTTTTGGCCGCCGCGAGTCGCCACGTGATGCGGCGCTATGTCTGTCCCGACACGCGCAGCCCTTCCCTCGCGACGAGCAAATCCTCGGCCGACACGCGAACCCGAACCTACGAGCGCCACGACCACGCCGAGGAAATGTCATGCGATCAGCGGATTGGTCGACGCGGCCGCATACGATCTTGAGACAGCGATCAAGGGCGTGTGCCTCGGGAGGTCATTCGATTGAGCAGTGAGAGCGAACTCCGTCGCCAGCGTGAAGCGGCGAACCGGATCCGAACCGACATCGGCCGCATGTCAAGCACTGTTGCCGCCAAACGTAAGAAGGCTTCTGACGCTCAAGCTGCTGCCGCAAGGAGCAAGACCGCCTCGACGATCCGCATGAGGTCGGCCGAGGCGGAGCGCGCGACCAAGGATGCCAACGAGGCGGAGAAGAAGCGCGCCGACCTCGAGAAGAAGTTAGCAGAGACCGAGGTCAAGGTAACCAAGGCTCAGAAGAAGTACGAGAAGGAGCGATCAGCCGCTCAATCGAAGGCACTCGCAGACCTGCGCCGCACCGCGCTGGAGTCTTCAGATCGGTTCGCTCCGCGCCACCTCAGCGACTCCTTCGGCGACAGAAGTCTCGCCGAACCTCCAAACCTTGGAGCGACGCAGAACCCGTCTGCGACCGACGTTTTCCTATCTCATGCAAGCGAGGACAAAGACGAGATCGCGCGCCCACTCAAGGACGCCCTTGAAGCCCGCGGAGTGACGGTCTGGTTCGACGAGATGAAGGTCAGGGTCGGCCAGAGCATCCGGCAAGAGATCGAAGCTGGCATAGCTGGCTGCCGTTTCGGCGTCGTCATAATTTCGCCGCACTTCTTCGCCAAGCACTGGACTCAGGCTGAACTCGACGCGCTCTTTGGAAAGAAGATGGACTCCGGGCAGAACCTCGTCCTGCCCATATGGCATCACGTCTCCAAGGACGAGGTCCAGCGTCACTCCCCCCTGCTTGCAGGGGTGCTGGCACTGAACACCGCTGTGTCGACGATTGACGAGATCGCCGACGGTCTCGTCGACGTGGTGCACGCAGAGCGCTAGATCTCCCGCGTACGCGCGCAAAGGCACGTCGTCCACGGCCGCGAACGGTCAGGGCCAGCGAAGGTCCCGCAGCTGCGTCCTTTCGCCGCGACAGGACGTGCCGGAGACCGGGCTATCGTGGCATTTCCGCTCCCCCGCGTCTGATCGCTGGGTCTCCGGCGGTCCCTTCTGGAGGGTGAGTTGCCTGACGATGAGGAGAGAGGAGCCGCCTGTGGCACATTTGTGGCACACAGTCACCGAAACGGACGCGTCGCAGTGTCAACGAACCGGTAGGAACCACGCACGATTTCGGGGATCGCGGCCAGGCTGAGCGGGTACCGATCGCCCTTGTAATCCGCCGGTCGGTTCGAGCCCGACTGCCGACCGCACGGTTTGCGCATGTGGGCGGCCCATCCCCTCCCCGTGGCACGACGTCGGAGCCTCGAAAATGAACGCGGAGTGACATGCCACAAATGGGCCACACGCGTCCGGCGGCCAATCACAGCACAGCAGACCACACAAGCGCGCCGCACGAAGGCGCCAGCTCGCCGGGCCAACGCGTGCTCGTGTTCGCGGACCTACTCGCTCCTTGAACTCGCATCTCGCGACCTGACCAGCGAGTCGACGTGGAGCTCTAGCACCGGGCGGCCGTGCTGATTCCGCAGTCCGCCGGCGATGGTCACGAGGCATCGGCCGGCCCCCGCCGGCTCCCTGGACTGGATGGTGACGGTGCAAGTGAGCACGTCACCGGCGCGAACGGGGCGGAGGAAGCGCATGCCGTGGATCTCCTTGCCGGCCACGACGTCGTACCGCTGGTACATACCGGTCGCTGCGAGCCTTTGGAAGATCGAGGCCGTATGCAGGCCGCTGGCGATCAGGCCGCCGAAGTCGCTGTGCGCGGCGTGATCGCGGTCGACGTGGAAGTACTGCGGGTCCCAGGCCGAGGCGAACTCGACGATCTCGTCCTCCGTGACCTGGTATGAGCCGCATTCGATCTCCTGCCCGACGGGCATGTCCTCAGCGGGCAGGAGCACGGGTGCTGTGTCGACGTCGGGGCAGGTCATAGGGCTCGGGCCACCAGTTCCTTCATGATCTCGTTCGTTCCTCCGTAGATCTTCTGGACGCGGGCGGCAGCGAACATCCGCGCGATCGGGTATTCCATCATGTAGCCGTAGCCGCCGAAGATCTGCAGGCAGCGGTCGACGACCTTGTTCTGGATGTCGGTGCACCAGAACTTCGCCAGGGAGGCGCCGGCTGCGTCGAGCTCGCCGGCGACGTGCCTGGTGATGCAGCTGTCGACGAGGGTTCGGGCGGCGAGTGCGTCGGCGGCGCACTCGGCCAGGACGAAGCGGGTGTTCTGGAAGGAGAGCAGGTCCTGCCCGAAGGCCTCCCGCTCCTTGGCATAGGCGACGGCCTCACGGACGGCGGCCTCGGCGGTGGCGGCGGCGGTGACGGCGATGATGAGCCGCTCCTGGGGCAGCTGCTCCATCAGCTGCTGGAAGCCCCGGCCCTCGACGCCGCCGAGGAGGTTGGCGGCCGGCACTCGCATGTCGACGAACGACAGCTCCCGCGTGTCCTGCCCGTGCATCCCGATCTTCTCCAAGACCCTGCCCCGCTGGAAGCCGGGCAGGTCCCTCGTCTCGGCGAGGATGAGCGACAGGCCCCGCCCCCCCGGCTCGTCGCTCGTCCGCGTGACGATGACGAGCAGATCGGCGTGGGTGCCGTTGGAGATGAACGTCTTGGAGCCGTTGATGACGTAGTCGTCGCCGTCGCGTAGGCCGCGGGTGCGCACCCGCTGCAGGTCCGAGCCCGTGGTGGGCTCGGTCATCGCGATGGCGCCGACGAGGTCACCGGAGGCCATACCGGGCAGCCAGCGCCGCTTCTGCTCCTCGGTGCCGAATGCGGCGAGGTAGTGGGCGACGATCGTGCTGTGGACGCTGTTGGCCCAGGCGTCGTCGGCGACCCGGGCCTGTTCGGCGGCGATGACGGCCTCGTGCGCGAACGTGCCCCCTCCCCCGCCGTACTCCTCGGGGATGCTGATGCACAGCAGCCCGGCGGCTCCGGCGGCGCGCCAGAAGTCGCGGTCGACCATGTGCTGCTCGGCCCAGCGCGCCTGGTTGGGCACGACCTCCTTCTGCATGAAGGTCCGGGCCAGCTGCTGCAGGTCTGCAAGGTCCTCGGTCAGCCAAGGAGACCGGTAGTCGTCGAGAATCATCTGGGTCGTCCTATCTGCCGGTGAAGGCGGGGGTGCGTCGATCGGTGAAGGCGGCGACGCCTTCCTGCGCATCGGACGTGCCGAGCGCGAGCAGGAAGTTGCGGCGTTCGTGGGCGAGGCCTTGGTGGAGCGGGAGGTCGTTGGCCCGGCGAGCCGAGTCGACGGCATACGCGACGGCTCGTGGGGCGTTTCCGGCAATCTGGCCGGCGAGCTCGAGAGCGCGGTGGAGGACCTGGTCGTCGTCGACGAGGTCCGCGACGAGTCCTGCGGCGTAGGCCCATTCCGCGTCGACCGGCGCCCCGGTGGCGAGCATGCGCATCGCCTTGGCCTTGCCCACGGCGTGGACCAGGCGCTGCGTGCCGCCCGCGCCGGGGATGACGCCGAGCCTGACCTCGGGTACGGCGAAGCGCGCCGATCGCCCGGCTACGGCGGTGTCGCAGGCGAGGACGAGCTCGCAGCCGCCGCCGAAGGCGAGCCCGCGGACTGCTGCGATCGTCGGGACCCTCAGGGTGGCCACGGTGTCGAAGAGCCGGTCGAAGGGGAGCGTGTCCAGCGGCGAGGCCCCGGTCATGTTGGGGATCTCGCTGATGTCGGCGCCGGCGCAGAAGGCCTTCGCCGACCCGGTGAGCACGACAGCGCGGACAGCCTCGTCTGCGGCGGCCTCCTCCAGGCGCTCGGCGAGCTCGGCGACGAGCGCGCGGCTCAACGCGTTGAGGGCGGAGGGCCGGTCCAGCGTGAGCACCACGGTGGTGCCGTGGCGCTCGACGGTCACGAGCTGCTCAGGCATTGCCGTGGTCTCCTTCGTAGGCTCCCGCGTACGCGGCGCGGATCCGCTTCTTGTCGAACTTGCCGACACTCGTGCGGGGGATCTCCGAGACGATCTCGATGGCGTCAGGCAGCTGCCAGGAGGCGAAGGCGGCGGAGAGGTGGTCGCGCACCTGCTCGAGGGTGACCTCCTGCCCCGGCCTGGGGACAATGAGAACGAAGGGCCGCTCCTGCCACTTCGGGTGGGCCAGCCCCACGACGGCGGCCTCGGCGATCGCCGGGTGGCTGAGGAGCAGGTTCTCCATGTCGATCGAGGAGATCCACTCCCCACCGCTCTTGATGACGTCCTTGACCCGGTCGGTCACCTTCAGGTAGCCGTCCGCGTCGATCGTCCCGACGTCGCCGCTGCGCCAGTAGCCGTCGTGGAACCGGTCGGCCCGGTCGTCGTCGGGCATGTTGTGGTACGTCTGGGTGATCCACGGGCCGCGCATGCAGATCTCGCCCTGCGTGACGCCGTCCCAGACCACGTCGTTGCCGATGCCGTCGATGAGCCGGATGTCGACGCCGGTGACGGGCAGGCCCTGCTTGCGCTTGAGCTCGAACAGCTCGTCCTCGCTGAGGCGTTCCCGAACGCTCGGCTTGTACCGGTTCATCGTCACGAGCGGTGTGGTCTCGGTCGCGCCGTAGGCGTGGACGATCTCGGCGCCCGTCAGGTCGTGGAACCCGCGCATCATCGACAGCGGCGGCTCGGTCGCACCGGACATCATTCGCAGCCGGGACAGATCCGGCTTCTCCTCGAGCGTCTCGATGTAGTGCAGCATCGGCAGGAAGATCGCCGGCGCGCCGTTGGTGATGGTGACACCCTCGGCGATGATGGCGTCGGTCAGCGGCTTGGTGTCCTCGGCGACGTAGCGGCCGGGCAGGACGATCTTGTTCGCCATCAGCGTTGCCGCCTGCGGCAGGCCCCACGCCTGGCCGTGGAACATCGGGGTGATGAGCATGGTGCAGTCGTCGAGGACCATGCCGATGTTCGTGGCGATGGCGTAGGAGTGCAGGTAGATCGCCCGGTGCGAGTAGTAGACGCCCTTGGGCCGGCCGGTGGTGCCGGTCGTGTAGCAGGCGCTGTACGCGGAGTGCTCGTCGACCTCCGGCCAGGCGATGTGCCCGCTCGCGGCGGCGACGAGGTCCTCGTAGTGGTGGACGTTGGGCAGGCTGGTCTCGATCTGCGAGAGCGGCTTGTCGCTCATGACGACCCAGGCGCGCACCCCGGGCAGCCGGGGGGCGACCGCCTCGGCGACCGGCAGCAGCGACTCGTCGACACAGATGACGGACGTGCCGCTGTCCTCGATGACGAACGAGAGGTCCTCCGGCCCCAGGCGCAGGTTGAGCTGGACCATGACCGCCGCGAGTCCCGGGATCGCCCAGTACAGTTCGTAGTGGCGGCGGCTGTTCCAGTCGAGGATGCCGACCCGGTCACCGGGCTCGACGCCGAGCCCGCGCAGGGCATTGGCGCCACGGGTCACGCGCTCGTATGCCGCCGCGTACGTGTAGCGGTCCCAGCCCCCTTCCGGGCTGCGGTAGACGATCTCACGCTCGGGGTGCGTGCGCGCCGCGTGCCGGATGAGCGTGGTCGTATTGAGCTGGACATCGTCGCCCATCGTCGATGGGTAGCCCGTGGTCAGGGGGCGACTGGTGAAGGTGGAAGTCATGAGGGTCTCCTGTTTCAGCGCGCGGCCATGCGCAGGGCTCCGTCGAGACGGATCACCTCGCCGTTGACCATCTGGTTCTCGATGATGTGGATCGCGAGGGCGGCGTACTCGGACGGGTCGCCCAAGCGGGCCGGGAAGGGCACCTGCTGCCCCAGTGACTCCCGGGCCGCCTCGGGCAGCTCGCCCATCATCGGGGTGAGGAACAGACCCGGCGCGATGGTCGCCACGCGGATCCCGTACCGGGCGAGCTCGCGGGCGATGGGGAGAGTCATCGCCACGACCCCACCCTTGGAGGCGGAGTAGGCCGCCTGACCGATCTGGCCGTCGAAGGCGGCGGCCGAGGCGGTGTTGACGATGACGCCACGTTCTCCGCTGGGGCCGAGATCGGCCTGGCTCATGGCAGCGGCGGCGAGACGGATGACGTTGAAGGTGCCGGCGAGGTTGACCTGGAGGACCTTCGTGAAGAGGTCCAGCGCATGCGGGCCGGTCTTGCCGAGAACCTTCTCGGCCACACCGATGCCCGCACAGTTGACGACACCCGAGAGCGGTCCCGGCTGCTGGGTGGCGACGTCGACGGCGTGGGCCACCGCGTCGGGGTCGGTGACGTCGGTCTCGACGAACACCGAGCCGGCGGGTGCGGTCCCGGCCAGGTCGGCGACGACAACGTGCGCGCCCCGCTCCAGCAAGGCGGCGGTGGTCGCGCCGCCGAGCCCGGATGCGCCGCCGGTGACGAGGAAGGTGCGGTTGCTGATGTCCATGGCGGTTCTCCTCAGGCGATGCGCTCGATGATGGTGGCGTTGGCCATGCCGCCGCCTTCGCAGATGGTGAGCAGCCCGTATCGGGCCTTCCTGCGCTCGAGCTCGTTGACGAGCTGGGTGAGCAGCCGGGCGCCGGTCGAGCCGAGCGGGTGGCCGATGGCGATGGAGCCGCCGTTGACGTTGAGCTGGTCCTCGGGGTACCCGAACTCCTCCCGCCACAGCAGCGGCACCGGCGAGAAGGCCTCGTTGACCTCGACGAGGTCGATGTCGCCGACGGTCAGGCCCGCCTGGTCCAGGGCCTTCTGGGTGGCTGGGACGATCGCGGTGAACTGGAGCACCGGGTCGTCCGCGGCCACGGCCATCGAGACGATCCGTGCGCGGGGCCGCAGGCCGGCTGCCTCGGCGGCGGCGCGCTCGGCCACGAGCAGGGCGGCGGCGCCATCGCTCATCTGCGAGGCGTTGCCGGCGGTGATGACCCCATCCGGGGAGAACACGGGCTGCAGCGCGGCGACTCGCGCAGGGTCGATGTCGGATCGGATGCCCTCGTCCCGGACCATGGGCGCGATCGTGCCGTCCTTGTGCGTGCCGTCGAGGGGCACGAGCGCCGACGCGAAGTGGCCGGCGTCGGTCGCCGCCGCGGCGCGCAGGTGGCTCTGCACGCTGAAAGCGTCGAGCTGCTCGCGGGTGAAGCCCCACTTCTTGGCCACGAGCTCGACGGACGGGCCCTGTGCGGGCAGCTCGCCGTCGAACCGGGCGAGGGCCCGCTCGCCGTACCAGTCGCCTCGTCCGCCGCCGGGGACGAAGAGCGGGCCGAGGTCGACCCGGCTCATGGACTCGACGCCGGCGCCGATGGCGAAGTCGTACTCGCCGGACTTGATCGCCTGGGCCGCGAAGTGAACTGCCTGCTGCCCGGAGCCGCACTGCCGGTCGAGGGTCGTGCCGGGCAGCCCGATGGGCAGGCCCGCGCCGAGCAGTGCGTTGCGGGCGACGTTGCCGGTCTGCTCGCCGCGCTGGATAGCGCAGCCGACGATGACGTCGGAGAGTCGCTCCGGGTCCACGCCCGTGCGTTCGGTGAGGTGGGCGAGCGTGTGCGCGAGCAGGTCGACGGGATGCCAGGTGCGCAGCTGGCCGCCGCGCTTGCCGACGGGCGTGCGGACGGCGTCGACGATGACGGCTTCACGGGTCATGGTTGGGCTCCTTGGTGGCGGGTGCGGAAGGTGGTCAGGGCGTGGTGGAACTCGGGCGTGGAGGCGTTGGCGACCTGCGCGGCCGCCTCGTGGTGCAGGGCGTCGGCGAGGGTGTCGTCCCACGTCGCGTCGAGCAGGTGCTTGGTGCGGGCCTGGGCGGAGCGGGAGAAGGCGGCGAGCCGACCGGCCAGGCCGTCGACGGCCGCGTCGAGCTCGTGCGTGGGAACGCAGCGGGCGATGAGCCCCATCCGGGCGGCCGTCTCGCCGTCGACGTCATCCCCGAGCAGGGCCAGCTCCCTCGCCTGCCGGAGGCCGACGAGCCGCGGCAGCACCCAGCTGCCGCCGAGGTCGATCGACAGGCCCACACGCGGGAAGATCTGCGCGAACCGTGCGGTCTCGTCCGCGAGGACGAAGTCGCAGGCCAGGGCGAGGTTGCACCCGGCGCCGACGGCGGCGCCGCGGACCTTCGCGATGACCGGCTGGGGCAGGTCGCGCAGCGCCGGGATGATGGTGTTGAACTCGACCATCGCGTCGCCGAGCCGGTCGGGGTCGAGGTCGATCAGGTCAGCGCCTGCGCAGAAGCTGCCACCGGCCCCCGTGAGCACGACGACGCGCAGGGCATCGTCCTCGGCGACGTCCGCCAGCGCGGCGAGCAGATCGTGCGCCGAGCCAGTGCTCAGTGCGTTGCGGCGTTCGGGGCGGGTGAGCTCGATCGTGGCGACGGGCCCGTCGACGGTCAGCCGCAGGGTCTGCCACGTATGCCGCGCGGGCGGGTCGGCGAGGGAGCCGTCGCTGGCGCGCGGACGGGCCGGCTCAGCCATGGAGCTTCTCCCGGATGAGGTGCTTGAGAATCTTGCCCGACGGGTTGCGGGGGATCTCGGCGATGACGAGCTCGCGGGGCAGCTTGTAACTGCTGAGGTGCCGCGCGCCGTACTCGCGCAGGTCCGCGAGCGTGAGCTCGGAGCCGTCCCGTGGCGTGACGACGGCGACGACCTTCTCGCCGTACTCGTCGTCCGGGCGCCCGACGATGGCGATGTCCCCCACGGCCGGGTGGCCGGCCAGGGCGCTCTCGACCTCGGCGGAGTACACGTTGCGGCCCCCGGTGATGATCATGTCCTTGAGCCGGTCGACCAGGGTGATGTACCCGTCCTCGTCCACGCTCGCGAGGTCCCCGGTGTGCACCCAGCCGTCGCGGACCGTCTCGGCGGTCGCGTCGGGCTTGCCCCAGTAGCCCTTCATCATCGTCTCGCCGCGCATGATCATTTCACCGACGCCCCCGGGGGCCACGTCGTTGCCCTCGATGTCGACGATGCGGACCTCGGTGTTGGGGACGGCGCTGCGGCCGCTGGCGCTCGGGCGCTCGAGCACCTCGTCGTGCTGGAGCAGGATGCCTCCCGGGCCGCCCTCGGTCTGTCCGCAGGCCTGGATGATCGAGGCACCCGGCAGGGCGGCCACGAGCGCCTCGGCGGTGGTGGCAGGCATCGGGGCGGCGCCGTACATGCACACCCGCAGGCTGGACAGATCGCGGGTGGCGATCGAGGGGGTGCGCAGCAGGAAGGTGTACATCGTCGGGACGCCGAAGAAGAAGGTGGTCCGCTCGCGCTCGATGGTCTCGAGGACCGTCTCGGGGTCGAAGCCGGGCAGGATGACGTGGGTGGCGCCGTACATCATGCCGCCGATGAGGAGCATGTTCAGGGCTGCAGAGTGATACAGCGGAGCGACGTGCAGCATCCGCTCCCCCTCGCGCAGGCCAAGACCGACGGCCGTGTTGATCCCCACCCACAAGATGCCGTGCTGGTCGAAGAGGGCCCCCTTCGGACGACCCGTGGTGCCCGAGGTGTAGATGATGAGCGCGTCGTCGCCTTCGGCGACCTCGACATCGACCGGCTCAGCGGACTGGCCGGCCGCGGCCGCCAGCACATTGTCGAAGCCGGACGCGTCACCGAGGGCTAGGACGGGTATGCCAGCCGCGCTCTGTCGCGCCTCCTGCCACGCCCGGACGGTGTCGACCAGCTCGGCGCCGAAGAGCAGGAGCCTGGCGCCGGAGTCGCTGACGAAGTGGTCGATCTCGCCGGGCGCCGAGCGGGGGTTGACGGGCACGACGATGGCCCCGAGGCGTAGGCCGGCATAGAGCGCGACGACGAAGGCGTCGCTGTTGCCCGAGAGCAGGAGCAGTCGGTCGCCCTTGGCCAGGCCCCGGCTGGCCAGTTCACGGGCGAGCTGGTTGACGTGAGCGTCGAGCACGGCATAGGTCATTGAGGTGGAATCGAACTGGACGGCGACCCGGTCGGGGACGCGGCTGGCCGTCCTGGCGAGGACCTGGGCGAGGCTGGGCATGGCGGGCTCCTGGGCGTTCGGGGGATCAGGCGAGGTCGTGGGACTGGACCGGCGTGCGGTCAACGAAAGCGGCACGCGGGTCGTGGACCGCAACGACGGGGATGTCGAGCGAACGGCCCAGCGACTCCCAGTGGGCGCTGGACTCGGTGCCGAAGCGAGCGGCGAGCTCCTCACGCGTGCGCCCGACGGCGTCGGCGAGCCGGCGGGCGAAGTGAGGCTCGATCGCGCCCACGGCGACGTGCCCGTCGGCCGTCGCGTAGATGCCGTAGGTGGGCAGGCCCCCACCGAGGACGTCACCGGGAGCCGTCAGGCCGTGGCGCACCGCAGCCGACGCGTGGAAGGCCACGTCGTCGAGCACGACGCGCTCGCGCCCGTTCGTCTTCACGGACGCCCTCCGACGCAACCCGACCAGCGTCGCGCTCACCGCCCGCTCCGCTCCGAGCACGTCGACGAGCGGCACGAGGGGCATGGCCGGCGGCAGGAGTGTGCCCTGCGCGGCCTGGTACGTCAGGTCATGGCCTGCCTCGTCGGAACGCTCCCCGTCGTAGCCGACGACCTCGACAAGGACGAGACCATGCCGCTCGGCGCTCCCAACCAGTCCGAGCCGCGCGAGCGCCGAGGGGCGCATCGCGGTCAGCAGCACGTCGGCAACCGCGAGCCGCCCCTCCAGCGCTGCTCGACCCGCCGGGTCCTTGAGGTCGAGGGTGACAACCTCCTGGCCCGCGACGAGCTCGTCATACCAGCCCGGGGCCACCGCCTGGAGCGGGTCCCCCGACGGCGGCTCGACCTTGGTCACTGACGCACCCATCGAAACGAGGCGGGCGGCCGCCAAGGGTCCGGGGAGGTTCACGGCCAGGGAAACAACCCTGACACCCGCGAGCGCGGTCGCGTCTGTCGTCCTCGACACCTGGAGCTCCTTTGCCATCAACCAACGTCTGTACAGTTGTATAGTATGGCGTACGATTGTGCAATAGCTAGGATCGGACCGATCTCAGACAGCGGACCGAGGAGGCACGACGAGGACATGGCGCAACGACAGCCCGGTGTGCCAACTCGCGCCGACGACCTCACGGCCAAGGCACGGATCCGGAACGCCGCACTGGACCTCTTTGCAGCGCACGGCGTCGACGCCACCTCGCTACGCGCGGTCGCGGCAGCCGCGGGCGTCACGGTCGGGCTCATCGTCCACCACTACGGGACGAAGGAGGCACTGCGCGAAGCCGTGGAGTTCGCCATCGTCGAGCAGTTCGCTGAGACGATCGCCTCCGTCCCGCTCGGCAGTTACCCGCCGGACCAGATCGCGGCCGAACGCGACCGTGCTGTCGCCGCCATGCTCTCGGCAAACCAAGCGACCGTCGACTACCTTCGACGGGCCATCCTCGATGGCAGCGCCCAGCGAGGCGACTTGGTCAGTCGGCTCAGCCGGCTCTCCGCCCAGCAGGTCCACGACCTCCGGGAGGCCGGCGTCGCCTCGACGAAGCACACCGTCGGCGAGCAGGTCGTCACCATCATGGTGCGCCAGCTCGGACGCCTCTTCCTGCAGCCGCTCGTCGACCGCATCGCCGACGAGTTCGCCGATGACACGGGCGCGTCGGGGAGGCCGCACCTCGTCGTGGACGTGAGCCACTGACACGTCACGCACGAGCATCACCGGTGCACAGCGGACGCGGCCCGGCTGAGGCTCGGCTCCGCGGTCGAGGTGCTCGAGGTGACGGGTCGACCCCGTGGCGACCAAGCTCGCGCTCAGGACCAAGGGCGGCTGCAGCCATACCCGGCCAGGGCCGCCGATGCCTGTAAGGCCTCGCCGTCAGCGGCCCAGCTCGTCAAGGACGCCCGGTCGGCCAGCCCTCCCAGCGGCTGAGCCCGGTCGGCTCGACCCTCCCGGCGCGTGTCTGCACCAAGCTTCGCCGCTGTCCAGAAGACCGCACCGCCGGCGGCCAGAGGCTCGGCGGCTGCCACCGCGGACGTCGAGCGGCTGGCCAGTTCCCGTCACGACCGGATTCTGAGGCCTACCAGCCGACCATCAGCGCCCTTCGTCTGCCCCGCTCAACGTCTCTGGGCTCCGCTCACGGGAGGCCCGTGTGCGGCCCTGGGTGACGAAGCACGGACATGGGGCTCAGCCGCTGTCCAAGCCGCCCGCCACGGGGGCCGGCAGAAGTTGTCGCTTGGAGTGAGCACGAAGACACCGCTTGACGCCTTATGGGGATAGACGACAACACCAGACGTCGCCACCGAACCAAGGAGCCAACGCCGGCAACGAAAGGACCAGCTCGTGATCCCGACCGCACACGCCCGAGACATCCACGGGTCAAGTCCGGATCGGTGGTGTACGACGGTGATCCGTCGAGGGTTGTGGTTTAGGCGTTGATGGCGCCGGCGATCAGCTCGGTGGTCACCTCC
>NZ_PVTI01000042.1 GCF_003002895.1 Knoellia remsis | reverse complement strand
CGAGGGGCCGCCGAGCGTGGCCCAGCACACCACCAGCGCCTCGGCGATCTCGGGCCCGTACCGGTACCGCGGCGGTCCCGGCACCCGAGGCCGCGGCAGCGCCCCGCACAGCAGCAGCCGCAGCACCTTGCGGGCATGGTCACGATGCCAACCCGTCACCACCGTGATCGCGTCGAGCACCTCGCTCTTCTCCGCCTTGGTCCCATTGCGATACCGCTCCAGCTGAGCCTTGGTCACCTGCCGCCTCGCCGCCAACGTGAGCTCCATCCCCGATCGTGACCCACGCGGGCATCTTCGAGTGAGTCAACGACTCCGATCACGCGGGCATCTTGCGTGAGTCAACTCGCGATTTGGTAGGTCACCGGGGCCTCTGGCACACTTGTCAGGTTGCTTGGTGCGGGACGCGTTCCCGCCACGGCCGTGACAACGCATCGAACCGGTTCCGCCGGGGCGACACACGAGCCACCAGGACAGCTCCGGTCCACCGGAGCTTCGATCCACATCCGACGACATCCCGCGAAGATTGCGTATGCCGTCGGGCCGCGGAGCGGGCGCGACACGCCCGACCGCGGGGGTCGGAGGGTCGGGCCGGCCCCAGACAGCACGACAGCAGTTCAGTTCAGAAGAAGACGGCGAGAGAGAGACGGAAAGCCTCATGGCGGGACAGAAGATCCGCATCCGCTTGAAGTCGTATGACCACGAGGTCATCGACAACTCGGCGCGGAAGATCGTCGACACGGTGACCCGTGCCGGCGCGACGGTGGTCGGCCCCGTGCCGCTGCCCACGGAGAAGAACGTCTTCGTGGTCATCCGTTCGCCGCACAAGTACAAGGACAGCCGCGAGCACTTCGAGATGCGCACGCACAAGCGCCTCATCGACATCATCGACCCGACGCCCAAGGCCGTTGACTCGCTGATGCGTCTCGACCTGCCGGCTGACGTCAACATCGAGATCAAGCTCTGACTCGGGGATGACCGCAATGACTACAACGACCGACAAGACCGTCAAGGGTCTGCTGGGCAGGAAGCTCGGCATGACCCAGGTGTGGGACGCCGACAACCGGCTCGTCCCCGTCACCGTCATCGAGGCGGGCCCCTGCGTCGTCACGCAGGTGCGTGACGCCGACAAGGACGGCTACGCCGCCGTGCAGATCGGCTACGGCCAGATCGACCCGCGCAAGGTGACCAAGCCGCTCACCGGGCACTTCGAGAAGGCCGGCGTCACGCCGCGCCGTCACCTCGTCGAGCTCCGCACCGCGGACGCCGGCGAGTACGCGCTGGGCCAGGAGCTCACCGCCGAGACGTTCGAGGCCGGCCAGGCCGTCGACGTCTCCGGCACGACCAAGGGCAAGGGCTTCGCCGGTGTCATGAAGCGTCACGGCTTCGCCGGTGTGTCCTCCTCGCACGGTGCGCACAAGAACCACCGCAAGCCGGGCTCGATCGGTGGCTGCGCCACCCCGGGCCGCGTCTTCAAGGGCATGCGCATGGCCGGCCGGATGGGCGGCGTGCGCCAGACCACCCAGAACCTCACGATCCACGCCGTGGACGCCGACAAGGGCGTGCTCCTCGTCAAGGGTGCCGTCCCCGGCCCCCGCGGCGCGGTCGTCCTCGTCCGCAGCAGCGTGAAGGGAGCGTGACCACATGACTGCCAAGACCGTGAACGCTGACCTGCCCGCCGAGATCTTCGACGTGCAGACCAACGTCCCGCTCATCCACCAGGTCGTCGTCGCCCAGCTCGCTGCCGCGCGCCAGGGCACGCACGCGACCAAGACCCGCGGCGAGGTCCGCGGTGGTGGCCGCAAGCCGTACCGCCAGAAGGGCACCGGCCGCGCCCGTCAGGGCTCGACCCGTGCGCCGCAGTTCGCCGGCGGTGGCACCGTCCACGGCCCGCAGCCGCGCGACTACGCCCAGCGCACCCCGAAGAAGATGAAGGCTGCCGCCCTGCGCGGTGCCCTCTCCGACCGGGCCCGCCACGGCCGTGTCCACGTCGTCGCCTCGCTCGTCTCGGGCGAGACGCCGTCGACCAAGGACGCCGTCGCGCTGCTCACCGGCCTCACTGAGCGCCCGAACCTGCTTGTCGTCCTCGACCGCAGCGACCTCGTCTCGATGAAGTCGGTGCGCAACCTGGACAACGTCCACGTCCTCGTGGCCGACCAGCTCAACACCTACGACGTGCTCTGCGCCGACGACGTGGTCTTCACGCAGGCCGCGCTCGACGCGTTCGTGAACGGTGCGCAGCCGGTCGGTGGCGCTGTGGCCACCGAGGCCGCCGCCGCTCCCGCGAAGGCCGAGAAGCCGGCCAAGGCCACGAAGGCTGCGGCCACGGCGGACAAGCCGGCCAAGGCCGAGAAGCCGGCGACGCTCGTCGACACCGCGGACGGCGCCGAGGGCACCGCCGGCGGCTTCGGTCCCGACAGCCACGCTGCCACCGAGGACGGCTCGGCGCCCGAGGGCTTCGATGTCAAGGGCAACAAGGACTCCATGAAGTACCACGTGCCCGGTTCGCGCTGGTACGACGCCACCGAGGCCGAGGTGTGGTTCCGCAGCGCTGACGCCGCCAAGGCTGCCGGGTTCGTCCCGGCCGGCGGCGAGAAGGCCCAGCAGGTCTCCGACGAGGCCGAGGAGGAGAGCAAGTGAGCCAGACGAAGAACCCCCGCGACATCCTCATCGCGCCGGTCGTCTCCGAGAAGTCCTACGGGCTCCTCGACGAGGGCAAGTACACCTTCCTCGTCGACCCGCGCTCGAACAAGACCGAGATCAAGATCGCCGTCGAGGAGATCTTCGGCGTCAAGGTCGACTCGGTCCACACGATGAACCGTCAGGGCAAGACCCGGCGCACCCGCTTCGGCATGGGCAAGCGCAAGGACACCAAGCGCGCGATCGTCACCCTCCGCGAGGGCACGATCGACATCTTCGGCAGCGCTGGCGCCTGAGAGACGACTGAAGGAACTTAAGGAAACACGACATGGGTATCCGCAAGTACAAGCCGACGACGCCTGGCCGTCGCGGCTCCAGCGTCGCCGACTTCGTCGAGGTCACGCGCACCACGCCCGAGAAGTCGCTCGTGCGCCCGCTCACCAAGAGCGGCGGCCGCAACAACAACGGCCGGATCACGACGCGTCACATCGGTGGTGGCCACAAGCGCGCCTACCGCGTCATCGACTTCCGTCGCCACGACAAGGACGGCGTGCCGGCCAAGGTCGCTCACATCGAGTACGACCCCAACCGCACCGCGCGCATCGCGCTGCTGCACTACGCCGACGGCGAGAAGCGCTACATCCTCGCCCCGCGTGGCCTGGAGCAGGGCATGGCCATCGAGAACGGCCCGGGCGCCGACATCAAGCCCGGCAACAGCCTGCCGCTGCGCAACATCCCGACCGGTACGGTCGTCCACGCCGTCGAGCTCCGCCCCGGTGGCGGCGCGAAGATCGCGCGCTCGGCCGGCGTCCGCGTCCAGCTCGTCGCCAAGGACGGCCCCTACGCCCAGCTGCGTATGCCGTCCGGTGAGATCCGCAACGTCGACGCGCGCTGCCGCGCGACGATCGGCGAGGTCGGCAACGCCGAGCAGTCCAACATCAACTGGGGCAAGGCCGGCCGCATGCGCTGGAAGGGCAAGCGCCCGACCGTCCGCGGTGTCGTCATGAACCCGGTCGACCACCCGCACGGTGGTGGCGAGGGCCGCACCTCCGGTGGTCGCCACCCGGTGAGCCCTTGGGGCAAGCCGGAGGGCCGCACCCGTCGCCCGGGCAAGCCCAGCGACAAGATGATCGTCCGCCGACGCCGCACCGGCAAGAAGCGCTGACAAGGAGCCATTGACACATGCCTCGTAGCTTGAAGAAGGGCCCCTTCATCGACGACCACCTGCAGAAGAAGGTGGACGCTCAGAACGAAGCGGGTTCCAAGAACGTCATCAAGACCTGGTCGCGCCGTTCGGTCATCAGCCCGGACATGCTCGGCCACACCCTCGCCGTCCACGACGGCCGCAAGCACGTCCCGGTGTTCGTCACCGAGTCGATGGTCGGCCACAAGCTCGGCGAGTTCGCACCCACGCGCACCTTCAAGGGTCACGTGAAGGACGACAAGAAGGGCCGGCGTCGCTGATGGCCACCACCACCGAGAACCCCACCCTCGAGGCGCGCGCACAGGCCCGCCACGTCCGCGTCACCCCGCAGAAGGCGCGTCGGATCATCGACCTCATCCGCGGCAAGAACGCCAGCGAGGCCATCGCCACGCTGCGCTTCGCCCCGCAGTCGGCGTCGGACCCGATCCTCAAGGTGCTCGAGAGCGCCATCGCCAACGCGCGGGTCAAGGCAGACAAGACGGCCGAGCGCTTCGACGAGCGTGAGCTCGTCATCGCGTCCGCGTTCGTCGACGAGGGCCCGACGATGAAGCGTTTCCGTCCGCGTGCGCAGGGCCGCGCCTCGCGCATCAACAAGCGCACGAGCCACATCACCGTGGTCGTCGCGCCGCAGACCAAGCAGGCCAACAACAGGAAGGGAGGCCGCTGACAATGGGTCAGAAGGTCAACCCGCACGGCTTCCGCCTGGGGATCACGTCCGAGCACCGCAGCCGCTGGTTCGCCGACTCCACCAAGGAGGGTCAGCGCTACCGCGACTACGTCAAGGAGGACGTCGCGATCCGCAAGCTCATGTCCGAGGGCATGGAGCGGGCCGGCATCTCCAAGGTCGAGATCGAGCGCACCCGTGACCGCGTCCGCGTGGACATCCACACGGCGCGCCCGGGCATCGTCATCGGCCGTCGTGGCGCCGAGGCGGACCGCATCCGTGGCGAGCTCGAGAAGCTCACCGGCAAGCAGGTCCAGCTCAACATCCTCGAGGTCAAGAACCCCGAGACCGACGCGCAGCTCGTCGCGCAGGGCATCGCCGAGCAGCTCGCTGCGCGTGTGTCGTTCCGTCGCGCGATGCGCAAGGGCATGCAGTCCGCCACCCGCGCCGGCGCCAAGGGCATCCGTGTCCAGGTCTCCGGTCGCCTCGGCGGCGCCGAGATGTCGCGCACCGAGTTCTACCGCGAGGGTCGCGTGCCGCTGCACACCCTGCGCGCGAACATCGACGTGGGCTTCTACGAGGCCCGCACCACCTTCGGCCGCATCGGCGTGAAGGTCTGGATCTACAAGGGTGACCTCACCGCGCGTGAGCTCGCTGCCCAGCAGGCCACCGCGCCGCGCCAGGGCCGCGGTCCGCGTCGCGACGGTGCCGACCGTCCGGCTCGCGCCCGTCGTGAGCGCCCGGACAACGCTGCGCCGGCTCAGGCCACCGAGGCCCCCGCCGCCGAGGCTCCGGCCCAGGCAGCGCCCAGCGAGGGAGAGAACTGATGCTCATTCCCCGTCGAGTCAAGCACCGCAAGCAGCACCACCCGGGTCGTTCGGGCGCTGCCAAGGGTGGCACCACGATCGCGTTCGGCGAGTACGGCATCCAGGCCCTGGAGCCGGCATACGTCACGAACCGCCAGATCGAGTCCGCTCGTATCGCGATGACCCGCTACATGAAGCGTGGCGGAAAGGTGTGGATCAACATCTACCCCGACCGTCCGCTCACGAAGAAGCCTGCCGAGACCCGCATGGGTTCCGGTAAGGGTTCGCCGGAGTGGTGGATCGCCAACGTCAAGCCCGGCCGCGTCATGTTCGAGGTGTCCGGTGTGTCCGAGGAGGTCGCGCGCGAAGCTCTGCGCCTGGCCATGCACAAGCTGCCGATGAAGTGCCGCTTCGTCGCGCGTGAGGGTGGTGACTTCTGATGGCAGTCGGTTCCAAGGACCTGACCTCCAAGGAGCTGCGCGGCTTCGACGACGACCGTCTCGTCGACGAGCTGCGCAAGGCCAAGGAAGAGCTGTTCAACCTGCGGTTCCAGTCCGCGACCGGCCAGCTCGACAACCACGGTCGGCTCCGCGCCGTCCGCAAGGACATCGCCCGGATCTACACCGAGATGCGCGAGCGCGAGCTCGGCATCGGTTCCAGTGTCGGATCGGGTGAGGGCAAGTGACCGAGAATGTGAAGGACCAGACCGTGACCGAGACTGCAGCGACCACCGAGACGGGTGCGCGGAACTACCGCAAGACCCGTCAGGGCTACGTCGTCAGCGACAAGATGGACAAGACCGTCGTCGTCGAGGTCGAGGACCGCGTCAAGCACGCCCTCTACGGCAAGGTCATGCGCCGCTCGACCAAGGTCAAGGCGCACGACGAGGAGAACACCGCCGGCATCGGCGACCGCGTTCTCATCATGGAGACCCGCCCGCTCAGCGCGACCAAGCGCTGGCGTGTCGTCGAGATCCTCGAAAAGGCCAAGTAATGCGTGTGGGGGTCCGCCCCCACATCGCCCCCGTTCGGCCAGGCTCCACATCGCTCACCGCGGCGGTGACGGAGAACCAGCACGACACATAGGAGACAGATAGTGATCCAGCAGGAGTCGCGAGTTCGCGTCGCCGACAACACGGGTGCCAAGGAGATCCTCTGCATCCGCGTTCTCGGTGGCTCGGGCCGCCGGTATGCCGGTATCGGCGACACGATCGTCGCCACGGTCAAGGACGCCATCCCCGGCGGCAACGTGAAGAAGGGCGACGTCGTCAAGGCGGTCATCGTCCGTACCACCAAGGAGCGCCGTCGCGCCGACGGTTCCTACATCAAGTTCGACGAGAACGCTGCGGTGATCCTCAAGAGCGACGGTGACCCCCGTGGCACCCGCATCTTCGGCCCGGTCGGTCGCGAGCTGCGTGAGAAGCGCTTCATGAAGATCATCTCGCTCGCTCCGGAGGTGCTCTGACCATGGCGAAGTTCCGCATCAAGAAGGGTGACACCGTCAAGGTGCTCTCGGGCAAGGACGCCGGTTCGACCGGCAAGGTCATCGCGGTCTACCGCGACGCCGACCGTGTCCTCGTCGAGGGTGTCAACCGCGTCACCCGCCACACCAAGGCCGGCCAGACTGCCCGCGGCAGCCAGACCGGTGGCCTCGTCGTCCAGGAGTCCCCGATCCACGTGAGCAACGTGCAGGTCGTCGACCCGTCGGACAAGAAGCCCACCCGTATCAAGACCCGCGTCGAGACCGTCGAGCGTGACGGACGCCAGAAGGCCGTCCGGACCCGCGTCGGCGTGCGCTCGGGCAAGGACCTGTGAGCGACATGACCGAAACCGCAACCGTGACCAAGCCGCGCCTCAAGCAGCGCTACGCCGACGAGATCAAGGGCGGCCTGCAGGACCAGTTCGGCTACGCCAACGTCATGCAGGTTCCCGGCGTCGTCAAGGTCGTCGTCAACATGGGTGTCGGCGACGCGGCCAAGGACAGCAAGCTCATCGAGGGTGCCGTCCGCGACCTCACCGCCATCACCGGCCAGAAGCCGGTCGTCACCAAGGCGCGCAAGTCCATCGCCCAGTTCAAGCTGCGCGAGGGCATGCCGATCGGCGCCCACGCGACGCTGCGTGGCGACCGCATGTGGGAGTTCCTCGACCGGCTCATCTCGGTCGCGCTGCCCCGTATCCGCGACTTCCGTGGCATGAACCCGAAGCAGTTCGACGGCCGCGGCAACTACACCTTCGGCCTCACGGAGCAGTCGATGTTCCACGAGATCGACCAGGACAAGATCGACCGCGTCCGGGGCATGGACATCACCATCGTCACCACGGCGACGAACGACGACGAGGGACGCGCGCTGCTCAAGGCGCTCGGCTTCCCGTTCAAGGAGAACTGACATGGCGAAGACCGCCCTGATCAACAAGGCGAACAAGAAGCCGAAGTTCAAGGTGCGCGGCTACACCCGCTGCCAGCGCTGCGGCCGCCCGCACTCGGTCTACCGCAAGTTCGGCCTGTGCCGGATCTGCCTCCGGGAGATGGCCCACCGCGGTGAGCTTCCCGGCGTGACCAAGTCGTCCTGGTGACGCACCAGAACTGAACATCGCAGGTATGCCGCGGGGCTGGCCCCGCGCGTACCTCACCGCCGCAGCACGCGGCATACCCCAAGACCATCTACATCGAAGGTCAGCCGGCGCAGCAGCACCGGATGAAACCACGGTGAGAGAGGGCGGAGAAGCCCAATGACAATGACTGACCCGATCGCGGACATGCTGACCCGCGTCCGGAACGCCAACTCGGCGCACAAGGACACGGTCTCCATGCCGTTCAGCAAGCTCAAGTCGCACATCGCGGAGATCCTCCAGGCGGAGGGCTACATCTCCGGGTGGTCCGTCGAGGACGCCGAGGTCGGCAAGACCCTGACGATCAACCTCAAGTACGGCCCCAACCGCGAGCGTTCCATCGCCGGCGTGCGCCGCGTGTCCAAGCCCGGACTGCGCGTCTACGCCAAGTCCACCAACCTGCCCAAGGTCCTTGGTGGACTCGGTGTCGCCATCATCTCGACGTCGTCCGGTCTGCTCACCGACAAGCAGGCCGCAACCAAGGGTGTGGGTGGGGAAGTCCTCGCCTACATCTGGTAAGGGGTAGCAGACATGTCGCGAATCGGACGTCTCCCCGTCGCCATCCCGTCCGGCGTCGAGGTCAACATCGATGGCCAGACCGTCAAGGTCAAGGGCCCCAAGGGCGAGCTCGCGCACACCGTGGCGCAGCCGATCTCGGTCGAGAAGAAGGACACCGACGACGGCCAGGCAGTCGAGGTCAGCCGGCCCGACGACGAGCGCGAGTCGCGTTCGCTCCACGGCCTGACCCGCTCGCTCATCAACAACATGGTTCTCGGCGTCACCGAGGGCTACGTCAAGAAGCTCGAGATCCACGGCACGGGTTACCGCGTGCAGAACAAGGGCGGTTCGCTCGAGTTCGCGCTCGGCTACTCGCACCCGATCACGGTCGCGCCGCCGCAGGGCATCACCTTCACGGTCGAGAACCCGACGCGCTTCCAGGTCGAGGGCATCGACAAGCAGCTCGTCGGTGAGGTCGCCGCGAACATCCGCAAGCTCCGCAAGCCCGACCCGTACAAGGGCAAGGGCGTGCGCTACGCCGGCGAGCACATCCGCCGCAAGGTCGGAAAGGCTGGTAAGTAAGCCATGGCAATGATCATCAAGCGCGCCAAGGGCAAGGTCGCCGCTCGCGGCCGCCGCCACAGCCGTGTCCGCAAGTTCGTCACCGGTACGGCGGCGCGCCCGCGCCTCGTCGTGTCGCGCAGCTCGCGCCACGTCTTCGTCCAGGTCGTCGACGACACCATCGGCAAGACCGTCGCGTCGGCGTCGACGATGGAGGCCGACGTGCGCTCCATCGAGGGCGACAAGACCGCCAAGGCGAAGAAGGTCGGCGAGCTCGTCGCCGAGCGCGCCAAGGCTGCCGGCGTCGAGGCCGTCGTCTTCGACCGTGGCGGCAACAAGTACCACGGACGCGTCGCGGCCATCGCCGACGGCGCCCGCGAGGGTGGGCTGTCGCTGTGACCCAGACGCGTACGAACCTGACCAGTGTGGAAATGAGGAACATCTGATGCCCGGACCCCAGCGTCGAGGCACCGGTCCCGCGTCCGACAACCGTGGCGAGGGCCGTGAGGGCCGCGACAACCGTCGCGACCGTCGCGACGACCGCCGTGGTGGCGGCCGCGAGGCCGAGAAGAGCCAGTACCTCGAGCGAGTCGTGACCATCAACCGCGTCTCCAAGGTCGTCAAGGGTGGTCGTCGCTTCAGCTTCACCGCTCTCGTCGTCGTCGGCGACGGTGACGGCACCGTGGGTGTCGGTTACGGCAAGGCCAAGGAAGTTCCCGCGGCCATCGCCAAGGGTGTCGAGGAGGCCAAGAAGGAGTTCTTCAAGGTCCCCCGCATCCAGGGCACCATCCCGCACCCTGTGCAGGGTGAGGCCGCGGCCGGTGTCGTCATGCTCCGTCCCGCCAGCCCCGGTACCGGTGTCATCGCCGGTGGCCCGGTGCGTGCGGTCCTGGAGTGCGCCGGCATCCACGACGTGCTGAGCAAGTCGCTCGGCTCGGACAACGCCATCAACATCGTCCACGCGACCGTTCAGGCCCTCAAGGAGCTCGAGCGTCCGGAGTCCGTGGCTGCCCGCCGCGGCCTGCCGGTGGACGAGGTCGCCCCCGCGGCCATGCTGCGCGCCCAGGCCGCCGGCATCGCCGAGGCCAAGGAGGCCGCCAAGGACACCGCGAAGGCTGGTGCATGATGGCGCGTCTCAAGGTGACCCAGACCCGTTCGGAGATCGGCGGCAAGCAGAACCAGCGTGACACGCTGCGCAGCCTCGGTCTCAAGCGCATTGGCGACGTCGTCGTCAAGGAGGACCGTCCCGAGATCCGCGGGATGGTCAAGACGGTGACGCACCTCGTCTCCGTCGAGGAGGTTGAGTGATCATGGCTCCTGCCAAGCAGAAGAACACCGAGGGCGCGGCCGAGGCCAAGGCCCTCAAGGTGCACCACCTGCGTCCGGCCCCCGGCGCCAAGACCGCCAAGACCCGCGTGGGTCGTGGTGAGGGCTCCAAGGGCAAGACCGCCGGTCGCGGTACCAAGGGTACGAAGGCCCGCTACCAGGTTCCGGAGCGCTTCGAGGGCGGCTCGACGCCGCTGCACATGCGCCTGCCGAAGCTGCGCGGCTTCAAGAACCCGTTCAAGACCGAGTACCAGGTCGTGAACCTCGACAAGCTGTCCTCGCTCTACCCCGATGGCGGCGACGTCACGGTCGAGGACCTCGTCGCCAAGGGCGCCGTCCGCGACGGCCACCTCGTCAAGGTGCTCGGCACCGGCGAGATCTCGGTCGCGGTCAACGTCACGGCCAACGCCTTCTCCGGCTCCGCCAAGGAGAAGATCGAGGCTGCGGGCGGCTCGGCCACCCAGGCCTGAGCCACCCGACCGCCCTGCCGGACAGCAGACACCGTATGCCGCACGCCGCGTTCCCGGACCTGGTTCCGGGAACCGGCCGTGCGGCATACGTCGTTCGGTAGGTGAACGCCCGTCCCACCCGCCCCAGCATTATCGGGTCACCCGATAATGGCCCGCTCCACCCGAGAAGCCTTGTCGGGTGAAGCGGGACAAGTCCGAGGGTGGACCCCGACGGTGACGACCGGCCCGAGCGTCGCGACCCACCCCGGGGTATCTTTGTTCGTCGATCACCACTGATGCGGCCGAGGCCGCCCACCTGGAGGACCTGTGCTCACCGCCTTCGGCCGCGCGTTCAAGACGCCCGACCTGCGCAGGAAGATCCTGTTCACACTCGGGGTCATCGCCATCTACCGGCTCGGCGCGCACGTGCCGACGCCGGGTGTGAGCTACTCACTCATCGAGAAGTGCCAGGAGGGTGCGGGGGACGCCAACGACCTCCTCGGCCTGGCGAACCTCTTCAGTGGTGGCGCGCTCCTCCAGCTGTCGATCTTCGCGCTCGGCATCATGCCGTACATCACCGCGAGCATCATCGTGCAGCTGCTCACCGTCGTCATCCCGCGGTTCGAGGCCCTCAAGAAGGAGGGTCAGGCCGGCCAGGCGAAGATGACGCAGTACACGCGATACCTGACGATCGCGCTCGCCGTGCTCCAGTCGGCGACCTTCATCACCTTCGCGCAGAACCCGTCGCAGCTCTTCGCCAACCCGGCCTGCACGAACATCCTCACCGACGACTCGCTCGTCACGATCCTCATCATGGTGCTCACGATGACGGCCGGCACCGGCCTCGTCATGTGGCTCGGTGAGCTCGTCACGGACAAGGGTGTCGGCAACGGCATGTCCATCCTCATCTTCACGTCCATCGCGGCGACGTTCCCGAGCTCGCTCTGGGCGATCCAGCAGCGCGACGGCCGCTGGGACATCTTCCTCGGCATCATCCTCATGGGCTTCGTCATCATCGCCCTCGTGGTGTTCGTCGAGCAGAGCCAGCGCCGCATCCCGGTCCAGTACGCCAAGCGCATGGTCGGCCGGCGCGTCTACGGCGGCACCTCGACCTACATCCCGCTCAAGGTCAACATGGCCGGTGTCATCCCGGTCATCTTCGCCAGCTCGCTCATGGCGCTGCCGACGCTCATCGCGCAGTTCCAGACCGACCCGCAGGGCAACAACCCGGGCTGGGTCGACTGGGTCAACGGCAAGCTCGCCCAGGGCAACACGTGGGAGTACGGCCTGATCTTCACCGTGCTCATCCTGTTCTTCACGTTCTTCTACGTATCGATCACGTTCAACCCCACCGAGGTCGCCGACAACATGAAGAAGTACGGCGGCTTCATCCCGGGGATTCGTGCCGGGCGACCCACGGCCGAGTACCTCCAGTACGTCCTCACCCGCATCACCGTGCCGGGGGCGATCTACCTCGCGCTGATCTCGCTCATCCCGCTTCTCGCGCTCGTCCTCGTCGGGGCCAACCAGAACTTCCCCTTCGGCGGCACCTCGATCCTCATCATCGTCGGCGTCGGCCTCGAGACGGTGAAGCAGATCGAGTCCCAGCTCCAGCAGCGTCACTACGAAGGGTTCCTCCGCTAAATGCGACTCATCATTCTCGGACCTCCCGGTGCCGGCAAGGGCACGCAGGCCGCCCGGATCGCCGAGCACTTCGGCATCCCGGCCATCTCCACCGGCGACATCTTCCGCGCCAACATCAAGAACCAGACCGAGCTCGGCAAGCAGGTCCAGGAGATCACAGCCTCGGGCGGCTACGTCTCCGACGACATCACCAACGCCATCGTCGAGGACCGCCTCAACGAGGGCGACGCCGCGGAGGGTTTCCTGCTGGACGGCTACCCCCGCACGACCGGCCAGGTCGCCGCACTCGACGCGATGCTCGCCAAGAACGACCACGGCCTCGACAAGGTCCTCGCGCTCACCGTCGACGAGGACGCCGTCGTCGAGCGCCTGCTCAAGCGCGCCGAGGTCGAGAACCGTCCCGACGACACCGAGGACGTCATCCGCGAGCGGCAGGCGATCTACCGCCGCGAGACTGCGCCGCTCATCGAGGTGTATGCCGACCGCGGCCTGCTCGTCGAGGTCCACGGCCTGGGTGCCGTGGACGAGGTCACCGAGCGCGTCATCTCCGCTCTCCGCTGAGCTCCAGGTCGCCGCGACGATCCGCCGTCGGGACCCCGACGGCGGATTCGCCGTTTGCGACCCAAACGTGCCGCGCTGCCCTACTCTCAGGGTGAGCGCGTGGACACCGTCGGTGACCCGGTGAGCAGGGAAGCGGGTCGGCCATGCAGGAGTCCACGGCGTCGCATGCTCGTCATCGGTCGTCCGGCGTCAACAGGCGCACCGTCGCCACGGGGATGGCGTGGGCCATCCCGGTCGCGGTCGCGGCGACCCCCACCCCGGCCTTCGCGGCGAGTACCTGTGTCGGCTCACCCAACGTGTGCGCCTCGGGGACGATGGGGTTCGGTGGCGCCGTCGACGGGAACGGCTGGCAGAAGAACGTGACCGGGGCGTTCTCGCCGAGCACGGTGTTCCAGTACAAGAACCCGTACACCGCGGCCAATGTCGCTTCGTGCAGCGGTGACGGGTGCACGGCGGTCTCGCCCGGCAACACCACGTCGGTTGCGAACGCGATCTACATTGAGTCCAACCCGACAGGATCCGGCCGCGTCGCCACGTACTTCAAGACCATGTGCCTCTCGGCCGGCACGACCTACACCTTCACGTTCAGCTGGGCGGCCTACACGGCGAACTGCCGGGCGGCCTACCTCGACTCGGCGATCCTCAACCCTGACGGGACGATCGCCGCGGCTGGGGCTCAGGTGGTCGCCCCGGCCTCGACCAAGGGCAACACGTCCGGAACCGTCACGATCACCATCACCCCGCTCACGACGAGCGACGCCTACACGTTCCGGTACACGTGGACCTTCGGCACGACTCCGACCAGCTACGGCGGGTCGTGCAACATCGGGGCCAACGACATCGGCGTCAGCGCGCCGACGGTCACCTGCCGCGCCGCTGCCTGACAACAAGGGTGACGTTCAACCGGAGGCCTGAACCAGGAATGCGCACACGGCATACCCGGTTGGTTGAACTGTGAATAACCTCAGCATCATCGTCTCGTCCACGCGTCCGTCGCGCATCGGCCACCACGTGACCCGGTGGGTCCAGGAGCAGGCCGACCCCGAGCAGTGGCAGGTCAAGGTCCTCGACCTCGCCGAGATCGGCCTGCCCTTCCTCGACGAGCCGGACATGCCCGCGAACGGCAACTACGCGCTGCCGCACACACAGGCCTGGGCGAGCGAGATCTTCGGCTCCGACGC
>NZ_PVTI01000041.1 GCF_003002895.1 Knoellia remsis | reverse complement strand
TCGTCGTCGGCCGGGCGCTGCTGTACCCGCCGGACGGCGACGTGGCGTCGGCCGTCGACATCGCCGCCGAGCTCGTCCACGGAGGTGCCTCATGACCCGTGAAGAACTCACCCAATTGGACGCTTCGGGACAGCCGGCCCGTCCCGATCTCACCCCATCGGACGCTTCGGGACCGACCGCCCGTCCCGATCTCACCCCATCGGACGCTTCGGGACCGACGGCCCGTCCCGATCTCACCCCATCGGACGCTTCGGGACGCGCCCGACCCGGCAGCGGCGCCGACAACGACCGCTGGTTCCGGCCGTTCGGCACGCTGCACGATGGCGAGTACCGGGTCGCTGTCGCGCCGACCGCCACGAACCCGCCCGAGGGCTGGCAGCACACGACCCTGCGGCTGGCCCATCTCGACCCGGGTGGGAGCGTCGAGCACGACACCGCGGATGAGGAACTCGTCGTCGTGCCGCTGGCCGGTTCCTGCGTCGTCGAGGTGTCCGGCAGTGACCCCATCACGCTCGACGGCAGGGCGAGCGTCTTCGACGGACCCAGCGACACGGCATACGTCCCGCGACAGCGACGAATCACGGTGCGCAACAACGGAACCCAGCCCGCGCGCATCGCGCTCTGCGGCGCGAACGCGCGCACCGACCGCAAGCCTCGCCGCATCCCCGCCGATGCGGTGCCACCCGAACAGCGCGGCGGTGGCACTGCGACCCGAGAGGTGCGCGGGTTCGGCATGCCGCCGGTCCTCGACGCCGACGCGATCCTCGTCTGCGAGGTCATCACCCCCGCCGGCAACTGGAGCTCGTGGCCGCCGCACAAACACGACGAGGACATCCCCGGCGTCGAGTCCGAGCTCGAGGAGATCTACTACTTCGAGACCCGCTCGACCGACCCGCGCGGCACCGACCCCGTCGGCTACCACCGGGTGAGCGGCACCCCGGAGCGTCCGATCGACGTGCTCGCCGAGGTCCGCGCCGGCGACGTCGTGCTCGTCCCGCACGGGTGGCACGGCCCGTCGATCGCCGCTCCCGATGCCGACCTCTACTACCTCAACGTCATGGCGGGCCCGGGCGAGAATCGGGAGTGGCTCATCCGCGACGACCCGGCCCACGCCTGGGTGCGTGAGACCTGGCAGCAGACGCCGACGCGCGAGGAGGAGCGATGACGGACACGGTGCGGCTCACGGTCGGACAGGCCGTCGTCCGCTTCCTCGCGAACCAGTGGAGTGAGCGCGACGGCGAGCGGCAGCGGCTCTTCGCGGGCTGCTTGGGCATCTTCGGCCACGGCAACGTCGCGGGACTTGGGCAGGCCCTGCTCGAGGACGAGGTGACCGCGGTCGAGGCGGGGCGCGAGCCGTCGCTGCCCTACGTCCTCGCCCGCAACGAGCAGGCGATGGTGCACACCGCCGTCGGTTATGCCCGCCACCACGACCGGATGCGCACCTGGGCGTGCACCGCGTCCGTCGGACCGGGCTCGACGAACATGCTCACCGGGGCGGCCCTCGCGACGATCAACCGGATCCCCGTGTTGCTGCTGCCGTCGGGCACCTTCGCGACGCGCGTCGCCGCGCCGGTGCTCCAGGAGCTCGAGGCGCCGTATGCCGGTGACGTCACCGTCAACGACGCCTTCCGTCCGCTGTCGCGCTTCTTCGACGAGGTCAACCGTCCCGAGCAGCTGCCGTCGGCGCTGCTCTCGGCGATGCGCGTCCTCACCGATCCCATCGAGACGGGTGCCGTGACAATCTCGCTGCCGCAGGACGTGCAGGCCGAGGCGTTCGACTGGCCGGTCGAGCTCTTCGACGAGCGGGTCTGGCACGTGGCGCGACCGGTGCCGGAGGCGTCCCGGGTGGCGGCTGCGGCCGTGGTGATCCGGTCGGCGAAGAAGCCGCTCATCGTTGCCGGGGGCGGGGTGCACTACTCGGGTGCCGAGGAGGTGCTGGCCGAGTTCGCCTCTGCCACAGGCGTTCCCGTCGCCGAGACGCAGGCGGGGAAGGGGTCGCTCAGTCATGGTCACCCGCAGCTCATGGGGGCCGTGGGCTCGACCGGCACGACCGCCGCGAACGCGTTGGCTGCCGATGCCGACGTCGTCATCGGCGTCGGCACGCGGTGGAGCGACTTCACGACAGCATCACGGACAGCGTTCTCCCGCAACGGGGTTCGCTTCGTCAACCTCAACATCGCGGGGTTCGATGCGGGCAAGCACGCCGGGCTGTCGGTCGTCGGGGATGCGCGCGAGACGCTGCGGGCTCTCGCCGAGGAGCTCGACGGCTGGTCGGTCTCCGACACCTACCGCAAGCGTCAGGGCACCCTGTGGCGCCGCTGGGACAAGGCCGTCGACACGGCATACGACCCCGCGGCGGAGGTGACCGACCGCCTCGGCGACGGACTGCTCACCCAGTCCGGCGTCATCGGTGCCGTCAACGAGCTGAGCGACCCGAGCGATGTCGTCATCTGCGCGGCCGGGTCGATGCCGGGCGACCTGCACAAGCTGTGGCGGGTGCGCGACCGCAAGGGCTACCACGTCGAGTACGGCTACTCCTGCATGGGCTATGAGATCCCCGCGGCGATCGGCGTGCGGATGGCAGACCCGTCGCGTGATGTTTTCGCCATGGTCGGCGACGGCGGCTGGCTGATGATGCCCGGAGAGCTCGTCACCGCCGTCCAGGAGGGCGTGAAGATCATCGTCGTCCTCGTCGACAACCGCGGCTTCGGTTCCATCGGGGCACTCTCGGAAAGCCTTGGCTCGCAACGGTTCGGGACGGCATACCGGCGACGCGACCCGAGCACCGGGCGACTCGACGGCGACCCGCTGCCCGTCGACCTCGCCGCGAACGCCCGCAGCCTCGGCGCGCACGTCATCGAGGTCGGGTCGCGCGACGACCTCGCCGACGCGATCGGTGAGGCGAAGGCGCGACCCGACGACGGTGGACCCGTCGTCATCCACGTGCGGACCGACCCGCGCGTCGGCTCGCCCGACAGCGAGAGCTGGTGGGACGTGCCCGTCGCGCAGGTGAGCGAGCTGACGTCGACGCAGCGCGCGCACGAGACGTATGCCGCGGCGAAGGAGCGTCAGCAGGCATGGGTCAGGCCGAGCGAGCGTCCTGGCGAGGGGCGCGGTGGGCGCCGTGGGTGACGAGCTGCGCGTCGGCGTGATCGGCGTCGGGGTCATGGGCGCTGACCACGCGGATCGGCTCGCTGACCGCACGGAGGGGGCGCGGCTGGTAGCCGTCGCCGACCCGGACGTTGCCCGGGCCCGCGAGCTCGGCGACCGGTTGGGAGCGCGTTCCGGCGCGGACGCCCTCGAGCTGGTCGCGGCCGATGACGTGGACGCCGTCGTCATCGCTTCTCCCGGCGCCGCGCACGAGGAGCAGGTGCTCGCCTGCCTCACGGCTGGCAAGCCGGTGCTCTGCGAGAAGCCGCTCACGCTCGATGCCGACTCGTCGCTGCGACTGGTCCGGGCCGAGCGTGACCTGGGGCGTCGGCTCGTGCAGGTGGGCTTCATGCGGCGCTTCGACCCCGAGTTCGCGTCGCTGCGGGAGTCGCTGGCGGCGGGCCGGCTCGGCCGACTGCTCCTGCTG
Source organism: Knoellia remsis (assembly GCF_003002895.1). Classification (GTDB taxonomy): domain Bacteria; phylum Actinomycetota; class Actinomycetes; order Actinomycetales; family Dermatophilaceae; genus Knoellia; species Knoellia remsis. The sequence goes on along the minus strand of NZ_PVTI01000041.1, from coordinate 11,704 downwards.
CACAACATCCACCGCAACCTCGCCGCGCCGAACGAGCGTTTCCGCTCCGAGATGACGGTGCTCGACAGCCTCGTCCACGAGGTCGACGTCGCCCGGTTCCTCTTCGGCGAGGAGGTCGCGGCGATCCAGGTGCTGTCTCCGACGGCGACGTCGACCGCGCCGGTCGGGGTCGTGGACCCGCAGGTGGCGATCTTCACGATGGCCGGCGGTGGGGTCGTCACGAACGAGGTGTTCATCAACTCCGGCGTCGGCTACGAAGTCCGCACCGAGGCCGTGGGCGAGACCGGGTCGGTGACCGTCGGAACCTGGGAGGGGACGGTCCCGCGCGACTACCGCACGAGGTTCGCCGCGGCATACGACCGCGAGGTCCAGGCGTGGGTCGACGCGAACCTGCGCGGCGAGGTCGTCGGCCCCTCGATGTGGGACGGGTATGCCGCGTCGGTCGTCACGACCGCGGGCGTGGAGTCCCTTCGCTCCGGCGAGCGCGTGACCGTGCAGCTCGCCGACCCGCCCACCGAAGGCGTTGTCCCACAACCGCTCTCACAACCTGACCCACGAAGCAAGGACGCGTCATGAGCACTCCCACCCGCATTACCCACCTCGTCGGCGGTCGACGCTGGGAGGACACGCCCGAGCGCACCAGCCCGGTGTGGAACCCGGCGACCGGTGAGCAGATCGGCGAGCTCGACCTCGCTTCGGCGAGCGACGTCGACGCGGTCGTCGGGACCGCGAAGGAGGCGTGGCAGTCGTGGGGCGACGTCTCGCTCGCCGCGCGCACGCAGGTGCTCTTCCGCTTCCGCGAGCTGCTGAACGAACGCAAGGAGGACATCGCCGCGCTCATCACCGCTGAGCACGGGAAGGTCCTCTCGGACGCGCTCGGCGAGGTGACGCGGGGCCTCGAAGTGGTCGAGTTCGCCTGCGGCATACCGCATCTGCTCAAGGGCGGGTTCACCGAGAACGCCTCGACGAAGGTCGACGTCTACTCGATGCGCCAGTCGCTCGGCGTCGTCGCGGTCATCTCGCCGTTCAACTTCCCGGCGATGGTGCCGCTGTGGTTCGTGCCCGTCGCCATCGCGTGCGGCAACGCCGTCGTGCTCAAGCCGAGCGAGAAGGACCCGTCGGCTGCCGTGGCCGTGGCGGAGCTGTGGCGCGAGGCCGGTCTGCCGGACGGCGTGATGAACGTCGTCCACGGTGACAAGGAAGCGGTCGACGCGCTGCTGACGCACCCGGACGTGCGGGCGGTCTCGTTCGTCGGGTCGACCCCGATCGCGCGCTACGTCTACGAGACGGCGACGGCGGCGGGCAAGCGGGTCCAGGCCCTCGGCGGTGCGAAGAACCACATGCTCGTCCTGCCCGACGCCGACCTCGACCTCGCCGCCGACGCGGCGGTCAACGCCGGGTTCGGGTCGGCGGGTGAGCGGTGCATGGCGATCTCGGCGCTGCTCGCGGTCGAGCCGATCGCCGACGAGCTCGTCGCCAAGATCACCGACCGGGTCGGGAAGCTCGTCACCGGCGACGGCACTCGTGGCACCGACATGGGGCCGCTCGTGACGCGCGAGCACCGGGACAAGGTCGCGGGATACCTCGACTCCGGTGTCGAGGCCGGGGCAGAGCTCGTCATCGACGGCCGGGAGGGCGACATCGATGCCGACGGGGACGGGTTCTTCCTGCGGCCGACGCTCTTCGACCGGGTCGAGCCGGGTATGCCGGTCTACGACGATGAGATCTTCGGTCCGGTGCTCTCGGTGGTGCGCGTGCAGTCCTACGACGAGGGCCTGAAGCTCATCAACGACAACCCCTACGGCAACGGGACGGCGATCTTCACCAACGATGGTGGTGCCGCGCGGCGGTTCCAGCACGAGGTCGAGGTCGGGATGGTGGGTATCAACGTGCCGATCCCAGTGCCGATGGCGTACTACTCGTTCGGCGGCTGGAAGAACTCACTCTTCGGTGACAGCCACGCGCACGGCATGGAGGGCGTGAACTTCTACACCCGCGGCAAGGTCGTGACGTCCCGCTGGCTCGATCCCAGCCACGGCGGACTCAACCTCGGGTTCCCGCAGAACACCTGACCCGACCTATCCCCACACCGTCGTCCGGTGGCGGCTCAGTCTCAGCTCGACGTCGGGCGCAACACCGAGTCCCAGTCGAAGCCGACGAGGTCACCGGGCTGGTCAACGATTGCGAGCGCACCGTCGAGCTCGGCATCGGAGTAGCCGCCCGACCGGACCGCAACGCACCCGATGCCGGCCTTCGCTGCCGACTTCACGTCATACGGGGTGTCCCCCACGAGGACCGCCCGGTCAGCCGGCACCTTCGCCAAGGTCGCCATGACGAGGTCGGGCTCGGGCTTGGACTCCTGCGCATCGTCGTTCGTCGTGAGGACGGCTATGTCGTCCGCGACCCCGAGCACCGCGACGGCCTCCTCGGCGAACTTCTTCTCGCCCGAGGACGCGAGCGCCGGCCCGAGTCCACGCGCCGCGAGATCCCGCACGAGGTCGACTGCACCCGGCAGCGCCCGCACCTCGCCGCTGAGCGTGTCGAACTCCTCCGCCCAGGCGTCCCGGATCGCGTCGCCCAGACGCTCCTCCACGTCCTCACCACCAACCGCGCCGACGAGCTTGTCCCCGCCCATCCCGACGGTGCGGTGGATGTCGCGGAACGGCAGGTCGACGCCCTCCCGGTGGAAGGCGCGCTGCCACGCGAGGGCGTGCAGGTACGTACTGTCGACGAGCGTGCCGTCGATGTCGAGGAGGACGACGGCGTCACGGCTGCCGGGAGCGTCATGAGTCGAGGCGTTCACTCCCTCGACGCTAGGCGCCACCCGCCCGACCCGCCAGTGCTCAGACGAGGAATTCGCCTGCCGCACAACGGTGCCGGCGCGCGATCACCACTCAGCGCGCGCTCAGACGGCGTCGCGTGGCGCGATGCGACGCAGCCCGGGCACGTCCTCGAAGTCGCGGTCCATGCTCACGATCTCGGTGAACCCGGCGGCGAGAGCGGTGGCGGCATGGACCGCATCACGCCCGCGGATCGGGTTGCGTTCCATGAGATCCAGTCTGAGGGCCTGGATCGAGGCTGTGAAGTCGTGCACGGCATACATTGCGGGCAGCTCGCGCCCTTCGGCGACAGCCACGGGACGTCCTGCGCGCCGCGTGCGGTGGAACACGTACTCCTGTGCGGCTTCCACACTGATGTGCAGCTCTGTTCCTGCAACCTGAGCTCGCGACAGGAAAGCACGGCACTCATCGCGCTCGGGGCCGGGACCGCCGACTGCGAACAACAGCACCGTCGTGTCGAGAAAGCACTTCACCACGAGGACGTGTACCGCTCATCGAGGCTCTTCGCGACGTCCTCCACCGTCTCCGGTTCCCCCGGATCTGGCTCGGCAGTTCTTGCGAGAAACTCGCCCAACGCCCTCGAACGCTCTACAGCCATCGACGGATAATGCACGTCGATGGCCTCGCGAATCACCGCATTGACACTGCGCCCGGACTTCTCGGCCTCCGCAGCGACGCGCTCATACCTCTCCTGATCCAGGAGCAGCTGGATGCGGCGCTCGAGCGTGGACATGCACACAGCATACACATGTGCATGTATAGGGGGCCGGGCACCAGCGAACGCCGCTCCGACGCACGAAGGCGCGCGGACGGCATACGCACACAGGCCCGCAGTCGTCCGGACGCAAAGGCGAAGGTCCGGACGGAAAGTTTCCGTCCGGACCTTCGCGCTTCCCTCCCCTGGAGCAAACAGGGGAGCTATCCGACGGGTCAGTAGCGGCGACCGCCGCCACCCTTGCCGCGCAGCGCCTTGCGCGCCGCCTTCCACACCGTCGCGCGGCGCGTCGTGCCCTCGCGCTTCGGCGGCAGGGACAGCGCGACGACCTTCCAGTAGACGCTCGCGGCCTGCTTCGGCAGCGACCCGGTGACGTACTTGAGGTCGTAGCGCTCCATGAGGTCGCGGATGCGCGGCGCGATCTCGGCGTAGCGGTTGGACGGCATGTCCGGGAAGAGGTGGTGCTCGATCTGGTGCGACAGGTTGCCGGTCATGACGTGCATGGCCTTGCTGCCGGCGATGTTGCCGGAGCCGAGCATCTGCCGGAGGTACCACTCGCCGCGGGTTTCGCCCTCGATCGAGGTCTTCTCGAACGTCTCGATGCCGGGCGGGAAGTGGCCGCAGATGATGACGGTGTTCGTCCAGAGGTTGCGGACGAGGTTGGCGACGATGTTCGCCGTGAGGGTATGCCGTCCGCTGCCGGTGAACGTCGCGGCCGCCATCGCGGGGTGGACGACGTAGTCCTTGGTCGCCTGGCGCTTGATCTTGGCGAGGACCTCGTCGGCGTTCTTCTTGAACTCCGCCTTCTGCTCCGGCGACATCCGGTTCTTCTTGGCGACGTAGCTGCCGAGCTCGAGGTCGTAGGCCGCGATGGAGTACTCGAAGATCAGCGCGTTGCCGACGTGCCAGATCGGCTGGAAGAGGTAGAACAGCGACCAGCGCTGGTCCTCGTCGACGCGCAGGATGCCGTAGCCGAGGTCGTTGTCGCGGCCGAGGACGTTGGTGAACGTGTGGTGGATCTCGTTGTGCGCGTGCTTCCACTGGCTCGCGGGGCTGGCGTTGTCCCACTCCCACGCGGTCGAGTGGATCTTCGGGTCACGCATCCAGTCCCACTGGCCGTGCATGACGTTGTGGCCGATCTCCATGTTCTCGAGGATCTTCGCGACGGAGAGGCCAGCCGTGCCGATCCACCACATGGGGCGGATGCCGCGGACCTTGACGCCGGAGAACAGCAGCGCGGCGCGGCTGCCCATCTCGAGGTAGCGCTGGGTTGTGATGACCTTGCGGATGTATGCCGCGTCGCGGGCTCCGCGGGAGTCCATCACCTCGGCGCGCAGGGCATCGAGCTCGCGGCCGATCTCCTCGATCTGCTCGGGGGTGAGGTGGCTGGCCGGGTTGGGACGGCCGGACTTCTTGAGCTCGGGGCGCTGCGGGCGCGGGGCGTCGCTGTCGACGCGCAGGCGCGAGTTGAGGGAGGTGGGGCGCTCGGGTGCGAGAGTCATGTGGTCACTCCTTCTTTCGTTCGTGTCCCGATCTCACCCAGGTGGAGGGTGGGGGACACGGGCAGGGGTCAGAGGTCGAGGTGGCAGGGGCCGGCGGCGGCGTTGATGCAGGTCTGGATGCGGACGTCGCCGGAGTTCTCGTCGGTGGCGGTGATGTCGCCGGTGCGCAGGTCGCGCACGGCGCCCTCCCGCATCGTGACGACGCAGCCGAAGCAGATGCCCATGCGACAACCGCTGGGCATGAGCACCCCAGCCGACTCGCCGGCGTCGAGGATCGGGGTCGAGCCGTCCGCGTCGACGGTCACGGACGCACGCTCGAACGTCACGGTGCCGCCCTCACCGGGCTCGACGACGCTCGGGCGGAACCGCTCGACGTGCAGCAGGTCGCTCACGCCAGCCGCCGCCCAGTGCGCCTCGGCGGCGTCGAGCAGCCCGGTCGGGCCGCACACCCACGTCTCGCGCTCGCGCCAGTCCGGCACCAGCGCATCCAGCGAGGCGAGGTCGAGGACCCCGGCCACGTCGTCAAGGTTCTCGTGCAGCGTGAGGCGGCTCGCGGCGGCATACGAGCGCAGCTCCTCACGGAACATGACGTCGGACTCCGTTGGCGCGCAATGGATCTGGACGACGTCGGGCAGCTCGTCGAGGTGGTTGCGCAGCATGCCCATGACGGGCGTGATGCCGGATCCGGCGGTGAGGAAGAGTGCCTTGCGCGGCAGCTCGCGCGGGAGGGTGAAGTCGCCCGTCGCCTGGTCGAGCATGACCATCGTGCCGGGGGTGGTGCGGCGGACGAGGTGGTTGCTCACGACGCCGTCGGGGATGGCCTTCGGGGTGATCGTGAGGTGCCCGTCGGGGGTGCCGGCGCGGTGGGTGAGCGAGTAGGCACGCCAGTGGCGGACGCCGTCGATGTCGACGCCGATGCGGATGTACTGACCCGGCGTGTGCCCGCGCCAGCCGCGGCCCGGCTTGATCGTCAGGGTCGCGGAGTCGGCGGTCTCGGGGGTGACGTCGACGATGCGGCCGCGCAGGTCGGCGCCGGCGCGCATCGGGTCGATGAGGTCGAGGTAGTCGGCGGGCACGAGCGGTGTCGCGAGCGCCTGGGCCACCTTGCGGGCGCCGCCGAGCAGCCCGCTGAGGCCGGGGAGGCCGGGGAGACCGGGGAGGGCAGCGGCACGGGCGGACGGGCGGGCGGTATGCCGGTCCGTCGCCTGGCGGGGGAGCGTTGCGGTCACGCTCCCCAGACTAACCTACGTTCCCGTAGGTTACGAGTCCGTAGGTTGTGACGTCGGTTCCACTGATTGCGCACAGTTCGCCTCCTCGCTGCGCATCGGAGGCGAACTGTGCGCCATCAGTGGGGTGCCTGGCGCGGGCGTCGAGCGTCGGGCTCAGCGTCAGTGGGCGTCGGAGTCGCCGGCCATGAGGCGGCCGATCTCGGTGCGGTCGGCGTCCTGGCCCGCGACCTCGGCCACGACCCGGCCGCCGTGGATCACCGCGATCCGGTCCGAGAGCGAGAGGATCTCGTCGAGCTCGGCCGACACGAGCAGCACGGCCGCACCCGCGTCACGGGCCTCGACGATCCGGCGGTGGATGAACTCGATCGAACCCACGTCGACACCGCGCGTGGGCTGGGCCGCCATGAGCAGCCGCGGCCGGGCGGACATCTCGCGGGCGACGACGACCTTCTGCTTGTTGCCTCCGGACAGCGAGCCCGCGGGCACGTCGACGTTGGGCGAGCGGATGTCGAACTCCTCGCGCAGCTCCACCGCGTGCGAGCGCACCGCACCGAAGTCCCGGACGAACCCGCGCGCGAACGGCGCCTCGTCATACCGGTTGAGCACGAGGTTGTCCGCGATGGACCACCCGCCGACGATGCCGTGCTTCTCACGGTCCTCGGGGACGTGGCCGACGCCGGCGTTGTTGGTGTCGTGGGCGTTCGAGCGGGTGAGGTCCACGGTGTCGGACCCGCTGCCCAGCGTGACCGTGCCCCCGGCCGACGGCCGCATGCCCGCCAACGACTCGACGAGCTCGCGCTGGCCGTTGCCCTCGACACCGGCGAGGCCGACGATCTCGCCCGCCCGCACCTCGAGGTCGAACCCGTCGACGGCCGGCAGCCCCCGGTCGTCGCGCACCTGCAGCCCCTTGACCGACAGCACCGTCTCGCCCGGAGTCGCCTCGGCCTTGTCGACGCGCAGCACGACGTCGCGGCCGACCATCATCGAGGCGAGGTCGCTCGTCGTCGTCCCGGACAGGTCATCGACCTGGCCGACGACGGCCCCCTGCCGCAGCACGTAGCACCGGTCGGCCGCCGCGAGCACCTCGCGCAGCTTGTGGGTGATGAAGACGATCGACGTGCCGCCGGCCGCAAGCTCCTTCATGACACCGAGCAGCTCGTCGGTCTCCTGCGGCGTGAGCACGGCCGTCGGCTCGTCGAGGATGAGCAGGTCGACCCGCCGCGAGAGCGCCTTGAGGATCTCGACGCGCTGCTGCGTGCCGACGGGCAGGTCCTCGACCTCGGCGTCGGGGTCGACGGCGAGCTTGTGCTTCGCCGACAGCTCGCGCACCATCTGGCGCGCCCCGTCGAGGTCGAGCAGGCCACCGCTCGTCGTCTCGTGGCCGAGCATCATGTTCTCGGCGACGGTCATGACCGGCACGAGCTGGAAGTGCTGGTGCACCATGCCGATGCCGCGGCGGATCGCGTCCTTGGGGTCCTTGATCCGGCTCGCGTCGCCCTTGATCGAGATCGTGCCGGAGTCGGGCGTCATGAGGCCGAAGATCTGCTTCACGAGCGTCGACTTGCCGGCGCCGTTCTCGCCGAGGAGCGCGACGATCTCCCCGCGGTCGACCCGCAGCGAGATGTCCTTGTTGGCGTGGACGGTGCCGAACGACTTCGACAGTCCGGTGATCTCGAGGAGCGTCTCGCGCTCACCCGACGCGGTGGTCGTCGCGCCGTCGTTGTCGTATGCCGGTCCGCTGGCTTCCGTGCTCGCCGCGGCTGCCGTGGTCGGCTCGGGGTTCCGGGACGTGTCGGTCATGTCAGTCGCCCTTCACGAACGGTTGGCCCACGGCCCCGGGTGCCCGGACGCGACCGGCGGCCGCGGCGAGGACGACGAGGGTGAGCACGTAGGGCAGCAGGTTGATGAACTGCTGCGGGATGTTGACGACGTCACTCGCCTGGAGCTGGGAGGCCGTCGCCGACATGAAGCCGAAGAACAGCGCGGCGGCGAGGGCCCGCATCGGTCGCCACGCGCCGAAGATGAGGATGGCGAGGGCGAGGAAGCCTCGCCCCGAGCTCATGCCTCGCTCGAAGCTGCTCGTGGCCTCCATGGAGAGGTAGGTGCCCGCGACACCGGCGAGGATGCCGGCGAGGGAGACGTTGACGAGCCGCAGCGCGATGACGTTGATGCCGGCGGTGTCCGCGGCCGACGGGTACTCGCCGACGGCCCGGGTGCGCAGGCCCCACTTCGTCTTGAAGAGCAGCACGTGGATGACGAAGACGATGACGAGCGCGAAGAGTGCGATCGGCCCGTCGGAGAAGAAGACCGGCCCGATGAGCGGGATCTTGCTCAGCAGCGGCACGTCGAAGTTCGGCAGGCCGCGGGGGATCGTCTTGCCGGACTCGAAGTAGAACGACGTGATGCCGGTGGCGATGATGTTGATGACGACACCGGCGATGATCTGGTCGAGCTGGCCCTTGACGGTCGTGAAGGCGAGGAACGCGCCCATCGCCAGACCCGAGAGCGCGCCCGCGATGACGCCGACGACGATCGACTGGGTCGCCGCAGCGGCGAAGAACGCCGCAAAGGCGCCGACGAGCATCTGGCCCTCGATGCCGATGTTGACGACACCGGAGCGCTCACCGATGACCCCAACCATGGCGCCGAGGACGAGCGGCACCGCGAGGAACCACGCGTTGGAGAACATCGACACCGCGATGGTGCCGTTGATGAAGTAGAAGACGTAGGCCGCGACGAGGACGAGCGCTGCCGTCCCCACCCAGACCTTGTTGCGGTTCAGCCACTCCATGTCAGGCACCCCAGCTTCCCGCGAGCTGGGTCTGTTTCACCGCATGGCGGCGGAAGATCCACTTCGCGATGACGGGCAGCGACACCATGAGCAGGGTGATCGCGAGCAGGAGGTCGACGATCTCGGGGCGGATGCCGAGGTCGAACTGCAGGGTCGGGGCGCCGGCGCGCATCGCCGCGACGAGGACGGCCGCCGGGATCGTGCCGAGCGGGTTGCCGCGGGCGAGGAGGGCGATGGTGATGCCGTCGAAGCCGAGCGAGCCGGCGATGCCGCCCTGATAGCGGTACGGCGCGATCTGCAGCAGCTCGAACGCGCCGGCGAGACCGGCGAGGCCACCGGACATGAGCATCGCGAGGAGCGTCGCCTTCGTCGTCGAGATCCCGGCATACCCGGCAGCGAACTTGTTGCGACCCACGGTCTGGAGCTCGAAGCCGAGCGTCGTCCGGCGCAGCATCCACGCGACGAGCACCGCGAGCACCAGGGCGACGGGCAGACCCCACGGGATGACGCCGAGCGGGAGGAGCCGGGCCCCCTCGGGCACGGCGTGCGAGGACGGGAACGGCTGCGCCGGGTCCGCGAGCGGCCCCCCGTTGATGAGCCAGTCGATGATGCCGACGGCGATGGAGTTGAGCATGATCGTCGAGATCACCTCGTGCACGCCGCGGGTGGTCTTGAGCAGCGCCGCGATGGAGGCCCACATGGCGCCGAAGAGGACCGCGACGACGACCGCGGCGAGGACGAGCAGCGGGGCCGGCAGGTCACGCAACGCATACGCCACCCAGGCCGCACCGATACCGCCGGCCATGAGCTGGCCCTGGCCACCGATGTTGAACAGGCCGACCTTGAGCGGGATGGCGACGGCGAGGCCGACGAGGATGAGCGGCGTCGTCTTCTGGAAGGTCGAGAGCAGCCCGCCCTCGGTGAGGAACGCGTACTCGAAGAGGCGCCGGTAGGCATACGTCGGGTTGTAGCCCTGGGCCCGGATGAGGATCGCGCCGATCGCGAAGGCGAGGACGACCGAGACGATCGGGACGACGATCGCCTGGTGCCGCACGAGGAACCCGAGCACGCCCTTGGGCGGCGGAGGTGCGCCACGCTCGGCGACCACGGGCGCCGCGACCGGACGCTCCGGTCCGATGGTCGAGGGGTCGTGCGGCGGTGTCTGTGCGGGGGACGCGGGCGCGCCGCTCGACGCAGGCGCCTCACTCGACGCGGGGGCATCCGGCGACGTCGACGCGTCGGGCGCCTTCGGTGCGTCGGGGCGGTCGGGGTCAGCCATGGTTCTCCGGGCAGGTCGTGACACCGGGCGACGCCGATGTCGGTTCAGGGGCTGGAGCGGTGAGTGGGACTGGGGGTGGAACAGGGGAACGGGCCCCCTCCGTGGAGGGCGCCCGTTCCCTGGAAAGCATGCTCGGACTGTATCCGAACGTCAGTGGGTCGTCAGGAGACCTTGATCGACTCGTCCTCGAGACCCTTGATGACCTCGTCGACCTTGGTCTTGACGTCAGCGGGGATCTTGGAGTCGAAGTCGTGGTAGGGCGCGAGTCCGGTCTTGCCGAAGAAGTTGCCGCCCTTGATCGAGCCGTCCTTGACCTGGTCGAGGAGCGTCTTCGTGCCGTCGGTGAGCTTCTTCTCGGCCGAGGTGACGAGGCACGGCTGCGCCTCCGGGACGGTGTTCCACTGGTCGAGGTCGACACCGATGCAGTAGACCGACTCGCCCGCGCCCGAGGCCTTGGCGGCCTCGCCGATGGCGCCGTTGCCGGTGCCGCCGCCGGCGCCGAAGATGAAGTCCGCGCCCTGCGCGAGCATCTTCTTGGCCTCGCCGGCGCCCCACGCCGGGTCGGAGAACGCGTTGTCACCGGCCGGGTGGTAGACCTTCGCGACGCTGACCTTGGGGTTGGCGGCCTTGGAGCCCTGCTCGTAGCCCTTGGCGTAGTTCTGGGTCGGCGGGATCTCCTGGCCGAGGACGACACCGATCTTGTTCGTCTTGGTCATGAGACCGGCGAGGTAGCCCGCGGCATACCCGGCGTTCTGCTCGGGGAAGACCAGGCCGGTGACGTTCGGCACGTCGCTCTCCTGGAACTGGTCGACGCCGATGAACTTCGTGTTCGGGTTGGCCTCGGCCGCGGTCCGCGTGGCCTCGGTCATGAGGAAGCCGACCGTGACGACGGCGTCGTACTTCTGGTCGGTGAACTGCTTGATGTTGTTCGCGTAGTCCTTGGGGTCCTTGGTCTCGATCGGCTTGACCGTCGCGCCGGAGCCCTCGAACGACTTCACGGCCTCCCACGCGGCCTGGTTGAACGACTTGTCGTCGATGGTGCCGGTGTCGGTGACGAGCCCGACGCAGAACACGTCCGCCGAGGAGCAGTCGCCGCTCGCGGTGTTGCCGCCGCCGCTGGTGGTGTTGCCGGTGCTGCCGCCACAGCCCGAGAGGGCGAGGGCGAGCGCGGCGGGAGCCGCGATCAGGAAAGGCTTGGCCTTCATAGGGGTACTCCTTGGGGGTGTGCAGGATGCCCACGCATGCTAACCGTCGCGAGGCCGCGCGGAGGCGGCTTGCGCGAGGCCGTTGTCGGTCCGTTACTGGTCGGTTGTCTCCCCGCGCACCTTCTCGTCCCGATCTCACCCAA
>NZ_PVTI01000040.1 GCF_003002895.1 Knoellia remsis | reverse complement strand
CGACATCCTCGCCTTCACCGCGTTCCCGAAGGAGATCTGGCGCCAGATCTGGTCGAACAACCCCAACGAGCGCCTCAACCGAGAGATCCGCCGCCGCACCGACGTCGTCGGGATCTTCCCCAACCGCGAGTCCGTGATCCGGCTCGTCGGGGCCGTCCTCGCGGAGCAGCACGACGAATGGGCCGAACAACGCCGCTACCTCGGCCTCGAAGCCCTCAAGAACGCCCGCGCCGTGCTCATCGCCCGCGAGGGACAGGCCGGGAACGAGGAGGTGACCACCGAGCTGATCGCCGGCGCCATCAACGCCTAAACCACAACCCTCGACGGATCACCGTCGTACACCACCGATCCGGACTTGACCGCCCCGGGCGCCCGGAGCGTGACTGCGCGAGGCGCGCGAACGGCATACCGGGCACGGGCCTCCACCCCCAAACCTGGTGACTCGTCCCTTCATGGAGGGACGAGTCACCAGGGAGGGGACGACTCGTCGACGACGGCCCCGGTATGCCGGCCGCGCACCCCCGCGTGTGGGGAACCTCACCCCTGCGGAAACCTTTCCGCGGTCGGGCGTGTCCACAAAGCCTCCTACGGTGGACAGACGGGCCCTCCCGGCCCGCACTTCACGCACCCGCATCGGGGCAAGACGCGTCTCACGATGCGAGTACCGTGAGGTCATCCAGCAGGTCAGTGCTCGGTTCCCTCCGAGGTGGCTCGGGCACTGGCCGGGGCACGAACCCGGGCCCGAACGCCCGGCATCGGAAGGACTACGGACCGCAGATGACGACCGCCGCCGCACCCGTCCAGGGCACCACGCACGCAGGCCTGCAGGCCTGGGTCGACGAGGTCGCCGCCATGACCACCCCGGACGAGGTGGTGTGGGTGACCGGGTCCGACGAGGAGTGGACGCGGCTCACCGACAAGCTCGTCGAGGCCGGCACCTTCGTCCGCCTCAACGAGGAGAAGAAGCCGAACAGTTTCTACGCCGCCTCCGACCCGAGCGACGTCGCCCGCGTCGAGGACCGCACCTACATCTGCTCCGTGGACGAGAAGGACTCCGGGCCCACCAACAACTGGATGGACCCGAACGAGATGAAGGACCTCATGCGTGGCCTCTACAAGGGCTGCATGAAGGGTCGGACGATGTACGTCATCCCGTTCGTCATGGGTCACCTCGACGCCGAGAACCCGATGTTCGGCGTCGAGATCACCGACTCCGAGTACGTCACCGTCTCGATGCGCGTCATGGCCCGCTGCGGCACCGACGTCCTGCGTCGGATCGAAGGTTTGGGCGAGGCGGCGCAATATGTCCCCGCGCTGCACTCCGTCGGCGCCCCGCTCGAGCCGGGCCAGCAGGACGTGAAGTGGCCGTGCAACCCCGAGAAGTACATCGTCCAGTTCCCCGAGGAGCGGACGATCTGGTCCTACGGCTCGGGCTACGGCGGCAACGCCCTTCTCGGCAAGAAGTGCTACGCCCTGCGCATCGCCTCGGTCATGGCCCGCGACGAGGGCTGGATGGCCGAGCACATGCTCATCCTCAAGCTCACCTCGCCCGAGCAGCAGGTCTACTACATCGCCGCCGGCTTCCCGAGCGCGTGCGGCAAGACCAACCTCGCCATGCTCAAGCCGACTATCCCCGGCTGGAAGGTCGAGACCCTCGGCGACGACATCGCGTGGATGCGCTTCGGCAAGGACGGCCGCCTGTATGCCGTGAACCCGGAGTTCGGCTTCTTCGGTGTCGCCCCGGGCACGAACGAGCACACCAACCCCAACGCCATGGCGACGATCAACAAGGGCAACTCGGTCTTCACCAACGTCGCCCTCACCGACGACGGCGACGTGTGGTGGGAGGGGCTCGAGAACATGCCCGAGCACGCCACGAGCTGGAAGGGCGAGGACTGGACCCCCGCCGACGGCGAGGCCGGCGTCCTCTCATCGCACGCGAACAGCCGCTACTGCACCCCGATCAAGCAGTGCGACATCCTCGCTCCGGAGTACGACGACCCGCAGGGTGTGCCGATCTCGGCGATCTTCTTCGGCGGCCGCCGCAAGACGACGGTCCCGCTCGTCACCGAGTCGCGCGACTGGACGCACGGCACCTTCATGGGCGCAACGCTCTCGTCCGAGACGACGGCTGCGGCCACGGGCCAGGTCGGCGTCGTCCGCCGCGACCCGATGGCGATGCTGCCGTTCATCGGCTACAACGCCGGCGACTACTTCCAGCACTGGATCAACATGGGCAAGGACGCCGACGCGACCAAGCTCCCGAAGATCTTCTACGTCAACTGGTTCCGTCGCGACGAAGAGGGCAACTTCGTGTGGCCTGGCTTCGGCGAGAACAGCCGCGTCCTCAAGTGGGCGATCGAGCGCATCGAGGGCAAGGCAGCCGCGGTCGAGACCCCGATCGGTCACGTCCCCACCCCGGAGTCGCTCGACACCGACGGCCTCGACATGGACCCGGCCGAGCTGGCCAAGGCGCTCGCCGTCGACCCCGAGGAGTGGAAGGCCGAGATCCCGCAGATCGAGGAGTGGTTCGCCAAGTTCGGCGACAACCTCCCGACCCAGCTGCAGGTCGAGCTCGACGGCCTCAAGGCCCGCCTCGGCGTGGAGTGAGCTGACTCGACACCGCGCGGGCCCACCCGCTGGACGCACTTCCGGCGCCGTGACGCAGTTTTGTCTGCGGCATGGCGCCGGAAGTGCGTCCGGGCCACGTCGGGTCGCAGCCACCAACAAGCAAGTCCGTATGCCGGGTGGTGGCCGCGCGATGAACGCTGCGGGGCCGTTTCGGTGAGGTGGGCACGAACCATGGCGCGGACGGCATACGACGCGGTTGACTGCCGGGATGAGCGCATCCCGACGAACCCGCACCCTCCTCACCACCGGCGCCGCCGCAGCGGCACTCGGGACGGCCGCCCTCGTCCTGCCGCACGCCGAACCGGCCGTCTCGGCCCAGCCGGCCCGGACCGCCGCGGCCGTCGACGCTGGACGGCCGGTCGACCAGGTCGGCACGTGGGCCACCGCCCCCGACACGACGGTCCTCCAGCTCGACGGGCAGACCGTGCGCAACATCGTGCGCACGAGCGTCGGCGGGACCGACCTGCGGATCTCGCTGTCGAACGCGTTCGGGTCCGAGCCGGTGACGTTCGACTCGGTGTGGGTGGGCCGGACGGCAGAAGGCGCCGCGGTGAAGCCGGGGACCAACCAGCGGCTCACCTTCAGTGGCAGCACGTCGGTCACCGTGCCCGTCGGCGCCGAGGTGCTCAGCGACCCCGTGGCCGGCGACGTCCCCGCGCAATCGACGCTCGCCGTGAGCATCCACGTCGTCGGTGACCCCGGCACGGTCAGCGGCCACAAGCTCGCCCACCAGACGAACTACATCTCGACCGCCGGTGACCACGCCGCGCAGGAGTCGGGCGAGGCGTTCACGACCACGACGACGAGCTACGCCTGGGTCGAGTCGGCCGTCGTCGAGGTGCCCGAGCAGGTCGACACGGTCGTCGCGCTCGGCGACTCCATCACCGACGGCGACAAGTCGACGACGAGCGCCAACCGTCGCTGGCCGAACTACCTCGCGCAGCGCCTCGCCGCGCAGCCGCGGCCGCTGCAGTACGGCGTCATGAACCTGGGCATCTCCGGCAACCGGGTGCTCGCCGACGGCCCCGGCGTCAGCGCCCAGGCGCGCTTCGACCGCGACGTGCTCGCCCAGCCCGACGTCCGTACCGTCGTCGTCATGGAGGGCGTCAACGACCTGCGCTGGGACCTCGCGACGAAGCCGTCGGACCTCATCAACGCCTACCGCCAGCTCATCGCCCGTGGGCACGCGCGCGGCATCTGCGTCGTCGGCGGCACGATGACGCCCTGGGAGGGTGGCAGCCGCTGGTCCGCCGAGCGCGACGCCCTCCGCCGGCAGGTCAACGACTGGATCCGCACGAGCGGCGAGTTCGACGCCGTCGTCGACTTCGACGCCGCCATCCGCGACCCGCAGCGGCCGGCCCGGATGCTGCCGGCCTACGACAGCGGCGACCACCTCCACCCCGGGGACGCCGGCTACGCGGCGATGGCGAACGCCGTCGACCTCAAGGATCTCGAGTGCCGCCGCTGACGCCGCCGAGGTGAGCGGCCGGCATACCGGCACATCGGCACGACGGGCGCAGTGTGACTTCGGCGGCACCACTGGCCCTCGCCCGGCGAGGAGTGCTACACCTGTAGAGGTAAGCGCTCGCTCACCTCCCGTCGCCATCCCGCTTGTCAAGGAGTGCCCAGCCATGCCAGACCAGCCCCAGGCCGTCATCTTCGACGCCATCCGCACACCTCGAGGGAAGGGCAAGGCGGGCGTCGGCTCGCTCAACGAGGTCAAGCCGATCGACCTCGTCGTCGGCCTCCTGAAGACCCTGCGCGAGCGCAACCCCGGCCTCGACGCCGCCCAGATCGACGACATCGTCCTCGGCATCGTCTCGCCCGTGGGCGACCAGGGCGCGGTCCTCCCCCGCGTCGCCGCGATGTATGCCGGCCTGCCCGAGCCCGTCGCCGGCGTCCAGCTCAACCGCTTCTGCGGCTCCGGGCTCGAGGCCGTGAACCAGGCCGCGGCGCGCGTGCGCTCCGGCTTCGAGGACCTCATCATCGCCGGCGGCGTCGAGTCGATGTCGCGCGTGCCGATGGGCAGCGACGGCGGCGCCTGGGCGATGGACCCCGCCGTCGCGCTCGCCACCGACTTCGTGCCGCAGGGCATCAGTGCCGACCTCATCGCGACGATCGAGGGCTACGACCGTGCCGAGGTCGACCGGTATGCCGCCCAGTCCCACCAGCGTGCGGCCGCGGCCTGGGAGACCGGTCACTTCGAGAAGTCGGTCGTGCCGGTGACCGACCAGAACGGCCTCACCATCCTCGACCGTGACGAGACGGTTCGCCCGGACACGACCGCCGAGTCGCTCGGCGGCCTCAACCCGTCGTTCGCGATGATCGGCGAGGCCGGCGGTTTCGACTTCGTCGCGCTCGAGAAGTACACGAACGTCGACGCCATCAACCACGTCCACCACGCCGGCAACTCCTCCGGCATCGTCGACGGCGCCGGACTGCTCCTCATCGGCAACGAGGAGACCGGCAAGGAGATGGGTCTCACGCCACGCGCCCGTATCGTCTCGGCCGCGGTCATCGGCTCCGAGCCGACGATCATGCTCACCGGCCCGGCGCCCGCCTGCCGCAAGGCCCTCGACCGGGTCGGCATGAAGGCCTCCGACATCGACCTCGTCGAGATCAACGAGGCGTTCGCGGCCGTCGCCCTCAAGCTCATGCGCGACATGGGCTGGAACGAGGAGCAGACCAACGTCAACGGCGGCGCCATCGCCATGGGCCACCCGCTCGGTGCGACCGGCGCGATGATCCTCGGCACTCTCGTCGACGAGCTCGAGCGCCGCGACCTCGAGCGCGGTATCGCCACGCTCTGCATCGGTGCCGGCATGGGCATCGCCACCGTCGTCGAGCGCGTCTGACCGCGCCGGCTCCCAGACCTCTCAGACCTGACAGGAACCACGAGAACCCATGAGCGAGAACATGATTCGGTACGAGCGCGACGACGAGGGCATCGTCACCCTGACGATGGACGACCCGAGCGCGGGCGCGAACACCATGAACGCGGCATACAAGGCCGCGATGGCCGAGACGGTCGACCGGCTCGAGCAGGAGAAGGACGACATCACCGGGGTCGTGCTCACCTCGGCCAAGAAGACCTTCTTCGCCGGCGGCAACCTCGCCGACCTCCAGAAGATCACCTCGGCCAACGTCGGCGACGCCTTCACCGAGGTCGAGGAGATCAAGGCCCAGCTGCGACGGCTCGAGAAGCTCGGCAAGCCGGTCGTCGCGGCCATCAACGGCGCCGCGCTCGGCGGCGGCCTCGAGATCGCCCTCGCAACGCACCACCGCATCGCCGTCGACGACGACAGGATCAAGATCGGTCTGCCCGAGGTGAGCCTCGGTCTCCTGCCCGGTGGCGGCGGCGTGACCCGCCTTGTGCGGATGCTCGGCATCGCCCCGGCGCTCATGGACTGGCTGCTCCAGGGCCAGCAGCGCACGCCGTCCGAGGCCAAGGCCAAGGGCGTCGTCGACGAGCTCGTCGCGACCCAGGAGGAGCTCGTCCCGGCCGCGAAGCAGTGGATCCGCGACAACGCCGGCAAGGCCGACGCGGCGACGAAGGGCTGGGACGTCAAGGGCTACAAGATCCCCGGCGGCACCCCCACGACGCCGAGCTTCGCGGCGAACCTGCCGGCCTTCCCGGCGAACCTGCGCAAGCAGCTCAAGGGCTCGCCCATCAAGTCCCCGCGCTCGATCATGTCGGCCGCCATCGAGGGCGCGCAGGTCGACTTCGACACCGCGAGCCGCATCGAGTCGCGCTACTTCGCCGACCTCGTCGCCGGCCGCGAGTCGAAGGCGATGATCCAGGCGTTCTTCTTCGACCTCCAGGCGATCAACTCGGGCAAGCTGCGCCCCGAGGGCGTCGAGAAGCGCAAGGTCACCAAGGTCGGCGTCCTCGGCGCCGGCATGATGGGCGCCGGCATCGCGCACGCGTGCGCGACGAGCGGCATCGACGTCGTCCTCAAGGACGTCTCGCTCGAGTCGGCCGAAAAGGGCAAGGGCTACACCCAGAAGCTCGTCGACGCGCGCGTCTCCAAGGGCCGCATGACCGCCGAGGACCGCGACGCCGTCCTCGCCCGCATCACCCCGACGGCCGACGCTGCGGACCTGGGGGACGTCGACGTCGTCATCGAGGCGGTCTTCGAGGACCTCGGGCTCAAGGAGAAGGTCTTCAAGGAGGTCGAGGCCGTCGTCGGCCCCGACACCCTGCTCTGCTCGAACACCTCGACTCTGCCGATCACCGACCTGCAGGGCTTCTCGTCGCGCCCGGCCGACTTCATCGGGCTGCACTTCTTCAGCCCCGTCGACAAGATGAAGCTCGTCGAGATCATCCGCGGCGAGCAGACCGCCGACGAGGCCGCGGCCCGCGCCATCGACCTCGTCCAGCAGATCCGCAAGATCCCGATCGTCGTCGCCGACGGGCGCGGGTTCTACACGAGCCGCGTCTTCGGAACCCTCATCGACGAGGGCGTCCGTCTCGTCGCCGAGGGCGTCGACCCGCAGGTCATCGAGCGCGGCGCGACGTCGGCCGGCTTCCCGGCCCCGCCGCTGGCGATGCTCGACGAGGTCTCGCTCACGCTGACCCAGCACATCCGTGGCGAGGCCGCGAAGGCCGCTGCCGCGGCCGGCGAGGAGTATGCCGCGAACCCGGGCGAGCAGGTCGTCGACACCCTCGTCGAGCTCGGCCGCAAGGGCCGCGCCTCCGGCGCCGGGCTCTACGACTACCCCGAGGGCGGCGCCAAGGTCCTGTGGCCCGAGCTGCGCACCCGCTGGACCAAGGGCACCGACGTGCCCGAGCGCGACCTGCACGACCGCTACCTCTACCGGATGGCGCTCGAGACGGCCGCGTGCTTCGAGAGCGGTGTGCTCAAGGATGCGGAGTCGGCCAACATCGGCGGCATCTTCGGCATCGGCTTCCCGCCGCACACCGGCGGCCCGGCGACGTTCATGACGAACTCAGAGGGTGGCCTGCGCGGGTTCGTCTCGCGCGCCAACGAGCTCGCCGACACCTATGGCGAGCGGTTCCGTCCGTCGCCGTGGCTCGTCGAGCGGGCCGAGAAGGGCTCCCTCGTCGACGCCGTCTCCTGAGGTCGGCAACATGAGCGAATCGACGGGCTCGACCCCCGGCGAACGCGGACCCCTCGACGGCGTCCGTGTCGTCTCCGTCGCCATCAACCTGCCCGGGCCGGCCGCCGTTGCGCGGCTGGCCGGGCAGGGGGCGAGCGTCGTGACGGTGCTGCCGCCGTCGGGCGACCCGCTCGGGCACGTCGCCCCCGACTACTTCGACGAGCTGCACGCGGGGCAGGAGGTCCGCACCCTCGACCTCAAGTCGCCGGACGGCCGGGCCGAGCTCGAACAGCTCCTCGCCGAGGCCGACGTCCTCGTGACCAGCTCGCGCCCCTCGGCCCTCATCCGCCTGGGGCTCGACCACGCATCGGTGAGCGGACGGCATACGCGCCTGTGCCAGGTCGACATCGTCGGCCACCCGGGTGAGGAGGCCGAGATCGCCGGCCACGACCTCACCTACCAGGCCGTCGAGGGGCTCGTCCGCGACGGGCAGCTGCCGTCGACGACGGCGGTCGACCTCGCCGGAGCAGAGCGGGCGGCGGCCGAGGCCGCCGCGGCCCTCGTCGCGCGCGAGCGCACCGGCCGCGGTGTCCGGCGCGAGGTGGCGCTCTCCGACGTCGCTGCGACGCTCGCCCGACCCGTCGTGCACGGCATGACCCGACCCGGCGGCCCGCTCGGTGGCGCCGTCCCCGTGTATGCCGTGTATGCGGCGTCCGAGGGGCACGTCGCCCTCGCGGCGCTCGAACCACACTTCGCCGTCAACCTCGCGACCGCGCTCGGCATCGGACCCGAGGAGCTGACCCACGACCGGCTCGCAGCCGCGTTCGCGGAGCGTCCGGCCACCGAGTGGCAGGAGTGGGCGCGCGAGCGGGACATCCCCCTCGCCGCCGTCGCCGAGGTCTGAGAGCCCGTCCGCACGGTCCCGGGAGCCGACCGGCCACCTACTCACAGACAGCCCACAGCCGTCTCACGGCGGAACCGGAGCGATGCGAGGTTCACTGGTGCTCATGAGTGCTTCACCCTCATCCGCGGTCCGGTTGCAACGCGTCGACGGCACGCCCGTGCGCGTTCTCGTCGTCGACGACGAGTCGAACCTCACCGAGCTGCTCTCGATGGCGCTGCGCTACGAGGGGTGGGAGGTGCGCTCCGCGGGCACGGGGACCAAGGCGGTCCGCGCCGCGAAGGAGTTCCAGCCCGACGCCGTCGTCCTCGACATGATGCTCCCCGACTTCGACGGGCTCGAGGTGTTGCGGCGGATGCGCGCCGACAACGAGTCCGTTCCCGTGCTCTTCCTCACGGCTCGGGACGCGGTCGAGGACCGGATCGCCGGTCTCACGGCCGGGGGTGACGACTACGTCACCAAGCCGTTCAGCCTCGAAGAGGTCGTGGCGCGTCTGCGTGCCCTCATGCGCCGCACCGCCGTCGCGGCGGACGACGCGTCGTCGCTGCTCGTGGTCGGTGACCTCACCATGGATGAGGACAGCCACGAGGTGACCCGCGGCGGCGACGGGATCCACCTCACCGCAACGGAGTTCGAGCTGCTGCGCTACCTCATGCGCAACCCCAAGCGGGTGCTGTCGAAGGCCCAGATCCTCGACCGCGTGTGGAACTACGACTTCGGCGGTCAGGCCAACGTCGTCGAGCTCTACATCTCCTACCTGCGCAAGAAGATCGACGCCGGCCGGGCCCCGATGATCCACACGATGCGCGGCGTCGGCTACGTCCTCAAGCCGGCGGAATGACGACAGGCGGCACGCGACTCGCCTTCCTCAGGCCGCGGAGCTGGCCGCTCACGACCCAGCTCATCGCGGCCGTCGTCGCGCTCTTCCTCGTTCTCTCCGTCGGCACGGCGACGTTCACGGTCCTCGCCCTGCGCGGACAGCTGCTCGACCAGATCGACGCCGACGTCACGGCGACTCTCGCCCGGGCGACGGGTGAGGGCGCGGGCCGCCCGGGCGGCCCCGGTGACGGGCCGGCTGGCGGCCCGGGCGTCGGTCCCGTCCCCGGCGGTCGCGGCGAGTCGGTCACCGTCATCCTCGACGACGAGGGGAGTTTCCTCGTCAACCGCATCGAGCACGGCATGACCGTCGGCCAGCTCTCCAGCGACCAGCTCGACGCCCTCGACGAGGCCCACCTCGGGAGCCGCCCCCGCACGGTCGACATCGCCGGCGTGGGCGACTACCGCGTCGCGCAGGCCACGACCCCGACCGGTCTCACGGTCATCTCCGGGCTGCCCATGAGTGGCGTCACCCAGGTCGTCAACACCGCCCTGACCCTCGTCGCGGGGGCCACGATCGTCGGGCTGGCGCTCGCGACCCTCGTCGGGCAATGGCTCATCCGGCGCGGCCTTGCCCCCCTGCAGCGGGTCGCGCAGACGGCGACCCAGGTGAGCCGGCTGCGCCTCGACTCCGGTGATGTCGCTCTCGCACAACGGGTTCCGGAGGCGGACACCGACGCGCGCACCGAGGCCGGGCAGGTCGGCCTGGCCCTCAACCAGATGCTCGACAACGTCGAAGGTGCGTTGCGGTCGCGGCACGAGTCGGAGACCCGCGTCAGGCAGTTCGTCGCGGACGCCTCGCACGAGCTGCGCACGCCCCTCGCGTCCATCCGCGGGTATGCCGAGCTGTCCCGTCGCGAGACCGCTCCCGTCCCCGAGACGGTCGCCCATGCGCTCACGCGGGTCGAGTCGGAGTCGCTGCGCATGCAGGGGCTCGTCGAGGACCTGCTCCTCCTGGCTCGTCTCGATGCGGGTCGGCCGCTCGAGCGCGAACCGGTCGACCTGTCGCTGCTCGCGGTCAACGCCGTGTCCGACGCGCACGCCGCGTCGCCGGAGCATCGGTGGGAGCTCGACCTGCCCGACGAGCCGGTCGAGGTACCCGGCGACCCGGCCCGCCTGCACCAGGTCGTCGCCAACCTCCTGGCGAACGCCCGCACGCACACGCCGCCGGGGACGCGGGTCGTGACGTCGCTCCGGCGCGAGGGAGCGTGGGTGCGGCTGTCCGTGACCGACAACGGCCCCGGGGTGCCGGCGGAGCTGCTCGGGTCGGTGTTCGAGCGGTTCACCCGGGGCGACGCGGCCCGCAACCGAGCCGGCGGGTCGACCGGTCTCGGACTCTCGATCGTCGACGCCGTGGCCCGCACGCACGGTGGGCGGGTCGAGGTCGACTCCGCACCCGGTCGCGCGACCTTCTCGGTGGTCCTGCCGGCCTGAGTGTTCGCCCGGCGCGTCCGGTCTCAGTAGAGGGTCGCCATGAAGCCACCGTTGTCGTCAAGGAACAGGACGACGATCGTCGTGTCGAAGCCGTCGATGACGGCCCCACAGGAGGTCACCGTGTCCTTGCGGGGGGCAGGGAGGGCCTCGCACAGCAGGTCCTCGACCGGCGTGCCGTCCTCGAGGACGTCGACGACGGCCGTCTCGACGCTGTCGGTGAAAGTACGGTCGGTGACGGCGCCCGTCGGCGTCAGCTCGACCTCGCCCCACGCGGGGAGGCCGGCGTCATACCCCCAGACCTCGTCGCCACCCGACCCCACCCGGTCGGCCGCGAACAGGACACCGACGGACAGGGCGATGAGGAAGGACAACGCGCTGACGCCCAGCGCCACCCACGCGACCCAAGCCGGGGCCCGCCGGGGCGCGCCGGCGGCGTGGCCGGGGCCTGTACCGCTGCCCACGGAACGGACTGGGGCACAGGTGGATTCTGGGACGGCGTGGTCATGGGGCTCCTCGAGGTTGCGGCGGCGGCTCATTCTGGCGCGCGGCGCCCGTCGGTGGAGCCGCTTTGCTCGGCGTGTGGCCGGACGGTTACCCTGTTCCGGCTGAGGAGGCGTCGCCTAGTCCGGTCTATGGCGCCGCACTGCTAATGCGGTTTGGGCTAACCGCCCATCGAGGGTTCAAATCCCTCCGCCTCCGCACACGGGAAGCCCCAGAATCGCGAAGCGATCTGGGGCTTTGCCGTGTGCCGAGCGGGGGGATGCCGGGAGACGCGCGAGGCAGCGAGGAACGAGCTGGCTCGCGCGTCGGCTCCCTTCGCCTCCGGCGAGCCGAACGCGTCGGCGACCGGCCGCGTCGGCGACGGAACGCGTCGGCGAGCGGCCGGCATACAGACCGGGCGGACGGCATACGGACGCGATGACTCACACGTGTCGGGGCGATGACGTTCAATGGGCGTGATGACCTCCACCGCCCGCCGCCACACGACGCTCGCCACCGACCTCGGCGACCTGCTCGCCGTGGCCGACGGCGACGCCCTCGTCGGGCTCTACTTCCCGGGCCACTGGCATCCGCCGGCCGACGGCACGATCGGCGCGCCGGTCTCCCCCACAGGCGATCCCGTCTTCGAGACGACCCGGAGCGAGCTCGCCGAGTACCTGCGCGGCGATCGGACCACCTTCACGGTCGCGACGGCGACCGCGGGCGACGCCTTCTCGGAACGGGTGTGGGATCACCTCGCGACGATCCCCTACGGCACGACGACCACCTACGGCACCATCGCGCGCGAGCTGGGCGGTCCCGGTCTCGCGCAGCGCGTCGGGCAGGCGGTCGGGCGCAACCCGGTGAGCATTGTCATCCCGTGTCACCGCGTCGTCGGCGCCGACGGGTCACTGACCGGGTATGCCGGTGGGCTGGAGCGCAAGGCTCGCCTCCTCGCGCTGGAGGAGCCTCGCGAGGTCGCGGAGTCGCGCCTGTTCTGAGCGGCGTCCCGGCCCCTGGCGGAGGCGGTGGCGAGCCTCAGGAGCAGATGTCCTGGCTGGCCTTGCGGGCCTGGATCGTCGGCGACAGCGTCGGGGTCGAGGTGAGCGTCGGCGTGGGCAGCGGCTTCTCGCCGAGCCGGTTCGGCACCTCGACGACGTTCGGCGCGCCTGAGCCCAGCGTCACTCGGACGCGCTTGCCCAGTCCGTCGTCCTCGGTCAGGACGGCGCCGGGGAACGCCGCGGCGACGGTGCGGGCCGCCTCCGCCTGCTCGGGTGCGTACTCGATGGTGACGCCGCTGACGACGCCGTGGCCATTGCTCGTCGTGACCTCATTGAAGCCCTGGACCCGCAGCCCTTCGGCCGCCTGCTTCGAGAGGCCCACGACACCGGAGCTGTTGACGACCTCGACGGTGATCTCGTCGGGGCTCACCGTGAGAGGACGCGTGTCGCTGGGGCTGGGGGTCGGCTTGGGCTTCGAGATGTCGCGGTCCTCCCGGATCGCGGTCCACAGCTCGTCCGCGGCAGGCGCCCACTGGACCCGGTTCGGGTCCTGGGGGTAGGGCTCGGTCGGCACGGTGACGAACTGGATGTTGTCGACGCCGATGTTCTTGATGCTCTGGGCGACGTCCTTCATCGCACCGATCCCGAAGTCCGGGTCGGTCGTCAGCGACTGGGTCGCCGCGTCGAGGAAGCGGAGCAGCTTGTCCGGCCGCAGCAGCAACGAGGACTCGGTCGCCTTCTGGGCCACGGACGACATGAACGCCTGCTGCCGCTTGATGCGCCCCAGGTCGGAGCCGTCACCGACGGTGTAGCGGGCGCGCACGTACCCGAGGGCCTGTTCCCCCTGGAGGGTGTGGCGTCCGGCGGCGAGCGTGAGCTTGGCCTTGGGGTCGTTGATCGGCGTCGGGGTGCAGACCTCGACGCCACCCAGGGCGTCGACCATGTTCTTGAACCCGCCGAAGTCGACGACGGCGAAGTGGTTGACGAAAATATCGGTGTTGCCCTCGAGAGTGCGCATGACGCAGCCGGGGCCGCCGGTGTTGAAGTTCTTGTTCCACTGGCGGACCTGCCACTGGTCAACCGGCGCGTCGGCGTTGCACTCGACCGGCGCCGGGACCATGGAGTCGCGCGGGATCGACACCATCGTCACGTTCTTGCGGTCGGCAGAGATGTGGAGGAGCAGGTTGGTGTCGGAGTGTTGGCCCGGCTCCCAGTCACCGGTGCCGTAGCCCTCGTTGCCCTCACCGGTGCGGATGTCGGAGCCGATGAGCAGGATGTTGAGCGGTCCGGACGAGATGTTGCCGGCGGCGCTGGGACGGTTCTTGCCCAAGGCCTTGGTGACGTCGAGCCGGTCGATGTTGCCGTTGAACCGGAGGTAGGCCGCGACGAGCCCGACGACGAGAACGGCGGCGATGGTGCCGAAGGTGAGGACGGCGCGACGACGACGAGCCTGCTGCCGGTCCATCGCACGGGCGGTGCGCTGTTGGGAGCGCGAACCACCGTCGGGCGGCAAGGAGTCGTCGTTGTGCACAGGATCCTTCTGTCTCGGGACGCGGGGGCACCCGAGACCCCCGGCCCACGGCTGCACCTGATCGCAGTCTAGGACCTCTCCCTGAGAGCTCCATGGACACCTCTCCTACGCCCGGGAGCCCACGGGCTCGTGGCGAGCGCGACGCGCTGCAGACGTGACAGGGCCCCCTCCGCCGTGGCGGAGGGGGCCTTGCTCAAAGACTGTGTGAGTCCTCGATCAGAGGGGGCGGACCTGGTCGGCCTGCGGACCCTTCGGACCCTGGGTGACCTCGAACTCGACCCGCTGGGCCTCGTCCAGGCTGCGGTAGCCCTGGGTGTCGATGGCGGAGTAGTGAACGAACACGTCGGGGCCGCCGCCGTCCTGGGCGATGAAACCA
Organism: Knoellia remsis; assembly: GCF_003002895.1. Lineage (GTDB taxonomy): Bacteria > Actinomycetota > Actinomycetes > Actinomycetales > Dermatophilaceae > Knoellia > Knoellia remsis. Next base: position 4,500 of record NZ_PVTI01000040.1, on the reverse strand, counting down.
AAGCCCTTCTCAGCGTTGAACCACTTCACGGTGCCCTGTGCCATGTGGGGTAACTCTTTCCTGTGTGTAGCACTGGAACGCAGCAGAATCGCCACGCCCTGGCTGCACCCAACCACACCCCAGACGAGTCGGTTTGACCCGGCTCAGACACACCGGCGCCCGTCTCCTGTGGTAGCCAGACGGGCGCGAACTGCGACCTGCGAGGAACTGCTGTTGTGCAACCGGTCACGAACCTACCAGCAAACGTGCCTCACGGACCCCTTCGGCGGTGGCGGACATGAAGTGTTCACCCTCCGAGAATCCTTCGGTATGCCGGCCGCTCGCCGCCCGCTCCCCCTCACCTCCCCTGTCGTTTCCCCGACTGATTGCTCTTTCCGTGCAGGTCTACCTGCACGGAAAGAGCAATCAGTCGGGGTCGGGGTGCCGGGAACTGGCAATCAGTTGCGGTGGGCCCTGGTCAGGCCTTGACGGCGAGGACGGGGCAGGTCGCGTCGAGCAACACCTGCTGCGCGGTGCTGCCGGTGACGAGCTTGCCGAGGGGGGAGCGCTTGCGCACCCCGATGACGATGAGCTCGGCGTCCTCGTCGGCCGCGACCGACAGGATCTCGTCGGCCGGGGCGAGCCCGCGCGTCATCTGCCGGACCTCGTGGTCGATACCGCGCTCGGTGAGCTGGGCGTCGAGCGCGTCGAGGTCCTGTGGCTCGGCGAAGCTCGGGCCCGAGTAGTCGCCCAGGACACCGGAGTTCACGACGACGAGCCGCGATCCCCTCAGTTCGGCCTCGGCGATCGCCGCCTCGATGGCCGCGAGGCCGGGCGGGCTCGGCAGGTAGCCGACGACGATCGTCATGGCCGGTCCCCGCGGTCCGCGGGTGCGTCCTCGACATGCCCCGCGCGGGTGCCCTCGCTGCCGCGTGAGCCCTCGTGCACCGCATCGGCACGGGGTGCCTCGGCGGCGGGCGTTGCCGTCCCACCGAGCTTCTTGGCGCCCGTCATGATCGCGACGCCTTCGCCCATGTCGTGCGACTCAGGCGTGATGACGCCGGCGCGACCACCGAGCCGCTGGATGTGGATGCGGTCGGCGACCTCCCACACATGCGGCATGTTGTGGCTGACGAGGATGATCGACAGCCCCTTGTCGCGCAGCTGCTTGATCATGTCGAGGACCATCCCCGACTCCTTGACGCCGAGGGCGGCGGTCGGCTCGTCGAGGACGACGACCTTGCTCCCGAACGCCGCCGCGCGCGCGACCGCGACGGCCTGCCGCTGACCACCGGAGAGGGTCTCGACGGCCTGACCCATGTTCTGGATCGTCTGGATGCCGAGGTTCTGCACGGCCTCACCGGCCCGCCGCTCCATGCCCTTCTTGTCGAGCATCCGGAAGATCGAGCCGAGCGGACCCTTGCGACGGTCCTCGCGCGCGAGGTAGAGGTTGCTCGCGATGTCGAGCGCCGGGATGACGGCGAGCTGCTGGTACACCGTCTCGATGCCGGCCTCGCGGGCGTCCTGTGGCTTCTTGAACGACACCTCGCGACCGTTCATCGTGATCGTGCCCGAGTTCGGGACGTACGCCCCGGTGAGGCACTTGATGAGCGTCGACTTGCCGGCACCGTTGTCGCCGATGACCGCGAGCACCTCGCCCGGGTAGAGGTCGAGGTCGACGCCGTCGAGGCCGACGACGCGACCGAACGTGATGACGAGGTTGCGTGCCGAGAGCACCGGCTCCTGGGCGTAGATGGCTTCCTTGCCGGGCGGTATGCCGTCGTGCGAGACCTCGAGGTCGCTCGCCCGCGTGTGTGGCGTCTGAATCCAGTTGACCGTCATGCCTTCACCTTCCGGATCCACTGGTCGACGGCGACGGCAATGATGACGAGGATGCCGGTCGCGAGGACGCGCCACTGCTGGTCGACGCCCATCTGGGAGAGCCCGAACTGGAGCGTCTGGACGATGAGCGCACCGATGAGCGTGCCGACGAGCCGACCCCGGCCACCGAAGAGGCTGGTCCCACCGATGACGACGGCGGTGATGCTCTGCAGGTTCGCATCCGGGATCGCGTTGGGGGTGGCGGCCCCGGCGCGACCGATGAGGATCCACGCCGCGATTCCGTAGATGAGTCCCGCGACGGTGTAGACGCCGAGGAGGATCCGCTTGCTCGGCACACCGGAAAGGCGCGCGGACTCGGGATCGTCGCCCACGGCATACACGTATCTGCCCCACGCGGTCTGCGACAGGACGAAGGCGACGACCGCATAGATGACCCCCACGAGGATGACACCCCAGGTGAGCCGGAAGCCGCCGATGCCGAAGCCCTCACCGAGGAAGTTGAGCAGCCGCGGCAGGCGGGGCGCCTGGATGCTCGCGCCACCGGAGTAGAGCAGCGCGATCGCCGTGAAGATGCTCAGCGTTCCGAGGGTGACGATGAACGGCGGCAGGTTGATCCGGGTGACGAGGATGCCGTTGAGGAAGCCGGCGCCGACCGCGAGCAGGATGCCGATGAGGAGGGCGAGGATGCCCGGCATCCCGCCGTCCTGGGCGAGCGAGGCCATGACCATCATCGACAGGACCATGATCGCGCCGACCGAGAGGTCGATGCCGGCGGTGAGGATGATGAGCGTCTGCCCCACGGCGAGCGCGGCGATGATCGCGGTCTGCTGGAGCAGGATGCCCATCGAGTTCGCCGTGAGGAACGTCGGCGTCGCGATGAAGAACGACAGGAATGCGACGAAGAGCAGGAAGAGCGGGCTCAGCCAGGGGCGCTTGTGCAGCTGGCTCTGCAGCCGCTGGACCGGGGACTGCTGCCGCCGAGCGAACTCGGCGGCAGCAGTCGTGACGTCGGTGCTCATGGGTCAGTTGCCCCAGCAGATCTTCGAGCCCTCGTCCGAGGTGATGCTCTCGATCCCATCGGCGGGCTTGTCGGTGACGAGCGCGACCCCGGTGTTCTTGAAGTCCAGCCCGGCGTCCGGCGTCGGCTTCGCGCCGCCACGGGCGACCTCGGCGATGGCGGCCATGCCCTCGGTCGCCATCTTGAGCGGGTACTGCTGGGCCGTCGCGCCGATGACGCCGTCCTTGACCGACTTCACGCCGGCGCAGCCGCCGTCGATCGAGACGATGAGCGCCTTCTTGCCAGCCGCCTGGAGTGCGGCGTTGGCGCCCACGGCGGTCGGCTCGTTGAGCGTGTAGACGAGGTTGATGCCGGGGTTGCGGGCGAGGCACTTCTCCATCGCGGTGCGACCGCCGTCCTCGGCGCCGTTGGCGGCCTCGTTGCAGACGATCGTGTAGGTGCCGCCCTTGCCGCTGGTGTACTTGCCGGTCTTGGCTTCGTCGCCGTTCTTCTTCGGGTCGGCGACGTCGATGCCCATGCCCTCGAGGAAGCCCTGGTCGCGGTTGTAGTCGACCGACACGATCTTGTCGGCGAAGAGGTCGAGCAGCGCGATCGTCGCCGGCTGGCCGTCCATCTGGGCGGCGGCCCACTTGCCGATGAGCTGGCCCGCCTCACGGTTGTCGGTGGCGAAGGTGATGTCGACGACGTCGGCCGGGTCCGGCGGGGTGTCGAGAGCGATGACGTAAAGGCCGGCGTCGCGGGCCTTCTTGATCGCGGCGTTGACGCCGGTGCTCATCGGGGTGATGAGGATGCCCTTGTCGCCGCGGGCGATCGCGTCCTCGATGGCGGTGATCTGGCCCTGGTCGTCACCCTCCTGCTTGCCGGAGGCGACGGTGAGCTTGACGTTGTTCTTGGACGCGTCGGCCTTCGCGCCCTCCTGCATGGCGACGAAGAACGGGTTGGTCGAGTCCTTCGTGATGAGGGCGACGCCGACCTGCTCGTTGCCGCCACCACCGCCGGAGCCGGTGTCGGCTCCGCCACGGTTGCAGGCACTGAGGCCGAGTGCGGTCGCGGCCGCGACACTGACGGCGAGGGCGCGGGTCGTGCGGGATCTGCGAGAAATGCGCATGGGTCCAACTCTCCTTCGAGTCTGCGGTTCGAACTCCGCCGCCACGCCATGTCGAGTGACAACGTTGTCAGAGACATGTATAGAGCCAGGTTGCGCTCAGGTCAACCCATGCCGTAGAACTCGTGAGGTGAAGGTGACATCGTTGTCAGGCTGGACGACTCCCGCGGACCGGGCGCGTCGCCCTGTCCCGATCTCACCCAATTGGACGGTTGGGCACACCCGCCCCGTCCCGAAGTCACCCAATTGGACGGTTGGGCACACCCGCCCCGTCCGCCACTCCGTCCCGAAGTCACCCAATTGGACGGTTGGGCACACCCGCCCCGTCCGCCACTCCGTCCCGAAGTCACCCATTTGGACGATTCGGGACACGGGGAGCAGGCATGGCTGAGACGACGGGGCGGGCCACGATGCGCGACGTCGCGGCGCTCGCCGGGGTGAGCATCAAGACCGTGTCGCGGGTCGTCAACGGTGAGCCCGGCGTCGCCGTCGCCGTGCGCGAACGCGTCCAGGACGCGGTGCAGCGACTCGACTACCGCCACCACCTCGCAGCGAG
>NZ_PVTI01000039.1 GCF_003002895.1 Knoellia remsis | reverse complement strand
CATCCTCGCCTTCACCGCGTTCCCGAAGGAGATCTGGCGCCAGATCTGGTCGAACAACCCCAACGAGCGCCTCAACCGAGAGATCCGCCGCCGCACCGACGTCGTCGGGATCTTCCCCAACCGCGAGTCCGTGATCCGGCTCGTCGGGGCCGTCCTCGCGGAGCAGCACGACGAATGGGCCGAACAACGCCGCTACCTCGGCCTCGAAGCCCTCAAGAACGCCCGCGCCGTGCTCATCGCCCGCGAGGGACAGGCCGGGAACGAGGAGGTGACCACCGAGCTGATCGCCGGCGCCATCAACGCCTAAACCACAACCCTCGACGGATCACCGTCGTACACCACCGATCCGGACTTGACCGCGACTGGCGCGCGATCAGAGTGAGGTCCAGGCGTTCGCCCCATTGCTCGAGTACCAGACCCCCGCAGACGACGGCTTGCCGCACGGCGGATGGATGGGTGTCCTCCCCCGCTGGCCTTTCGAGCGGCCGAGGCCCGAAGCTCTCGATGAGTTGCTCGGGGACCGGGAACTGCAGGTGCTCGTCGTCTACTCCGCAGCGCATCCGATGGTTCCGCCGACCATCTACTCCCTCGATCCGGAGCCGTCGGTCTGGGAACAGACACAGTCCGCATGGCACGTAGCCCCAGGAGGATCGCTCTGTCTGCTCCAGAGCGATGGAGGCTGGCAGCCCGAGGCCAGCCTCACCGAGCTTCTGGCGAAGGCATCGGGGTGGCGGATCGAGTACGCCCTCATGAAGGCTGGGGTCATCGATGAGATGTCGGTCAATGGCATCGTCTCTGACCCCTCGCACGACCACCTGATTGACCGAGCGATTCAGCGAGTAGCTGAAACACCGGGCCCGGACGAGGTTGGAGGCGCGGATGTCTCCCCGTAATCCCTACATCGTGATGCCCCGAGACGCGGTCACCAAGATCGCAGGCTCCGACCTCTCGCGCGGATCACTGGTGCTCCGCCGCGTTCCCGCAGACGATATGTACGTCGTCCAGACCGTGGAAACCGGCAAAGACATCCGCCTTCCAGCCGAAGTCCCACGCGAATACGCCGCGCTTCGTTCAGGCGACCCCCACCATGCAGCTCAGTGGATCAGGGTGGCCACTAACGACGCCCATCTTCACCATCTCTTCTTGTCCAGACGCCCCGATATCTCCATAGGGTTCAAAGAATTCAGGGAGCTGGTGCCAGGCGTCTCCGACCCCGGCAACAACCTTGGCGTGGTCGTCACTCACGACCCCGACCTTCCACCAGAGCTGATGGAGGCCGGGGCTCCGGAGTTTGCGGGATGGGCTGTCCGACGCGACGGTGTGGAACCGCTCCCTATCGAGATCGAGCCAGAAGTTCTTGGCCTGGCACAGTTGACCGGCAAGTGGCCGATCGAGCAGCTCGCCGCCAACAGCATCCTGGTCGTGGGCTGCGGCAGCATCGGCAGCGCCGCAGCAGAGGCGCTCGCAGGATACGGAGTCGGACGTGTGGAACTTGTCGACCCGGACCGATTCCTCTGGCACAACATGCTCCGCCACACTCTCGGACCCGAAAGCGTCGGGCGATTCAAGGTAGCGGCGATGAAGGACCACCTCGCCCAGCACTGGCCGCAGCAGACAGTGGTGGCTCACAGACGTGACGTGGTTGCCGAGGCGCACTACATCCGGCCCATCGTCGACCGAGTCGATCTCGTGCTCTGTGCCGCAGACGGTATTGCTCCCAGGCGTGTCGTCAGCCACCTCTCCAGGCGCGCACGGAAGCCGGCGATCTTGGCGTGCGTGCTCGACAATGGCTCGATCGGAGAAGTCATCAGGCTGCGACCAACACCCCGGTTCGGCTGTCTCCTCTGTCTACGGCAGCAGCTTGCAGATCAAGGAGCGATGGACGCTGAGGCGGATCAAGAGTTGGATTACGGCACCGGGCGCGTCCACCAGCCGATGACGGCTGTGCCGCCCGATCTCCGATACGTCGGCACGTTCGCCGCAAAAGTAGCGATCGCGACACTGCTGGAATCACTTCACGGCGACCACACCCAGCAGGTTCCCGGCGAACACGCCATCATCGGTCTCCGACCAGCAGGTGACCTCGCAGACCCTTTCGACCTCAGCCACGCCGGCGATGTTCGCTGGTCGTCCATCCCCAGACCTCGCGCATCGTGCCCGACCTGCTCGCCAGCATGACAACTTGGAGAGAGGCACCTCCGGTGACGATCACTGACGTCGCACTCAGCGCAATCGCGCGCGAGGCGTTGCGGTCCGCCGATGGACTCGAAACTGGCGGCATCCTGCTCGGGGACGATGCGACTGATGGGATCGTCGTCCGACACGCGGGCGGACCTGGACCCAACGCCACCCGCGGCGAACGCACCTTCATGCGCGACCTCGACCATGCCCGGCGTCTCGCGGACTTCGCGTGGTCGGAGGACCGTAGCCAGTGGATAGGCGAATGGCACACCCACCCGACCGGAGGGCTTTCCCCGAGCGAGGTCGATCTCCACTCCTACATGCGCCATCTGCACGACCCTGAACTGGGGTTCGACAAGTTCGTCGCGATCATCGCTGGATTCGATTCATCGGCACGTGTGGTCGCTGCAACTTGGCTCGTAGAACGGGACTGCATCGTGGCAGTGGTACCCGAGAGGCTTCATACGGCGCCTGCCGTGAACAGCGCGCACGCCAGTGATGCGGCGAGGCACGCCGCCTCCGTAGCTGAAGAACACAAGGAGACGCCATGACATCCGATTCCGCCACCCCAGACCCAGCAGACCCCGTCTTCATCTCGTACCGCCAGAAAGACGGTACTGGTGTTGCTACGGAGCTCGCCTGGCTCCTCCGTACCGCCGGCATCCCTGTCTGGCGGGACCGAGACGATCTGCCGCCAGGCGACACCGAGGCCCGCCTCAAGCAAGCGATAGAGGCCGGCATCTCCGGCGGCGTTCTCGTGACGACACCGGACGTGGTGAACAGCAGAGTCGTGAAGACGCTGGAAGCACCTCAACTCCTTGAGCTACACCGCGACCACGACGTGTTTGCACTCGGCATCATCAATTCGGTGAAAACAGAAGACGACGGAACAGACTACGACGCTCCTGACCGGCTCCTAGAGATTCGTCCCGGCACCTTGAGCGGTGTAGACCAGCAATCCGCCGAGCGCGATGGTCTGCTGGCATTGATCCGCGGTTTGGTCTGGCATCGGATCGCGTCTCTTCGCAAACGAATCGAGGCAACCGACCAGACGTTCCACCTGAGCCTCCAGACCAGGAACACGCCACAGGTCTATGACCGAACCGGTGACGAACTGGACATCCGGCTCAGGCCCTCCGATCACGAACGGCTTCCGAGCGCCGATGGGCTCCGAGACCTCAAGGACACCATCGGTCTCCTCCCCGATGCCGTGACCCGTTCCGGCGCACATCGCCTACGTGTTGCTGGAGGGGCTCATCTCTCCGTTGCCTTCGCAGTCGGGGCAGCCTTGCCTTCGTCGCGAATCGGACACATGGACGTGATCGACCAACAGGGCGCCACCTGGGCGAGCGATGGCGAAGCACGGTTCGTCACGCAACCGCAAGTGCAAATCGCAGCTCAAGGCGGCGATCCATCTGCAATCACGACCGGCCGCCCCTCCGTAGCCGTGTATGTCGATCTCCTGCCCCAACGCAGCGACACCGCCTTCACCCGCTATATCGAAGACCATAGGCCCTTTCTCTCGGCCTGGCGTCATCTCACAAGTGCGAGCGGCACGCTCCTCGACCCCGCTGATGCAGGCTTGATCGCCGCCGATGTCGCCGCGCACATCCGTGCCCTGTCGAACGACAACTCCAACGCCGAGGTGCACCTCCTGCTGCGGTGCCCGTTCCCACTTGCGCTTCTCATCGGGCGATTGACCAACACCCTGCGCGTCGTAGTCCATGAATGGGACGACTCCGACCCCATCGACGGCGAAGACTACCGCGCAAGGTACGTGCCCACCTTGCGTGTACGCACATCTGCAAGCTCAGGCGTCATCGAAGACGTGCTCCTCCCGGACGCGTCATGACTGCGCCAGCCGACTTTGCGGTCGTCCGTAACACCAAGTTGACCGCCACTCTCGCGTGGAGGATTCGCTCGACGTTGAGACAACGGCGCTCCGAAGGACGCGGGCGTCTATGAGCTTCTCGCGCGACCCGGGCTTGCCCTACTCGGCATTCACTCAAGCGTGCCGCGCCTTCAAACCCAGCGAGCTGATCCCGGCGATCGCGCAGGCCTCGGCAGCGCTTGGCGAACCGCCGTATCCAGATGCTGTGAAACATCGGATGCCGCCGTGGGGATTGGCTGCGGCCGCGCGAGATTCGCTTCTCTACGGCAATGAGTATCGCTCGAAGCCCGTAGACGAGAAGGCGCTGCAGAAGCTGATGCACAAGTTTCAGATCGCGATGGACATCGACGATGCCGATGTGGGGTCCGCGGACTTCCTCGTCAGACTGATGACTCGGGTCACGTACGAGCAGTTCCCCTACCAGGAGTCGATGTTCGAGGAACTTGCTCGCTCCCACGCCTGGATGGTCGAGGGCCTGCCCGACGTCGAGACCCGAGTGATCACGGAGGACTCGCTGGCGACCATGCTCGACGGAGTTCCGTTCCGCGAGGCAATCGGCGCGACGTTCTTCCTCCAAGTGGGTGCCTTCCAGAACGGTGGAGCATACAAGCCCGGCTGGCTGGATCAGCCAAACTTCACTGAAGTGCTGAAGCTCTATCCGCGGACGAACATAGAGAAGATCGCCTCTCGACTCACCACGACACCCGCAGCGTTTCGGACTGCTTTCAACGACCACTCGGTCGGAACAGCCACAGCGGCCCGATTCGATTACAACCCGTTGATGGCGACGCCGTTCGTGGACATGGGCGACGGGGAGCCGGTCGCTCCAGCGACGCGTCTGATCATGCGGACGGTCACGCCAGGAGGCTTGTACTACGCCGGGATGACCCAGCATGGCAAGGCTTTCGCGGATGACCTCGGAGGCCTGTTCGAGCACTACATTGGTCGACAACTCAGACTGATCGAGGACGCGGAGGTCGAACCCGAGATTGTCTTCGGCAAGGGTGGCGGTCACAAAAGCGTTGACTGGTTTGTGATCCTGCCCAATCTGGTCATCTTGGTTGAGGTCAAGTCTCGCCGCCTCGGCCCGGCAGCACGGGCCGGCGATGCGACGCTGATGAACTCGCTCAGCGAGACCCTGGGCGGCGCACGGAAGCAGTTGACCCGGACTGTCAGCCATCTTGCTGACAGTCACCCGGCGTTCACGCACATCCCAACGGACCGCCCCATGTTGGGGTTGATCGTCACGGCGGAGCCGTTCTATACCGGGGCCGCGTACCTTCTCGACCATGACGTTGCGACTATCCCTGGCGGGAGGCTCCCAGATGTTCCTGTAACCGCGGCGAGCGCGCGTGAAGTCGAGTGGCTCGTGACACACGGCAAAGACGTTGAGCCGCTGCTCCTCGCAGAGATGGCGAAGAGTGCAGGAGGTGTCGTCAGCCTGCGTGACATCGGCAAGAAGACTGATACCGAGAATCCGATTCTGTTGAACGCTTGGAATGCGTATCCTTGGCCGACCGGCAAAGGACATGGCGGTGGACAATCATCAGCGACGCCGACCGGCAATGGCTGACCCTCACAGTCAGATCAAGTCGATTGCAAGCTGCGGAAATGCCGAAATCGCACCACGCTTACAACGAGCGCTCGACGTCCTCGCGTCCCGGTGAATGCTGCGGTACATCGCTCGCTTGGATGATGAAGCCACGTGCTCGATCGAAAGCAGTTCGTGCACGGGCGGCGTCAATGCTCTGCGCCGTGGACTGCGGCGGCGGTCCCAGCGGTCGGTCATCCGTGACGCCGTATCTGTCGCGGTAGGCCGCGACGGTGCGCCCGTAACGTCGCCACGCAGCGGCTTGGCGCTGATCGCGGGGTGGCTCGCCAAGATGCTGCACCCACGCTTCGCCGGTCTCGCGTGCGGTGTCGAGCACGGCATCAGCGCGAGCTTCGATCATCTCGCGCCGCTCATCGAGGGCCTGCCGCATATCGTCGGTCATCGGGCCGTCCGCAGCCGGGATCAGTCCGGCGATCAGCCGCGGCGTCTTGCGAGCACGACCCGAGCCCGCCGGGCGGGCGGTGGCGCGCGCAACGCGGTAGTGCAGGACGGAGGCGATGTCGTCGGCATCGGTGAGCCCGCGCGCGGCCACCAGGCGCGGAAGCAGGGTGTCGAGGTTGTGGTGGTTGGCCTCGGCGCGGCGCAGCTGGGCGGTGAGTGCCCCGAACGCCTCGGACTCGATCGCGGTGTCGGCTTGTTCGGGGGTCAGACCAGAGGCACGGATGAGGGTGGCCCAGCGGTCTCGTTGGGCTGCGGCGGCAATGGTCTCGTACTCGGCGGCGAGCTGAGCGATCGAACCCCACTGCTCCTGTTCGGTGGTGATGGTCTCGTGCGCGGACAGCTCCGCGCCGACGTGCTGCAGCACACCGAACATCACGGATCGGCCGGTGGCGTCGGGGGTGTCGCCCGGATGCGGGTGGGCGTGCTCGTCGGCCCGGTCGAGGATCACGTAGGCGTGGTTGGCCTGCTTGCCGCGGGTCATCGCGACGTAGAAGTTCTCCCTCGTCGTGGTCGGCTCCACCAGCACATGCGCGGTATCGACAGTGACGCCTTGCGCCCTGTGCGCCGTGACCGCATAACCCAGATCGACGTGATCGGCCACATAGGCGGCGGGCAGGTCGATGGAGCCGCCGAACCTGCGGCCGGTCTTGCGGATGGTGATCGAGCCGTCGTCGCGGATGCCGGTGATGGTCCAGGTGTCGCCGTTGCGCACCCAGTCCTTGCCGTTGCGTAGGCGGCGGTCGTTGCGGCGGGTGATGATCGTGTCCCCAGCCCCCGCCGTGGTCCCGTCGTTCAGCTCGACCTCCCGACCCGGCTTCAACGCGCCGTCGAGAATCAGATCGGCACGAGCGCGCTGGTTGAGGGCGGTCACGTGGTCGCGGGTCTCGGCGACCAGCACCGACGTCAAACCCCGCTCCCGGTCCGCGCGCCACGCGGTGTAGGCGGCGTCGGTCATCGCCTCGGCCTCACCGTCATGGATGCGGTCGTGGGCGAGGTAGGTGTCGATCACCTGCGTGCGACCGTGCCGCAGGGCGAGGGAGGCGGTCTTCTCCCACTCGTGGATGAACCGGTGCACGTCGACCAGCTCGGGCGCATCATCCCGGTCACCGACGAGGAGCCCGAAGGCGCCGCCGGCATCCACCGACTGGAGCTGGGCGTAGTCGCCGATTAGCAGCACCTTCGCCCCGGCGCGTTCGGCGAGGTGGGTGATGCGGTCCAACGAGAGGGTTCCGGCGAGGGAGGCTTCATCGATGATGATGAGCTGACCGGCCTCGAAGTCGGTGCCGTGGACGAGGTGGTTCTGCCACCACTTCGCTGTGTTCTCCGTCGCAATCCCCAGGTCGTCAGCGAGAACCTGCGCGGCCACGGCGGACGGTGCCAGCCCGACCACGGACCCGGTGCCGTGTTCCTTCTCCCACGCACGCCGCAACGCATTCATCGCCGTCGTCTTCCCGGCGCCCGCCGGTCCCACCAGCACATCGAGCATCCGGCCAGAGACCGCGATCTTCATGAGCGCGTCGGCCTGATCCTCCCCAAGCATCCGCCCCTCATTATCAGGACGGCCGGTGATCCTCTCCACCGTGTCGACCGGGACGGTGGGTGCGGTCATGGTGCGAGAGCGGTCGAGTAGCAGGTCCTCGGCTGCGAGCAGCAGTTCGGAGGAGAACACGGTGGAGTGCTTGGGCCGGAACACGCTGGTGCCGTCCATCCGCCGAAACGCGGCCGGGCTGGTGGCGAGGTCGGGCGGCGTCAGCCGCAGCGATGCTTGTTCGGCGGCGTCGGCGATCATCGCCACGACGGCTTCGCGGTCTTGCATGGTGGCGAAGCGCCAGCCCATCGTCTGCCGAGACGCCTCAGCCATAAGGTTCCACCGCCGCCAGGTGGACCGCTTCTGACCCACCACCTCGACCACCGACTGCCCGAGTTCCCCGATGGCGTCCAGGGGCACGTCATCGGCGCGGAGCAGCAGCGGCTTGTCGTTGCCGGTGATCGTGCGCGCCCAGCCGGTGGCGTCGTGGCCGAGCACCCCGGTGGCGCGGGTGCGCCACTCGGCGGTGAGGTCGGCCAGCGACCGCACCTGCTTCTCCGGGCGTGTGGCGAGGGTGGCTTGGGCGCGGAGCCTGATGATCGTGGCTGTGGAGGGTTGGCGGCCGTGTCGGGCGACGTACTCGGCGATCAGCCGGTCCTTCTCGGCGTCGATGTGCCGGGCGCGGGTGGAGAACTCCTGGACCAGCTCCTCCGGGACGGTGCTGATCGCCCATGCCGGGTTGCGGTCACGGCCCATGTCCCTTGCTTCCCACTCGACGCCGAAGGTGCGGGTCATGTGGTCGGCGAACACCGCCTCGTGCAACTCCGACAGCGCGACCACGGCGGCGTGCATCGGCCGCCCATCCAGGGATCGCCACTTGCCGTCGAGGACAGTCTGGACCTTGTTGGAGATGACGACGTGCGTGTGCAGGTGGGGGTCGCCGGCGCGGGAGTCGAAGTGATCGAACGCCGTCGCCACCAACCCGGTGACATCGACCTGCGCAACCGCACCGTCACCGGCGGTTGCACCAGACCGCGTGGCGGCAACCTCACGCTCCATGAACGCAACCACCTCTGCGACCGCCGCATGATGCGCCTGACCGATGAGCGCCTGCGTACCGGCGTCGGCGACCGCCCACAACGCCGAGGCGGACTTCGGGACCGAGAAGGTGAAGTCGAACCCGGCCACAGCCCGCCGTCTGCCGCGTTCGGTCTCCTCGGCCTCGATCTGCGCGACCGCCTCGCCCTTCGCTCCGGGACTCAGCTCGGGGTCGAGGTCGGCGATCCGGGCCTCGATCCGCTCCGGCACCGACTTGTAGGCCGGGAACGCATGCCCGAGCGGGTCGCCGGTCATCGGATCACGGCCCATGCCCATCAAGAGCTGGAGCTGAGCCTCCGACACCCGATCACCCACCGCGAGCTGACCCTTGCCGAGCGAGGCGACGCCAGAGCCGAGCCATTGGCCCGGTGGTGTTCCCGCCTCCACGTAGTACCTGGTCAGCGGTGTTGAAAGAGTGCGGTCGCCGTCTGCGGCCGCGACGGTGCGCAGCAGGTACTTGTAGCCATCGCCCGCCGACATCACGCGCATCGAGACCGTCACCACGCCACCGCCTTCCGACGATCAGGTGAGCGGGCGTTGACCGCGCGAACGCCCTGTCAACTTTGGTTGACAAACCTTGACCTGCAAGACGCGTGTGACCTCGGATGGCGGTCGGAGCGAAGGCCCGAGATGGAGGCCTCGGGCGGCGACAAGCGGGTAGGTCGATCAGCGGCGAGTGACGGAGCCGTGCACCTGACAGGTGACCAGCTCGGCATCAGTTCTCGATGAGGCACGGATGCCGGGGACGACCGTCACCGGAGCAGACTTCATGCACGACCTTGACGCCAGCGGCGACTCAGAGCTCAGGATCGGGTCGCTATTTAGCGGCTACGGCGGCCTCGACCTCGCCGTCGAGCAGGTCTTCAACGCCAAGACCGCGTGGTTCTCCGAACTCAACGAGCCTGTCGCCCGAGTCTTCTCCGGCCACTGGCCAGATGCACCGAATCTCGGCGACATCACGACCATCGACTGGAGCCAAGTCGAGCCCGTGGACATCCTCATCGGCGGGTTCCCGTGCCAGGACGTGTCCACGGTCGGCAAGCGCGCCGGCCTCGCGCCAGGAACACGCTCGGGGCTCTGGGCGCACATGGCCGCGGCCATCGACGTGCTCCAGCCTGAATGGGTCGTCATCGAGAACGTCCGCGGGCTGCTGTCCTCACCCGCGATACGGCCACCCGCAGAAGGAGACGACCATGACCGACGCTACCCCGGCGATGCAACCCCCGACGACGCAACCCTTCGCGGCCTGGAACCCGACCCGTGGCATCTGGGAGACAACGCAGCTCGACCTCTACGGGCTCTCGGCGCCGTTCTCGGCGATCTGGCCGACCTGCGGCTGGATGCTCGATGGATCGGCCTACCGGCTTCCCTTGTCGGCGCTCCTCACCAACGCTTCCGCATCTTCGCACTCGCCCGGCGCAATGTTCCGAACCCCGCTGGCGACGGACTCATCGCGCGGCGGGGAAACCCTCGACCAGGTGCGAGCGCGACGCGGGACGATCGCGCTGTCGCACCAGATCATCGACTTCGCGCTCCACGGACCGGCTGGCTCACCGATCAGGAGAACCGAATCGGAGACGCTGTGGTCGCTGATCGACGGACTGTTCAGCGCTGGGGACGCTACGCCGATGCCATCATCCGCTGGGAACACATCACCGGACGACCCACGCCCGCACCAGCCCTCCTGAGCGACGTCGACGGCCCCCGCCCAGCACCCGCGTTCGTTGAGTGGCTGATGGGCCTGCCAACTGGATGGGTCACCGATGCCAGCGGGCTGTCGCAGAACCAGCAGATCACCGCCCTCGGCAACGGAGTGCTACCCCTCCAGGCTGTGTCCGCGCTGTCACTGCTCGCCGCGTGAACGTGGGCTACGCGAGAGCGGCGTCCTCCGGTGCTCCCGGTGTCGTTCCCAGAGCGGCGAGCAGGCGGACCCGGACTCGCTGCTTGCGCTGCTCGAAGAACGAGGTGAAGTCGGCCAAGTCGAGCGGAAGGCCGTCGAGGTCGTCCTCGGCAAGGTACGTAGCTCGCTTGTTGTCGCTCGGGAAGGCGGTGTCCATCCACTCCGCAGGCAGTCCATCCTGCTTCTCGATGTTGGCGGCCCCACCCAGCAACTGAAGGTTCGGCAGCAGGCATGCGGCGGCCAAGTAGTCGTCGACCTTAATCGAGCGGGACGCCGGCACCGAGGAACGGGACATATTCTCCACGACGGATCTTCGAGCACTTCGCCACGCTCGCTGGTAGGGAGCTGTCAACTGACTCGCCGCTCGTGAGGACACCTGGCGCCGAATATACATCGTACAGTGTATAGTCATCGTATGCTGACTATTTCCGATCGACTCGACGTGATGAACCGGCTCGGCCGAGCTATGGCCGACCCGACCCGCTCCCGCATTCTGCTGACCCTGCTGGCCGGGCCGAGCTACCCGGCGGTGCTGTCCCGCGAGCTGGGGTTGTCGCGCTCGAACGTGTCGAACCATCTGACATGCCTGCGCGGGTGCGGGATCGTGGTGGCCGAGCCCGAGGGCCGACAGACCCGCTACGAGGTGGCAGACCCGCACCTGGCCCGCGCGCTGACGGCGCTGGTGGATGTCACGCTTGCGGTCGACGAGAGCGTGCCGTGCATGGACCCGGACTGCGGGGTCGAGGGTTGCCAGGCGGGGGAGGTGCGGGCGTGAGCGCGGTCACAGGTTCGCAGGTCGAGCACGTCGACCTCGACGACCACGATGATGACGATGACCGGCCGTGGTATCGGAGCCCGAGCGTTCTGATCCCGATCGCCTCCGGCGTCGCGTTCGCCGCCGGCCTGGTGTGCGAGTGGACCGGCGCGGAGACCGCGGGCCTGGTGCTGTTCTGGATCGGCCTGCTGCTGGGCGCTTACACGTTCGTGCCGGGCGCGCTGCGCAAGCTGTTCACCAAGGGCAAGTTCGGCATCGGGCTGCTGATGACGATCAGCGCGACCGGCGCGGTGATCCTCGGCTACGTCGAGGAGGCCGCCGCGCTGGCATTCCTGTACTCCATTGCGGAGGCGCTGGAGGACAAGGCGATGGACCGCGCCCGCGCAGGGTTGCGGGCGCTGTTGAAGCTCGTGCCCGACACCGCACTCGTCAAGCGCGGCGACGCCACCGCCGAGGTCGAGGCGAAGGAGCTGCGCGTCGGGGATGTCCTGGTGGTCCGGCCGGGCGAACGGATCGCCACCGACGGCACCGTGCGGGCCGGGCGAAGCAGCCTGGACACGTCCGCGATCACGGGTGAATCGATCCCGGTCGAGGTCGAACCGGGCACCGACGTCTCGGCCGGGTCAATCAACACCACCGGCGTGCTCGAGGTCGAGGCCACCGCCGCCGGCACCGACAACTCGCTTACCACCATCGTGGAGCTGGTCGAGCAGGCGCAGGCCGAGAAGGGCGACCGTGCCCGCCTGGCCGACCGGATCGCCCGCCCGCTGGTGCCCGGCGTGATGATCCTCGCCGTGCTGGTCGGCGTGCTTGGGTCGCTGTTGAGCGGCGACCCTGAGCTGTGGATCACCCGCGCTCTGGTGGTGCTGGTCGCAGCCTCGCCGTGCGCGCTGGCGATCGCCGTCCCGGTCACCGTTGTTTCCGCGATCGGCGCGGCGTCGAAGTTCGGTGTGGTCGTGAAGTCCGGGGCCGCGTTCGAGCGGTTCGGCGGCATCCGCCACCTCGCCGTCGACAAGACCGGCACGCTGACCCGCAACGAGCCCACGGTGACCCGCGTCGTCACCACCGGCGCGACCGAGAATGAGGTGCTGGCGTGGGCGGCGAGCCTGGAAGGTCACAGCACGCACCCGCTGGCCGCCGCGATCACGAAGGCCGTCCCCGACGCCCCGACAGCGCACGACGTCACCGAGACCGCCGGGCGCGGCATCACCGGCACGCTCGGTAGTGCCCGTCTCGCCGTCGGTAGCCCCCGCTGGCTGGATGCCGGATCACTGGCCGACCAGGTGCGGGCGATGGAGTCCGAGGGGATGACCGTCGTCATCGTGCACCGAGGCGACCAGCCGGCCGGGGCGATCGGGGTGCGTGACGAACTGCGCCCAGAGGTTCCCGAGGTCATCGCCACGCTGAACCGCCGCGGGATCGGGGTGACGATGCTCACCGGCGACAACGCCCGCACCGCCGCAGCGCTGGCCGACCAGGCCGGCATCAGGGACGTGCGCGCCGAGCTGCGCCCCGAGGACAAGGCCACCGCCGTCGCGAAGTTGTCGAAGTCTCAGCCCACTGCCATGATCGGGGACGGCATCAACGACGCTCCCGCGCTGGCGGCCGCGGATGTGGGGATCGCTATGGGAGCCAAGGGCGCCGATGCTGCGATCGAGTCGGCCGACGTCGCGTTCACCGGCCACGACCTGCGCCTCATCCCACAGGCCCTCGCCCACGCCCGCCGCGGCCGCAACATCATCAACCAGAACGTCGTGTTGTCGATCGCGATCATCGTGGCGCTGCTGCCGCTCGCGATCACCGGAGTCCTCGGGCTCGCCGCGGTCGTGCTTGTACACGAGGTCGCTGAAGTCGTCGTCATCCTCAACGGGCTCCGCGCGGCGCGGCGCACGAAGGCATGACCGATCCCCTTGACGGCTCCGCTCCCTCCCCGGGAAAAGCGGATGCCGTGGAAGCGAGTTCTGCCGGCCCGGCGGCGGCGCGCGTCCGGCTCCGCTGGTTCCTGCTCGCGTGCGCCGTCGCCGCCGGCGCGGTGCTGATCGACCAAGGCAGCAAGGCACTCGCCCTCGCTCAGCTCAGCTCAGCGAGGATGACCGCAATCCCGCTCTTGGGAGACTGGCTCGGCTTACAGCTCGCGTTCAACCCCGGCACCGTCATGTCCTTAGGGTCCGATTCAACGTGGCTGCTCACCGTCATCGCGACCGCGGCGTCCATCGCCCTGCTCATCGCCGCCGCGCGCGCTCCATCGGCCGGGTGGGCGGTCGCGATCGGCCTGGTGTGGGGCGGCGCAGTCGGCAACCTCCTGGACCGGCTGTTCGCCCCTCCCGGATTCGGCCGCGGTCATGTCACCGACTTCCTCGCCTACGGCAACCTGTTCATCGGCAACCTTGCCGACGTCATCCTCGGTTTCGGCGTCGCCCTGGGCGTACTGCTTTACCTCCGAGGCCCAAACCACACCAGGAACGGACAATGATGGTCGCAGAGTATCAACGGCACGCGGCTGCCGGAACCGCTGGGTCGCCAGGCGGCTGTAACGCGGCGGTGGGCGCATGATCCTGTCCTCCGTCCTGCAGGCGATCGGCCTATTCATCGCCACGAACATCGATGACATCATCGTGCTCTCCTTGTTCTTCGCCCGAGGCGCGGGCCGGCGCGGGACCACCGCCCGAATCCTGGTCGGACAGTACCTCGGGTTCGCTGGCATCCTGGGCGCTTCCGTGCTGGTGACGCTCGGGGCGGGAGCGTTCCTGCCGCCGGAGGTCATCCCCTACTTCGGACTCATTCCGCTGGGGTTGGGACTTTGGGCTGCGTGGCAAGCCTGGCGCAACCGCGGTGCCGACGATGACGATGAGGCAAAGGTCGAGGGCAAGAAGGTTGGGGTGTGGACGGTGGCCGGGGTGACCTTCGCCAACGGCGGGGACAACATCGGCGTCTACGTCCCGGTCTTCCTCAGCGTGGGGCCAGCGGCCGTGGTGGCGTACTGCATCGTGTTCCTCGCCCTGGTCGCCGCCCTCGTCGGCCTGGGCAAGTTCGTCGCCACCCGCCGACCGATCGCCGAACTCCTGGAACGCTGGGAACACATCCTGTTCCCGATCGTGCTCATCGGCCTGGGCATCTTCATCCTCGTCAGTGGTGGTGCCTTCGGCCTCTGAACTCGTAGCCGACTGCGTAGATGGCAGCGTGCTGTGGTTGCTACCTGGCGGCTGAGTGTCCCGGTGCGCTCCGCGTGTGAGCGGCCCAGACGACGTGCTCGGCGCCGCTGCCTCAACTGAGCCCACGCTGACCGCGTAGGCGTCGATCACGCGGTCGGTGCCGGTGTTGAAGGCGTCGCGGATATCACTTGGATCACCACATCGCTGGGCCCGGCTCTTGTGTCAGGCGCAGCAGGAGGTGGGGAGTTCGTTGCGGAAGAGGTTCGCGGTGAGGCGGATGCCCTCGGCCATGGTGAGGTAGGGGGTCCAGGTGTCGGCGAGTTGGGTGACGGTGAATCCGGCGGTGATGGCGTAGGTTGCGGCGAGCATCATCTCCCCAGCGGTGTCGGCAAGGGCGTGGATACCGAGGACTTTGCCGGTGTCGGCGTCGGCGACGACCTTGATGCCGCCGCGGGTGTCGTGGTTGGCGATGGCCCTGGGCACGTCGGAAAGTCGTAGGAATCGGCAGGCGCACCGGTATCCGGCGGCGATGGCGTCGGCTTCGGTGACCCCGGCGGAGGCCAGTTGGGGTGAGGTGAACAGCACAGACGGCAACCCGGTGAAGTCGACTCGCTCGTCGTGACCCAGGGCGTTGTGCGCGGCGATCTTCCCGGTCCTCGCGGCGACGTACACGTACTGGGGCACGTCAGTGACGTCACCGGCGGCGAACACAGCCGGGTTCGTGGTCCGCTGCTGCTCGTCTACGATGACGAAGCCGCGCTCGTCGGTCGCGATACCCGCAGCGGGAAGGTTGAGCCCTTCGGTGCGCGGGGTGCGACCGGTGGCAACGAGGACACGTTCACCGGTCGCGTCCTTCCCGTTGCGGGTCGTCACCTGGACCAGGCCCTCGTGCTGGGTGATCGTGGCTGCGCGGTCGCCGATGACACTAATCCCCTCGGCCAGGAAGGCCTTGCGGAGCTCGGACGACAGTTCCGGTTCAGCGTGCGGGGCGAGCCGACCGATGACGGTGACCTCTACTCCGAGCCGGGCGAACAGCTGCGCCTGTTCCAGGCCGACGAAGCCACCGCCGATCACCACGAGCGACGCGGGCAGTTCCGTCAGTTCCATCGCTGTGGTCGACGTGAGATAATCGACCTGCTCAAGCCCGGGGATTGCCGGCACGTGCGGCTCGGCGCCGGTGGCGACCAGATACGACTTCGCGCGCACCGGTCGTCCATCCACGAGCAGGGTTCCAGCGTCTGTGAACGTTGCAGTGCCCGGGAGGATGTCAAACCCGTAGGCAGCGGCGATGTCGGCGTACTTGGTCTGACGGAGCATCCCAACCAGATCATCCTTCTGCTCGATGAGCGCGCTGAGATCGACCATCCCAGCAGAGCTGGGGACGCCTGAGAACCGGTTCGTGAGGGCGGAGTGCCGGGTGTGCGCGGCCGCGAGAAGCGTCTTGGACGGCACACAACCCACGTTCACGCAGGTACCGCCGAGGGTTCTCGATTCGATGGCGACCACGCTGGCCCCCTCGAGGCGCGCGTGGATCGCTGCGGACATCGCCGCCCCGCCCGTCCCGATCACCACGAGATCAACCTCCGTGTGCCATGTCACGATGCCTCCTCCAGTTCGAACCGGCCACTCGTGCGGCCACTCCTGAAAGAATGGACCTTAAAGTATGCTTGAAGGTCAAGTCGGTGGCGGAGGTGACGATGCGGATCGGGGAACTCGCGGGGAAGGCGAAGACGAGGGCGTCCACGCTGCGGTACTACGAGGAGCGCGGGCTGCTCCAACCGCCGGAGCGCACCCCGGCTGGGTACCGCAACTACGGCGACGAGGCGGTGCAGCGGCTCGAATTCATCGACCGGGCCCGCGCAGCAGGGCTCACTCTCGCGCAAACCGCCGAGATCCTCGAAGTACGTGACGCGGGCGGGTCGCCGTGCGGTCATGTTCGAGACCTTCTCGACCGGCGACTGGTCGAGATCGACGAGCAGCTCGAGCAGCTCCGCCTGCTCCGTACCAGCGTCGCCGACCTACGCGCGAACGCAGCACAGACGCCGCCGGAGGTCTGCACACCCGAGTCGATCTGCCGGTACCTCTGACCAATCGGCTGAAGGGTCTTGCTGCCCGGAGGGAACCGTTGTCTTGTCCGCGTAAGGTTGTCGCGCTCGCGGTAGTTCGTCAGGAACTCGTAGAACGTGTACGACTGCGCGGTCGGGCTTGAAGTTCCAGAGCAGGAAGGAGCCGACGGGGTATCCGTGCCTCAGACAAATTCACGATGGATAGCTGGCATCAGATACTCGCGCTTGTGGATAGCGGTCAGCATCTCCTCGATGCTGCGCGGGGTCTGGAACGACATCTGGATTCTCTCGGTAAGGCTGGCAGGTGGTCAGGCAATGGCGTCGTCGTCTACGGCCACCACGGTGTCGTAGAGGCCGTAGCGCCGCAGGCCCTTATGGGACTCGATGCCGGTGTAGGACAGGGACGAGTCTTCGTAGCGGCGGAAGGCGAAGACGGCTTGGTTCATGTGGGTGGCATTGAAGACGCCGAGGTTCACGAGAAGGTGGAAGTCCTCGACGGTCAGTCCGGTTACGGTGCGGAACAGGCTGGGTTCGAGTTTGGTGATGACGTCCTGAAGAGTATTCTCGCGGAAGTCGGTCAGGTACATGAACGCCGGAATGCGGGTGGTGAATTTGACCAGCTTCTCCTGAATCTGCTTGCGCTTGGACTTGTACTCCTTCTCTTCCGCCGTGAGCTCCTTCTTCTCCTTGACTCGTGCCACTTCGGGCGATTCGGGGTGAGCGCGTGGCGTTTGTGCTGGTCAGCGGGTTGCGAGGGGCCGCGTTGACACACTAACCGGGTCGGTAGGGTCGTGGTTGTGGCGTTCGTGCGGAAGGTGAAGACCGCGTCGGGGGCCACCGCGGTACAGATCGCCGAGCGCGTCGATGGCCGGGATCGTGTGCTGGAGCACTTGGGGTCGGCGCACACCGACGCCGACCTCGCGGCACTGCTGGAGACGGCACGAGCCCGGCTGCACCCGGGCCAAGCGGAGCTGAGCCTGTCGCCAGCGGCGGTCCCGGCCGGGCATGCCGTGATCACCGGCCGGCGTCACGTGGTCTTGTGGCAGGTCTTGGCCGGCGCGTACGCACGGCTGGGGTTCGACGTCGTCGGCGACGACGCGTTCAAGCAGCTGGTGCTCGCGCGGGTCGTCGAGCCGACCTCGAAGGCGGACTCGCTGCGGGTGCTGGCGGAGCTGGGGATCGAGCACGCCTCGTTGCGGACGGTGTTCCGCACCCTGAAACGGGCCGGGGCCGGCGGGTACCGGGACCAGGTCGCGGCCGCGTGCTTCGCCCACGCCTCGACCGCCGGCGACATCTCGCTGTGCCTGTACGACGTGACGACGCTCTACTTCGAGGCCGAGAAGGAGGACGACCTGCGCAAGGTCGGCTACTCCAAGGAACGCCGGGTCGACCCGCAGGTCGTCGTCGGGCTGCTGGTCGACCGGGGCGGGTTCCCGCTGGAGATCGGCTGCTTCGAGGGGAACACGGCCGAGACCACCACGATCCTGCCGATCATCGAGGCGTTCCAGGAACGGCACGGCCTAAGCGACTTCGTCGTCGTCGCCGACGCCGGGATGCTGTCCGCGGCGAACCTGGCGGCGCTGGACGAGGCGGGGCTGCGGTTCATCGTCGGCTCCCGGGTCACCAAGGCCCCGAACGACCTCGCCTCCCACTTCCGCTGGCACGGCGACGCGTTCGGCGAGGGCCAGGTCATCGACACGATCACCCCACGGATCACGACCCGGGCGGCGACCGCGGTCAACGACCCGGCGAAGCGGGAAGAGCCGGTGTGGGACCCCCAGGTCCACGACAGGTCGTGGCGGGCGGTGTGGGCCTACTCGACCAAACGCGCGCTCCGGGACCGCAAGACCCTCACCCTGCAGGAGAACAAGGCCAAGGCCGTCGTCGCCGGGGAGAAGGCCGCCCGAACCCCCCGGTTCGTCACCATCAAGAACGGCAGCCGATCCCTGGACCAGGCGTCCCTGGAACGGGCCCGGCGGCTGGTCGGGCTCAAGGGGTACGTCACGAACATCCCGGCCGCCGTGATGCCCGCCGGCGAGGTCATCGCCTCCTACCACGAGCTGTGGCACGTCGAGGCCTCGTTCCGGATGTCCAAGAGCGACCTGCGCGCCCGTCCGATGTACCACCACACCCGCGAGTCGATCGAGGCCCACCTGACGATCGTGTTCGCTGCCCTCGCCGTCGCCCGCCACCTGCAGGACACGACCGGCCTGAGCATCAAGAAGATCGTCCGCACCCTGCGCCCGCTGCAACAGATCACCGTCCGCATCGCCGGCCACGAACACCTCGCCGCCGACCCCCTCACCGAACCCGCACGCGAGATCCTCGAGGCGATCAGCCCCTCACCGGCGACACACTAAATTGGCACGACTCGGG
>NZ_PVTI01000038.1 GCF_003002895.1 Knoellia remsis | reverse complement strand
GCGTCACCACCGGCACGAACCTGCACTAACCTGACCCCGCGACCTGGGGAACTTCGATGAGCAACTCTGGGGAAATTCGCTGAGCGCCGTCACCACCACGGTCACCATCACCGTGCAAGTCGCGGCGGCGACGCGTGTCCTCCGGCGGTTCCGGCGTGGCGTTGCCGGTCGACTCGTGCAGCTGCTCCTGGGTGGTCCGCAGCGGGTCACGGTCCGGAGCCGGCGACGCGGCCTCGGTACCAGCGGGAGCACCCGTCGGCGTCATGGGCTGGTAGCGCGACGACGCCTCCGCCGTCCCGGCCGCACCCGCGGCGCCAGCCGCGCCGGCCCCAGCGCCACCCGAGCCAGAAGAACCAGCACCAGACCCAGCCGAGCGGTCATACGAACCGGACTGACCGGCATACGACGAACCGCCCGAACCTGAACCGCCCGAACCCGAGCCAACCGAACCACGCGCAGCGCGCGCCTCGGCGGCCACCTGCGGAGCCTCGCGCTCCATCCGGTTCAGCCAGCCTTCCCAGCGCTGCTGCATCGGCCGCACGAGACCGCCGCCGACACCGACCACGAGGACGCCACCAATAGTGGCGAGCACTGCGATCAGCACCGGCGTCGTCACGGCCGTCGCGACCTCGACCTGCTCGAGCGCCGCGATCACACCGAGCGCGAGGATGAAGATGCTCGCGATGTTGGCGAGCAGCCGCCCATAGGAGAGGCCGCCGAGCGAGCCCTGGATGAGGTTCTTCGCGCCCGCGGCGATGGCCGACGCGACGATGATGATGACGATCGCGACGACGATCTTCGGGATGAACGCGATGACGCTCGACAGCAGGTCGCTGATGGGGTTGGGCCCGAAGACGCCGAACGCCATCTGCAGCACGAACAGCACGAGCGCGTAGTAGACGAGCTTGCCGACGATGTCACTCGCGTCGAAGCTCGAGTTCGAGAGGGCGCGCTTGACGCCGCCGCGCTCGACCCAGCGGTCGAACCCGACGCGCTCGAGGAGCTTGTCGACCGCCTTGCCGATGAGCTTGGCGACGATGAGACCGATGATGAGGATGGCCAGGAACCCCAGGAACTTCGGGGCGAACTCGACGATCGAGCTCCAGGCATCGTCCAAGGCGTCGTTGTTCATGACGCACCTCCTTGCGGGGCGCCGCGTGGGCACCCTCGTATGACGGGCGTGCTTCGTGCGTCGTGGGTTTACCCGCCCGTATGCCGGCCAAACGCCTCTGTGGATAACTCGCCAGGACTGTGGCTGGGTCCGCGAGACTGGTCACATGACGCGTTCCGGATGGCACTTATGGGCGGAGTACGCCACTCTTGAGGGCAGGAAGCGGTGGTCGGCTGCTCGTGGTGGAGCGGTGGCCGCTGGACGACGGAGGGGTACTTCACGATGACGTCACGCAAGACCATGTCGTATGCCGGTGCGCTGGCGAGCGCTGTTGCGCTCGCCTTGGCGGGCTGCAACGGAGGGGACAAGGAGGCGACGGCCAGTCCGACGCCGAGTTCGTCCGGTTCGTCGGCAACGAGCTCGCCGAGTGGTTCGGGGAGCGCGAGCGCCTCGGCGACGCCAAGTCCGACCTCGACGGTACGCATCCCGTCCAAGGCGCAGGCCAAGACCGAAGAGGGCGCCATCGAGTTCGCCAAGTTCTACGTCCTCGAGATGAATCGCGCGGATGTGAGCTCTGACTCCAGCGTGTTCAGAGCACTCTCCGACAGCAGTTGCTCAAGCTGCAGCGAGATCGCTGACATCGTCGACCAGAACAAGGCCGCCGGTACGCGCCTAGACAAGGTCACCATGACCGTGAATGACGCTTCCGTTCTCGACGACTCTGGTGATGGTTACACAATCGGCCTCCTTGTCGACGAGGCCCCCTCGCAGCGACTTGATCGCCAAGGGAAGGTGATCAGCAAGAATCCTGCCGGGCGTCTCAACATTGAGTTGGGGCTCAAGAGGTCCGGGGACGGGTGGTCCGTGCAAGCACTGGAGATCAAGTGATGTTCAAACGTGCCATTGCGCCCCTCGCGGCAGCGCCGTTGATCGTGATCAGTGCACCTGCCCCCGCGGAGGCGGCTCCATGCCTCACATCAGCGGCAGCCTGTTACAAGGCGAAAAAAAAGACCCCGGGCCAGACCCCAACGCCAAAGCCTTCGAGCGCTTCCAGCGGGAACAGCAACCAAGTTGTGGCCGAGAACCCATACGATTACCGGCTTGTGCTGGCGTGTGGTTCTCGTCGACGGTCATCACCTGACAGCGCAAGCGATGAGGTGTGTCGATATGCGATGACCGCATGTCAATACAGGCAACCCCCCTCGGACGAGATTCTCTATTACGTCTGGCGGCGGCCCAAGGACCTGAGCGCCGGCTGGACCTTCGCGGGGCAGAGCTGCGGTGGCTTGGATACTCCTGCCCCCGCGCCGCCGCCAGTTCCCACCGCAGGTCAGATCCTGACGGCGTTCAAGGCGTTGCCGTTTGCGAAGCCGACGGTGAACATTCAGCCCGAGGGTGACGTCACGCTGGTCAACCTGCCGACGTACTACGAGGCGCAGTGGCCGGCGACGGGTCTCAAGCCGGGCGACATCAGTAAGCCGCTTCAGCTGCTCTCGTGGTCGATCGAGTTCCGGATCGACCCGGCGGCGTACAACTACTCGTTCGGTGACGGCACCGAGTCGGGCTGGACCGAGGACCAGGGTGGGCCGTACCCGGAAGGCACAGTGCGGCATACCTATAAGGACACCGGCGAAGGGCCGGTGAAGGTCGATGCCCAGCTCACCGGGTCGTACCGCGTGAACGGTGGCGCGAACTGGATCCCGCTCGACGGGTTCGCCGACCTGCAGGACGAGCCGGTCACGACGATCACCGTCCGCGAAGCCAAGGCCCGCCTCTACGGCCCCAACGCCTCCCGCTGACATTCTGTTTGCTCAGGTCACCGACGCTGTCAGGACCCTGAGTCAGAATCGAGCCAACCGGGAGGGACGGAATGGCGGATTTCCCATCGCTGGACATCGTGCGCGCGGAGTTCGACGTGCGGCTGGAAGAGCAGACCAGGCTTGCGTCGGCGTTCGATACGCGCGCAGGCGTGGTGGTCGGTTTCAGCGGCGTGCTCATCGGACTGTCGGCATCCACGCAGTCGTGGTTCCACTTCGCCGCCCAGGTCCTGGCGGCGGTCGCCGCTGGAGTCGCGCTCTGGGCCATCTGGTTCCGGGTCGCCGGCAGCGTTGACCCTCGAGCCTTGCGCAACGCCTATCTGAACTCCGCCCCAGAGGTGACAAAACTCCGCGTGCTCGACACCAAGATCTGGCTCTTCGAGCAGGATGAAGTGCGGTTCAGAGCGAAGGTTCGGAGGCTGACGTTCTCACTCTGGCTGCTGGGAGGAGCGGTCCTCCTGCTGCTGTTGGGGAGTACCGTGGAGGTGTTCGGATGAGGGAGTACATCATGACCACCCTGCGCGCGACCGCACCTGACGCCGAGACGCCGGCCGTTCCACCCCTGCGCCCGGACCCTGCGCTCATGGACAACAGCGAGGGCAACGAGACTCTGCTTGCCCAGGACCGTCGCCGGGCCGAGGAGTATCTCGAGCGCCTGGGTTTGGAGATGGGTCAAGCCCATGAGTGAAACCGAGGGCGTGGATCCCACGCAAGATCAGGAGCCGGTGCCGCCAGTGGAGCCCGATCCAGAGATCATCACCGTTTCACTTAAGGCTTCGGGCACGCCGCAGCGGTCGTCTGGAGGAGAGGTTGTGACCGGTCAATCCAAAGACGAGTGACTTGGAGACGGTCAATCAACCCTGTCCACAGGTGCTTGGGGACAAGATGGGGATAACCCGCGATCACGGTGGACGACGAGACCAGTGTTGTGGACGACACGCCACACGCCTGTGGACACGAAAATCTCTTCAAGAAACTTCGCCAAACCCCTTGTGCCACTTGCGCATTCGGGCGTAGAAATCTCTCACGCACTCCTCTCGTAGGAGAGCGGGACACCTCGGAACCGAGAGTCCACACAGCGGCTTCGGCCGCTGCGAGAGCCAAGTGACGCGGCCCTCGGGACTGGAGAAGATGAGATGTCGATCGGGATCGTCACATCGACCGATCACCCGAAGGGCCCTTGGAACTCATACTTCCAAGGGCCCTTCACCTGTCCCCGGCCTCTCGCGGTCCCGGTCCGGTCCCGTACGCGGGTCCGCGGTTGGGTCCGTATGCCGCGAGGTCGCCCCACGCCGTTGGCCGCAGCGTCGCTCAGTGGTCACCCGAGCGCAGTAGGACTGAGACCCATGACCACCACCCCTCGTCATGACCTCGACCGCCGCCGCTTCCTGACCTCGCTCTCGGCCCTGGCCGGCGCGGCCGCCCTCGCCCAGCTGCCCGTCGACCGGGCCAACGCCACCCCGGCACCAAAGAACGGCGGCTACCCCTTCCGCCTCGGCGTCGCGAGCGGCGACATCGACAGCACGAGCGTCGTCCTGTGGACCCGCCTCGTCCCCGAGCCCTTCGAACCCGGCGGGGGCATGCCGCCCAAGAAGGTCCCCGTCCAGTGGCAGATCTCCCGCGACGAGTCCTTCCGCAGGATCGTGCGAGCCGGCAGCTCTTGGGCCCTCCCCGAACTCGCCCACTCCGTCCACGTCGAGGCAGACGGGCTCGAGCCCGATCGCGAGTGGTTCTACCGGTTCCGCTACCGCGGTGACCTCTCCCCCGTCGGCCGCACCCGCACCGCTCCGAGCCCGACCGCCACCGGCACCCAGCTCGCCTTCGCCTTCGCGAGCTGCCAGGCGTGGGCCGACGGCTATTACCCCTCGTACCGCCACATGGCGAGCGAAGACCTCGACCTCGTCCTCCACCTCGGCGACTACGTCTACGAGGGCGGCATCCCCAGCAACGGCGGCTACCGCAAGACCCCCGTCCCCGCCGTCCTCCAGCAGGCGCCGCGCAACCTGGAACGCTGGCGCATGCAGTACGCCCTCTACAAGTCCGACGAGCAGCTCCAGCTCGCCCACGCCCGCTTCCCGTGGATGGTCACGTGGGACGACCACGAGGTGCAGAACGACTACGCCAACACCCAGTCACAGTACGAAGGTGACATCAGCGCCCTGCGCGCCGCGGCATACCAGGCCTGGTACGAGCACCAGCCGGTCCGTCGCCCCTCCCGCTCCGCGACGAGCCCGGTCATCTACCGCCGGCTGCAGTGGGGCGCCCTCGCCCAGCTCGACCTCGTCGACGGCCGCCAGTACCGCGACGTCCCGCCCTGCGGCTGGGGCGAGGCACCCGCGTGCGCCGCGGCATACGACCCGAAGGTCACGATGCTCGGCCACACCCAGGAGCGATGGCTCTACGACGGGCTCGAGACCTCCCGCGCGCAGTGGAACATCCTCGGCAACAACGTCATGCTCGCCCGGCTCGACCACGACGGCCCCGCCGGCGACCGCCTCTGGCACGACGCCTGGGACGGCTTCCCCGCCGCCCGCAAACGCCTCACCGACACCTGGACGCGAGCCAATGTGTCGAATCCCGTTGCGGTGACAGGCGATTGGCACTCGACGTTCGTCAACGACATCCACGCCGACTTCGACGCCGCGAACTCACCCGTCGTCGGCACCGAGTTCGTCGGTACGTCGATCTCGAGCAACGGCGACCGCTCCGTCTACGGCCCGTACTACGGCCCGATGATCCCGTTCAACCCGCACATCCGGTTCTTCGACGGCGACCGGCGCGGCTACATGCGCGCCACCGTCCACCGCTCGCAGCTGCGGGTCGACTTCCGGACCGTCTCGACGGTCAGCACGCCGGACGCGCCGGAGTCGACGTTCGCGTCGTGGGTCGTCGAGGACGGCCGCCCCGGCGCCATGCGGGTCTGACCGACCCACCGGCCCGTCCCAACTTGCCCACGCGGAACGTGGGACCCGTCGCCCCATGCCGGAACCTTGGGTGAGGTGCAACTACCGTTCCCGCACCTCACTCAACCTTGTCGCATGGGGCGGGAAAGTTGGGGAGCCGGGATGGGGAGGGGAGGGGCGTTTTCTTGACACATTCAAGTTACGTGCGACAGAGTGGCGCCCATGGCCGAGACCGAGCACGCCGTGCCGACGGAGCACGTGCACCTCACCCATGAGGGCATGCTCCGGGCCGCGCAGCTCCGGGTCACCAGGCCACGTCTCGCCGTCATGGACGCCCTCCACGAACGGCCCCACGCCGACACCGGCACGGTCATCGCGCTGGTGCGCGGACGGCATACGAACGTCTCGCACCAAGCCGTCTACGACTGCCTCCACGCGCTCACCGACGCCGGTCTCGTCCGCCGCATCCAGCCCAGCGGCTCCACCGCGCGCTACGAGCTGCGCGTCGGCGACAACCACCACCACGCCGTATGCCGTTCGTGCGGCTCGATCACCGACGTCGACTGCGCGGTCGGCTCGGTTCCCTGCCTCCACGCCGACGACCCGCAGGGCTTCACCATCGACGAGGCCGAGGTCGTCTACTGGGGCCTCTGCTCTGTGTGCCAGGACGCTGCCGACGACTCACAAGACCAATCCCCTACTCGCACAACCCAACCCACGATGGAAGGACGACGATGACGGTCCACGACCAGAAGCCCGACGACGCCGAAGTCAAGGAGATGAACGAGCCGGCCGGCTCCGCCGGTGCCGCCGGCACGCAGTCGGAGATGGCTGCCGAGGACGCGGGCAAGTGCCCCGTCATCCACAACCTCCCGCACCCGACCGAGGGCGACGCCAACCAGGACTGGTGGCCCAACAAGCTGAACCTGCGCATCCTCGCCAAGCACCAGCCGGTGTCGAACCCGCTCGGTGAGGACTTCGACTACGCCGCGGCGTTCCAGACCCTCGACCTCGCCGAGGTCAAGAAGGACATCGAGGCCGTCCTCACGACCTCGCAGGACTGGTGGCCCGCGGACTTCGGCCACTACGGCCCGTTCATGATCCGCATGGCGTGGCACAGCGCCGGCACCTACCGCGTCCAGGACGGTCGCGGCGGCGGTGGCCACGGCCAGCAGCGCTTCGCCCCGCTCAACTCCTGGCCGGACAACGGCAACCTCGACAAGGCGCGCCGCCTGCTCTGGCCGGTCAAGAAGAAGTACGGCTCGTCCCTCTCCTGGGCCGACCTCATGATCCTCACCGGCAACGTCGCGCTCGAGTCGATGGGCTTCAAGACGTTCGGCTTCGCCGGCGGCCGCACCGACGAGTGGGAGCCGGACGACGACGTCTACTGGGGCCCGGAGAAGGAGTGGCTCGGTGACGAGCGCTACTCCGGCGACCGCAAGCTCGAGAACCCGCTCGCCGCAGTGCAGATGGGCCTCATCTACGTCAACCCCGAGGGCCCCAACGCCAACCCGGACCCGGCGCTCGCGGCGCACGACATCCGCGACACGTTCGGCCGGATGGCGATGAACGACGAGGAGACCGTCGCCCTCATCGCCGGTGGCCACACCTTCGGCAAGACCCACGGTGCCGCCGACCCCGGTGAGTACGTCGGGCCCGAGCCCGAGGCCGCGCCGCTGCAGGCCGACGGCCTCGGCTGGATCAGCAGCTACAAGTCGGGCAAGGGTGCCGACGCCATCACGTCCGGCCTCGAGGTCACGTGGACCCCGACCCCGACGAAGTGGGGCCAGGGCTTCTGGGACATGCTCTTCGGCCACGAGTGGGAGCTGTCGAAGTCGCCCGCCGGTGCGAGCCAGTGGGTCGCCAAGGACGCCGAGGCGATCATCCCCGCCCCCGACGAGGGTGGCGCCAAGCGTCTCCCGACGATGCTCACGACCGACCTCGCGCTCCGCGTCGACCCGGCATACGAGAAGATCTCGCGCCGCTTCCACGAGAACCCCGAGGCATTCGCCGACGCGTTCGCCCGCGCCTGGTTCAAGCTGACGCACCGCGACATGGGCCCGGTCGAGCGCTACCTCGGCCCGGAGGTCCCGACCGAGGAGCTGCTCTGGCAGGACCCGATCCCGGCGAACGAACTCGGCACCACTGCTGAGAACATCGCCGCCGCGAAGGCCGCCATCGCCGAGTCCGGTCTCGACGTCTCGCAGCTCGTCAAGACCGCGTGGGCCGCGGCGAGCAGCCACCGCACCAGCGACATGCGCGGCGGCGCCAACGGTGGTCGCATCCGCCTCGAGCCGCAGCGCAACTGGGCCGCGAACGACCCGGCCGAGCTGGCCACGGTCATCGCCAAGCTCGAGGAGATCGCCTCGGCGAACAACATCTCCTTCGCCGACACCGTCGTCCTCGCGGGCAACGTCGGCGTCGAGCAGGCCGCTCGCGCAGCGGGTGTCGAGGTCGAGGTGCCGTTCACCCCGGGCCGCGGCGACGCGACGCAGGAGCAGACCGACGTCGAGTCGTTCCAGTGGCTCGAGCCGGCGGCCGACGGGTTCCGCAACTTCGAGAAGCCCGACAACCGGCTCCCGGCGGAGTACTCCCTCGTCGACAAGGCCAACCTCCTCGGCCTGTCGTCCCCGGAGATGACCGTCCTCGTCGGCGGACTGCGCGTCCTCGGTGCGAACTCCGGTGGCTCGACGCACGGCGTCCTCACCGACCGCGTCGGCACGCTGAGCACCGACTTCTTCGTCAACCTGCTCGACCTGGGCACGACGTGGAAGCCGACCGACGGCACCGACGGCTCCGACACGTTCGAGGGCACCGGTCCGCAGGGTCAGACGTGGACCGGCACGCGCGCGGACCTCGTCTTCGCGTCGAACTCCGAGCTGCGCGCCGTCGCCGAGGCGTACGCCGCGGACGACGCGAGCGAGAAGTTCGTCCGTGACTTCGTCGCGGCATGGGCCAAGGTCATGGACCTCGATCGCTACGACGTCAAGAAGTAGCAGTTCCCCCTTCGACTTATTGCGCACAGTTCGCATGCGAGCCCCGGCGAGCATGCGAACTGTGCGCAATAAGTCGTACTAGGACAGCAGGTCGCGGACGATGAGGGCTGCGGCCCACGTCGCCGCGGCGTGCACCGCGAGGAACGTCGTGGTCCAGAGGATCGAGGGTATGCCGGTCAGCTGGCTGAGCACGGCGGGGTCACTTCCGCGGTCCCTCCGACCGTCGAAAGCGACGACCGCGAGGTGGCGCCATGACCCGGCCAGCAGCACGAATCCCGTTGTCGCGAGCACCAATCCCTGCACCTCGTCGTCCCGCCACCACCACAGCGCCCCGACCAGTGCACCCACGGCGACAACGGTCACGAAGGTACCCACCGACCGCACGAAGACCAGCGCCACGACGAGCGCGAGCAGTCCCGCTGACAGCAGCGCGGCGGCATACCCGCTCGAGACGGACCACAGCATGAGCAGGCCGACGAGCGCGGGCATCGGGTAGCCCGCCCACGTCGTCGCGATGCGGCCGAGGCCGCGCGCCGGGCCGACCGTGACGGCGTGTCCGGACATGTCGCCGCGGACGACGAACCCGGTGAAGCGGCGGCCACTCAGCACGCCGACGAGGGCATGGCCGAGCTCGTGGACGAGGGTGACAGCGATGCGCAGCCGCAGCCACAGGCCGGGGACGAGCACGACGATCGCCGCGAGGACGGCGGCCACGCCGAGGGCGCCCGGCGGCAGACCCGGCATCGCCGCGGCCCACCGGGTCGCGATCTCGCCGCCGATGTCCATGGGCGCCGACGGTAGCCGCCCGGACTGTGTGGGAGTCTCGTCGGGTGCAGTCCTCGCCCCGGATCACCCGACTCGGTCTCGCCGCGCTCAAGGGCACCCGGCACGTCGACCTCGACCAGATCGACGTGGACGCGCACGGACCGGTGGGTGATCGACAGTTCTGCCTCGTCGACCCGGCGACGAACAGGGTACTGCGCAGTGTCGAGAACCCTTCTCTCACAAGGCTCGTCGTGCGGGTGTCCGGCGATCTCATGAGTGTGGCTCTGCCCGACGGGCAGGTCGTCGAGGCGTCGACCCGAGACCGCGACGGGGGTGAGCAGGTCAGCGACTATTGGGGGCGCGGGGCGCGGCTGACGCTGCAGGACTGCTCGCTGACGTCGATCTTCGCGGAGGTTGCCGGTCGTGAGGTGACGCTCGCGCGGGCGGACCGCGGCGACGTCATCTACTACGACGCGGTCTCGCTCGTGACGACCGGCGCGCTCGCGCGTCTCGCCGCGGCCGTTGAGGCCGACGGGTATGCCGTGCCGTCGGCTCTCGATGCTCGCTTCCGGGCGACGGCGACGCTTGAGCTTGACGTGGATCCGGCGCCCGGGACGCGTCTGCGCCTCGGCACGGCAACGGTCGAGGTCACGCAGGCCCTGGAGCGGTGCGCGGTCGTCGACATCGACCCGGCGACCGGGCGGCGCGACGATCGGCTCCTGCCGCACCTCGTGTCGGGCGATGGGCGGCTGCTCTTCGGCGTCGGCGCCGTCGTGGTGCGGTCGGGCAGGGTTAGCGTGCAGTCATGAGCGATGCGGAGCAGGTCGAGGAGTTTGACGTCGTCGTCATCGGCGGTGGCCCCGCCGGCGAGAATGCCGCCGACTACGCCATCCGCGGCAGCGACCGCACCGCCGCCATCGTCGAGGCCGAGCTGCTCGGCGGCGAGTGCAGCTACTGGGCGTGCATGCCGAGCAAGGCCCTGCTGCGACCACTCGACGTCGCCGCATCGGCCGCCCACCTCGGCGGGCTGAGCGAACCGGTGCTCGACCGCGACGCACTGCTCGCCCGCCGCGACTCGTGGGTGTCGAACTGGAAGGACACCGGCCAGGTCAAGTGGGCCGATGGCGCCGGCATCACGGTCGTGCGCGGCCGTGGGCGACTGGCCGGGGAACGGGTCGTCGAAGTGGCCGGGTCGGACGGTTCGACGCGCACCCTGCGGGCTCGCTCGGCGGTCGTCCTCGCCACCGGGTCGGTTGCGGTCATCCCCGAGCCGTATGCCGGCCTCGCACCGTGGACGTCGCGCGACGCCACCGCGGTCACCGAGGTTCCGGAGTCGATCGCCGTCATCGGCGGCGGCGTCGTGGCCGTCGAGGCGGCACGCTGGTTGGCCGCCCTTGGGTCGGACGTGACGCTCATCGTTCGCGACGACCGGTTGCTCGGCCGGGCCGAGGATGTCGTGTCCGACTTCGTCGTCAAGGGCTTGCAGGACAACGGAGTCGACGTCCGGCTCTCGACCGAGATCACCGACGCCACGCGCGTCGACGCTGACCCGGATGCCTCGGTGGGGACCGTCCACGGTGGGCCCGTCACGCTGACGCTCGCGGACGGCATACGGCTCGAGGTTGCCGAAGTCCTTGTCGCCACTGGACGGCGACCGGCCACCGACGACCTCGGTCTCGAGTCGGTCGGGCTGAGCGCCGAGGACCTGCGCGGCGTGACGAGTGGCGACCCACTGCCGGCGTGGCTGCACACGGTCGGTGACGTCAACGGGGCCGCGCCGCTGACGCACTGGGGCAAGTACCAGGCGCGGCTCGTGGGGCGGCGGATCGCCGGTGATGACGATGCGGCCGAACTGGCGGACGTGCCCAACGACGTGCCGGTGCCGCAGGTCGTCTTCACCGACCCGCAGGTGGCGTGGGTCGGGATGACGTCGGCCGAGGCCCGCGAGAAGGGGCTGACGGTCACGGTCGTCGACACGGACTACACGTCGGCGTCGGGCGCGGGGCTGCTGCGCGACGACGCGACCGGGACGTGCCGGCTCGTCGTCGACACCGACCGCGGTGTGCTGGTTGGCGCGACGTTCGTCGGACCCGAGGTGGCCGAGCTGCTGCACTCCGCGACGGTCGCCATCACCGGCGAGGTGCCGGTGGCGCGGCTGCACCACGCCGTACCCAGCTATCCCACGGCGAGCGAGGTCTGGCTCCGCCTCCTCGACCAGCTGACCTGAGGCTCCTTCTCAGGACGCGGTCGACCTCGGGGCTGCTGGGCGTGCTGCCGCACTGGGGCTGGGCGACCTGGCGGGACACCTCGAGCGCGGCGCGTCGGGCGGCGCGGCTCGCCCCGATCGTGCTCGCCGACGGGCCGTAGCCGACGGGGTGCACCCGGTGGTCGCGCGCCGCGGTCGTCGCGCCCTGGACGTTCCGGTCCACGCGTTCGAGGGGTATGCCGCCCAGCGGTCCGGGCAGGTCGAGTGGGTCCAGATGGTCCACGGCAGAACGGAATCCGGTCGCCCAGAGGATGACGTCGAACGGCTCGAGCGTCCCGTCGGCCCAGCGCGCACCGTGGGCCTCGAGCCGCTCGAACATCGGCAGCGGGTCATCAAAGGCGCCCAGCAGCCGGGCCTCCTCTTCCTGCTCGCGCAGCATGAGACCGGTGACCCCGACGACACTCGTCGGCGGGAGGCCGGCGACGACGCGCTTCTCCACTTCGGTGACGACCTCGAGTCCGGCATCGGGGTTGAACTCGCCGGTGCGCCACCGGGGCGGGCGGCGCGTCGCCCAGGCGACATCCGCGACGGGTGCGAGCTCGCCGATGAACTGGACCGCGGACGCGCCCGCCCCGACGACGAGGATCCGCTTGCCGCGCAGGTGTTCGCGCCCGGGGTACGTCGCGGTGTGGAACTGCTCCCCGCGGAAGTCCTCGCGCCCCGGGTAGTCCGGCCAGTTCGGCCTGGTCCACGTCCCGGTGGCGTTCACGAGGGTGCGCGTGCGCCATACGCGATCGCCCGCGCGGACGACGAGAAGGTCACCCTCGCTCGTGACCTCCGTGACCTCGACCGGACGGATGAGCGGGAGGTCGTGACGGCGCTCGTAGCCGGCGAAGTAAGCGGGGACGGCGTCGTTGGCGCGGCGGTCGGAGCGCACGGGCGCCGGCTCGCCGGGCAGGTCGGCGACCCCGTGGACATCGTGCATCGTCAGGGAGTCCCAGCGGTGCTGCCACGCGCCGCCGGGGACGGGGTTGGCATCGAGGACGACGTGGTCGACGCCGCGCTGGGTGAGGAAGTACGACGCGGCGAGTCCACCCTGCCCCGCGCCGATGACGATCGAGTCCCAGACCTCCACGAAGGGTGAACGCTGCGCGGCCCGCCTGTATGCCGCCCGCTTACCTCGGGGGTGACGGGGCACTGATTGCGCACAGTTCGCACAGCTCGCTCCGCTCGCCTGCGAACTGCGCGCAATCAGTGGTGTGGCCAAACGACTTATTGCGCAGAGTTCGCATCGGTCCTGCGAACTGTGCGCAATCAGTGGGGGACGGGGTTGCGATGTATTGGGAGGCTATGTAATGTCGCATCTCGTGACCCAGGAGAGCGTGATCGTCGACGGCGAGGCGTTGCTGCGCACCATCGCCCGGCTGCACCGACGGGCCACGCGGGACGCGAAGCTCGAGACCCCGGCACTGCTCCGGTTGCTGTCCCTCGTCGCCGAGCTCGGACCCGCCCGCATCGGCGACCTCGCCGCCGCGGACAGTACGAGCCAGCCGACGATGACCGCACAGATCCAGCGCGCCGAAAGCCACGGCTGGGTCACCCGAACCCCCGACCCCGACGACGCCCGCGCCAGCCGCATCGAGCTCTCCCCCGCGGGTCAGGCGGCCCTCGCCAAGGGGCGTGCCCGTCGTGGTGCAGCCGTCGCTCCCCTGCTCGACACCCTCGGCCCACGGGACGCCGCGACCCTCAACCGGGCCGCCGCCATCCTCGACAAGCTCCTCACCTGACCGCGCGCCTCGCCCGGCACACCCCGCCCGCGCGAGAACGGAACCCACCCCCGAACGCCACTGACCGGCATACGACACAACCACGCCAACATATATAGGAAAGCGAAACATGTCCGAGAACTCGATGTGGCGGCAGCCGCGCCCCGTGTGGGCCGTGGCGTTCGCGTCCGTCATCGCCTTCATGGGGATCGGCCTCGTCGACCCCATCCTCAAGCCGATCGCCGACGAGCTCGGCGCGTCGCCGTCGCAGGTGTCGCTGCTGTTCACGAGCTACATGGCGGTGATGGGGCTCGCGATGCTCCTCACCGGCGCGGTGTCGAGCCGTCTCGGTGCCAAGCGCACTCTCCTCGCCGGCCTCGTCATCATCATCGTGGGGTCTGGTCTCGCCGGTACCCAGGACGGTGTCGCCGGGATCGTCCTCTTCCGCGCGGTCTGGGGGCTCGGCAACGCGCTCCTCGTCGCGACGGCGCTCGCGACCATCGTCCGGTCCGCCCGTGGGTCGACGGCTCAGGCGATCATCCTCTTCGAAGCAGCGCTCGGTGTCGGCATCGCGACCGGTCCGCTCATTGGAGGGCTGCTCGGCGAAATCAGCTGGCGTGGGCCGTTCTTCGGCGTTGCCGGGCTCATGGTGATCGCGTTTGTCCTGACCTCGATCATGCTGCCGCCGACCCCGACGACGGGGCGACCGACAAGCCTCGGTGACCCGCTGCGCGCGCTGAAGCACCGCGGTCTGCTCGTCGTCGCGATCACGGCCATGCTCTACAACTTCGGCTTCTTCACGCTGCTGGCGTTCACGCCGTTCCCGTTGTCGCTGGGGGCGATCCAGGTCGGGTTCGTCTTCTTCGGCTGGGGCGCCATGCTGGCGTTCTCGTCCGTCGTCGTCGCGCCGCGGCTGCAGCACCGGTTCGGCACGCTGCCGTCGATCCACGCGGCGATGGGTGCGTTCGCCGTCATCCTCGCGGCGATGGCGCTCTTCACCGAGTCCAAGCCGGTGCTCATCGTCGGGGTCGTGCTCGCCGGGTTCGCGCTCGGCATCAACAACACCCTCATCACGGAGTCGGTGATGAAGTCGGCGCCGGTCGAGCGAGGCGTCGCGTCCGCGGCCTACAGCTTCGTGCGCTTCAGCGGCGGCGCGATCGCGCCGTGGCTCGCGGGCAAGCTCGGCGAAGGCGTGAGCGAGCACCTGCCGTTCTGGGTCGGTGCCGGTGCCGTCGTGCTCGCCATGGTCGTGTTGTATGCCGGCCGCGCGGCTCTCGCGCACCTCGACGACCCCGAACCGGCCGAGGAGGAGCAGCTCGACGAGGCGATGGCCCTCGCCCTCACCGACTGACCTCGTGCAGTCGTCTGGACCCCGACTTATTGCGCACAGTTCGCGTCGGTGATGCGAACTGTGCGCAATCAGTGGGAGAAGGGGTGCCGGGAACTGGCAATCAGTCGGAGCTGGGGGTGGCGGGGAGGCGGGTGTCGAGCCAGTCGAGGATGCCGGAGACGACTTCGTCACGGTTGGTCTCGTTGAGCATCTCGTGCCGGCCCTCGGGATAGATCACCGCCGTGACGTCGGTGACGCCGGCGGCGGAGTAGCGGTCGGCGACCTGGCGCGGCCCCTTGCCGTCGTCTCCGACGGGGTCGCGGTCACCGGAGATGACGAGGATCGGCAGGTCCGTCGGCACGGCCGTGAACGCTGCCTGCCGATTCACCTGCTGCAGTCCGCCGATGAGGTCCGAGTAGAACCCGGCCGTGAAGACGTTGCCGGACAACGGATCCGCGACATAGGCGTCCACCTCGGCGTCGTCGCGCGAGAGCCAGTCGAAGTCGGTGCGGTTCGGCTTGAAGGCGTTGTTGTACTGGCCGAAGGTGAGCTTGTCCATGAGGGTGGACGTATGCCGCCGTCCGCGCAGTCGCGCTTGGGTCGCTGCGACCCGCTTGCCCACTGCAGCGAGCGGCCCCGGGTCTCCAGCGGTGCCCGAGAGCACGAGGCCGGCGAGACGCGAACCGTGCTGTGCGGCATACGCCCTCGACAGGAACGAGCCCATGCTGTGCCCGATCAGGACGACGGGCAGGCCCGGGTGTTCGGCCTGCGCGAACTCCGTCACCGAGCCGAGGTCGCCGACGACGGTGGCGAAGCCGTCACGGTCGGCGAAGTAGCCGTGGTCGTCGCGTGAGCCGGTGCCGCCGTGACCGCGATGGTCGTTGGCGTAGACGGCATACCCGGCGCCGGTGAGTGCTTCGGCGAACCGGGCGTACCGCGCCGCGTGCTCGGCCATGCCGTGCGCGATCTGGACGATGGCGCGCGGCGGGCCGTCCGGCAGCCAGCGGTAGGTGTTGAGGGAGGTGCCGTCAGCGGCGCTGATGGCCAGGGTGCTCGACTCCATCGACGGCTCCTGTCACGGGGTGGGTGCTCGCAGGGCCGAGGCTATCGGCTGCGGCTCAGCCCCGGCGGCCTGCGCGTGAGCGCGTGGAGAACGCCGCCGCGCCACCCGAGCGTCCGGCGCTGCCGGAGCTGCCGGCGCCGCCGCCGGCGCCGCGGCCGGAACGCTGCGGCGCGCCGCTGCGCTGGGAGCCGCCCGAGCGCTGACCGCCGCGGGAGCCCTGGCTGGTGCCGCTTCGCTGACCGCCACCGCCACGCTTGCCGCCACCACGACGGTTGCCCTGGGAGGAGCCGTTGCCCCGGGACGAGCCGTTGCCCCGGGACGAGCCACTGCCCGACGTACCGCGGGCACCCCCGGCGACGGAACCACGCGAGCTGCTGGCCGGCATACCGGGAACGACGAACGCACCCGGGAAGGCGCGCTCACCCGGAGCGAGCTGCGCAAGCAGGGGGTGGGTCGGGCCGACCTTCGTCGTCGTGGGGTTGATGCCGGCCTTGCGGGTCAGGTCGCGCACGTCGCGCTGCTGGTCGTCCGTCATCAGCGTGACGACCGTGCCCGAGCTGCCGGCGCGGGCGGTCCGACCGGAGCGGTGGAGGTAGGCCTTGTGCTCGACCGGCGGGTCGGCGTGGATGACGAGCTGGACGTCGTCGACGTGGATGCCGCGGGCGGCGATGTCGGTGGCGACGAGGGTCTCGGCCGTGCCCGCGTGGAAGGCGTCCATCGTCCGGGTTCGCGCGTTCTGGCTGAGGTTGCCGTGCAGCTCGACGGCCGGGATGCCGTTTGCGTTGAGCTGGCGGGCGAGCTTCTTCGCGCGGTGCTTCGTGCGCGTGAAGACGACCTTGCGACCCGGCGCGGCGGCGAGGTCGGTGAGGACGGGGAGGTGGTGCGCCGGGGTGACGTGGAGGACGTGGTGCGCCATCGTCGCGACCGGGGACTGCGCCGAGTCGGCCTCGTGGGTGACCGGCGAGGTGAGGTAGCGCTTGACGAGGGCGTTGACACCCGAGTCGAGCGTGGCGGAGAAGAGCATCCGCTGGCCGGTGCGCGGCGTGCGGTCGAGGAGGCGCTTCACGACAGGGAGGAAGCCGAGGTCGGCCATGTGGTCCGCCTCGTCGAGGACGGTGATCTCGATGGCGTCGAGGGTGACGTGACCCTGGCCGATGAGGTCCTCGAGGCGGCCGGGGCAGGCGACGAGGACGTCGACGCCGCGGCGGACGGCCGCGACCTGCGGGCCCTGGCCCACACCGCCGAAGATCGTCTGCGACGTCAGGCCGAGGGGTGCGGCGAGCGGGATGAGGGCGTCGTTGATCTGGGTGGCCAGCTCACGGGTCGGCGCGAGGATGAGGGCGCGGGGGCGGCGGCCCTGCGCGGGCGAGCGGCGGTCGCGGCGGTCGCGGTGTCCGGCCCCGCTGGTGCTCTCGGCGAGACGGGCGAGGACGGGCAGCAGGAAGGCGTAGGTCTTGCCCGATCCGGTGCGGCCGCGGCCGAGGACGTCGCGACCGGCGAGGCTGTCGGGCAGGGTCGCCGCCTGGATCGGGGTGGGCGTCGTGATGTCGCGCTCGGCGAGGACGCGGGTGAGGGCCTCGGGAACGCCGTAACGGCCGAAGCCGTCCGCGGCGTCGACGGGGCTGCTCGAGCCGTTGCGCGAGCCGTTGCGCGAGCCGCTGCTGCGCGAGCCGGTGGGTGCATGGGTCATGGCAGTGTCAAGGGACACGAAGGGGTACTCCAGAGAGTTCTGATGCAGTCGGTTCTGCCCGGCGCGAGTCCGAGCCACGACGGGTGTCACGACATCTCAGTCGTGCTCGTCGGGCTTTCTCGGTCGCGGCGCGTCGGCATCGACAGTGAAGGTGGGAGAGGTCCGAGGCAGAACGGTGCGGACCACTGCTCCCAACCCTACCGGGGAAGCTGCCAAACACCCGCATCGCGAGCAGGCGGTGAGCTTTCGTCGCCTCCCGTGGGCGCGTTCATGGACCGCTCCGAAGCCTCCCCAGAAGGCCCCCTAGACTGCTGCGCGTGGCAACGATGCTGAGGGCGGGAGTCGACGTCGGGGGGACGCGCATCAAGTCCGTCCTCTGCGACGCGGATGGCTCAGTTCTGTTGTCCCGCACCGATATCACGCCATCTCGACCGGGTGAGGGGATCGTTGACGTCGTTGCCGACGTGGTCGCCGCGCTCACTGCCGACGCCGCCTCGTCCGGGCACGACGGGACGGTCGGCGCGGTCGGTGTCGTGGTGCCGGGCATCGTCGACGAGGCCAAGGGGTTGGCGTCGTTCTCCGCCAACCTCGGCTGGCGCGACCTGCCCCTGCGCGACCGGCTCTCGGAGCGTCTCGGTGTGCCGGCCACCCTCGGTCACGACGTGCGCGCCGGCCTGCTCGCCGAGCACCGGCTCGGTGCGGCACAGGGCGTGGCGGACGTGCTCTTCGTCCCGCTGGGAACCGGCATCGCGAGTGCTCTCCTCGTGCACGGGACGGTCGTCCGCGGGAACGACTGGACGGGCGAGATCGGGCACGTCACCGTCGACCCCGGTGGTCCTCGGTGCGGCTGCGGGCGACTCGGCTGCCTGGAGGCGGTGGCGAGTGCCGGCGCGATCGGCCGTGCGTGGCGGGACGCCGGTCACGACGGTGACGCGGTCGACCTCGTGCGGACGCTCGACGACCCCGCGGCCGACTCGGGTTCCCGGTCGGACGCGCGGCAGATCTGGGCGACCGCCATCGACGCCCTCGTGCGCGTCCTGGCGTCGGCCTGTGCGGCCGCCGGCACGCGGCTCGTCCTCGTCGGTGGGGGCCTCGTCCTCGCCGGCGACGTCCTGCTCACCCCGCTCCGCGAGGGCCTCACCGCCGCCCTCGGCCACGACCAGACCACCACCGCCCCTGCGGCGCTCGGCGACCGTGCCGCCGCGCTCGGGGCATCCCTGCTCGCCATGGAGGCCGCGCCGTGATCGTCACCTTCACCCCGAACCCTGCGATCGACGTGACGTATGCCGTCCCGAGCCTTCTCGTCGGCGAGAGCCACCGCGTGTCGGTCACCGGAACCCACGCCGGGGGCAAGGGACTCAACGTCGCCGGCGTCCTCGCGTCCATGGGGGTCGACCACGTCGCCGTCGCGCCGATCGGGGACGGCGAACGGGACTTCTTCATCGAGGACGCGGCGCAGCGCGGCATACGGCTCCAGATCGTGGAATCGCCGGTGGCGACCCGGCGTTCGGTCGCGGTCTTCGGCGCCGACGGACATGCGACGGTGCTCAACGAGCAGGGCGGCGTCCTGCCGGTGGCGGTGTGGGACCGAGTCACGGACGCGGTGCTGCGCTGCTGCTCGCCCGGCGACGTCCTCGCCATCGCGGGCAGCCTGCCGCCCGCGACACCGGAGGACGTGCTCGTCGAGCTGTGCCGTGAGGCGCACCGGGCCGGCGTGCTGCTCGTCATCGACGGTCGCGGCGCGTGGGTCGAGGACGTCCTGGCGGTGGCGCCGGCGCTCGTCAAGCCGAACGCGAGCGAGGCGACCTCGATGACCGGTCTCGCGGACCCGACCGATGCCGCACGGGCTCTCGTCGAGCAGGGCGCCTGGGCGGCGATCGTGTCGCGCGGCGCCGAGGGTCTCGTCCTCGTGACAGCCGACGGCCGGGTCGTGCAGGCCTCACCGAGCAGCCCGGGCGCCGGCAACGCGACGGGCGCGGGCGACGCGCTCACCGCCGCCGTCTGCGCAGGCATCGACGGGCGCGACCCCGCCGACGTCGACTGGACCGAGGTGCTGCGGACCGGGGTGGCGTGGTCGGCGGCGGCGGTCCGTCAGACCCTCGCCGGTGTCATCGACCGCACCGATGTCGACGCCCTCCTCGAAGAGGTCGTCCTCCTCGAACGCTCCTGACGCACGTTCGCTGGTATGCCGGGCGCGCGCCTTCGCGTCCCGATCTCACCCAATTGGGGG
>NZ_PVTI01000037.1 GCF_003002895.1 Knoellia remsis | reverse complement strand
CTCGACGGCGCCTCCTACCGGCTCCGCAACCACCACGCCGCCGCCGGCGAACTCCGCCGCGTCACCACCGGCACGAACCTGCACTAACCTGACCCCGCGACCTGGGGAACTTCGATGAGCAACTCTGGGGAAATTCGCTGAGCGCCGTCACCGCCCGAGCCCGCGCCG
This sequence comes from Knoellia remsis, assembly GCF_003002895.1. Classification (GTDB taxonomy): domain Bacteria; phylum Actinomycetota; class Actinomycetes; order Actinomycetales; family Dermatophilaceae; genus Knoellia; species Knoellia remsis. The sequence continues at coordinate 19,790 of NZ_PVTI01000037.1, read as the reverse complement.
CGACCTCGTCCGCCAGCGACATCACCACCGCGAGCTCCTCCCCCGACAACGACGACACCACCGACCCAACATCAGCCAAAACCCCACTCGCAGAACGCAACACAGCACCCAGAGCCGCCCCCGGCGACCCCTCCAGCTGCTCCATCACGTCCATGAGGAACAGTCAAACACCAGCCACTGACAACGGCTCCGACCACGACACGTGAGGCCCCGACCACGCACGCGGCCGGCATACCCGGTCAAGCGCCGCAGGCGCAGCGCCTTCGCAGCGCGGCTCAGCTGCAGTCGAGCCGGGCACTTCCCCAGTCGGCGTGGTCCGAGCCGACCCCGTCGCCGGCGTCGTCGACGACGAGGTCGAGGAAGCGGACGCCGGAGACGTCGACGGAGACCTCCGCAGCTCCATCAGGGCCGCGCAGCGTCTCGGAGCGATAGAGCGTTCCGTCGTCACCCACGACGGAGAAGCGGACCGAGCCCAGATCGCCGACTTCGTCGTCGACTCCGACCGACGCGGTGAAGCGGCGGCACGCGCCCCCGAGGTAGAGGGATGTCTCGGAGCGCGCGTGGACACCCAACCCCTTCTCATGGGTCACGCCGTCGATGGTCAACGCGCTGCCGTCAGATTGCGCCTGCTCCCCGTTCGAGAGGTCGCGCTCCACCGGCCCCCACCCGTTCGAGGAGGACACGAAGGCCAGGTCACTGACCCACGTCGACCCGCTCGGAGCCGGTGGCGTGACGGTCACGGTGACAGCGGTGCGCTGCGTCGTCCGGGCACCCGACGGAGAGCGCGCAGTGATGTCCACGAGGACGGTGCGCGACTCGACCGCGTCGGCGTCGGCCGTGAACCGGACAGGGACCTGGACGATCTGACCCGGCCCGATCGCTGCGGGCAACGTCCCGACCATCTCGACGTCGAGGCCCGCGGGCGCGGTCAGGCTGACCTCCGGCTTGAGCAGTGGCGTCGCTCCCGAGTTGGTCACGGTGAGCTCGCCATCCGTGACGGTTCCGGCCCCGACGGCGCTCGGCTCGGCCGTCACGGTGACGGCGGAGGTCAGGCCCGCGGCCCGGGGCGCCGGTCGCAGCCGGTAGAGCGTCGCCCCGTGCGGCGGCACCACTGCGCTGATGCTGCCGCGAGTGTTCGCCACGTCCTCGCGCTGCCACGCGTCGCGCACGACCCACCCACGGCCGCCCGGGTCCAGCCCCAGGGCGGCGAGGTCGGTCCTCACGAGGGCGCTCTCGTTGCCGGAGTTGTATAGCACCACGGCATACCCGCCGTCGCTGAGCTTCTTGCCCCAGACCTCAGCCGGGCCGTCCTGCGACAGACGGCGGCCTTGGCTCCCGGCCCAGTCCTGGTCGATGGCGATGACCTCAGGGTTGGTGACGGTCGCCATCGTCGTGGGACTGAGCCGCTCGAGGTCGGTGCCAAGGAAGAGCGGGGCGTTGAGGATCGACCACATCGTGAAGTGGGTGCGGTTCTCGACGTCGGTGAGGGAGCCGTTGCCGATCTGCAGCATGTCGGGGTCGTTCCAGCCGCCGGGGCGCCCGGTGTAGTCGGCCAGTGACGCCTGTCGGTTGATGACGTTCGACACCGACGCCCACGTCGGGCCGAGGTCGTTCGTCGTGCGCCACAGGTTGGCGATGCCCTGCGCCCAGGTCCATGGTTTGGTGTCGCCGTACTCGGAGATTGAGTAGACGATGGGTCGACCCGTTGCGCGCAACGCGTCGCGCATCTTCGTGAAGGCGGGGATCGGCTCGAGGCCACTGGTGATGTCGGCGCGACACCAGTCGTACTTGAGGTAGTCGACCCCCCACGAAGCGAAGGTGCGGGCGTCCAGCTCCTCGTAGCCGTAGGACCCGAGGTTCTTGCCGGGGTAGCCGTCCCAGTACATCGCGCAGGTGTCGGTCCCGGGGGAACCGTAGATCCCGAACTTCAGCCCTCGCGCGTGGACGTAGTCCGCGAGGGCCTTGATGCCGCTCGGGAAGCGCTCCGGGTTGGACCGCAGCGTTCCGTCACTGGCGCGCGTGAGGTCCTGCCAGCAGTCGTCGACGACGATGTACTCGTAGCCGGCGGCCGCGAGACCGGTCGAGGCCACCGTGTCGGCGGCGCGCTTCACGACGTCCTCGGTGAGGTCGTAGCAGCGGACCTGGTTCCAGCTGTTCCAGCCCATCGGTGGTGTCGCGGCAAGAGTCACGGTGTCGTTCTCCGTCGTCGTCGCCAACGATGGCGTGATCGTCGCAGGAACCCCGGCGGCGTTCGAGGGAGTCGGAGCCCCGAGGCTAGTGGCGGCACCGAGGACGATGACGCCAACAAGTACGACGACAGCTCGGGAGACGAGGTGGGACATCAGCCCTCCGGTGGTTGGCAACACTCTCCGGTGAGTGCTGGCCTAGACCAGCATGGCGAGGTTCCGCCGGCCCCGCAACAGATGGCGCTGCGGGGCTACAGCGGCACGTGAGCTGCGCCGGCGCGTGAGCTGCGCAGCCGCTGCTGTGGCAGGGCGGCCTAGCGCGACGCTGAGCCACAGCGGCATCGGCTCGGCGCCGGCACCGGCATCGGCATCGGCATCGGCATCGGCATCGGCATCGACATCGACCCAAACCCAACGACGATCCCCGGGTCTGCGTCAACAACACGTTCCGCGCCGATTCGGTATGCCGTCCGCTCGCCTCTCGCGAGCGAACGGCCGACTGTGGCCTCACCCCGGCTCCTCTCGCTCCTCTTCCATCGCAAGTGCTCGGATCGTGGAGCCGAGTCGCTCGAAGGGAACGCTTCCGCCGCTGAGTCGCCTCACAGTACCCAGACCGAGAGACCGTTGGCCGAGTGCCTCGATCATGGTGCGGGGCACGACGTGAAAATCCCACTGCTCAACACACAGCGGATCGAAGCTGTCATGGTCCGTGGCTGTCTCGAGCGCGAACACGTACACGTCCGCACCGAAGATCGGACTGGGGTCGGCACGTCCGACCGTCACCCCGCGGCGAGCCAGGCCCGCAAACGTGATTCTCGACAGGTTCGTCTGCTCCCAGTTCTGCAGATACGCCGCGGACTTCACCTCGATGCGCAGACCCTCGGGCGTGAGGACGTCGTACTCGTCCCACTCGACACGGAGCGCGTGCGCTCCGACCGCTTGAGCGACGAGAAACTCAGCGACGTACCCGCGAGTGTTGTTCATCCGGAGATCGGACATGGCGAACCGCCAGAAGTCCTTGACGGTGCGGTCCAAACCAATGAAGGCTTCGTCACCCGAGAGTGGCGGCCGGGTGGCTGGGATGAGTCGTCCCGATACCGACCCTGCCGGACCCTGCGCCGTTGTCATGCATGCATCGTCCCAGGCAACGAGGACCTGGAGACAACTCGACGGTGAGCTTTGGCAGCCCCGTCGGCCACGGTCCTCACAAGTGCGTGACATGTGCCGCCTTCGTGAGGACCGTGACACTGACACGAGCCTCGACGGCTGGGACGCACGACGGCCCCGACTCCAGATCCGTGGAGTCGGGGCCGTCGCGTGGCGGCTCAGCCGGGGATCAGCTGCAGCCGCTGGTGGAGCCGCAGCCCTCGCAGACGTAGCACGAGCCGGCGGGGCGCATCTTCGTCCCGCAGGTCATGCACATCGGCGCGTCCGCGGACACACCCTGGAACTTCTCGAGCAGCTCGGCCGAGGAGTGGACGTCGCCGGAGACCTCGCGGGCCGACGCGGCGCCGGCACCGAAGTTGACCTCGTCCGCGTGCTCCTCGCCGTCGGCGTCCGCACCGACGCCCGCCTCGGCAGGTGCAGCCGGCGCTGCCTCCGCCGTCTTCTTCGGCGACGAGGCGCCGACGCCCTGCGAGTAGGACTCGATCTCGTCCTCGATCGCCTCGGAGTCGTCCGAGTCACCCGTCGCCGGGGCGTAGGACCCGGTCTCGAGCTGACGCTGGCGCTCTTCGGCCGTGTGGATGCCCATGAACGACCGGGTCTCGAAGTCGAGGTGGTCGAGCGCGAGCCTACGGAAGACGTAGTCGACGAGCGACTGGCCCATACGGATGTCCGCGTCGTCGGTCATGCCGGCGGGCTCGAAGCGCATGTTCGTGTACTTCTCGACGAACGTCTCGAGCGGCACGCCGTACTGGAGGCCGACGGACACCGCGATGGAGAAGGCGTCCATGACACCGGCCAGGGTCGAACCCTGCTTGCCGAACTTGAGGAACACCTCGCCGAGGCGGCCGTCCTCGTACGTCCCGGCCGTCATGTAGCCCTCGGCACCGCCGATGGCGAACGACGTCGTCTGCGAGGAGCGACGCTTCGGCAGGCGCTCACGCGTCGGCCGGTAGACGACCTTCTCGACGACCTTCGCCTCGCCGGCAACGTCGGCCGCGGCCGCCGCACCAGCAGCCTTGTCCGCAGCCGCGTCCTTCGCGGTGGACCCGCCGTCGGAGAGCGGCTGACCGACCTTGCAGTTGTCGCGGTAGACCGCGAGCGCCTTGAGGCCCATCTTCCAGCCCTGGACGTAGACGTCCTCGATCTCCTCGACCGTCGCCGACTCGGGCAGGTTGACCGTCTTGGAGATGGCGCCGGAGAGGAACGGCTGGGTCGCCGCCATCATCCGCACGTGACCCATCGGCGAGATCGCCCGGGCACCCATGGCGGTGTCGAAGATCTCGTAGTGCTCGGTCTTGAGGCCGGGCGCGTCGATGACGTGACCCTTGTCGGCGATGTACTCGACGATCGCCTCGATGGTCTCCTCGGTGTAGCCGAGCTTGCGCAGGGCCCGCGGGATGGTGAGGTTGACGATCTGCATCGAGCCGCCACCGACGAGCTTCTTGAACTTCACGAGCGAGAAGTCCGGCTCGATGCCGGTCGTGTCGCAGTCCATCATGAAGCCGATGGTGCCGGTCGGGGCGAGCACCGACGCCTGGGCGTTGCGGTAGCCGTTCTTCTCGCCGACCTTGACGACGTCGTCCCACGCCTTCGTCGCGGCGCGGTGGATGTCCTTGTCCATCGTGTGCATCGTGCGGATCGCGTCGTTCGCCGCGGCGTGCTTGCGCATGACGCGCTTGTGCGCGTCCGCGTTGCGGGCGTACCCGGCATACGGACCGACGACCCCGGCGAGCTCCGCGGACCGCTTGTACGCAGCCCCGGTGAGCAGCGAGGTGATCGACGCGGCGAGCGCCCGGCCGCCGTCGCTGTCGTACCCGTGACCGGTCGCCATGAGCAGCGCGCCGAGGTTGGCGTAGCCGATGCCGAGCTGGCGGTAGTTGCGGGTCGTCTCGCCGATGGGCTCGGTCGGGAAGTCCGCGAAGCAGATGGAGATGTCCATCGCCGTGATGACGAGCTCGGCGACCTGCTGGAACTTCACCGCGTCGAAGGTGTCGTCGTCCTTGAGGAACTTCAGCAGGTTGAGCGAGGCGAGGTTGCACGAGGAGTTGTCGAGCGACATGTACTCCGAGCACGGGTTGGACGCGGTGATCCGGCCGGTCTCGGGGTTCGTGTGCCAGTCGTTGATCGTGTCGTCGTACTGGATGCCGGGGTCGGCGCACTCCCACGCGGCCTTGGCGATCTTGCCCATGAGCTCGCGGGCGTCGACGGTCTCGATCACCGAGCCGTCCTTGCGCGAGCGCAGCCCGAACTCGGTGCCCTCCTCGACGGCGCGCATGAACTCGTCGTTGACGCGCACGGAGTTGTTCGCGTTCTGGTACTGGACCGAGACGATGTCCTTGCCGCCGAGGTCCATGTCGAAGCCGGCGTCACGCAGCGCGCGGATCTTGTCCTCCTCGCGCGCCTTGGTCTCGACGAACTCCTCAATGTCGGGGTGGTCGACGTCGAGGACGACCATCTTCGCCGCGCGACGGGTCGCGCCACCGGACTTGATCGTCCCCGCGGACGCGTCGGCGCCACGCATGAACGACACCGGGCCGGAGGCGGTGCCACCGGAGGACAGCAGCTCCTTGCTCGAGCGGATGCGCGAGAGGTTGAGGCCCGCGCCCGAGCCGCCCTTGAAGATGAAGCCCTCCTCCTTGTACCAGTTGAGGATCGAGTCCATCGAGTCGTCGACGGAGAGGATGAAGCAGGCCGAGACCTGCTGCGGCGACTTGGTGCCGACGTTGAACCAGACCGGCGAGTTGAAGCTGAACACCTGGTGCAGCAGGGCGTAGGTCAACTCGTGCTCGAAGATCTCGGCGTCCTCGTCGGAGCCGAAGTAGCCGTGCTCCTTGCCCGCCTTGACGTAGGTCAGCACGACGCGGTCGATGAGCTGCTTGAGGCCCTGCTCGCGCTCGGGCGTGCCGACGGCGCCGCGGAAGTACTTCGTCGTGACGATCGTGGACGCGTTGATGCTCCAGAAGTCGGGGAACTCGACGCCGCGCTGCTCGAAGATCGTCTCGCCGGTCTTCCAGTTCTGCTGGACGACGTCGCGCTTCTCCCAGGTCACCTCGTCGTAGGGGTGGACACCCGGGGTGGTGTAGATGCGCTCGATCTTCACGCCCTTGCCCTTGGCGGCGTTCTTGCGGGCACCTGCACGTGCACCGGCGGTCTGGGTCATGACTCGCTCCCTCTTCTGCCCGGCTCATCCCGGGCGATCTCTGGCCTGCTTCTGACGGTCTCACCGACCACTGACAGTGGCCGGGTCGTGCGTGGTCGTGCGGTCGTGCGGTCGTGCGGATGGTTCGGTCGTGCGTGGTGTGCGTATGCCGGTCAGCTGGGACCGGCGCTCCCCTCGCCGAGGCGAGCGGACGGCATACCGGCCGGCTCCTCCCCGGTGGCGTCGCGTTCGACGCGGAGCAGGGTGATGGCCTGCTCGAAGTCCTCGAGGTTGTCGAACGCCTGGTAGACGCTCGCGAAGCGCAAGTAGGCGACCTCGTCGAGGCAGCGCAGCGGCTCGAGGACCGCGAGGCCGACCTCGTGGGCCTCGATCTCGGCCTGGCCGAGCCCGCGGATGCTCTCCTCGACCTGCTGGGCGAGCACGGCGAGCTGGTCCTCGGTGACGGGCCGGCCCTGACAGGCCTTGCGGACACCGACGAGGACCTTCGCGCGGCTGAACGGCTCGGTCACCCCCGACCGCTTGACGACGGACAGGGCCGCGGTCTCGACGGTCGTGAAGCGCTTGCCGCACTCCGGGCACTGCCGGCGACGGCGGATGCTGGCGCCGTCGTCGGTCGTGCGCGAGTCCATGACGCGCGAGTCGGTGTGGCGACAGAACGGACAGTGCATGTCGGACTCCTTCGCGTGCTCGGGAACGGCGGGACTGGGGACGGTTCTGGGGACTGCCTGGGGACAACGTGTGGAGAAGTCCCCTGCCCCTGTGAACCATATGTGGACGAACTACATCGGTGTAACCACTAGATGTAGTGGCAAGTATGCGCTCGTGACCCAGGTCTCGCAAGCCATCGGCCGAACTCTCCGCGTGTCGCGCTCAGCCCTCGGCGTGTCGCCCTCCCCTCGGTTGTCGGCGTCCCGCCCTAGAGTGAGCGCAGCGCGGTCAGCGCGGCAGGGGAAGGGGACGCTCATGAGGGAGTCGAGAGCACTGGCGCTCGTCGCGGCGATCGCGGCGCTGACCGCCTGCACCGGCAATGAGACCGCCGGAGGCGCGGGTGGACCGACGGTCAGTGCACACAGCGCGCGCTCCCCCGTCACGTCCTCGACCCCGACACCCACCCCGCCCTCGGACACTGCGAGCCCGGCGTCGACGACGCGACCGTCGTCGAGTGCTGCCAGCCCCGCACCCGGGTCGTCGGGTTCCCCTCGGTCCGGCATCAGGGCGGTCGACTTCGGGGACCTCACGTGGCGGGACCCGGTCAACCCGAGTGCCCGAGTCACCCTCCGCGACGGCCGGGCCAGCGGCCCGGCGGGCCTGACGTGGTCCGTGGACGACACGCCGAGGTACCTCGACATCGACGGCGACGGTGACGAGGACGCGCTCGTCACTCTCGTCGCAGAGGAGGGCAACGGCTACCAGGAGACCCGGTCGGCCTGGTTGTGGGACGCCAGCTCCGACAAACCTCGCCAGGTGGTTCCCGGCCTCACGCTCGACGAGCGGTGCGGCAACGTCACCGAGGAGGTCCGCCTGACCAAGCCCAACACCTTCTCCGTGACTCGCCTCGTGCGCGGTGAGGAGATCTGCGCCGAGAAGCCGACGGCGCAGACCACCTCGACGATCCGGGTCCGGGACGAGTTTGCGTGGCAGATCGCCCCGACAGTCACGGCACTCATGTGCCCGTACCGCGAGGGGCGGGGGCTGGGCTTCCCGGGCTCGGACTTCGGCGACGACGGACCGCGGGCCTGGGCTGACGACGATGCGCCGGTGATGCTCACCGGCAAGGACATCCAGGCGATGGACCTCGACGACTCACGGGAGGGCGTCCCGCGTGGCTGGAACCGGATCCTGTTCATCAGGTCCGACTCGGACAAGAGCGACACCAGCCCGCCCTGTGGCTACTTCCCCGCATCCTGACCCGCGGCTCACGCTCGGTTCGTGCCGAAGCCCTCGCGCTCAGCCCGCTCGTGGGAGTCCTCGGTCTCCTCGAAGAGGGTGATGGTGAGTTCAGCCGGGGCCTCGAGCCGTGAGTTGAGTGACATCCACGGCGTCAGCACCGGTTCGGCGACGATGTTGGCCCCAGCGTCCGCCGCCTGGCGCGTTGCCGCCTGCGAGTCGTCGACCTCGAACGCGAGCCGGATGCGCGGGCTCGGCGTGCCGCCCGCCTCGACGCGGTCGATCGCCTCCCGATGCGCGGGGCTGGCGATCTCGAGCGTCGCGCGGCCGGCCTCGAGGATGGCGACCCGGTCCTCGGCGCCCTCGGAGAAGGCGCCGATCTCGTCCATGCCGAGCACGTCACGGTAGAACCGCACCGCCTCGTCGTAGTCGGCTGCTTCGACGACGACCCGCAGCTGCCGGATGCGCTGGCCCGACGGTGTGGGCCCGGTCGTGCGCCCTGCTCCTGTCTCTGCACTCATGACAGGTAGAAGTCCCGAAGGCCCCGACATATTGCGAGTTCCGGGAAAGGGGGCACGGCAAAGGGCGCCCCGCGGGCCACACCACCTGGTGCGGTTCGGGCGGGGCGCCCTCCGTGCTGAGCCGGCGAGGGGTCGAAGCTCGCATCACTGCTCAGGGTCCGAGCCGGGGTCGAAGCGGCTCGGAGTCTGTGTCACCCGTGGCGCCTCAGTCCTGCGGGATGACGAGGGTCTGGCCGACCTGGACCTGGGCGGTGCGCAAATCGTTGGCGAGCTGGAGCTCGGCGACGGCCGAGGCGACGGACTGGCCCGCGAGGTGCTCGGCGGCGATCTGCGAGAGCGTCTGCCCCGGCTGCACCGTCACGGTCACGGGTGCGGACGACGCGGCCGCTCCCCCGGTGAGGCCGAGGAACGCGGCGACAGCCGCGGCGAGCAGCACCGTCGTCGTGATCGCGAGACGTCCGGCTCGCGTGAGCCGCAGCGCCGGACGTGCAGCGGCCGGAACGGCGTCACCGGTCGGGACGAGCACGAGGCGCGGGCGCTGGGGCCGGCGGGTGGGCCGCGGAGCCGGCGCACCGGCATACCCCACTGCGGGGTCAAGGGCGACTGCTGCACTCATCGGGTCCTCCTGGATCGAAAGGACGTTCGATAGAACGTCTGTACGAGTTGTAGCACGGATGTTCGAGTCGATCAAGACACGCGTCGAACAGATGTTTGATCGGGGTGCGTGATCTCCGTACTCTGTCGGCATGTCAGGAAGCCAATCAGGGACCACTGACAACGCACTTTCGTGAGGAGTCGAGATGACCGACAAGCGCGCCAAGAGCCGGGCCACGGACGCCGCGGACGCCACCGATGCCGCAGCCGACGCCGCCGTGCACGAGCTGCCCGACCGCGACCCCGGCGACGGCACGCTCACCCAGCGCCAGCGCAAGGTGCTCGAGGTCATCCGCAACTCCGTCGACCGCCGTGGCTACCCGCCCACCATGCGGGAGATCGGCCAGGCCGTCGGCCTCGCCTCCCCCAGCTCGGTGTCGCACCAGCTGCAGGCGCTCGAGCGCAAGGGCTACCTGCGCCGCGACCCCACCCGCCCGCGCACCCTCGAGGTCATCTCCCCCGACACGCCGAGCGACATCCGCGGCTACCGCGGCGGCGCGACGCCGGACGACCCGACCGCCGAGTTCGACCCGACCGGCTCCGGGGACGCCCGTCCCGAGGCGAGCTACGTGCCCGTGCTCGGCCAGATCGCGGCCGGCGTGCCGATCATGGCCGAGGAGTCGGTCGAGGAGATCTTCCCGCTGCCGAAGCAGATCGTCGGTGAGGGTTCCCTCTTCCTTCTCAAGGTCGTCGGCGACTCGATGGTCGACGCCGCGATCTGCGACGGCGACTGGGTCGTCGTCCGTCAGCAGCCGACCGCCGAGAACGGCGACATCGTCGCGGCGATGCTCGACAATGAGGCGACCGTCAAGACGTTCAAGCGGCGCGACGGCAAGGTCTGGCTCATGCCGCACAACCCGGCGTTCGAGCCGATCGACGGCGACCACGCGACGATCCTCGGCAAGGTCACCGCGGTCCTGCGCCGCGTCTGACGTCGGAGCGCCAGGGCGGGCACGAGCGACCGCGGGTCGCCGTGCCTCAGCCGTAGGCCTCGTCGATGGCGCGCTGGGTCTCCTCCGGCGTCATCGTCGGGGCGGTCTGGATGAGCCACTCGTGGCCGAAGGGGTCGCGGACCCGACCCCCGCGGGCCCCGTAGGGCTGGTCCGCCACCGGGAACCTCACCTCGGCACCCGCATCGACGGCCCGGCTCACGACCTCGTCCGGGTCGTCCGCGGTCACCTCGACGACCACCCCCGGACCACCGAGCGTCGCCGGCGACCGGTCCGTCCCGTCCTCGTCCTTGAGCGTCATGACCCCGCCGAGCAGCTCGAGCTCGGCGAAGACGACGGACTCCCCCACCGTGTAACGCTGCGTGAGGACCGCGCCAAAAGCCTTCTCGTAGAACGCGATCGCAGCGTCAGCGCCACGGACGACGAGCTTGGGGTGCAGTTCAGCCATGCCCTCACCCTGCCGGTCGGGGGCCGCCCTGTCGACCCTGCGACCGGGTCGGCCCTTCCACCCAGTCATCCGGCGAGGGCGGCTTGCTCCCCTGACGTCACGACCCGCGCGAGGGCCGAGAGCGTCGTCCCGAGCGGGGCGTCGATCCGGTGCGTCGTCTCGCCGTCCCCGCGCGTGGGTCCCCTCGTGATCACGACGACGGGTATGCCGTTCGCGGCCGCGCGCCGCACGAACCGGTAGCCGCTCATCACCTTGAGAGACGAGCCGAGGACGACGAGGGCCGGGGCCTCGTCGGTGCGGGCGAAGCAGTGCTCGACGCGGGGCTTGGGCACGGAGCCGCCGAAGAAGACGACGTCCGGCTTGAGCGTGTCCTCGCCGCAGACGAGGCACCGCGGCGCAACGAAGGTCGCTACCGCCTCGTCGGCGAGGACGATGTCGCCGTCCGGTCGGATCTGGCTGCTCACCTGCGAGCCGTCGGCCACCTCACCGAGGGCGTGGGCGGTGAAGCCGGGGTTGGCCTCGTCCATAAGCGCCTGGACGAGGTCGCGGTCGGTCCGCTCGTCGCAGGTCAGGCAGACGACCTCACCGAGGCTGCCGTGCAGCTCGACGACGTCGCTGGTGCCCGCCTCCTGGTGCAGGCCGTCGACGTTCTGGGTGATGACGGTGCCGAAGACACCGGCCGCCTGGAGCGCGGTCACGGCGCGGTGGCCGTCGTTGGGCTCGGCCGAGGTGAAGCGGCTCCAGCCGATGAAGCTGCGTGCCCAGTAGCGCTGTCGCGCAGCGCTCGTCGCGGTGAACTCCTGATGCGACATCGGCGTCACCCGCCGGTTGCCGTCCGGTCCGCGGTAGTCCGGGATCCCGCTCTCGGTGGAATGGGGTGTTTTGGAGACAGAGTTTTCTGGGGGCCATGGTCGGTAGCACGGGATTCCAGAATCGACGCTCATGCCCGCGCCCGTCAGCACCAGCGCAGGGCTGTGTTGCTTGAGGACGTCCGCAATCTCGGACACGGTCACGTACTCCACCTGCTCAGCGTAGATGGCCCCTTCGAGGGCGTGCGCCGCTGACCGAGTTGCCATGGACCTGTGGACAACTCGATTGCGCTGTCGGCAGCGGTGGATACCTTCAACTCAGCCCGCAGGCTCGGGGCGAACATCTCTCTGGCGAAGCGAGGAGCACCACATGAACGACCAAGACATCATGCGCGAGATCCGAGGCAGCGACGAAGAGAAACTGCTCATGGCACTGGCTGCGGCAGACGGGCCCTTCAGCCCCTCTTCCGCAGCAAAGGCGCTAGGGACGGACGAACGAACTGCGTTGATAGCGGACCAGCGCCTTGAGGATCTCGGTCTCGTGTCACCCGACAAGAGAGTCGCCCACGTTATTGCGTTGACCTCTCGTGGACGCGCGTTGGCTGGAAGCATTAGCCGGTCGCGTAAGGCCGGGCCGGATCGCTGGGATGCCGTGCAGCGCGCAATCGTTCGATCGGTCCTGAGCGACACTGACGACGCCGTAGTCAGTGTGGACGGTGTTGCTGTCACCGAGGAGGAGCGTCGACTCGCTGTGACCAAACTCGAAGATTGGCGCCTCGTGAAGGTCCTCCGTGGTTGGGGCGGGACTGCCCTCCGCCTGCTGCCGCAGGACAGGATCTATGAGGTTGCCGGGATCGACGGACTTCTCGCCGATCACTACGAGAGGGAGGCGGCATACACGGACAACCGGATCACCACGACGTTTGGCGACGGCAGCACGGTCGGCGGCGTGCAGGCTGGAGGCACCGGGAACGTCCAGAAGGTCACGCAGACAGTCGGTGCCACCGAGCGGGCCCAGATCCTCTTCCTCGTCGGCTCCGCGCTCGCTGAAGTCGGGCCAGACGGGCCCGCAGAACTCCGTGAAGCACTCAATGCGATCAAGGAGGCGGCGGCACCGGACAAACCTCAGCGCGACAGCCTGAGGGACAAGATCGCGCAAGGGGTCGTCGTCGCTGGCGCGGTAGACGCTAGCCAGACGGTGCTTCAGACACTTGCCGCGATGCTTGGGCTCGTCTAGCGCGTTTGGCACGCTCACTCTTGGCTCAGCAGAAAACGCAACCTCTCGCCCCATTCGCCTCAACAACCACGTTGTCGTCTTCAAAGGGACGGGCCCTGACGACACACCGATTACACGCCACCACCACCTCGACGATGTCAGACACGGTGCGACCCCAGGTCATCGTGTCGGCTCGCCTCTGCCGTGGTCACCGCGTCGAGGACGGCTGCCGTCGAGACGACCCGGGCGAAGCCGCCGCCGTGCAGGTTCGTCGCCGTGGCCCGGCGCAGCTCCTCGGCGGTGAGGACGTCACCGTCCGGTCCGGAGAGGTCGAACGTGCTCGTCGCGTCGATGGGCACGATGACGTCGAAGCCGAGGTTGCCGCCCATCCGCGCCGTCGTCTCGACGCACATGTTGCTCTGGATGCCGACGACGACGATCTGCGCGATCTCCCGCTCGCGCAGCCATGCCTCGAGAGCGGGGTCACCGATGAACGCCGAGTTCACCGTCTTGGTGATGAGCACGTCGGCGTCGAGGGCGGCAACCCACGGCTCGAGGGTGTTGCCGGGCGCATCCGGCCGCAGCGGGGAGGACGCGGAGGTGCTGTCGTGCCGGACGACGACGAGCGGGCGACCACCACCGGACCACGCCTGCGCGAGCCGCCGCATGTTGTCCTGCGCCCCGGCCGCATCGGGGCTGGGGCGGCCCCAGGCCGGGTCGGCGAAGCCAGTCTGGACGTCGATGAGGACGAGGGCGGCGTTCGAGGTGAGGTCGAGGCCGGCGGGCCCGGTGGCGTCAGACGTCATGGCTCCAGTGCACCGCCGCGACGGACGGCGCACCAGTGGCTCACGTGCCAACGAACCTCAGGATCCGGCCACCCCGCTGCGACAGGCGCACGAGCCTGAGGTTGAGGGCCCAGGAGGCTCCTGCTCCATCAGCACGTGACGCCAAGGCTGTGAGATCGATAACTGTCTGTTATAGAATCTGCCGCATGATCGATGCCGCCGGACTCCGCGTCATGCGCGCCATCGCCGACGAAGGCAGCTTCACGGCGGCGGCGCTCTCCCTGGGCTACTCCCAGCCCGCCATCTCGCAGATGGTGCGCCGCCTCGAGACCCGCACGGGCACGACCCTCGTCGAGCGCGTCGGGCGCAGCGTGCGCCTCACCGAGGCCGGGCAAGTGCTCGCTCGCCACGCGGGGCCCGTGCTCTCGGCCCTCGACGCCGCCGAGGAGGAGGTCGCCGCCATCGCCGGCCTGCGTTCGGGCCGGGTCCGCCTCATGGCCTTCCCGTCCGCGTCGGCGACGCTCGTCCCTCGCGCCCTGGCCAAGGTCAAGGCCGAGCACCCCGGGGTCTCGATCACGTTCAGCGAGGCCGAGCCGCCTGAGTCCCTCGCAGCCCTGCGGGCCGGCGAGTGTGACCTCGCCGTCGCGTTCGCCTACGAGGGCACCGACCTCGGCCGCGGCGAGGAGGATCTCGACGCGTTCGTCACCACCCCGCTGCTCGACGACGAGGTGCTGCTCGCGGTGCCGCGCGACCACGAGCTCGCGGCGTCCGGCAACGTCGACATGGCCGCCCTCAAGGACGAGACCTGGATCGCCGGCTGCCCCCGGTGTCGTGGTCACCTGCTCCAGCTCGCGAGCGAGGCGGGTTACGTCCCGGACGTCGCCTACGAGACCGAGGACTACGTCGCCGTCATGGGCCTCATCGCCGAGGGCCTCGGGATCGCCGTCATCCCCGACCTCATCCTGCGTACCGTGCACCACGAGGAGGTCGCCGCCCTGCCGATGACGCCCGCCTCGCGCCGCAACATCGTCGCCGTGACGACGCCGGACCTCCAGCGCGTCCCCGCCGTCAAGGCCACTCTCGACGCGCTCGTCGAGAGCGCCCGCGAGGCCAGCGCCAAGGCCGGCCAGCGCACGACCCGCGGCGGCACGAAGTCCGCCAAGTGCAAGCCCGTTCCCACAGCCTGACCTCCCGGCTGTGCCGGAGGGGAGGAATTGGCGAATTGCGCACGCCGTAGGTCACTTCGCCGTCACCACGCGTACGCCGACCCCATCCCGGTCCCCGTCGCCCTCGACGCCCCCGTCGCCATCCCCGCCGTCGACGATCGCCACGCTGCCACGCTGGTCGGTGCGGTAGGCGGCATACCCGTTGCGCCGCAGCATCGCGAGGTGCGCCGGCGTGGGGTGGCCGTAGTCGTTGTCGGCGCCGACACTGACCACCGCGACCGGTGACCGCACGGCCTCCATGAGCTCGGAATCGAGATTCGCGCTGCCATGATGCGGGGACTTGACGACGTCGAAACCTGCTGCGGCAGAGGCCATCTCGGGGTCCCGCCGCATCCGCAGCAGCAGGTCACGAGCCGCCTCGCGCTCGATGTCCCCAAGGAAGAGTGCCCGCACTCCCCCGACGTCGACGGCGAGGACGATGCTGGCGTTGTTGGGGACCGACCCAGCTGCGATACGGCGGGCAGGGGCCCAGACCGAGGCGCGCAACGCGCCGAATGTGAGCACGTCACCCGCCGCGAGGGGCGATGCGGGTATGCCGCGTGCGCGCGTCCAGCCCTCCACCTCACCGACCTGGTAGCCGGGTTCCGCGACCGGTGACACGAGTACCTGCCGGACCTCTCGGCCAGCCAGGACGCCGGGCAGCCCCTCGACGTGGTCGGCATGGAAGTGGGTGAGGACCAGCGCCTCGACCACCTCGACGTCGAGCGCGTCCAGGCAGTCGTCGACAGGTCCCGGCTCCGGGCCGGTGTCGATGACGACCGCGCGCCCCGGAGCCGTCGAGAGGACCGCCGCGTCGCCCTGCCCGACGTCGCAGAAGACGATGCGCCAACCGTCCGGTGGCCACGTCGCGACCGAGGTCGGCACCGTCATCGCCGCGGTGAGGCCGACGACAAGCAGTGCGACCAGCGGAGCGAGGAGGACCATCCGGCCGATCCATCGCCCCGTGAGGACGAGCAGGACCGTCAGTGCGGCCAAGAGGAGTGCACCGACCGCCCCGTCGGGCCACGGCATCGTTCCTCCGGGAACCTCGGCCATGACACGTGCGGTGCGAGCGATGCCGAGCGTCGGGACCGCGGCGACCCATCCGACGAGCTGGGCAGGGCCGTCGGCCACCACCGAGACGAGTGCGGCCACGACACCGCCGATGGTGGCGGGTGCCACGAGCGGCGCCGCGACGAGATTGGCGACGACGCCGACGATGCTCACCGACCCTTGCAGCAGGACGATGAGCGGCGCGCACATCGCCTGTGCCGCAACGGGAATCGCGACCGCCGGCCCCATGAACGCCAACCGCGCAGGGAGGTGACGCGCGATGGCGTCGCCCCAGGGACGGGTGAAGAGCAGGAGCCCGAGGGTGGCCAGGGCCGACAAGGCGAAGCCGAAGGACCGGGCCATCCACGGATCGACGACGAGGACGACGACGATCGCGCCAGCCAGCACGGGGATGCCGGCGCCGCGCCGCGACCGGCTCATGCCGATGAGCCCGATGAGCCCCATCGTCGCGGCCCGGACGACGCTCGGCTCGGGACGGGCGAGGACGACGAACCCGCAGATCGCGAGCGCCACCACCACGGGTCGCCACCGGCGTGGGATGCCCAGCAGCACGCACAGCCCGAGGACCAGCCCACCGACGATCGCGATGTTGCTGCCGCTGACGGCCGTCAGGTGGGTCATGCCCGTCACCTGCATCGCCTCGGTGAGATCCTCCGGTGTGCGGCTCGTGTCGCCGATGACGAGCCCGGGCAGGAGCCCTCGTGAGTCCGCGGGAGTGGGGTCGACGGAGCGGCGTAGCCCGGCACGCAGCGTCTCGGCCACTCCTGCGACCGGGCCCGCACGGCTCAGCACCTCGTGCTCGCTCACGCGCACCGTGGCGAGCAAGGGGCTGCCGGGGCGTGGTGGGGCGAGGCGGCCCTCGACCCGGACTCGTTCGTGCCATCGCAGCTTCAGGAGCCGGTCGTCGCCACGCAGCTCGACCGGCGCGTATGCCGTGCTCGTCCGTCCGCGTCCGCTCACCTCGCTCGCCTTCGCCTTCACGACGACGACCGGGTCACCTCCGGCACGAGCGGTGCGGGTCACCGGGTCCGACGTGACGACGACCTCGAGTGACGCGACGGCGCGGGCTGCCGTGAGGTCGTCGAGGATTCCGAGGGTCCGCATCGCCTGTTGTCCGGCACCCGCCACCTGGAGGAGGAGCACGACGGCGGCGACCAGCAGGACCGACCGGGACCACGCACCGGTGCGCCGGACGCCAGCGAGAAGCACGACGACGGCCAGCCCGATGAGCCAGCGCGTCGCCGACGGGCGGGTGAGGGTGGCAGCGAGCGCGGCCCACCCGATCAGCGCCGGCACCAGCATGCGGACGTCGCTGAACCGAACTCGTTCGCGCTCCCACTCGTCCGTGGTCGACGCGCCAACCGCAGCCGCGGGGACCGTGACGGAAGAGCCCGGCGCGTCCGGCGCCCTCGGCTGTCCGGGCCGCGTCACAGGGTGACCTTGGGGGTGATCTGCGCGAGCAGCTTCTCGCCGATGCCGCTCACCTCGCCGAGCTCCTCGACGGTGGTGAACCGGCCGTTCTCGGTGCGCCAGTCGAGGATGCGCTGGGCGAGCACCGGCCCGACACCGGGCAACGACTCCAGCGCAGCCAGGTCGGCGGTGTTGAGGGACACCGTGCCACCCGACCCGGAGCCGCCGCCGCTCGCCCCCGGTGCACCACCGCCACCGGCACCAGCGGTCCCACCCGCCCCGGCAGCACCTCCCGCGACGACCTCGCCGGGCTTGGGCACGACGATCTGTTCGCCGTCGACGACGGCCCGCGCGAGGTTCACCGCGGCGAGATCGGCCCCCCGCGTCGCGCCACCCGCAGCGCGGACGGCGTCGGTGACCCGGGCGCCGGGCGGCATCGAGTAGACGCCGGGCTTGGCCACCTGACCGACGACATGGACGACGAGCGGGTTCCTTCCACCTGCCGCGGGAGACCCTCCGGGTGAGGCCGTCCCGCCCGGACCGTCCGGACCAGCCGGACTTGGCGAGGCGTCGGGAGACGCGCGCGAGAGGGTGGACGTCCCTCGGGTCACACCGCTCGGGCCGACCTCACCGGTCGCGACGGCCTCACCGCTGCCCGACGCCAGCCAGACGCGCGCACCGAACACGAGCGCCACGACCACGACCACCGCCACCACGGCGAGGGCCGCCCCGCCGCTGGGCACCCAGCGTGCTTCACGCAGGCTCGCCGGCAGCTCGAAGACCGGCCCCCGGGGCACCTCGATCGGCCGGTGGCGAGCCCGCCCTGCAGGCTCGTGCCCGGCTCGCTCACGCAACCGCGCACGCGGCGAGTCGGTCTCGGGGTCGGGCGCGGACGGCATACACCGAAACTAGGAAGGGCCGGAAGGCCCGCCCAAGGCGCGCAGCGCTCGCCTGTGGATGAATCACGAGCGAGGGGCCGGCTGTGGACAGCGCCGCCGCACGCATCCGCACGGAACCGTCATGACGCCGAGCGCGAGCGTCAGCCGCCGACCCTCGGACAGACCGCGACCGCGAGCGTGCCCGGGCCGACGTGCGCACCGACGACGGCGCCGAGCTCGACGACCTCGAGCTCGCCCAGGTGGTCGATGCGAGAACGCAGGCGTTCCGCGAGCTTCTCGGCGCGGTCCGAGGAGTCGAGGTGGTGCACCGCGACATCGACCTCGACCCGGTCAGCGCCCTCGGCCCCACCGGCGGCCGCGACAGCAAGCTCCTCGAGACGGGCGATGGCCTTCGACGACGTGCGCACCCGTTCGAGGGGCACGATCGCGCCGTCACTGAGGCCGAGGATCGGCTTGATCGCGAGCGCGGACCCGAGCAGGGCGCTCGCCTTGCCGATCCGACCACCCCGACGCAGGTGCTCGAGCGTGTCGACATAGAACACGACGGTCGACGCCTCGCAGCGGGCGGCCACGAGCGCGGCGACCTCCTCGGCCGACGCACCACCGGCGGCGGCCTGCGCACCCGCGAGGACGGCATACCCCATCGCCATGCCCATGGTGCGCGAGTCCACGACGGTCACCGGGACAGGCGACTGCTGGGCGGCCAACTGCGCCGAACCGATCGTGCTCGACATGTCGGCGCTGATGTGGACGGACACGATGGCGTCCGCGCCGCCCTCGGCGAGCTGACGGTAGACCTCGAGGAACGCCTGCGGTGAGGGTCGTGACGTCGACACCGGGCGGAAGGCGCGCAATGCGTCGGCGACCTCGGCCGAACCGATGTCGACTCCCTCGCGGTGCTCGGTGCCGCCGACGACGACATGCAGGGGGACAACCCCGATGCCGTGCTCGGCCACGCGGTCCGGGGACAGGTATGCCGTGGAGTCGGTGACGAGAGCGGTGGGCACGAGCGTCAGGCTAGTGCGCCAACCTGCGACTGATTGCTCTTTCCCGGCAGCAGAGACTGCCGGGAAAGAGCAATCAGTTCTGTGCGCCCGTTCCGGGCGGCCCGTTCCGGGGAGAAAATGGGCATGCGGGTGCCTGTTCACGTCGGCCGACATTGACCCTTGAGGTCGTCAATCAGTTTGGCGCGGGAGCGGACTTGTGGGCCCTTCACTGTTGCTTCGAGCACGCGGATCAGATTCAGTTCCTTCCCTGACCGCTCCTACAGGCACCCGGCCTTTGAGGTCACGTCCCAAGTTGGAGGTGATGACGATGAACCTCGACAACGACGTCGATGACGACGTCACCCTGGACAGCGCACCGCTGGTGGAGCGGGTGGCTGCTCTGGACATCGGCAAGGCCGAAATCTGCTGTTGT
>NZ_PVTI01000036.1 GCF_003002895.1 Knoellia remsis | reverse complement strand
CTTGACTCGTGCCACTTCGGGCGATTCGGGGTGAGCGCGTGGCGTTTGTGCTGGTCAGCGGGTTGCGAGGGGCCGCGTTGACACACTAACCGGGTCGGTAGGGTCGTGGTTGTGGCGTTCGTGCGGAAGGTGAAGACCGCGTCGGGGGCCACCGCGGTACAGATCGCCGAGCGCGTCGATGGCCGGGATCGTGTGCTGGAGCACTTGGGGTCGGCGCACACCGACGCCGACCTCGCGGCACTGCTGGAGACGGCACGAGCCCGGCTGCACCCGGGCCAAGCGGAGCTGAGCCTGTCGCCAGCGGCGGTCCCGGCCGGGCATGCCGTGATCACCGGCCGGCGTCACGTGGTCTTGTGGCAGGTCTTGGCCGGCGCGTACGCACGGCTGGGGTTCGACGTCGTCGGCGACGACGCGTTCAAGCAGCTGGTGCTCGCGCGGGTCGTCGAGCCGACCTCGAAGGCGGACTCGCTGCGGGTGCTGGCGGAGCTGGGGATCGAGCACGCCTCGTTGCGGACGGTGTTCCGCACCCTGAAACGGGCCGGGGCCGGCGGGTACCGGGACCAGGTCGCGGCCGCGTGCTTCGCCCACGCCTCGACCGCCGGCGACATCTCGCTGTGCCTGTACGACGTGACGACGCTCTACTTCGAGGCCGAGAAGGAGGACGACCTGCGCAAGGTCGGCTACTCCAAGGAACGCCGGGTCGACCCGCAGGTCGTCGTCGGGCTGCTGGTCGACCGGGGCGGGTTCCCGCTGGAGATCGGCTGCTTCGAGGGGAACACGGCCGAGACCACCACGATCCTGCCGATCATCGAGGCGTTCCAGGAACGGCACGGCCTAAGCGACTTCGTCGTCGTCGCCGACGCCGGGATGCTGTCCGCGGCGAACCTGGCGGCGCTGGACGAGGCGGGGCTGCGGTTCATCGTCGGCTCCCGGGTCACCAAGGCCCCGAACGACCTCGCCTCCCACTTCCGCTGGCACGGCGACGCGTTCGGCGAGGGCCAGGTCATCGACACGATCACCCCACGGATCACGACCCGGGC
Organism: Knoellia remsis; assembly: GCF_003002895.1. Lineage (GTDB taxonomy): Bacteria > Actinomycetota > Actinomycetes > Actinomycetales > Dermatophilaceae > Knoellia > Knoellia remsis. Next base: position 21,626 of record NZ_PVTI01000036.1, on the reverse strand, counting down.
GGCGACCGCGGTCAACGACCCGGCGAAGCGGGAAGAGCCGGTGTGGGACCCCCAGGTCCACGACAGGTCGTGGCGGGCGGTGTGGGCCTACTCGACCAAACGCGCGCTCCGGGACCGCAAGACCCTCACCCTGCAGGAGAACAAGGCCAAGGCCGTCGTCGCCGGGGAGAAGGCCGCCCGAACCCCCCGGTTCGTCACCATCAAGAACGGCAGCCGATCCCTGGACCAGGCGTCCCTGGAACGGGCCCGGCGGCTGGTCGGGCTCAAGGGGTACGTCACGAACATCCCGGCCGCCGTGATGCCCGCCGGCGAGGTCATCGCCTCCTACCACGAGCTGTGGCACGTCGAGGCCTCGTTCCGGATGTCCAAGAGCGACCTGCGCGCCCGTCCGATGTACCACCACACCCGCGAGTCGATCGAGGCCCACCTGACGATCGTGTTCGCTGCCCTCGCCGTCGCCCGCCACCTGCAGGACACGACCGGCCTGAGCATCAAGAAGATCGTCCGCACCCTGCGCCCGCTGCAACAGATCACCGTCCGCATCGCCGGCCACGAACACCTCGCCGCCGACCCCCTCACCGAACCCGCACGCGAGATCCTCGAGGCGATCAGCCCCTCACCGGCGACACACTAAATTGGCACGACTCGGGTGAAACGTCTCCGATCCCGACGCATCGATGACGTCGGAACTCGTGAGTGGGGCATTCGTGGTCTCGTTGAAGAGTGTCCAGTTCGGGTTGAGTCCTGACGACGCAGGTGCTGAGGCCACCACGGCGACCGACAGCGAGACTGCGACAGCGAGCCCAGAAATGGATCGAGTGTGAAGCCTCATCGACCACCTCTTTCGCCGTGAGGAGTCAGGCGTACCGAGAGCGCTCGCGCTCGCCAGCGCTCCCGGTACGCCCGTGTACTCCTCCATCAGCCCGTCACTGGTAGACGGGGTCCAATCCGAGGGGCTCGCGGACCTCGTTGGCGTCAGTGATGGAAATGTCGGCGACGAGCACAGCCGTGTTCGTTCCTGCCTTCGATGGAACACCCGCGATGCCATTGACGATCGGGTTCATCCACCCGAACGGCGTGCCGCAACCGCTGGCACCTGGGGCAGCGAAAGTGTTGTCGACAGCCCGAACATCGTCGAACTTGATGCCCCAACCTTCAGGAGTGCCCGGGTTGTACGCGCCGCTGATGGGCTTGTTCGGCAACGGAGGGTTGGTCGTGCCCGTCGTAAGGTCGAGGGGAATCGGCCAGGTGTTGCTTCCGATGTAACACCCCGGACCGAAGATGCTCAGTACGTCGGTGAAGGGGTTGTGAACCTTTGCCTTGACCTTGAGGCCCAGCGCAACGCCTTCTTGATTGACGAGGTTGTTCGTGTTGACCCGCGGGACTTCTGTCAGCTCGGGGGTGACATATGCAGCGAGGGGGCCAACGCCGGCCCCTGGCACACCGAAGATCCCGCCGGGGACCTCGATCGGGGGCGCGGTCATCACCTTGTGCCCGTTGTTCGGAGCCACGGCCACGTCTTCGTAGGTGGGTGGCGGGTTCTTCAGCCCGAACTCGAGTTTGATCGGGTCATTGGTGCGAAGATCGAATTTCCCGACCTTGAGTTGCGCGCTCGAGGTCTCGATGTAGACGCAGCTCGCAACCGTCGGGTCCGAGATCGGACAGTTGGCGTACTTCGCGAGGTTGGGTGGGAGTGTTCCGGCAGCGACCGCTGGACCTGACGCGGCTGCGAACAGGCCAGCAGTGCCGCCCACCGCGAGGGCGGAGACCGCAAGGCGTCTCACTGTGGAGCGTGAAATCATGGGTAGTTCCTCACTGAACTGTTGGGGCGCCAAGACCACAGTCATCCCTCACCCCCCGCAGGGAGATGACAGCGTCCGGTGGCGCGCTGGCGCGCACCTCTGTGTCAGCCACGGTCGTCATTGACGCGGGTCTCCTCCCTGGGACGAGCCCCGACGCTGGAGCCCGAGAGACAACGGTTAACGCGCGTTAACCTTCGCCAAACCTACCCGCGAGGAACCGGGTGTCAATAGGAGTTTGCTGAGGATCCAAGAGTTTTCTTTGCGGAAACCGTTTCGCGCCCATCCGGCGAGGTCGCGACGTGACGGAGCACACACGGCCGACGGACGCGTCAGCGGGGCGTGAGGAGGCAGAACTCGTTGCCGTCGGGGTCGGCCATGACGACCCAGTCGATGCCGCTGTCGGAGCCGTCCTGGCCGATGTCGTGGCGCCGCGCGCCGAGGCCGATGAGCCGCTCGACCTCGAGCTGCTGGTCGGCGCCGACCGGGGGAGCGATGTCGAGGTGGATCCGGTTCTTGCCGAGCTTCGGTGCGACGGGCGGCCCACCCCAGGCGACCTTGGCGCCACCGGCCGGGGACTGGATCGCGGTCTCGTCGCCTTCGTCCCAGACGAGCGGCCAGCCGAGCGCCTCGCTCCAGAACTCGCCACACGCGCGCGAGCCGTCACAGGCGAGCTCGCCGAGCAGGTCGGTGTCGGCGAGGTAGGTGTTGCCGGGCTCGATGACGCAGAACTCGTTGCCTTCGGGGTCGGCGAGGACGACGTGTCCCTCGTCCGGTGTCTGCCCGACGTCGATGTGCTGCCCGCCGAGCTCGAGGGCGGCGGCGATGCGAGCCTCCATGTCGTCGCGGCTCGTGGACGTGACGTGGAAGTGCACCTGGTTGGGCCCGCGCCTGGGCTCGTCGCTCGGCTGGAAGTCCAGGGCGAACTGTTTTGTGCCAGAACGAGATTCGGGTGAGACGACCCAGATGCCATCCTCGTCCTCACGGACGTCGCGACCGAGCAGCCCGCCCCAGAACCGCGCGAGCCGTTCGGGCTCGACGGCGTCGACGACCACGGAGACGAGAGCGGACGGCATACGCACGACGGTAGGGACGCACGTCCGAGCAAGGCAACCGATTTCGTCGCGGCGCGCTCACCGCTGGGCTGTAGCACGCAGTGCTACGCTTAGCCCATGAGTGAGTCCATCAGCCAGCGGGAGCTGCGCAATGACAGTGGGCGCATCATGCGCGGCCTGGAGGACGGCCACACCTACGTCATCACTCGCCACTCCGAGCCCATCGGCGAGCTCCGGCCGTTGCGCCGCCGCCGGTTCGTGGACGCACGTGTCGCGGCGGAGATCTTCCGGGGCGGGGCGCGCATCGACCGAGGCCGGTTCTTCGCCGACATCGACGACGCAGCGAGTCAAGAGATCGAGCCCCGTGGCTGACCAGCCTGCGGCCGGCATCCTCGACACCTCGGTCGTCATCGACCTGCCCGACATCGCGGTGGACGCGCTCCCGACAACGGTGGCCGTCACGACGGTCACCATGGCCGAGTTGGCTGCCGGCCCCGCGGCCACCACGGACCCCGCCGAGCGCGCTCGACGGCAGGAGCGACTCCAGAGTGCCGAAGCTGCGTTCGAGGCGTTGCCCTTCGACGCGCGCGCCGCACGGGCCTACGGCCTGGTGTACGCCGCGGTACGCGAACGCGGGCGCCAGCCGCGGGGACGACTGGCCGACCTGCTCATCGCGTCGATTGCCGTCGCCGAAGGGCTGCCGCTGGTGACGCGCAACCCGGCGGACTTCGCCGGTCTCGACGACCTGCTTCACGTGGTCGCTGTCTGAGCCGGCTGCTGCACAGGACGGTTCGCGAACCGACGCGTTGGCTCGCACACCGGATCGATCCGGTCGTCGAGCAAGGGCATGGTTCGCGAACCGTTCTGGGCACGACCCTGAGCACGACTAGAGCGCCGATAAGCGACATTATGTCAACTAAGCCGTGCAGGGCGGGCGCGGAGACCCTCCCCTCCGGCGCTCACTCGGGCAGGCAGCAGGACGTGAAGTGCGGCATCGCGATGAGCACGTCGTCGTTGGACCGGGCGGTGCGCGCCGACAACACGGCACGCAGCTCGAGCGTCGTGCTCGCCGAGGTCGCCGTGAACCTGACGGGATACGTCGTCGTGTTCGGCCTGAGCCCCAGCCCGTCCCGCCGCCGTGTCGGCCTGTCGAGCACGCGCCGGCCGTCGACGACCACCTGGGCGCTCGCTCCGGTGCTCAGGTGGACCGCCCCGTCGCCATACCCCCAGGTGATCGGGACCCACGCGGTGTACGTGGCCCCCACGATCGTGGCGATCGACGTCGCCGTCGCGAACGTCAGTGGCTCGGCGGTCGATCCGTTGTCCCGGTACGCACCGAAGCGTCCGGAAGAGTCCCAGTAGTACGGTCCCGTGCTGGCCGGAGCCAGCGTGCCGGTGTGGGAGTTCGTCCACGTGGATGGCGGCTCCAACACTGGCAGCACCGGCGACAGGACCGACGCCCGCGTGGCCACCTTGGCCACCACCGCCGGGATCCCCCACGCGTCGGCGCGCGGCACCCTGCACCGACGCACGGGCGGTCCTGCGGAGTCAGGCGTGACAGCGGTCATCGTGGCCTCGGGGTCGGACGACGCGACGCGCTCGCCACATCACGCCGCTGGGCATAGTTCGTTATGGCTATGCGAGCGACGTCACACTACCAACTAAAGAACTAGTCCGCTGTGGGTCGACCACTTCTCGGCAGCCCGGGTCGCGGCCGTCTCCAGGAGGGCGACGATCTCGGGCCGGTCCGGCACGCGGAACGACGTGTAGCCCCCTCGCCCACCGGCCGCGGGTCGACCGTACGCCTTCGCCGCGAGCGAGCCGTCCGCAAGCAACCGCACCGTCACCGAGGTGAGGACGTACTCCTCTCCGCGTCGCACGTCGCGCCACTGGAGCCGCTCCGGCACGGCGACGTTGATGGCCAGCGCGCTGACCTCGGGCTCCGTGGCTCGCGACGGGGTCACGGCATCGGACACGGCGCACCTTCGCAGCACGGTCGGATGTACCCGCATCCGTCGCAGCGCTCGTGCGACGTCTCCCAGCGCATCAGCTGGCCGCAGTTGGGACAGGGCTCGGTCAGGTCGGCCATGGGAGTGACCGTATGCCGTCCGCTCCCCTGCCGCTTCGCGCCACACCGGGCGGCCGCACACCGGCAACCGATCTGTCCGTCGCGACGCGGTCATCGCCGGTCCACATCGTGGGACGACGACCCGGCATACCAACTCTTGACCGTCGGCAGACCTGGTGTTGACCGGGGCGTTCCTAGCGTGATTCATGTCGAGAAAACGGCTGTCCGGGAGTGCAGCACGACTCGACAACGGGGTCCTGCTCGATTCCTCCCGAGCAGGGCGATGACACCCCCACCGGCACCCAGGGCGCGAACAGCCGGTGGGGGTGCCGTCGTCTCCGAAGCCTTTGTGGCAGAGCGGGACTCAGTCGACGGGCAGCTCGTGGGCTCGCTCGCTGCCGATGGGGTCGAACCCCTCCCGAAGCAACACGGGCAACGACGAGTCCCGACGCGCCTTGGTGACCGCCCACCGGCAGCCCGCAAGGGCGGCGAGGTCGAGACGCGCGGCGAGCATCGCGGCATACACCCCGCGTCGGCGACCCGACGGGAGCACCGCGGCACCGGTCAGCGGGGCGACGCCATGGCTGAACGTCGCGCGCGCCCGACCCACGGGGACACCGTCGAGCATCCCGACGACCCACGCCCCCGTGCCCCGGTCGAGCTCGGCCAACACGTCGGACAGCAGCCCCCGCCGGTCCTGGTCGCGCGGCTCGTCGAACACCGCCACACCGATGTCGACGACGGCGTCGACACCGGCGGCGTCCTGGACCAGGGACACCGAGACCCCGGGCGCGATCAGGGGCCGCAACTCCCCCACCTCGCGGGCGACGCCGACCTGGTCCTCGACGGTCGTCGCGCCGGACGCCAGCACGAGCTCCTCGAGCCCGGCGGGCGTCGAGTCGTCGCGGAACCACCACTGCACGCGCCGCGCACCGGCGTCACGCAGGAACCCGGTGAGGGCGTCGAACAGCTCCCGAGCCGGCCGGTCCGACTGCGTCCACAGCACCTGGAACTCACGGTCCGGCTCGCCGGGGTAGCGACAGACCAGCGCCTCCGAGTGCGGCAGGGTCACCCACCCGCGGTTGGGCTCGACACCGTGGCGGGTCATCGTCCCGAGCACGATCGGCGGGAACTGCGCCGGACCGTCGCTCATGTCACCATCACAACGAATGCCATTGCGGCAGTGCGCTGTTCACGCCTCGAAGCGTGCCGGGTCGCCCGCGCCGACGCGCACGACCTCGGGCTCGTCGCCGCTGAGGTCGACGACCGTCGTCGGTTCCGTCCCGACCCCGTCGGAGGCCACGTCGCCCGAGTCGATGACGACGTCGACCGCGTGGTCGAGCGTCTCCTTGACCTGCCAGCCGTCGGTCATCGGCTCGGTCTCGCCGGGGAGGATCAGCGTCGACGACAGCAGCGGCTCCCCCAGCTCGGCGAGCAGCGCCCGCACGACGGGGTGGGCCGGAATGCGCACACCGACGGTGCGCTTCTTGGGGTGCAGCAGCCGGCGCGGCACCTCACCGGTCGCCGGGAGGATGAACGTGTACGGCCCCGGCGTCGCGGCCTTGACCGCCCGGAAGACGGCGTTGTCGACGTGGACGAACTGGCCGAGCTGGGCGAAGTCCGCGCACACCACTGTGTAGTGGTGCTTGTCGTCGAGCCGGCGGATGTCGCGGATCCGATCCTTCGCGCCCTGGTTGCCGAGGGCCGCACCGAGGGCGTAGCCCGAGTCCGTCGGGTAGGCGATGAGGCCTCCGTCGCGCAGCACCTCGACCGCCTGCCGGATCGCTCGCGGCTGGGGGTCGACCGGGTGGACGTCGAGGTAGCGCGCCATGATCGATTCTCTCAGTTCTCGCGCATCGTCACAGGAGTACCGAGCTGGACGGTGCGCGAGACGGTGCAGAGCCGGTCGTGGCTCTGCGCGATGGCCCGCGGCAGCATCTCGCGTGCCTTGTCACCGCCCTCACCCTCGGGGAAGCGCACGGTGAACGTGACCTCGAGGTCACCCATGTGGTTCCCCTTCTCGGGGTCCTTGAGCTTCTCGCCCTCGCCGGTCACGGTGAACTCGGTCGGCTCGGCACGCTTGCCGGTGATGAAGTCGACGTCGACGGCGCTGCACCCGGCGATCGCGGTGAGGAGCAGCTCGACCGGGGTGAAGTCGTCGGACTCCCCCGTACCGATGTGGATCGTGCCGCCGCGCACGTTCGTCACGTCGAACTCGCCGTGCGCGGTGCGGGTCAGGGTCACCGAGCGGTGCCCGGGGCCGGTGCCGCCGGTCTCGCGCTCGTCCCGCTCGCCTGCGGGCGTGGTCGGCTGGGTGTCGGTCATGGTGTGCTCCATTTCTCGTCGATGGCGCGCACGACCTTGAGGTCGCGCGCGGTGAGCGGTGTGCCGGCGAGCTTCTCGAGGCGCGCGCCGGTGAGGCGGGCGGTGTGGAAGTCACCGTCGATCTCGAGGAGCAGGTCGCGTCCCATCGGGCGACAACGCTCCGGGCTGTCCTCGTATGCCGTGAGCGCGTCTCGTGCGGACGGGCTCACCTCGGTCTTGGCGAAGGCGACATAGCGACGCGAGCCGGGCCCGAAAAACGTTGGGGTGGAGTCGATCTCGGCCCGCAGCGCATGCAGCTCAGCGGGAGAGCGCACCATCGTCGGCACCTCGAACCCGCACCACTCCCCCAGCAGCTCCTCGACCGCCGACTCGACCTTCGCTGCCGACCGCATGCGCGAGGTGAGCGCGACGTTGCCGGTCTGGATGTGCGTCTCGACGTCCTCGAACCCGGCGTCGGTGAGGCGCTGGCGCAGCTGCGCCATCGGCACCTTCCGGGTCGCGCCGAGGTTCACGGCGCGCAGGAAGGCGAGGTGGCGCGGCATACGGGGATCCTGCCAGAGTGGCGCGCATGACCGGAGCACCTGCAGTCCCCGAAGGCCGCATCGTCCTCGTCCGTCACGGCAAGACCGAGTGGAGCGAGTCGGGCCAGCACACCGGCACGACCGACATCCCGCTCACGCCGAAGGGTGAGGAGGAGGCGCAGGGCCTCGCCGAGAAACTCGCGGAGTTCGAGTTCGGCCTCGTCCTGTCGTCGTCGATGCAGCGGGCGCGGCGCACCGCCGAGATCGCGGGGCGCACCCCCGAGATCGACGACAACCTCATGGAGTGGGACTACGGCGGCTACGAGGGCCGCACGACCGCGGACATCCGCGAGGAGCTCGGCTACGACTGGTCCGTCTTCGAGCACGGCGTCGTCCCGGGTGAGACGCCGGGCGAGACCGTCGAGGAGGTCGCGGCTCGCGGGTCGCGTGTCCTGCTGCGGGCCATGCCGGTGCTGAGCGAGGGCAAAGACGTCTTGCTCTTCGGGCACGGGCACGCGCTGCGGATCCTCACGGCGACGTTCCTGCGCGAGGAGCCGCGCTTCGGCGCCAAGATCCTGCTCGACGCCGGATCGGTCAGCGTCCTCGAGTACGAGCGGGAGCAGCCCGCCATCCGCCTCTGGAACTCCCGCTGACGCGCGGCCACCCCCCGCCGAGTCACACCAGCCCCAACATTATCGGGTCACCCGATACGGTCCCGCTTCACCCGAGAAGCCTTGTCGGGTCGAGCGGGCGTTTATCGGGTCGCCCGATAATGCTGTGACGGCACGGCTGTGACGGCACGGCTGGGGACGGCGAGCGTGTGACTTTCGCTGGCAAATGGCGGTGTTCTGTCGATGCTTCGTGGCGGTTTCAGTTGGTGATGCCGACGACGAGGGTGCTGGCGGCTGCTTCGACGACGTCGTTGGTGATGGTGTCGAGTTCGTTGATCTTCAGGACGCGCTCGATCTGGGGGAAGAGGCGCTCGAGCAGCCGGAAGTTGCCGCGGGTAATGCGCGCGATGGTGGCGATGGCTTGCGCATCGGTGAAGTCCTCGGTGTCGAGGGTCTTGCCGAGGGTTCGCCAGTGGCGCTGCAGGACGAAGAGCAGCTCGTCCTTGCCCAGGGGACGGTATTGGTGGGCGAAACCGACCCGGCTATAGAACTGGGGGTAGTGGCTGAACTGCTTCTCCAGGCCGGGCATGCCGATCAGAACCAGAGCGATGTCGTCGCGGTCGTAGCGATCGCGCAGCAGCTCCAGTGCTGCGGGGCGGAGCCGTTCGGACTCGTCGACGATGACCAGCTGCACGTAGTTCCTGCCGTGCCGCCAGCCCCACGTCGTCGGCGTGACCTCGCCGGCCGGTGCGAGGTGCTGCTCGATGCAGATGTTGGTACGGGAGATCGCCTCGTCAAGTTCCTCCTTCAGTACCCGTGGTGTGGTGAGCACGCTGGGGGTGTAGAGCACAGTGCGGCTCCTGGCCAGCGCGGCGTAGATCTTGGCGTCGCTGTCGGCGCGGGCCCCAGTAGGTCAGCAGGTCGTGTGCTTTCTCCCAGTTGGCGTAGCGGCGCGCGGAGAGAGTCTTGCCCACGCCGGCGGGGCCGAAGCACAGGCCGATGGTGTGCCCGCGCCGTACCGCGTCGGCGAACTCGGTGAAGCGGCGGTGCTCTTTGGTCACGATGAAGCGCTGGCTCACCTCAGGTCCTCCTTGTAGACCTTCAACTTCCGCCGCGGCGCCGGTGCCGGCGTCTCGGTCTCCGGTGGCTCCTCGGTGGTGTGTGCGGCCACGACAGCGATTCGTTCGTTGATGCCCTTGCGCAGGGCCCGGCGGCGAGCGTTCCGGGCTTCCTGGATCTCTTTGAGGCTGACCTTCTGGTCGTGGTGATCCTGGTTGACGGCCTTGCAGAGGAACTCGTCGTGATCGAAGACGCGGATCTCGGTGATGTCGCGCGGGTCATAACGGATCACCACCGAGCGCCCGACGTAGCCGGCCAGGGTCGGGGAGACGTAGCGCAGCCCCTGGAAGCGGATGCCATCGCGCCGCACCACCCTGGACTGGGCGACCGTGAGCAGCAGCCCGTCGAGCTTCTCCAGGCTCTCGGGCATGCGGGGCAGCCAGCCCTTGGCGATCCACGCGCTGCGGGGCGAGGTTCCGATCTCGCTGTGCGTGCGATCGTTGTAGATGGCGACGAAGCGCTCCAGGGCGGTGTCGAGCTCGGTCAGGGAGAGATTTGGCGTGGGGGCGGGGCGGCCGTGGGCGATGTATCCGGGCAACTCGACGAGCAGTTCTGTGTTGACGGTGCCGAAGAACCGCTCGATCTTGCCGCGTCCCTGAGGACGTCCGACAGTGGAATGGATCAGCCTGATGTGCAGGTCTACGGCGGTGCGGGCGAGCTGGCGGCTGATGAAGTCACTCCCGTGGTCGACGTACAGCACGTCCGGGAGACCGCACATCGGCCAGCTCGGGTCGGTCTTGTGCCAGATCGCCTGACGCAGCGCCAGCGCGGTGTTCATCGCCGAGGGCGCGCCCAGGAAGACGGTATAGCCGCAGATCGCGCGGGAGCAGTCATCGATGATCGTGGTCAGCCAGGGTCGGGCTGGTTTGCCGTCGGTGCCCACCACGAGGATGTCGAGCATGCTGTGGTCGGCCTGCCACATCGCGTTGGGGCGCTCGGCCTGCCGGCGCAGCGCGAGTTCGTACTTGTCCCGGTAGGACGCCGGTCCCTCCAGGGCGAGGGTGACCATGCCCGGGTCCAGCGCGTCGACGATGTCCCGCACCACTCCATAGGACGGCACCGGCCAGTCCTGCTTGTCGCAGATGCTGCTCACCCTGCGGTGGATCGTGACGGTCGCCGACCGAGGCTTGCTCAGCGCCAGGCCCTCGATCAACGCCACGAGCTCTCCGGGGAGGCGGTGCCTGCCGGCATCAGAGCGTCGCCGTGTGGCCAGACCGGCGTACCCGCTGGTGCGGTAGCGGGCGTGCCAGCGCTCCAGGGTGCGCAGTCCAATGCCGGAGTCGCGGGCGAGGGCGGCGAGCGGGACCTGGTCCTCGACGTGGAGCCTGAGGATTTGCCAGCGCCCGGCCGCGTCCATGACCTACACGGCGGTTCTCGGCCGCCGTGGTGCGACCGCTGGGACGCTCTGGCGGTTCAGCGCTCGGTAGATGGTGGTGCGACTGACTCCCAGCACGTCACCGATCGCAGGGCCAGGCCGAAGACGACGCTGGAGTGGCCGAGGGAGAACCAGAACCCGACGCTCAGCGCCGGCCGGTTCTCGCCGATGAGCTTGCGGGTGGTGTTGTCGATGGCGGCGATGTGGTCGGCGTCGAAGGCGTGCCGCACACCGAGCAGGAACGCGGTCACGCCCAGCCCGATGCCGAACACACCGGCGCTGCCGACGGTCAGCCGCTGCGGCGCAACGGCGAGGAGCAGAACCCCCCAGCCGACGAGGTTGAGCAGCAGCACCACCGCTGCCATGCCGGCGATCGAGCGCTGCTCGGCATCGCCCCACCGGCGTGGCCGGGACGTGCGGGAGATGACGGACGCGATCTGTGACATGTGACGGTCCTCGGGGCCGGAGCGGGGTCAGAGGAACTGCGGGATGCTGCGGGCCGCGGTGTAGAGCGCCACGACCACCAGCAACACGGTGAAGGCGAGGTTGAGCCGAGCCGGGCTCACCTTCGCGGTGATCCGGGCGCCGATCAAGCTGCCGATCACCGACGCGGCGGTGAACGAGCCGATGAGGGCCCAGTCGAGGGTGACGTCCTGGCCGAGGCGGGAGAGCAGCGAACTGGCGCTGTTGATGGTGATGACCACCAGGGAGGTGCCGACGGCCACGGGCATGGGCAGCCGCATGGCCAGCACGAGGGCGGGCACGACGGCGAAGCCGCCGCCCACGCCGAAGAATCCGGTCAGCAGCCCGACGGCGGTGGCCGTCAGGAGCAGGACGCCGAGGGCGTGGCAGTCGCAGCGGAACGGGCGCAGGGAGACCACCGGGGTGGTCCGGGCCTCGACCTGGCCGTGGCCGGCGGCCTGGTTGCGGGCGGCGGCCCACCGGCGCCGGGTCATCACCGCGGCGACGACGAGCATGAGGCCCGCGAAGGCGGCGAGCAGGACGTTCTGGGGCACCGCCGTCGACAGCAGTGAGCCGACGAAGGCCCCGCCCAGGCCGAGGAGGCCGAAGACGACGCCCTGCCCCAGGCGCACCCGGCGGGCGCGCAGGTGCGGGAGCATCCCGATCAGCGTCGTGACGCCGACGATGACGAGCGAGCCGGTCGTCGCAGACCGGGGGTCGAGCCCGAGGAGGTAGACCAGGACCGGGACGGTCAGGATGGATCCCCCGCCGCCGAGGGCGCCGAGGGTGATGCCGACGACGAGGCCGATCGGCAGGGTCAGGGCAAGCACGGACCGGGGGTCCTTCCCGAGGTTCGAGGGCACGCGACCCACCAGGTGCCCGCCCGGTGGTGCGTGCACCGCGGAGCGTGCCGGGGTGGTTGCCGTGACAAGCGGGGCCGCAGCCCACTCACGGTCAGGCGGAGGCCGGGGTCGCCTCGGTGACGATGGGCAGGCCGGCGGTCCGGGCGGAGCGGTCGAAGCTGTCGTCGACCACGACCACGCGGCGGCCGGTGGCCGCGACCAGCGAGGCTGCGATGGAGGCGCGGTAGCCGGACGCGCAGTGCACCCAGACCTCACCCTCGGGCACCTCGTCCATGCGCTTGACGATGTCGTGGATCGGGATGTGCACGGCGCCGTCGATGTGGGCCTCGCGCCACTCGCTGCCCCGGCGCACGTCCAGGACGGTGACGAGCCGGTGGTGGCGGACCTGGGCGAGGTCGGCGAAGCTCGCGGACGGCAAGGTGGCGAGCGGGGCGTCGGTCCACTCCTGCGGGCGGCCGGTCGCGGCCGCGGCGGGGCGGTCGATCCCGATCCGGGTCAGCTCGCGCTGGGCCTCGGCGACCTGCTCCCGGGACTCCCCGAGCAGGGTGACCGGGGTGCCCCACGGGATCAGCCAGCCGAGATAGGTGGCGAACTGCCCGTCCAGCCCGAAGTTGAACGTGCCCGGCACGTGGCCGGCGGCGAAGGCGGTGCGGGTGCGCAGGTCCACCAGCCACTCCCCGGCCGCGAGCCGGCGGCGGAGCTGGTCCTTGTCGGCCCGCTCGGGCTCGGACAGGTCCGAGGCGCTCGGGCCGACGGCGTTGGCCGGGCCCATGTGCACGTAGTAGGCGGGGTAGTCGTCGAGGCCGGCGAGGGTGTCGGCGACGTAGTCCCCCTGGTCCTGGCTCAGCACCGGGTTGATCAGCCGCTCCTGGCCGATCGTGGAGGCGGTGGTGTTCCCGCCGGCGGAGGTGGCGGCGCAGAAGGAGCCGAAGCCGTGGGTGGGCATGACCTTGGTGTCCTCGCTCAGCTCGGCCGCGAGCCTGCGGGCGGAGCTGTACTGGTGGCGGGCGAGGTCGTGGGTGTGGGCCTCGCCGAGCAGGTCGGGCCGACCGGTGGAGCCGAACAGCAACGACCCGCCGGAGAACACCGCGGGCTCGGCGCCCTCGAGCACGTAGGACAGGTGCGTGAAGGTGTGGCCCGGGGTGTGCATGGCGCGCACCCGCAGGGCGGGACTGACCTCGACGACCTGGCCGTCGCGGATCTGGGTGCGCTCGAAGGAGACCTCGTCCTCGGCGTTGACGTAGTAGCGCGCGCCGGTCTGCTGGGCGAGGGCGTAGCCGCCGGTGACGTAGTCGTTGTGGATGTGGGTCTCGAAGACGTGCGTGATCCGCACGCCCGCCTTCTCGGCGGCGTCCAGGACGCGGTCGATGTCGCGCTGGGGGTCGACGACGAAGGCGACCTCGCCGTCGTGGACGAGGTAGCTGCGGTCGCCGAGGGACGGGGTCTCGATCGAGATAATCGTGGTGGCCATCAAGGTGGTCCTTTCAGGGGGGTGAGGTGGCGGTCACGCCGCGGCGTGCGGGCCGGTCACGACGGTGTTGCCGGCGCTGATCCAGTCCTGGGTTCCGCCGCGGACCGAGTAGGCCTCGAAGCCCGCACCGCGCAGGTGGTCGGTGGCGCGCCGGCTGCGGTTACCGCTGGCGCAGATGACGTATACGGGCTGGTTCGTCGGTAGAGCGGCGGTCCGCTCCGCGACCTCGCCCAGCGGGAGCAGCTCGGCACCGGGGACGTGACCCTGCACGTACTCGAACGGCTCGCGCACGTCGATGACGAACGCGCCGTCCGCCTTCGCGGCGGCGAACTGGTCGATGGAGACCTCAGTCATGGTCTTTCCTTCCTGAGAAGATACCCCTGGGGGTATAGGTTCGGGAGTCTATAACGCGCCACCCGCCGACCGCATTCCCCGCCCGGCAACGACCCTCGAGGCCGCGGCTCGCCGCGCCGCCACATGACACCATCATACCCCCGGGGGTATAGTGCCGGTTGAGAGGAGTTCACCCATGACCACCACCACCCTTGTGACCCGGCTGCGCGCCTTGTTCGGCCGCGGCGCGGACGACGGGCGGCTCGGCTCGACGGTCAGCGCGGCGCGCGCGGTCGAGCTGGTCCGTGACGGCGCGGCCCTGCTCGACGTGCGCGAGCACCACGAGTGGCGCACCGGGCACGCCCCCCAGGCTGTCCACCTCCCCCTCGGCCAGCTCGACAAGGCCCCGCAGCGCCTACCCAAGGACGGCCCCGTCGTGGTCGTGTGCGCGAGCGGCATGCGCTCACGCACCGCCGCGAAGCGGCTGCGCGACCTCGGCTTCGAGGCCGCCAGCGTTGCCGGCGGCATGGGCGCCTGGCAGCGCGCCGGCGGCGCCGTCCGCCGCTGAGCACGCCGACCGACGAGCCCCGACACGCACGACCACCCCCGGAGATGACCCATGTGCAGTCCCGCACGTTGCACCACCTGCGGCAAGACAACCTGGACCGGCTGCGGCATGCACGTCGACGCCGTCCTGTCCGGTCTCGACCCGGCCCAGCGGTGCACCTGCCAGTGACCGCGCCCTGCAGACCGACGACCGACACCGGGCCCGCCGACACCGGGCCCGCCCACGCCGCCCGGGCGGAGGCGCTCCAGCGCGAGGCGATGACCCGACTGACCGAGACGGCCGGGAACCAGTCCCTGTGCACGCTCTCCCGCGACGGCTCGGCGTGCTCCGTGGCGAAGTACCACGAGGGTGCCATCGCCGCCCTGGCCCAGGCCCGACGCGCGCTCACCGCGGCCGAGCCGGGAGCCGACCCGGCCGACCGGATCAGGGTCGTGAGCGCCCGTTGGGTCGGGCAGGCAGGCGCAGGGACCACCGGCGCGGCCTGGCGGGCCTACCTCGAGGGCGGCCGTGACGGTCTCGACGTCCTGCTGGCCCCGGCCGCAGCCGGTGAGCGGGCCACCGGACCGGCGTCGCGAGTCCTTGTCGGTTCCGCCGCGGCAGGCCGGCTCGGCGGCGGGCGCTGGCCCCGCCGCCGCGTCACCGCCACGGCGGTGCTCACACCCGCACTCTTCGCCGTGCTGGTCGCCGCGGGCGGCGGCTTCCCCGCCGCTGCGCTGTGGACCGTGCTCGTCGCCCTCGTGGCGGTCGCTGCGGCCGCGACGCTGGCGACCTACCTGCCCGGCCCCGGGAAGGGCCGCCGACCGGACCTCGGGTGCTCCCCGTGCGCGGCCATGGCGGCGATGACGGTCCTGGCGGCCGCCTGGTTCCTCCAGGCGGCGCCGCACCAGCCGTCCATGGCCGCCGCAGCCCTCGCCGCGGTGGGGTTCGGGCTTCTCCAGCGCCTCACCCAGACCGACGCCAGCTGCGCCAGCTGACCCGCGCCGGTGCGGGCACCCGGACCGGAATATCGGCGTCCCACGAGTGTTGTATACCCCGGAGGGTATCTTCCGGAGACCTACGCAAGGGAGTTCGCCACATGGCTACCGTCAACCTCACCGCCCACGCCTTCATGGAGACCATCCACCGGGACGGCATCGTCCTGGTCGACTGGTGGGCGTCCTGGTGCGGCCCGTGCCGGATGTTCGCCCCCGTCTACGAGCGGGCCTCCCAGGCCCACGACGACATCGTGTTCGCCAAGGTCGACACCGAGGCCGAGCAGTCCCTTTCCGCCCAGGCCGGCATCACCTCCATCCCGACGTTGATGGCCTTCCGCGACGGCATCGGCGTCTTCGCCCAGCCGGGTGCGCTGCCCCCGGCGGCGCTCGAACAGGTCATCGCGGCCGTGCGCGACCTGGACATGGACCAGGTCCGCGCGCAGCTGGCGGAGCAGGAAAAGCAGTCCGCCTGACATCGGTCAGGTCCGACCCGAGAAACGGAGAGCAACCATGAGCTACAGCATCACCACCACCGTCGACCAGCCGTTCGACCAGACCGTCACCGCGGTCCGCGACGCTTTGGCCGGGCAGGGCTTCGGCATCCTGACCGAGATCGACATGGCCACGACACTGAAGAACAAGCTCGACGTCGACATCCCCCCGCAGGTCATCCTCGGCGCCTGCAACCCACCCCTGGCCCACCGCGCCCTGCAGGCCGAGGAGTCCATCGGACTGCTCCTGCCCTGCAACGTCGTCGTGCGCTCCGCCGGCCCGCACCGCACCGTCGTCGAGGCCCTCGACCCGCAGATCATGGTCGGGGTCACCCACAACGACCAGCTCGGCGCCGTGGCAGACGAGGCTGCCGGCCGGCTGCGCACGGCCCTGTCCGCCCTCCAGCGGGCATGACGACAACCACACCGTGGGCACGACCTGGCTCGATACCCGGCGGGGTAAATTGGCTGAACCAGCACGAGGGAGGCACGGTCATGGAGCTCGACCCCAGCGAGATGGGCAAGGTCGTCAACCGGCTCAAGCGCGCCCAGGGCCAGCTCGCCGGCGTCGTGCGCATGATTGAGGAGGGCCGGGACTGCGAGGACGTCGTCACCCAGCTCTCCGCCGTCTCCAAGGCCCTAGACCGCGCCGGGTTCGCGATCATCGCCTCGGGCATGAAGCAGTGCCTGCTCGAGTCCGACGGCCAAGACACCCTCGATGTGCAGAAGCTGCAGAAACTCTTCCTCTCACTGGCCTGACCGGAGCGCCGCGCGCCAGCGCAGCGCAGCTCGGCCCGTCTCAAGCTGCTCGTCCTCACCGGCGCGGCCACCGCGGGCGGTGCGCTGACCAACGCGATCGAGGTGGAACGCATCCCGGCTCACGGCACTGACGGTCGTGAGCTGATGCAGGACGTGCAGAGGCAGACCCTGCGCGGGGCGCGCCCGTCTGTCGCGAGCTGGAAGGCCACCACCAAGACGTCGCCGTCGACCTGACCGGCGTCACCAGATGGATCACACGCTTTCTTGTACGTCACGTTCTTGTACGTCACGCCGACCGACAACGGCACCGCTTGTGTCGACCGCTACGACTCACCGTGGAGGTGGATTGTGGGTTGGAACCAGATGGGGTCGGGGATGGGCTGGGGCTGGTTGTTCCTCGCCCTGCTTGTGATCGGCATCGTCGTGCTGGTGGTAGTGCTGATGCGTCTCCTGGCCGGGGGCGATCGTGGCCGGCCGCGTGACCCAAGGGTGACCGGCCGCAACCCGGCCCGGGAAACCCTTGATGAGCGGTACGCCCGGGGAGAGATCGACGCCGCGGAGTACGACGAACGGCGCCGGCGCCTCGCCGGGGACCGGGAGGGCTGAGGGGTGGAACCGATCACGCGTCGCCGGGCGCTCCAACTCGGCGCTCTCGGTGCGCTCGGTGCCGCGGCCGGCGGGGTGGGCCTGTCCCGGACCGGGCTGCCCTGGACCAACCCGTCCACCTGGTCGTCGACGTCGGAGGGAGCCCGCGTGGAAGCCGTCCCGGGCGGTGAGCTGCTGGAACCCGAGGTGCTGCGAAGCCAGGACGGCGTGCTCCGCGTGGACCTCGTGGCCGAAGCTCGGGTGACCGAGGTCGCCGGGCGGCGGGCACAGGTCCTGACCTACAACGGCACCCTCCCGGGGCAAACCTGGCAGGTGCGGCCCGGGGACCGGCTCGAGGTTCGCCTGCGCAACGAGCTCGACACCGCGACCAACATGCACACTCACGGGCTGGTGGTCTCCCCGCAGGGCAACGGGGACAACCCGTTCATCAGCATCGCACCCGGAGAGAGCTTCGACTACCGCATCGATCTGCCCGAGGACCATCCCACCGGGGTGTTCTGGTACCACCCCCACCGGCACGGCACGGTGGCCGACCAACTCTTCGGGGGCCTGTACGGGGCCATCATCGTCACCGGTGACGAGGTCCCGGTCAGCCGGGACCGCAGCCTCATCGTCTCCGACATCTCCCTGACCACCGACGGGACCATCGCACCGGTGTCCGCGCAGGAAGTGATGATGGGCCGCGAAGGAGACCTGGTCCTGGTCAACGGTCAGCACAAGCCGCGCCTGGCCGCCCGGCCCGGTGAGCGGGAACGGTGGCGAGTGATCAACGCCTGCACCTCCCGCTACCTGCGCCTGGCCCAGCCCGGGCAGGACCTGGAGCTGCTCGGCGTCGACGGCGGTCACGAACCGGCACCCCGGGCGGTGGATGAGGTGTTGCTGGCCCCCGGCAACCGCGCGGACCTGCTCGTGACCATGCGAAACGGGACCAGCGAGCTGCGCACGCTCGGCTACGACCGCGGCGGGATGGGCATGATGGGCGCAGGCATGTCCGGGCCCGTCACCCTGGCCACCCTCGCCGTCACCGGGCAGGACACCGGCACTACCCGCCCGGTCCCCGAGCGCACGGCTGACCCCGACCTGCGCGAGCGGCCCGTGGACCGGCGGCGGGAGATCGCCTTCACCATGACCATGGGCGGAGCGATGATGGGGCCCGGCGGGATGGGCGAGATGATGGACCTCGGGTTCGACGGTCGCGCCTTCGCCGCGGACCGGGTTGACCAGCAGGTCGCGGCCGGTGCGGTGGAGGAATGGACCATCACCAACCCCACCCCGATGGACCACCCCTTCCACCTTCATGTCTGGCCCATGCAGCTCATCGAGACCGACAGAGAACCAGTCCTCGAACCCACCTGGCGGGACGTCGTCAACGTCCCCACCCAAGGGCAGGTCCGTGTCCTGGTCGACTTCAGCCGCCACCCAGGCCGCAGCGTCTACCACTGCCACATCCTCGACCACGAAGACGCCGGCATGATGGCCACCGTCGAGACAGGCTGACCCCCGGCCCCACTGGCCATTCTCGAGAACGCTCGACAAGACAGGGCTGCCACTACGTCGGCACGTTTGATGGCCCCCGTGACCGACTCAGCCGCCACCGTGTACCCACAGAACCCCGCCACATAAGAGCGCAAGCCACACCACGACCCCCGCCGGACAGAACCCCGGCGGTGTAGCGGAAACGTTCGTTTACGGCACAGGGCTGCTGGTTCAGTTGACGCTGTATAGTTCAGCGCATGCTGACCATTGCTACTCGTCTGGACGTGATGAACCGGTTGGGCCGGGCACTGGCCGACCCAACACGGTCACGGCTCCTCATGACGTTGCTGGAACGGCCGGCCTATCCGGCAGAGCTGGCACGCGACCTCGGGCTGACGCGCTCGAACGTGTCGAACCATCTGGCGTGCCTGCGCGACTGCGGCATCGTGGTCGCCGAGCCCGAGGGCCGCCAAACGCGCTACGAGATCGCCGACCCGCACCTGGCACGTGCACTCAACGCGCTGGTCGAGGTCACCCTCGCGGTGAACGAGAACGCTCCCTGCATCGATCCTGCCTGCCCGGTTCTCGGGTGCGCCAACGCCGAGGCTGACGCGTGATCCTGTCCTCGGTCCTGCAGGCAGTCGGCCTGTTCATTGCCACCAACATCGACGACATCATCGTGCTCTCGCTGTTCTTCGCCCGCGGCGCAGGGCAACGCGGGACAACGGCCCGGATCACCGCAGGCCAGTACTTGGGATTCGCCGGCATCCTGAGCGCCGCCGTGCTCGTGTCACTGGGCGCGGGAGCATTCCTTCCCCAGGCAGCCATCCCGTACTTCGGGCTCATACCCCTGGCCCTAGGACTGTGGGCCGCATGGCGAGCCTGGCGCAGGGACGACGACGACGATGACGCCAAGGTTGAGGGCAAGAACGTCGGCGTCTGGACAGTCGCAGCGGTCACCTTCGCCAACGGAGGAGACAACATCGGCGTCTACGTCCCGGTCTTCCTCAACGTGGGACCTGCGGCCGTTGTGGCCTACTGTGTCGTCTTCCTCCTGCTCGTCGCGGTCCTCGTCATGCTCGCCAAGTTCGTGGCCACCCGCCGACCGATCGCCGAAGTACTCGAACGCTGGGAACACGTCCTGTTCCCGATCGTCCTGATCGGCCTCGGCATCGTCATCCTCGTCAGCGGTGGAGCCTTCGGCCTCTGACTCCTTGCTGCGGCCCATTGCCCATCTCGGTTGAGAGACTGCACGCATGGGCGAAGAGCTCCGAGGAGAGACAGCAGTGGATAGCCGTGCCGGTGTCGCCATCGCGTGGCTGGAGCGCTGGCAGATCCCGCTGTACCTCCTAGCGCTGGTGGCCGGTGCGGCAATCGGTCTGACAGCACCGGCCACCGCACCGGCCTTCGAGCAGACGATCAACCCAGTGCTGATCGCCCTCTTGTACGCCACGTTCCTGAGCGTGCCGCTGACCAGGCTCGGGCAAGCCCTACGCAACGGGCGCTTCCTGGCTGGTCTCCTCGTCTTGAACTTCGCGCTCGTTCCGGTCCTCGTCTACGGACTCTCACGGTTCGTCGCTCACGACCAAGCGCTCTTGCTGGGCGTCCTACTCGTCCTCCTCACGCCCTGCATCGACTACGTCATCGTCTTCTCCGGACTAGCTGTACTCGGCCGCGAGGTTGGTGACACGTAGGCGTTGACGACGAGGAGAACCTCCGGGTGAGGTGTGGATTGTCGAAGTCCCAACCGCCCGGAGGTTCTCGTGTCCCACGCTAACGCTCGTCTGAATGTTCATGGTCGTCGTCTGTTGGTCGACCGCGTTCGCCGCCAAGGGTGGGCAGTGGCTCATGCCGCGAAGGCGATGGGGATCTCGCGTCAGTGCGCTCACAGGTGGGTGTCCAGGTTCGACACCGAGGGTGAGGCCGGGTTGTCGGACCGGTCCTCGGCGCCGCACTCCAGCCCTCGCCGCACCGCGACATCGGTCGAGGACGCGGTGGTGGCTGCCCGGCGGGAGCACCGGCGTGGTCAGGACTGGATCGGGCCTGAACTGGGTGTCCCGGCACGCACGGTCAGCCGAATCCTGCGCCGCCATGACCTGCCCTACCTGCGGCATTGCGACCCGCTCACCGGGGACGTGATCCGCGCCTCGAAGACCACCGCGGTCCGGTATGAACGCGACCGCCCCGGCGAGCTGGTTCACGTTGATGTCAAGAAGATCGGGCGCATCCCCGACGGTGGCGGGTGGAGAGCCCACGGCCGCCAGATGGGCTCGACCGCGGCACGGAAGAAAGCGCGCATCGGGTACGACTACGTGCACTCCATGGTCGATGACCACTCCCGGCTCGCGTACAGCGAGATCCTCCCGGACGAGACCGGCCCCACCTGCGCCGCGTTCATCCTGCGCGCCGCCGAACACTTCGCCGCCCACGGCATCGCCGCCATCGAACGCGTCATCACCGACAACCACTTCAGCTACCGCAAAAGCAACGACGTCAGGGACGCGATGACCGCCATGGGGGCCACGCACAAGTTCATCCGGCCCCACTGCCCCTGGCAGAACGGAAAAGTCGAGAGGTTCAACCGCACCCTGGCCACCGAGTGGGCCTACCGACAGGTCTTCACCAGCAACGCCAACCGTGCCGCCGCTCTTGCACCCTGGCTACACGAGTACAACACTCGACGACGCCACACCGCGCTCGGCGGACTCCCGCCGGTCAGCCGCCTGTCACCAACGTGATGGCCGGGTACA
>NZ_PVTI01000035.1 GCF_003002895.1 Knoellia remsis | reverse complement strand
TGCCGGCGCGAGTGTCCAGGTCCCGGTGCCGGTACCCGTTGCGGCTATTGGTGCGGTCCGGGCTACGGGTGCCGTACTCGGCACCGCACACGCTATCGGCCTGCGCCGACAGCAGCGCGTTGATGAACGTGGTCAGCAGATCGCGCATCAGGTCCGGGCTGGCCTGGGCGAGCTGGTCGTGCAGGAAGACGGCAGGGTCGATACTGGTGTTCGCGGTCATCGCGATGCTCCATTCGAGAGTGCTGTGAGAGGTTCACTCGAAGGATCACGCGGTGACCGCACCTACGTGCGTAGGGACACGCTCACCGGTGTCGTCGTACACCAACCCTATGGACTCAACTCCCGCTCCCGTATGCCGGCCGCTCACCTGGCGTGCACAACTCGCCAATTCCTCCCCTCCGCCACGAGTCAGCGGCGGCGGGAGCGGCGCGTGTCACCGGCGCCGACCGGAGGACGACGACGAGGTGGAGGCGGAGGGGGTGGCCCGTCATCGAGGGCCAGCTGGGCGAGGACGAGTACCAGCCCGGCGCCGAGCAGGACCAGACCGAACCGCTGGTGGCCCAGCCCCAGGAGCCCGGCCCCGACCACGACCACTGCCCCACCGGCGGCGAGCGCGCGCGGGACCTTCGGGATCCGCATACGGGCCCGAGGTGCGACGAACAGACCCCACAGGACGGCGACGAGGACGACCGCGAGGACCCCGATGACGGCACCGCTCGCGCCACCGCCGACGAGCCCACTGGCGAGCATGAACACGCCGACCATGAACGCGAACTCGATGACGAAGGCCAAGAGTCCCAGCACGATGAGCATCAGACGGGCCTCTCGACCCGACCGCGGGTGACCTCGGCGGCACTCGCCCTGCGACGAGTCCGGCCACTCCGGGCGGCGATCGCTGCCCCGGACACACGCTCGCCCGCGATCTGCTCCTGGAGCCGGATGATGCCGTGGAGCAACGCCTCGGGTCGCGGCGGGCAGCCGGGGACGTAGACGTCGACGGGGATGAGCTGGTCGACGCCCTTGGTCACCGAGTAGGAGTCCCAGTAGGGGCCACCGGAGTTCGAGCACGCGCCGAAGGAGATGACGTACTTCGGCTCGGGCATCTGGTCGTAGAGCCGCCGGATCGCCGGCGCCATCTTGTCGGTCACCGTGCCCGAGACGACCATGAGGTCGGCCTGTCGTGGCCCGGGCGCGAACGGGATGACGCCGAGTCGGATGAAGTCGTGACGACCCATCGACGCCGCGATGAACTCGATGGCGCAGCAGGCGAGACCGAAGTTGAAGACCCAGAGCGAGTAGCGCCGGCCCCAGTTGAGCACGACCCGAATCGGCTTCGGGGCGTGCTCGGCAACCGGCCCGACGCGTGGCATCGGGAGCATTACGGGCTGCTCAGCGCTCACGCCTTCACCTTAGGCGAGTCGCGTCGACGCCGTGGCTGCCGCATCGGTTCCGCCGACGCCCTACGCCGGAACCGTCAGCCACGCGGTCCAGACACGCGGTAGCGTCAGTGCCATGGGGATCGACATGGGAGGTAAGGGTCGAGGACTGCGCTCGCTCGCAACGGTTCTCGCGGTGGGCGCTGCTGCTGCCCTCGGCGGGTGCGGCGCGGGGGAACGCGACTTGCCCACAGAGCCCGCCCTGGGCGAGCTGCAGTCGATCGACCTGTGCGCACTGGCACCGGAGGAGCAGGTGGCCACCGAGGTCAGCGACGCGATCGGTCGTGGCTTCATGCGGTCGCGCTTGGGCTCCTGCTGGTTCACCTCCCCCGGCGGCTCGCTCTGGCTCGAGCTCGCACCCGGGCGGGCGGATCTTTCCGACGACGTGCGCCAGAACAACTCCGAGGTCGCCGTGCAGAAGGTGCCAGGCGGTCAAATCCTGGACACCGCGCCGCGCCAGTCCCGGTGCAGCTCGCGCACGCTGGTCAGCGATCGCGGCTACATCATCGAGGTCAACGGCGGGGCGGGTACGAGCAAGGGCGCCTGCGACCTGGTCACGGGGCTGGGCAAGGTTGTCCTCGGAAACCTCGCCAAGGGTGTGCCCACGATCAGCTGGCCGGAGGGCAGCTCCGGCACGGTCGACCTGTGCACCGCCGTGGAGAAGGCCGGCGTCGCAGAGGCACTAGGCGTTGAGGGGGTCGAAGCCTTGTCGGCCAACAGATTCACCTGTGCGGTGGGGGAGCAGCAGCGGGTCACGGTGAGCTTCGACAGCCGCGTCTCCGCCGTGAAGGGCGCCGCAACGCGGGACATCACGGTGGGAGGTCGACCAGCCCTGTCGTTCGAGGACGGCTGCAACCTGGCGATCGACCTCGGCCCGAACGCGACCTTGGCACGAATGATCGAGGGCGGCCGGGACAGCCTCGACGTCGAGTTCACGACGGCGAGGGCGGCGGAGTGCGAACCGCTGCCGCAGGCCGTGGACGACCTCGTGAAGTCCTTGGCGCACTAGCACCTTCAATCGCTCCGCACCCGTCCAGGCGGGTGGCATCGTCACGCCGACGAGGCCGGAATGGGTGGAAGCGCGTCGGCGCGGAGCCAGGCGTCGAAGAGCCCGCCGAGGCGGCGGCCGGCCGCCCGGTCGCACAGCGCCTCGAACTGCGCGGTCGTCACCGTGCCCCCCGCGTGCCGGGCCACCCAGTCGCGCAGCACACCGAAGAACGCCGTGTCACCCATCTCGGACCGCACCGCGTGCAGCGTCAGCGCGCCGCGCTTGTAAACCCGGTCGTCGAACATGTCCTTCGGGCCGGGCGCCCCGATGACGAGGTCCTGCGGTGCCGCGGCGAGCCGGGCGTGGTGCTGCTCGGCGAGCTCGTCGACGGTCGCGACGCCCGCGGCCTCCGCCCACAACCACTCGGCGTAGCAGGCGAAGCCCTCGTGCAGCCAGATGTCGCTCCACTGCGCGGCGGTGACGGCGTTGCCGAACCACTGGTGTGCGAGCTCGTGCGCGATGAGCCGCTGCGACTCCCATGACCGGGTGCAGTGGTTCGCACCGAAGGTCGACACGGCCTGCGACTCGAGCGGGATCTCGAGCGCGTCGTCCGTGACGACGACCGTGTAGTCCTCGAACGGGTACGGTCCGAAGAGCTCCTCGAAGACCTCCATCATCCGCATCTGGTCCGAGAACGCCTGTGCCACAATGGTTCTCAGCCGAGGAGGATGGACGACACGCACCGGAACGGTCCCACCTTCGAGCGCCGTCGTCTCGTAGCGCCCGATCTGCACGGTCGCGAGGTAGGGCGCCATCGGCGCGTCCATGACGTGCACCCACTGGGTCCGTCGGCCTGCCTTGCGCTGCGCGCGCAGCGGGCCGTTCGCGACGACCGTGTATGCCGCGTCGGTCGTCACGCTGATGCGGTACCTCGCCTTGTCGGCGGCTCGGTCGTTGCACGGGAACCACGACGGCGCACCATGCGGCTGAGCCGCGACGATGACGCCGTCGGTCAGTTCCTCCCAGCCCGCGCGACCGTCGGGACCGGGCACGGTGCGGGGCGTACCGGCATACGACACCGCCACGGTGAGGACGGTCCCAGCGGCGACCACGTCGTCGAAGCGCAGGGTGAGCCGCGACCCGCGGTGGGTCCACCGGCGCAGCACCGCCCCGGTGACGTCGACCCGGCTCACCTTGAGCGCGTGCAGGTCGAGAACGATCGCAGGGGTGTCGAGGAGCGTGGTGAGGGTGAGGTGCGCGCGTCCGGAGAGGTGATTGCCCGCGGCCTTGTAGGTGAGGTCGAGGTCGTACAGGTCGACGCCGTATGCCGTGTCGCCGTGTCCGGGGACGTAGGGGTCGCCTTCGGCTCCGCTCGCCTCACCCGAGGTCGGGCTGCTCGTGTCTTCGGTGCTGGTCACTCGTCGTCCACCCACGGTCCGACAGGGTTGCCGATCCACCGGGTCCGGTCCGGGACCGACTCGCCGCGCATCACGAGCGAGACGGGCCCGACGGTCGCGTGCCGGCCGATGCGCGCGGCGGGCAGGATGACCGAGTTCGGGCCGAGGGTGCCCCCGCGGGCGACGGTCACGGAGTCCATCGACAGGACTCTGTCATGGAAGAGGTGGGTCTGGACGACGGTGCCGGCGTTGACCGTGGCGCCGTCATCGAGGTGGATGAGGTCGGCCTCGGGCAGCCAGTAGGTCTCGCACCAGACGCCGTCGCCGACGCGGGCGCCCATCGACCGGAGCCAGACGTTGAGTGCGAGCGTGCCGGTCGCGGCCCGCGCGAACCACGGCGCGGCAAGGACCTCGACGAAGGTGTCGGCGAGCTCGTTGCGCCAGACGAACGAGGACCAGAGCGGGTGGTTGCCACGCGAGAGTCGGCCCACGAGAAGCCATTTCGCCGCCGTGGCGATGCCGGCGGCAACCGCCCCCGCGGCGAGGAGGACGAGTCCGCTGCCGAGGACCGCCCAGCCGGGGCCGCGCGCCAGGAGCCACTCGATCGCGCCGACGACGAGCACGACGATGGCGACGTGCAGCCACACCGGCACCGCCCGCAGCGCCTCGACGAGCGCACGCGCGACCCGCAGCCGCGTCGCGGGGGTGAAGGTGCGGCTCGTGTCGACCTCGCTGCCCTCGCGGCGCAGCGGTCGGGGCGGCGACCCGAGCCAGGACGTGCCGGCCTTCGCCTTCTTGCGCCGTGGTGCGGCGGACAGGACGGCGACGAGGCCCTGCTTGGGGACCTTCCGGCCGGGGGCGGCCATGCCGGAGTTGCCGACAAAGGCGTGCTTGCCGATGCGCACCCGCTCGACGCGTAGCCAGCCGCCCCCGAGCTCGTAGCCCGCGACGAGGGTGTCGTCGGCGAGGAAGGCCCCGGCTCCGACGCGGGTGAACTTCGGGATGAGCAGGACGGTGGACGCCTCGACGTCCGGGCCGAGGTCGGCCCCGAGTGCCCGCAGCCACGCCGGCGTGAGGCTGCTGGAGTAGAGCGGGAAGAGCCAGGTGCGGGCGTCGTCGAGCAGGCGCAGCGTGGTCCACGCCTGCCATGCCTGTCGGCCGTGCACGGGGTGGGCGCCCGCGTGGAGGCCGAGGCCGAGCAGCCGGACGAGGAGGAGCACCACGAGGGCCAGCGCGACGAAGCCGACCGTCGCGCCGAGCGGGACCCACACGAGAGCGGTTCGAAGGGCGCCGCCGACGGAGGTCGTGTCGCGCAGCGCCGGCAGCACCACGAGCGCCCCGACGACGACCGCTGCGATCGGCACCACCGACACGAGCGCCGCGGACGCGGCATACGCACCGAGCCAGACGGGACGGTTCGCGGGGCGAGCGTCGTGCCACGGGCCTCGCGCAGCACCCGAGGGCTCCGCGGGTGCACCGGACCACGACTCCTCGTCGGGCACGGCGCCGAAAACCGCTGAGCCGGGCGCGATTTCGGCCCGCTTGCCGACGTCGGCACCCGGCAGCAGAGTGCTTCGCGCGCCGACCCGCGCGCCTGCTCGCACGCGCACCGGTCCGACGATGAGCTTCGCGCCGTCGATCCAGTGGCCGCGCAGGTCGACCTCGGGCTCGACGGAGGCGCCCGGACCGAGGTCGAGCATGCCGGTCACCGGTGGCACCGAGTGCAGGTCGACGTCCTTGGCCACGCGCGCCCCGAGAGCGCGGGCGAAGGGCTTGATGAACGGTGCGCCGGAGAGGTTCGTCGCGCCGAGCTCGTCGACGAGGCGCTCGGCGAGCCAGATGCGCAGGTGCACCTCGCCGCCGCGGGCGTACTCCCCCGGCTGCAGCCCGCGCAGCAGCACACGCGCGCCGAGCGCCGCGAGCGCCATCCGGCCGGGCGGGAAGACGAGCAACAGCCAGCCGAGGAGGAGCAGCGGCCACGGCACCTGCGGCAGCCAGCCCAGGTCGAGGAGCGACGCCGCCACCGCATTGCCGATGCCGACCCAGGTGAGCCACCGCAGGCCCGAGAGTGACCGCAGCCCGACCGTCGCCGCGATCTGCGCGGCCTGGGTCTTGCCCGGCACCGGTGGCACGTCGCGGTTGAGCCGACCGGCCGGCGTCTCCATGTCGTCGAGAGCCGCGACCAACGCCCCGGGAGTCGGGTTCTCGTAGATGTCGGCCACCGTCACCTCGGGGAACCGCTCACGCAGCCGGCTCACGAGCTGGGCCGCGCTGAGCGAGCCGCCCCCGACGTCGAAGAAGTCTTCGTCGTCGGTGCTGGGCGGTCCGCCCAGGATGCTCGACCACAGTCCGGCAACCCACGTCGCCGTGTCGGATCCGCCCTCGCCAGAACCGGATTCGGCCGTCGAGGGCGCACTGAGCGGCCAGGGCAGGGCGTCGCGGTCGATCTTGCCGGAGGTGCGTGTCGGCAGCGTGTCGACGACGGCGAGGCGCGGGACGAGGGCTGCCGGCATCGACTGCCGGAGCGCCTCGGTCGACGCCTTCGCGTCGAACGTCCCGTCGACGGTGACGTAGCCGACGAGCAGGGTGTTGCCCGCCTCGCTCTTGCGCACGGCCGCGGCCGCACCGCTCACTCCCGGCAGCGACAGGAGGGCCGAGTCGATCTCGCCGAGCTCGATCCGGCGCCCGCCAACCTTGACCTGGTCGTCGATGCGGCCCATGAAGACCAGGCCGGCAGGGTCGTTGCAGACCATGTCTCCCGAGCGGTAGGCGCGCTCCCAGCCGAGGGTGGGCATCGCGGCATACGCGACGGCGTCCTTGGCCTCGTCGAGGTAGCGCGCCAGCCCGACGCCGCCGATGATGAGCTCACCCGTCCCGCCCTCGGGCACGGGCTGCCCGTCGGCGTCGACGACGGCGAGGTCCCAGCCGGCGAGCGGGAGCCCGATCCGCACCGGAGGCTCCCCGGTGAGCCGGGCGCCGCAGGCGACGACGGTGGCCTCGGTCGGACCGTAGGTGTTCCACACCTCGCGGTGCTCGTTCGCGAGGCGCGCGCCGATCTCGGGGGGACAGGCCTCGCCGCCGAGGATGAGCAGTCGCACCGCCGCGAGCGCCTCGGTCGGCCACAGCGCGACGAGAGTCGGGACCGTCGAGACGACGGTGATCCCGTTGGCGGTGAGCCACGGCCCGAGCTCGACCCCCGAGCGGACGAGCGAGCGCGGCGCCGGCACGAGGCAGGCGCCGTAGCGCCACGCGAGCCAGATCTCCTCGCACGAGGCGTCGAAGGCGACGGACAGCCCCGCCATGACTCGGTCGCTCGGGCCGATCGGCTTGTCCTGCAGGAACATTCGCGACTCTGCGTCGACGAAGGCCGCTGCGTTGCGGTGGGTCACGGCGACGCCCTTGGGAGTGCCGGTCGAGCCGGAGGTGAAGATGATCCACGCGTCGTCTTCCGTGCTCGGGTCCTCGCGTGGCCAACTGTCGGAGGTGGTCTCGTCGCTGCTGTCGTATGCCGCGTGCTCGCCGTTCGCGGTCGCCCCGCCGGACGTGTCGTCGCCGACGGCGCGCACGACGAGGTCGGTCGTGATGATGGCCGCGACGTCGGCCTCGCCGAAGACGACGCGGGCCCGCTCGTCGGGGTCGTCGAAGTCGACGGGTACGTAGGCGGCGCCCGCGACGAGGATCCCGGCGATCGCGACATACAGGTCGAGCGTCCCGGACGGGATGCGGATGCCGACCCGGTCACCGCGCCCGACCCCGGCCTCACGGAGGGTGTCGGCGACCTCCTCGGCGGCGTCGGCGAGCTCGCCGTAGGTGAGGACCTGGCTGCCGTTGTCGACGGCTGTCGCGTCAGGGTGGGCTTCGATGGTGGCGCGCAGGATGTCGACGAGGGTGCGCGGGCTCGGGGCCTCACTCCCTCTCAGCAGCGGTGTGCTCACGTCCAGCGCAGGAGGCCGCGGCGGGCCGCGTGCAGCAGCCCGATGACGATGATGCCGATGAAGACCGCGATCTCGACGAGCGATGCGACCCCGAGGTCGGGGTTGCGCAGCACGAGCGCCCACGGGAAGAGGTAGACCGCGTCGACGGCGAAGACG
Organism: Knoellia remsis; assembly: GCF_003002895.1. Classification (GTDB taxonomy): domain Bacteria; phylum Actinomycetota; class Actinomycetes; order Actinomycetales; family Dermatophilaceae; genus Knoellia; species Knoellia remsis. The sequence continues at coordinate 15,330 of NZ_PVTI01000035.1, read as the reverse complement.
ACGTAGAGGAAGGCGTAGGCGATATAGCGCACCTGGCTCTGCGCCCAGCCCTCCCCGACCGGGTCGACGCCCGACTCGTAGGTCGTGAGCTTCGCCGGTGACGGGTCGCGCGGCGCCAGCAACCGGCGCGCCCCCGAGGCGGCGACCACGAGCAGAAGGCCGATGAACAGCGTGCCGGCGAGTGCGGCATACCCGGTCATGACCGGAAGCCTAGCGACCCCTCACGGTGACGCGGACGAGCTGTCCACGGACGGATCCTTGAGGTGGCACGCGCCGTAGATCGACACGGCCGTGTTGACCTCGCTGTTGATGGACAGCTCGGCCCCGTCCTTGTCATAGAGCGAGACCACATGCTGACCAGGCTTGTCGATGACCACCTTCGGGTCACCGAAGCCGCGTTGACCTGCCACCTGCTGCACCGCGGCCCACGCCTTCGGCCAGTCGGCGTCGCTGATGCCGCCCTCGGCGCCCCCACTGTCGAAGGTGGCGTGCGAAGCGCCCGCGACGTTTGCGAACTGCGGCTCCACGCAGCTGCTCTCGCCGTCGACTTCCGGTTCCGGCTTGACCCACTTCAGGTTCGGCGCTGCCCCACTCATGGCGCTGCGCACCTCCGCGAGCAACGCGAGGTTGTCGGCGCGCGCCTCCGCGTAGCTGCGTCGCTTCTCGAGCTCTGCACGTGCGTCCACTGTCGATCCTCCCTGGGTGTCACCATCCGTCGAGTTCCCGCATCCGGCCAAGCCGAGACCCAGTGTCAGGACAGCTCCACACGCCGCGAGCGCCCGCCTCACGCCAGCCCGCCCCGGCCCCTGTCGTGGACGGACCGTCCGCGGACGGGTCCTCGAGGTAGCAGGCGCCGTAGACCGTGGCCGTGGTGTTGACGCCGGTGCCCACGGACAGCTCCGACCCGTCCTTGTCGTACACCGACACCTGATGCCCGCCCGGCTCGTCCTTGAGGACGTTCTCGTCGCCGTAGCCGCGCTTGGCCGCGACCGCCTTGACGGCCGCCCACGCGCGCGGCCAGTCCGCGTCGGAGATGGCGCCGAACGCTCCGCCGCTGGTGAGGATCGCCGTGCCTGCGCCGTCGACGCGGTCGAACGGCTTCTTGCACAGCGATCCTGACTCCACGGCCGGTTCCGGCGTGCGCCACTTCAGGTCCGGGTTCACCTCCGAGAGGACGGCCCGCACCTCGGCGAGCAAGGCGAGGTTGTCCTGCTCGGCCTGTGCCTGGGTGCGCCGCTGCTCGAGCTGCCGGCGGGCATCAGCGGCGTTCGTCGTCTCGGGTTCCACGGGTTGTCCTTTGCATCCGGTGAGCAGGGCCATCGCGACGCTGGTCGCGGCGACGGCTCGCACCACGGTCCGGCGATGAGGTCGGGCGGGGTTCGTCAACAGGGTGTCTCCTCTGGCAGGTCTCATGTCAGAACGGCCACCACGGCTGGGCCTTCACCGGGTCGGTGAGCCAGCCCAGGTTCTGACCCTCGACGGCGTCCTCGGGGTGGCCACCGACGATCTGTGCCATGGAGTACTGGCTCGTCGAGCCGTCCTCGAGATAGCTCGAGTGTCCCGTGACACCGGACAAGTCCTCTCCACCGGCTCCGGTCGCGTCGCCGGTCTCGAGGAAGTTCATCCCCTCCATCCCACTGGGGTCGGTCCCGAACCGGCCAAGGTCCCCGACGCCGTCCCATTTCGCCTCGGCGTAGTAGGCACTGCCCGGCGGGATCTCGAGGTCCCCCACGTCGCTCGTGCCCAGCCCCGGTGATCCGAAGAACACGGCCCGGTCGACACCCGTGCCGGACTCCTGGAGGGCGTACCCCGTGGTTGTCGATCCATAGGAGTGCCCAAGTGCCGTGAGGTTGGGATCGGTCATGCGCGACGAGTTGATGCCCCGGAAGAAGTCCGCCAGGCTCTCGCCACCGTCCTGCGCCGATCCGCTGAGAGCCACCGAGTCCCCCGCGAACGTGGTCCCCCACTGCGGCGCCTGGTAGCCCAGCCACGTCACCGTCGCGACGGTCCCGGACTCGCCCCGCGCGAACAGTGCATCTTCGGTTCGGGTCCGCAGCTGTGCCATGTCCGTGTCGTAGCCACCCATGCCGGCCACGGTCGACGTGAGCCCCGGCGTGAACACGGCGACGTGGTCGGCCGTGTCGACGTTGCCGTTGGCGATGATCGCCTGGGTGCGCGGCGTGGTGAAGTCCATGCCCAGCAGCTGGTGCTGGCCCGGCCTCGCGAGCATCGCGTCGATGGTGTCGATCGAGTCCTGCTCCTCCAGGAGGTCCTCGTACTCGCTCCTGTTGTCGTAGTAGAAGTCCCAGTTGATGGTGCCGTCCGGGTTGCGCATCCCGGCCTCGAGCTGCGCGATGCGGGAGTCGACCTCCGTCCGACGGTCGTCGAGGAGGTTGCGGTTGGCGAGGTCGCGCGAGGTGAAGTCGACTCCGTCGAGGTTGCCGATCCACGCCGGGTTGTTCTCGATGATCTCGTCCCGCTCGTCCTGTGACAGTGACGCCCACCAGGCCGCGTTCTGCGTCGGTGTGCCGCCGGGAGGTGGTTCGAGGATGCTGAGGTTCCCCTTGACCGCGCCGACCTGCGCGGCCGACGCGAGGGACCCCGTGCCTCCGTCGATGCGGCCCAGCTCGATGCTCGTCAGCACCGCACTGAGGTCGGAGTCCACGTCACGTGCCTTCCGCAGCGCCTCGGCGACGCGTTCTGCGCACTCGGTCACCAGGGCCTGGCGCGCCCGCCGCGCAGCACCCTCGGCGTCGGTCTCGTCGACCTTGCACACCAGTGCCTCACTGGTGCGCACGCTGCCGTCGGAGCCGATGACCAGGGCGTTGAGCCGGGCGAACTCCTGGGCCGCGTCGACGGCGTTGACGACTCCGAGGACGGCGTCGTTCGCATCACAGATCGCCGTGTATGCCGCGGAGACCTCCGCAACGATGTCGCGCAGGTCGTTCCCGACGGTGGCGAGTCGCCGACGGGAGCCCTCGGCGGCGCCCCCTGTCCAGTTCCTGGGCAGGCCCATGGTTTCGAGCTCGTCGGCAAGATCGAGCATCGAGCGTCGCGTGTCGCGCAGGTCGGTCTCGGCGGTGCCGAGGGGTTCCTGCTTCCACTGTGTGACGTTGGCCCAGGTGATCGACATCTCAGCCGCCCGCACCCGCCGCGGCGAACGCGGCGCGAGCGGCCTCGTCATCGCCCGCGTACTGCGTCGCGTTCGTGTCGAGGGTGCGGCCATACGCCCGGGCCGCCTTCGCCCAGTCCTTGAGCTCGGTGCCCCATGCCGTGCTGACCCGCCCCATCAGCGCCACGCTCCCCGCCCCGGGCATGCCTGCACCGGCGCCGGTGAGGTCCGAGCCGGGGGTGAGCCTGCCGACCTGCTGAGCGGCCGAACGGGCAGCCTTCGCCGAGTCGCGAAGATCCGTGATCTCGACGTCGTACCCCATGTCCCACAGCGTGACAGCCCGCGGCCAGCGGCACCATGGGGAGCGGTCCCCGGTGACCCCACGAGAAGGCGGCGGACGGCATACGGACGACACCGGCATACATAACGTGGCGTTGGGTGTCTCAGAATCAGGGCGGCACCAACGCGCCGAGACCGCGGACGTAGGATGAAAGACAGCAGTCAGCACCGCTGACACGACGTCCTTTGCGAGCAAGGTGAACATGTCCAGCAAGTCCGTCCAGAAGCTCGACCGCGTCGTCATCCGTTTCGCTGGAGACTCCGGCGACGGCATGCAGCTCACCGGGGACCGGTTCACGTCCGAGACCGCCGCGATGGGCAACGACCTCTCGACGCTCCCCAACTTCCCCGCCGAGATCCGCGCGCCCCAGGGGACGCTGCCCGGCGTCTCGAGCTTCCAGCTGCACTTCGCTGACCACGACGTGCTCACCCCCGGTGACTCCCCCGACGTGCTCGTCGCGATGAACCCGGCCGCGCTCAAGGCCAACATCGGCGACGTGCCGCGCGGCGCGACGATCATCGTCAACACCGACGAGTTCACGTCGCGCAACCTCAAGAAGGTCGGCTACGACCAGAGCCCGCTCGACGACGGGTCGCTCGAGTCGTTCCACGTCCACGCGGTGCCGCTGACGTCGATCACCGTCGACGCGCTGGAGAAGTTCGAGGGCCTGACCCGCAAGGAGAAGGAGCGGGCGAAGAACATGTTCGCCCTCGGTCTCCTGTCGTGGATGTACACCCGTCCCACGACGGGCACCGAGCAGTTCCTCACGAAGAAGTTCGGCGCCCACCCCGAGGTCCTCGAGGCCAACCTCACCGCCCTGCGCGCGGGTTGGAACTACGGCGAGACGACCGAGGACTTCGCGTCGAGCTTCGAGATCGCGCCGGCGACGATGCCGCCCGGCACCTACCGCAACATCACCGGCAACACCGCCCTCGCGCACGGTCTCGTCGCCGCCGCGCACAAGGCGCAGCTGCCGCTCGTCCTCGGGTCCTACCCGATCACGCCGGCCTCGGACATCCTCCACGCCCTGTCGGGCCTCAAGCGCCACGACGTCACGACGATCCAGGCCGAGGACGAGATCGCCGGCATCGGCATCGCGCTCGGCGCGAGCTTCGGCGGCGCCATCGGCGTGACGACGACGTCCGGGCCCGGCCTGGCGCTGAAGTCCGAGACGATCGGACTCGCGGTGTCGCTCGAGCTGCCGCTCGTCATCGTCGACGTCCAGCGCGGCGGCCCGTCGACCGGCCTGCCGACGAAGACCGAACAGGCCGACCTGCTGCAGGCGCTCTACGGCCGCAACGGTGAGTCGCCCGTCCCCGTCATTGCGCCGTCCACGCCGGCCGACTGCTTCGACGCGGCGTTCGAGGCGGTCCGGATCGCGACGGCGTACCGCACCCCGGTCATCCTGCTCTCCGACGGCTACCTCGCCAACGGGTCCGAGCCGTGGGCCGTCCCCGAGGTCGCGGACCTGCCCGACCTGCGCGTCGAGTTCGCGACCGAGCCCAACGGCACCGACGACAAGGGCGAGCCGGTGTTCCACCCGTTCCTGCGCGACCCCGACACCCTCGCCCGCCCGTGGGCCGTCCCCGGCACGGCCGGGCTCGAGCACCGCATCGGCGGGATCGAGAAGGCCGACGTCACGGGCAACATCTCCTACGACCCCGACAACCACGACCACATGACGCGCCTGCGCGCCGCCAAGGTCGCGGGCATCGCCGGCATCCCGGACGTCGCCGTCGAGGACCCCACCGGTGACGCGAAAGTCCTTGTCCTGGGCTGGGGTTCGACGCAGGGACCCATCGCCGCCGCCGTCCGCGCGGTCCGCAATGCGGGCCACTCGGTCGCCAGCGCACACGTGCGCCACCTCAACCCGTTCCCCGCCAACCTCGGCGAGGTCCTGCGGTCGTATGACCGCGTCGTCGTCCCCGAGATGAACCTCGGCCAGCTCTCCATGCTGCTGCGTGCCGAGTACCTCGTCGACGTCCGCCCGCACACGTCGGTGCGCGGCCTGCCGTTCTCCACGGTCGACCTCGCCGACGCCATCCTCACCCACCTCGAGGAGGTCCAGTGACCACCACCCACGAGACCACGAACGGTGCAGCCGAGCGCCCGAGCGGGCTGGCCGGCATACCGCTGCTGCCCGCCGACGCGACGAAGCAGACCAAGAAGGACTTCACCTCCGACCAGGAGGTGCGCTGGTGCCCCGGCTGCGGTGACTACGCGATCCTCGCGGCGGTGCAGGGGTTCCTGCCCGAGCTCGGTCTCAAGCGCGAGAACATCACGTTCGTCTCCGGCATCGGCTGCTCAAGCCGCTTCCCGTACTACCTCGACACCTACGGCATGCACTCGATCCACGGGCGCGCGCCGGCCATCGCGACCGGTCTCGCGACGTCGCGGCCGGACCAGAACGTCTGGGTCGTCACCGGTGACGGCGACGCGCTGTCGATCGGCGGCAACCACCTCATCCACGCACTGCGGCGCAACGTCAACCTCACGATCCTGTTGTTCAACAACGAGATCTACGGCCTCACCAAGGGCCAGTACTCCCCCACGTCGCGCGTCGGCCAGGTGACGAAGTCGACGCCGATGGGCTCGGTCGACCAGCCGTTCAACCCGGTGTCGCTGGCGCTCGGCGCCGAGGCGACGTTCGTCGCGCGCACGATGGACAGCGACCGCAAGCACCTCACCTCGATCCTGCGCGCGGCCGCCGAGCACCGCGGGACCTCGCTCGTCGAGATCTACCAGAACTGCCCGATCTTCAACGACGGCGCGTTCGAGCTCATCAAGGACCGTTCGCAGCAGGAGGCGCGGATCGTGCACCTCGTCGACGGTTCGCCCGTCGAGGTGGGCCCCGAGGATGACCGCAAGACGTTGGTCCGTATGCCGGGTGGTCGCCTCGAGTTCGTCTCTGCCAGTGAGCTTTCCGAGGACTCCGACGTCGTCGTCCACGACGCCGGTGCGGAGTCGCCGGCCCAAGCGTTCGAGCTGTCGCGACTCGACTCCCCCGAGATGACGCACGTGCCGATGGGGATCTTCCGGTCGGTGTCGCGGCCCACCTACGACGACGGCGTGCGTGCGCAGGTGCAGGCCGCCGTCGACACCGCCGGTGGTCCGGCGACCGACGACGACCTCGCGGCGCTGCTGCGCGGCCGGGACACGTGGACCGTCGCGTGAGCGCTCGTCCGAGCGCGAGGTGACCCCGCCGGCAGGCGAGGACACCGAGCTCCGGCGCGGGACGGCATACGCGTTCCTCGCCTATGGCATCTGGGGGCTGTTCCCGCTCTACTTCCATGCGCTCGCGCCGTCGGGAGCCTTCGAGATCCTCGCGCACCGGATCCTGTGGACGCTCGTCTTCTGCGCGCTCGTGCTGCTCGTGCGCCGCGACCTCGCGTGGGTGCGTTCGGTCGTGCGGCGCCCGCGGCTGGCAGCCGGGCTGACCGTCGCCGCGCTGCTCATCGCGGTGAACTGGGTCGTCTATGTGTTGGCGGTGCTGACCGGGCGCACGTATGCCGCGGCGCTCGGCTACTTCCTCAACCCCATCGTCACGGTGGGGCTGGGTGTGTTCGTGCTGCGCGAACGGCTGCGTCCGCTGCAGTGGGCGGCGGTGTCGGTGGGCGCGCTGGCGGCCGTGTACCTGGCCATCGCCGGTGGCGAGTTCCCTTGGATCGCACTGTCATTGGCGTTCTCGTTCGCGTTCTACGGACTGGTCAAGAAGCGCGTGGGCGCCTCGCTCGAAGCCACGCACTCACTCGCGGCCGAGACCCTGGTGCTGGCGCCGGTCGCAGTGGTGGTGCTGCTCGTGCTCGGTCGGCGCGGAGACCTGACGTTCGGGTCGGAAGGCGGTGTGCACACCGGCCTGCTCGTCGCCGCCGGTGTCGTCACGGCCATCCCGCTGCTGCTCTTCGCGGCGGCGGCCCGGCGGATCCCGCTCGTGACGATCGGCCTCATCCAGTTCCTCACACCGGTGCTGCAGCTGCTCTGTGGCGTGCTGCTGCTCGGTGAGCACGTGTCGGGTGCCCTGTGGGTCGGGTTCGGCATCGTGTGGATTGCGTTGGTGCTGCTGACGATCGACTCGGTGACGCACGCCCGACGGGTGCGCCGCCCCATCCCGTTGACATGATTGCCAGAGTGCCCCTGCTGGATCCACTCGCCAGCTCAGCTGCCCCGATGACCCTTCGTGCGCCGCATAAGGGGGAGAGTCCCCAGGAGGACCGCGGCAAACCCCCACGTCCAAACCCCACCGAACGACGCGGCGACATGGACGCCCGAGAACCACGCATAGGCCAACCCGCTCAAAGAACCAAAGGCAGCGGAAGACAAAACGAAGGCGACAACGCCTGGTCGCAATCGAAGTTTGCCTCGCATGCCGGCCGTGACGTGTTCCAGTGACCCGAGATAGTCTGAAAGAAACACCATGCTGGCGGCAAAGATGGTCAGGATGAGGAGTGCGAGCAAGCCCATACTCAGTCGGATGGCACGATAACGCTGCGTGAGCGGCTCTCGGGTGTCGTCGGACAGCAACGTAGTGGGCGCCAGTCGTAGGATTTCCGCCGTAAAGGTGGCCCGCTCACGCTGCGAAAGATCTCCGGCCCCCAGGAAGACGACGAGGTTCACCGATGATGGCGTGAGTCCAAGCTTCTTGGCAGCGGGGCTCCCGGCCTCGACGCTCATGCCTGGCAACAAACCTCCGAGAACCGGATCATCCACGACTCCGTCGAAGATCTGGATCCGGGGTTTCTCGGCCCGCGACGGCCCATAGGTCACGAGCGCGACCGCACCCGACTGGTTCAGAGCAGGGTCAACCGCAGGGGCGCCTGGTCGGGCGCTCCCTTTGTCGGTCAGGAAGACACCATTCATCGGCACAGGCGAGTCAGTGCGAGTGCACTCGGGCGGCACCATGGAAATATCGAGCTCCGGGTTCTTGGCTACGCATGCAGCTGCCGAGGCAGTCGTGACGCGTACCTGAGTCGACTGCTCATCCGGTAGAGCCCACCATCGAGCGCTTTGGCCACCCAACTCGACGAATCGATCTCGAAGGAGTTGTGTAGCAGTGCCAGGCACCGCAGACGCCACCACGGAGTCCCGCGGCTGCATGACCGATCCCGGCAGTGCTTGGTTCACTGCCACCGTGTGCCAGCGGTCGGCCGCTGACCAGGCAAAGACAGCGCACACTGCCGAAGTCACGACGCCCACGCCCAGAACCGGCAGGCCCGCACGCTTCCAGAAGGCACGCCTGACTGGCCCCAAGCGGTAGAGAATCGCGACCCCAGCGACGGCGGTCGGTACCGCGACAGCCCCGACGGCCAACGGGAGACCCACCCACCTCACCGTGACCGGAGTCATGAACAGGCGGGCACCAATGACCAGCGCCACGCAGACTGCAGCAACGACACAGGCCGTTCGGAGAAACCCATCCGGGACGGCCCACGGACTTGACAAGGACCGTGCCGCTCGTGGTCTGAGCCGGGTGACGATGAGGCACGCAACGAAGCAAGCAAGTCCAATGGATCCAAGAGCGAGAATGACTGACCGGGGTTCCGGCCACTGCGGCGCGAGCCACACGTGACCAATGTTTCGTGCTAATGGACGAGCGAGCCAGGGGGCTATTCCTCCCACAACAGCACCTACGACCGCGCCCACAGCGAGAGGTGCCGCCGCGGAGAATTGAAGAACCCGCGCGACTCTCGGCTCCGGCATGCCTGCGGCCACGAGCCCCCGAACATCAGGCTCAACGGCACGGCGCCCAGCCAACAGGAGAACCCCGAGAAGGAAGCTACCCAGCACTGCCAAACTCAGCGTCATGCCGAATACGACGCGGTGAAACGGACCATTAGCCTGAGCGACCCGTTCAGCCACCCGGCTGTCGGTGAGGGATCCGGACGTCTCCCCAGAGCCCACGCCAGACAGCTCGTCCACGACGTCGTCGCCAGCCGGCCCGGCCCACGTGGTGCCTGGATCCGGCTTGACCTGCTGGCGCAAGACAATGAACGCACGGTCAACCGCAGCAGGATCCACCAGAATGCCGCTGACCGTCGCGCTTCTCCATGTGGTCTCACCGATTCGGATGCGTACGTCCTGTCCCACCGCCAACGCCAACTTTTCCGCCAACGCCGTTGACACTGCGACTTCACCAGTCGCAACTGTCGCATCGCCCCTGACGGTCGCGTACGTCACCACTGGGGTGTCCACGACAAGGGACTCCACACTGTCCGCACCTTGACTGGAGAGCACCAGGGCTCGGCCGGTCGTCAGACCGATGAACCCGGCCTCCTTCAGGAGCACAGCGTCAGCCTTACGGCCCGCCACGACAATCTGCTCCTTGTTGGCCACCCCCTGTCGCACAGATGCCGCCACGGAGGCGTCCATGTACCGAGCGACGGCTGAGAGGCCGGTGATCCCGGCAACCGTGGCGGCGGTGACCAATGTCGCGGCCATTCCCAAGACCCATCTGAACCTGAGCAGGCGGAGGGACAAGAGCAGTGGTCTCACCAGGGCTCGCCCTCAACGAGCTGGTGTCGAGCGAGACGCAGAACTCGATCGGCCGCTCTCGTGACCGCTTGGTCATGCGTGGCGACGAGGACGCGCGCTCCGTCGTCGGCGACCGCTCTGAGCGTCGATATGACCACCTCTGCACTCTCTTCATCGAGAGACGCTGTCGGCTCATCCACGAGCAGCAACTGCGGATCGGTGGCTGCTGCACGCGCAACGGCCACCCTTTGTTGCTCACCTCCTGACAATGTCCCGGGGAGGCGTTCCTTGAGGTGAGCCACCCCCAGACGGTCCAAAAGAGGAGAACTTAAGAACGCATGTGGTGATCTTCCCGCCAGCTCCACAGCCAGAGCAACATTTTCTTGAACGGAAAGAAAAGGGACGAGTCGGGCGTCCTGAAAGGTCATCGCTACGTCATCGGGACTATGGTGGATCTTCCCGGAATCTGGCCGCTGCACGCCACCCAGGACTCTCAGCAGGGTGGATTTTCCGCTACCGCTCGGCCCGACGACTGCCGTGAGACCCGTATGTAGCGAGAGGTTGACTTCGTCGAGGACGAGAATGCGCCGACGTGGACCATCTCTGTAGGAGACGGTCACGTCGGCGCATCCCACCTGGGAGCCCTCGCTCAAAGCGTGGCGGTCTGGTAGTAGGCGCCACTCACTCGAGCCGCCCCACACGTCTTGTAGGTGTAGTTGGTTCGGGTGAACCAACCGGTGTAGCAGTCGAGGTCGTTGTCAATGGCCAAGCCACCGCGAACCTTGGTGTTGATCGAGATGGACGAGCATTTCACGTTGCCGTAGTAGAGGTCTGGAAGTGCAGTCCTTACCTGCTTGGTGAGCCACGTCGAACACGACGTGGCGGCGGAGGCCGGAGCCGCGTTCAGGACCGTCGTCCCGAGCGCCAGCGCCAAACCCGCACCCGCGATGCGCAATTTCATGGGGATACCCCTTCCCTTCGGCCGAAGGGCCACCCCCCCCAGCCTCTGGCGTGAGAGTAGGCGTGCGAGCCCCCGCCGTCAAGACTTGTCGGTCCGCTCGTGCCTTGACAGACCCCCGGCCCATGCGATCACGCCCCCAGAAGGTGAGCAACGTGCGTGTTGCCGAATCGGCCCCCTGGGTCGACGCGCTCGCGAACCCGCTGGACGTCGCCGAACCTCGGGTAGAGCCGCGCCAGGTCGTCGGCTCCCAACGTGTGCAGCTTGCCCCAGTGCGGCCGCCCGTCGTGCTCGCGCACGATGGCCTCGAACGCCGCGAACACCCCGCCGTCGTCCATCCGGTGGTACTGGTGCACCGCGACATAAGCGTTCTCGCGTTCGTATGCCGTGGAGAGCCACACGTCGTCGGCTCCCGTCGAGCGGACCTCGACAGGGAACGGCAGCCTGGCGTCGTGGGTGTCGACCCACACCCGCAGCTCGCCGACCACGGCGGGCAGGGAGGCGCGCGGGACGGCATACTCGCTCTCCCGGAAGCGCACCCGACGCGGCGAGCAGAAGACCCACCACGAGGTGTCGACGTACTCCTTGGAGCCGAGCACGCGCGCACTCACCTGGTTGAGGCGGGGGACGATGCTCGGCTGGACCGCCGCGGCGCGGTTGAGCCAGCCGAAGACGGTGTTGCTGAGGATCTCCTCGTCCAGCCGCTCGCGCCAGCGCGGCTGCGGACGGCCCGGGTAGTCGTCCGTGACGCGCGAGTTGCGTTTGAGGAGAACGCGATCCGTGTGCGGGAACCAGTGGAAGTCCACGTGGTCGTTCTCGGCGACGAGCTTCTCGTAGCCGTCGAGGACCTCGTCGAGACGCCCCGGCGTCTCGAACGCCCGCAGCCGGAACGCGGGTACGCACTGCAGCTCGACCTCGGCGACGACACCGAAGGCCCCGAGCCCCACCGTCGCCGCCCGGAACAGCTCGTGGTCGTGCGAATCATCCACGGACACAACGGATCCATCGGCAAGGACGAGGGTCAGGCCGGTGACCGCGGCGGCAATGCCCTGATGGCGCACCCCGGTGCCGTGGGTTCCCGTGGCGATGGCGCCCGCGATGCTCTGTCGGTCGATGTCACCGAGGTTCGGCAGCGCAAGCCCAAGCCCGTCGAGGAGCAGGTTGAGGACGTGCAACGGTGTGCCGCCGCGCACCCGCACCCGCCGTCGTGCTTCGTCGACCGAGACGAGGCCGCTCAGCCGGTCGAGGCGCAGCAGCGTTCCGTCCGTCGCGACGAGCGGGGTGAACGAGTGCCCGGCGCCCGCGACCCGCACGTGCTCGCCCCTGTCCGCCGCGTCCACGACCGCGGTCGCGACCTCCCCCACCGAGCGTGGCTCGAGAACGCGGGCCGGTTCGGCCGTGACGTTGCCCGCCCAGTTGCTCCACGTCATCCGAAGTTCCGTCCTTCCCCGCGATAGGTCGGCACCGTCTCGACGAGCCGGCCGCCGGAGACGAGGTGGATCTCGTCGAACCGTTCGAGGAGCTCGCCCGCCTTGGCGCCACGCATCCATACCCGGTCGCCGAGACGCAGTACGTCGGCTCTGTCGCCACGCAGTGGCGTCTGGACCTCCCCGGTGCCCTCGGTGCGGATGAGCCGCAGCGCTGCGGTGACCGGGGTGGGGACGCGCGACCATCCCGGCTCGCCGCTCGCGACATACCCGCCGCCGTATGCCGTGACGATGCCGTCCGCGGGTCGCCGCACCACCGGGAGGGCGAAGGCCATGGCTGCGTGGGGTGAGAAGTCGTCGTAGCCGTCGAAGAGTGTTGGGCCATAGAGACCGGAACCGGCCGCGAGCTCGGTGAGCGTAACGGCGGTCGCGAGCTTGCCGACACTGCCCGTGCCGCCGCCGTTGACGAAGTCAAGGTCGGTGAGGGCGCGCACGGCGGTGACGAGCGGGGCCCGACGTTCCGCGAGCTCGGTCAGGGTGCGCTTCTTGAGGCGCCGAAGGTGTGGGCCGCGGTCGGGCAGGCCGGCGACCTGCGCGTCATAGAACATCACCCCGGCGACCCGCAGGCCCGCATCGAGCGCAGCGCGCGTCACGGCTACGGCGTCGTCAGGGGTGCGCAACGGTGAGCGGCGGACACCGAGGTGCAGCCGGCCGAGGCGCACGGAGCAGTCGACGTCGAGCGCGACCCTGAGCCCTGGTGCTGGACCGACGGCCTCGGTGAGGAAGGCGACGTGCTCGACACTGTCGACGGCGAGGGTGATCTCGGCGCGGAGCTCGTCGTCCGCGGCGATGGCGCGGATCGCTTCGACGTCGGTGCTCGGGTAGGCGACGAAGACGTCGGTGAAGCCGTGGCGGGCGAGCCACACGGCCTCGCGGACGGCATACGCCATGACCCCGGCGAAGCCGGGACGGTCGAGCACGCGTCGCAGGAGTGAGCGGCAGCGCACCGACTTGCTCGCGACGCGGATGGGGCGTCCGGCGGCTCGGCGCGTGAGGTCTGCGGCGTTGGCGTCGAACGCGTCGAGGTCGACAGCGACGAGCGGTGTCGGCAGGCCCGCCGTGGCGCGGTCGAGCGCGGCGGTGTCGACGAACGGCTGGGATCGGGTCATACGCTCTCCTGCCTCCTGCTCTGCCTGGGCCGATCACGGGACAGCCTTGCAGGTCAGCCGCTTGTCGGCGGGCGTTGTCAGTGGTGGGTGGTTGTGTTGTTCGTATGAGCAGCGTGGCCGTGTCCGAGACCGCCTCCCCGGTGGAGGCGGTCCGGTCTGCGCTCGCTCGGATGGACGCTGCCGTGGACGACGTGCTGTCGGGCTTGGCCCGGTTGACGGGCTCGGAAGGCTCGGGGTTGCCGGAGCGACAGTGGCGCGAGCTGTTGTCGTCGGTGGAGCGGGTTGGGCGGCGCGTGGACGCGGCCCGGTTGCGCACCATCGCGGGGGCGTCGGCGGCGGGGGCGCCGGAGCGGACCGGGTTCGTCGACACCGGCTCGTGGGTGTCGAAGCACACCGGCGCCAACCGTCCCTCGGCGGCCAGTGACGCCTTCGTCGCTGGCGCTCTTGGCGACGGTGACGGCCGCGGTGGAGATGGCGGTGAGGCGACGCTCTCGCTCGTGGACCCGACAGCCGATGCCGACGGCGGCGGCGAGGACACGGTCACGGACGCGGGCTCAGCTGACAGTGCTGCTGCGCGACCACGAACCCCGGCCGGGGTGGCCCTCGATGCCGGGGACATCACGGTCGAGCACGCGAAGGTCATCGTCCACGCCCTCACCGAGCTCCCCGCGTCCGTCGATACCGCGGGCCGGCTCGAGTGTGAACGAGAGCTGGTCCGGCTCGCAGCGAACCGGACCCCGGCACAGCTGCGCAAGGCCGCCCGACGCGTCCTCGACGTCGTCGAGAAGGACGCGGCCGTGGTCGACGCCCACGAAGACCGGGTGGTCGCTGACACCGAGGACCGGGCGCGGGAGAAGTCGGCGTTCTGGATCAAGGACAACCACGACGGCACCATGACCGGGCACTTCACCGTCCCCTGGTACTCCGGAGCCGCGTTGAAGAAGATCGTCGACGCCATGACCGCACCCCGACGCTCCACCCGCCGTGCGCACCTCGTCAGCGCCGCAGCCAACGGCACTGGCGGCATCACCGAATCCGGTCACCATGGCGACGGAACTCACGGCGGTCACCCCCATGCTGCAGTGAGCAGCCTCAACGGCGACTCGCCCGCCCTCAGTACCGGCCCCAGCAGCATCGGCTCGAACAACAGCTCTGGCGCGGACAGCGGCAGAGACAGCGCGGGCACAGGTCCGGGCAGCGATGAGGATGCCGGTGCAAGGTGGCGCGCCGAGGAGCTGACCTGGCAACAGAAACGCGGCCTGGCGTTCGCCGACCTCCTCCAGCGCCTGCCCACCGATCACCTGCACCCCAAGACCGCCGCAACGGTGATCGTCACGATCGGGCTCGACGCACTGAGCGAACAGACCCGCCAGGTCGCCGGGACCGACATCGGCGACAGCATCTCGGCAGGAACCGTACGACGACTCGCGTGCGAAGCCGGAGTCATCCCCGCAGTGCTCGGCGGTACCTCCGTCCCCCTCGACCTCGGCCGCCAGAAGCGCTTCCACACCGAGAACCAACGCGCCGCACTCGCCCTGCTCTACGACGAATGCGCCGCCGACGGCTGCGACCGACCCCTGGCCTGGACCGAAACCCACCACCTCACCGCCTGGCGCGACGGCGGCCACACCCGCATCGACGACGCCGTCCCCCTCTGCGGCACCCACCACCACGCCATCGACCACGCCGACACCGAACACTCGATCGAGCGGCATGCCGACGGCCGCATCACCATCCACTTCCGACAACGACAAGCCACGGGCTGACCGCCCCACCCCGCGCTGCATCACGCTTCTCTGCCGTAGGACGATCAGGCCGTGCGCCCTCGGCCCGGCCGTGCCACAGACAGCCTCGGT
>NZ_PVTI01000034.1 GCF_003002895.1 Knoellia remsis | reverse complement strand
CAGCATCCAGGGAGGCCCGCCTCATGCGGCGGAGCGACCCAGAGTGGGGAGATTCGATGAGCAGAACTGGGGAATTTCGGTGAGCACCGTCAGTGGTTCGTACGGCACTGGAGACTCCCGACTCTGACCGGGACAAAGATCCCGGCTTCGGCCGGGAACTGACGCCGAGCGCACGGCCGCCACGCCGCGCCGCGTCAGGTTCGGCCCCGAGGTGACCCCCCTGCCCCTCGGGGCCGAACGCTATGTTCTCGCCTAGGTTGTGACAGCGGCTGGTCCGATCTTCGAGCAGATCCGCGGGTTGATCCACGAGTCCCCGTCCGAACCGATGGAGCCAAACGATGACGAACCGCGTGAGCCATGAGCAGATCATGTGGATTCATGAGTACAACGCGTACGACCGTTTGGCGAGGACCCCTGAGAAGCTCTACGAGCTCATCCGCCCGGCTCACGAGCACTTCGAGCACACGGGACGTGTCCCGGACTGGTGCGGCACCGATTTCTTGCGTGGATGGGCCTTCTACTTGGCCCGCGCTGATCGGCACGCCGGCGCTGAGGGCAGCCACCATGAGATCTCGGCGATCCTTGAGGTTCTCGACTCGCAGGACGCTAACGAGTAGATGCGCGAGCGCGAACCTGAGTCGTATTAATGACCCCAAGCTGCGTCAGGCGCGAGCGTTCTGGGCTGAGCGAACGCTGCGGATGAGGTTCACCAACTGCGGGCTCGCCTTCGCGTCAGCAGCCAGGGCCCGCTCGACCTGCAGCACCTCATCAGGGGTAAGCCGCAGCCCGCGGTCCTCGCTCAGCACGGCGCGCGCCCGATCGAGCGCGGCACCCATGACGAAGGACGTCATGTCCTGCCCTTGCAACTCCGCGGCCTCGCGCAGCAGCGCGAGGGAGTCCGCACTGCAGCGGACGTTGAGACGTTCGGACTTCATACTCATGACGGATCTCCTGTGTCAGGAGCCACCAGCGTACGCCTCTCGTACGTACAGCTCAAGTTGTTTCCCCGAACGACGCCCTGAGCGCCTTCGTCGTCATGAACAGATGGAGCTGCCTGCTCGCGAAGCGCATGAACCCGTACCGGGCATAGAACGTCACGGCGTCAGCATCGATCGCGTGCACCACGACAACTTCGAACCCCACGTGCTCGCTGGCTTGTGCGATGCCCTCCAGCGCATGCACGAGCAGTTGCCGTCCGACGCCTTCGTCCTGGCAGCGCACGTCCACCGCAAGCCGTGCGAGCAGCACGGCTGGGACGGGATAGACGCGCTTCGCCACTCCATGCATTGCAGCAGCGTCGTCCAGGTCCAGCCTGTAGGTCGTCGTCGCGTAGTACCCGATCACGCCCAGCTCGCCGTCGACCGCGACGAACGTGCGCGTGTTGTCTGAACGCTCCTGTTGACCGGCCTGTGTCTTGAGCCACCCGTCCAGATCCGGCTTTCCGCAAGAGAACGCGGAACGATCGAGTGCTCGGCTGAACGAAACGATCTCGATGCTCCGCATGCGGTTCACTCGATCTCGAAGCCGGACTGGTCGAACTTCAACGTGGTCGCATTCTCGGAGACGGTCCGGATCGTGGCTTCGTCGAACCCGCCCTGCCGCCTCGCTTGGACCTCGATGGATACGACCACCTGACCTCCTCCATCACGCAACGGCGTCAGCACCTCGTCCACAACGTCCTTGAAGTCACCGGCGATGCGGTCCGACCGCAAGTGCCGGACGCCGTAATACCGGTTGGGCGTCGCCTTGGGCGGAGCGTCGACCGCCGGCCCCGGCGTGAAGACGACAGTCACGTTTTCGTCGGTCGGCTTCGGGTCCGCGACTGTCATCCCCCCGTCCTGGAGAACCTGCCGCTCCGCGACATCGGGTCGGACCAGCAACAGGCTGTCGCTGACGGGAGGCGCACTGACCGACTCGCTCGGCAGCCACAGCCCGACATAGCGCCCGTCCTCGAATCCGAGGGCCAGCGCATACGCGTCCGTCTGCCAGATCATCGGCAGGTCGACCACCCCGTCATCCAGGACCGCGCGGTTACGGAGTCGCGGCATGTAGGGATAGGTGCTGTAGAGATCCCACAACGCGCCGAGTGAGACGTGCCCGTCCTTCCAGATCTGCGGGACCTTGTTGATGGAGACGCGGATGCTCTGCGCGGCCTGCCGCGTCGAGAGGTTGCCGTCATTGCCGAGTCGACGCGACACGCGCTCAGCCAAGGACTCTGCCTGTCCTTCTGCCTTCGTTGCGGCGATGGCGAAGGGTTGGCTGGCATCCGGCTGCGATGGCGTCAACGCCCAGATGAACGCTCCGAGCAGTCGTGCGTCCACGGTCGAGTTCGCTTGGTTGCGTCGCGTCTCGGCCTGGACACGCTGGTTCTGAGTGAGGTCGAGGTCAGCCTCGTTCTCGAGGACGTGGGACCACCCGAGGTACTCCCGTGTGGCGGCCTCCAGCTCTTCCAGCCGGTTCGTGTCGGCCGCGAGGAAGACCAGCATGTTGCGGTGCGTGCGATGCCCCGAGCCGCGCCGTTCCGTCGCCTCTTTGGCGAACCCGACGGCAGGCGATTGCTCACCTTCAACCTTGGAGTACGCCACCTTGGGATGCAGGATCACCAGCCGCGCCTCGTCCAGATCCGGGATGTCGCCGTGGTCTTCGGGCCCGACGTGGACCGCGGTGAAGCTGCCCTTCGCGGATGCCTGATCCCGCAAACGGTCGACGATCTCCTTGAAGACGTCTTCTTGGTGGAGCCGTTCTGCCTGGTCCTTCGCGGTGCGGGTGATGTTCGCCTGCAGGTCGTACCAGTACTTGCCGGACCCGGAGTAGAAGTACGTCGCACGATCCCCGAGATGTGTCAATGCCGAATGGAAGTTGCCGGGCACGTCGCCGGGGACGGCAGTGCCAAGGAAGACGCGCTGGGTCTCGATCCCCTTGTGCGCCGACCCGATTGTCGGCACGGCACCAAAGAAGACGGTCCGCGCGAGGCGCTTGGTGAGTGACCGTTGCCCGAAGACGGGCTTCTCCTTGTCGATGAGCGCCGGTTCGGACGTCGGCCCGTCGACGTCCGCGTCGATGACGGCCTTCCACGAGTCGTGCAGGTACTGCGCGACCTCCGTGTTGACCGCCGCCGCCGCGAACGGGATCGACCCCGGCATGACCAGGGGCGAGGCGTCCTCACCCGTCCAGAGGGTGTGCACCACCGTGCTCATGAGGCGCAGCACTCCCCGAGTCCGCTGGAACCGCTCCAGCGACGACCACTCCTCATACAGTCGGTCGAACAGCTCCGGGTGGATCGGATAGGTCGCCTTGATGCGGTCTTCGTATGCCGTCTCGCGAACCTCCCGGGGGAAGTCCACTGGATGCTTGCGATACATCTCGACGTAGGCGCGCGCCGTCACGCTGATCGCCGAGAGGGCTGCGGCATCCGGCTCGCGGAAGAGTCGCTGCTTCACGATGTGGTACGCCTCTGCGGACGAGGCTGGGCGCCACTGGTCCGCGACTCGGCGCACGACGTTCTGCAGTCGCTTGAGCGCTTCGAGTCCATTCGCGCCACCGACCTCCTCGGCGTTGCCGGGGACGACCTCCCTGTCGTCTCCGGACTCCGAGGCCGGGATGGAGATGGCCAGCAGGATGCCCTTGGTGCCCTTCGCCGCTTCGGTCAGTGACTGGGCGAAGGTGAACTGGTCGTCGAAGCTGCCTCCGGCCAGGTCGTCACGGCCAAGCAGCGAGCGCGCGTACGCCACCCATTCGTCGATGAGGATGACTGCGGGGCTGTATTCCTCGAGCAGGTCGTGGAGAGCCTTGCCGGGGTGGGTCCGGTCCGCGTCCGCCTTCGCGACCTTCGCGTATGCCGCCGCGCCGCCAAGTTGCCAGGCCAGCTCACCCCAGATGGTGTTGACGTGGGTTCCGTCGTCCTTCACGGACCCTGTGGGCGAGAGGTGGTTGCCGACGATGGCGACTCTGTTGACCTTCTCACCCGTGTAGCCGTTCTTGGCCAAGAGCTCCTGGGTCGCCTGTGGGAAGTCGCCGATGGGTCGGCCGGCCGCGACGTGCCACAGCGACAGCATCGAGTGCGTCTTGCCGCCACCGAAGTTTGTCTGCAGGTTGATAACGGGTTTGGCGTTGAGGTCGCCCGAGAGTCTCTTCACCGCCCAGCCGATGAGGTCGGTCAGGCCCTCGGTGAGATAGGTGCGCTTGAAGAACTCGACGGGGTCGGCATAGTCGTCGTTGCTCTCGGCACCGGTCGCGACCTTGTAGAGGTCGGCGGCGAACTCGGACGCGGCGAAGTTGCCGGTGGCGACGTCGTCATGGGGCGGGAGGACCTCGCGCCACGGCTTGACCCCGTCACCGGCCGGGTTGTCGACGGCAGCCCTGAGTGCCTTCTTGGTGTCTTTGTCCGCGGTGAGTCGACGCAGGTTGAGGCGGATGGCGCGGACCTCGTCGGCGGCTTCGGCGGCACCAATGACGTGGAGGAGGCGTTCGCCGGTGTCGAGGGCGCGATAGGTGTCGTCGTCGGTGAATGACTCGTTGTGTGCCCACCTGTTGCGCACGTCGCGCAGCTCGCTCGCAAAGGACTCTCCGGTCTTGCCGAGCGAGTCACTGAAGGGGTACCAGCCCGGCTTCACCCCGGTGGTGATGTTGTGCTCGGTGAGCATCCGGAACTGCACCTGCGGGTCGAGCGGGCTGTAGCTCTTGGTGAGGTTCGGCGCCTTCTTGGCGTCCTTGGCCTGGACGAGCTTCGTCCACTGAGCGCCAACGGCCTTGTCGACGGCACCGATGACGGTCGAGATGTAGTCGTCGATCGCAGGTGCCATCGCCTGGAACATCCGGTCGATGCGGTCCCTGTTGCTCAGCGCCATCTCAGTTCAGTTCCTCATCCATCTCGTTGGCGAGCACCTCTGGTTCGAACTGCGCGGAGTCTTCTGCAGCCAGCCCTTGACCGATGTCGCGCTGCACGGACTTGCCGATCGCAGCCTCCACGAGTTGGCAGAGTGACTCTCGTCGAGCAGCGAAGTAGGTAGCGAAGTCATCGGCTCGAAGTGCTGGCGGGTCAACCAGATGGGTCGCGAGCAACTCATCGAGCCGCTGGCTGTTGATCTGCGCGCGATTCTCAATCAACCCGAGGTAGGCAGACGGCGCGTCCCCACCGATCGTCCTATTGGTTCGCGCGCTGATCGTCGTCTTGTTGACGATGCTTTCACGGTGCTCGTCATCGACGCCATTTTCCGCGCACCACTTCTGGGGAAAGACGTGGTGGATGTCGACGGCCAGGTCAAGGTACTGCACCTTGTCGAGAGCCTTGTCCTCCATCCAGTCGCGTGCTCCACCGGAGAGGATCAGGGCGGCCAAGCCCTTGTAGGCTGCGGCGTTTCGAGTGCGCAAGGAATGCAATCTGGACTCGGTGAAGTTTGCATCCTGCACTGTCCGGGGTGCTGGTGCCGTGGCGTCCTTGGCCCACGCTGGCACGGCCTCAATGTCCCGCACGAACCGAGTCTCGATAGCGGAACCATAGAGTTCGCCAAGGACACCGCACCAGAACCACCTTACGATACGGTCCTTCACCGCGATGAGGTCTGCGTCGTTTCCCAGCACAACCCTGATCGCAGCCAACGGCACGAGTTGCTTTGCGTAGGGGACGTTGCGCGAGCCGAAGATGTGCCGATCAGCCAGAAAGGTCGCGGCCCAAATGAAGGCCTCACGGAGAGCGTCCCGCCACTCAAGGTAATCGGCCAGGGTGAGTTTGAGTATGTCTTCACGCTTGGCAGAGATAGCGGGAGGCCGATCAGAGCAGTCCGCGAGGTTGCGCTTGCGCGTCGTCAGCATCGTGACGGCCTGTAGGAAGTCTGTGCTCTCCACAACAGCCAAGACTGGGTGGTGAGACCAGTGTTGTTGAGTGTCCTTCCAGTCATCGTTGAGCCGGAAATCCTCCTTAGTCTTGGCGTAGTGCTCGGCGTCCCCGGCGAACACAGCCGTCAGGAGCTCGAACACGTTGAGCGGAAGACCCCCGATGTTGACCTTCTCGAAGACTGTGGCGACGGCAGCTTTGTCGGTGTCTTCGTCGAGAACGATGGCTGGTATGTCGTAGGTCGTCGCCGGGTTGATGAAGGCCTTGTGAAAGTCCTTGCCCAGCTCGCGGTCGTCAAGCTCAAGAATCCAGCTCATGTAGTCCCCATAGAGGAGATTGAGCGGGAAGTACCCGTGCTCTCTCTGCTTGTCATCACCACTGAGGTCGAGGACGACGTCCTTGCCGAAGTTTGTTCGCACGACCCCGTCGCCCGGAATCGAGATCACCGCCTCATCGACCCGGGACGCATCGGTCAGTGCCGTGGCCATGTGGACGAAGTAGCGGCGATCGAGGAGTTTCCCCCGGCTGTCTTTGGTGGCCACAACGCCGTCGCCGCTCAGGGCTTGGGTGAGAGAGGTCAGCCGCTGCTGGCCGTCGAGCAGCAGGAACTTGGCCTCGGTCCCCTTTGCCAGATCGACACCCTCGACTGCGCGTGGTTTGAAGCGCACCTGCGAGTTGCCCGTCTTCAAGAGCATGACTGCCCCTAATGGGTGACCGCGGAGCACGGTGACGAGCAGCTGCCGGATCCGTTCGTCCTCCCACTTGTAGCCCCGCTGGAAGTCCGGCAACTGAATATCGCCAGATCGTGTCCAAGCCAGATACTCACCAAGTTCATACATGGGAGTCAGGAAGCCCATGGGTCACTCCTCGTCGTCGAAGGTGAAGGTGGACTGGGATGTCGATGAGGTGGGACGGTCGGCGCGGGAGGCATCGAGGATGTCGGGCCAGGAGGTCGCCAGGGTGTTGAACGCGAGCGCGTCCTTGGTCCAGCCATTCTTCTCCGCGATGGAGAAGAGGAGGAAGGCGAGCTCCTTGACGAGGTCCGCCTCGACCGCGCCGTCGTCTCGGGAGGTGGCGTCGGCGAGGAACTGACCTGCGGCGGTGATGCCGCCGGAGTCGAGGGTTCGGATGAGGTGATGGAGTGCTTCCCACGCGCTCGTGTGCGCATCCGCGAGAACGTCGTAGTCGTCCTTGAGGTCGCTCGGCTTGAGGAGGGTGACCTTGCCGGCCCGAGAGGTGAGAATCTCGTCGCGATCCATGGTCTCAACCGACGTGTTCCGTGCGCGAGCGAGGTTGTCGGCATCACCGAAGACGCCTGTGCCGTAGCCGTGCTGGCGGTACCACGCGATGGCAAAGCGGGTCGTGGCGTCGAAGTCACCCTCCTGCTCTGAGAGCACCTGGTCGAGGATCTCGTTGATTCGGGCCAGTGCCGAACGCACCGTCATCGGGGTCCCGTCGGGTTCGACGACCGAGGCGTACCGAGAGAAGACCGCCATGCCGGGCCCGATCGCTGCCTGAGGGAGATCGACCGGGGCGACGGCGCCCTGCTGGAGATTACGCAACGCGTCGGGAAGCTCGGCCTGCAGTGCCGCGATGAAGCCACGCCGATCCGTATTCGGCGCGGCGTCAGGACGGGGGCGCAGAGCGAGAACGATCGAAGAGGCCAAGGCGTTCGTCTGATTGCCGATTAGGCGACCCGAAAGTTCCGTTCTCACTGGCCAGGTAGCAGTGATGCACCATCCGCTACCCACCATTCCCTCCAGCAGGGTCTCCCATCCCGTCGATACGCCGTCAAGCCCCGATTCGGACTGTTTGAATGCATAGTAGACGGTTATAGGAAATCTCTCGTCCGCGGAGACCCGGGCTCGCATAAATACGCGCCTAAAGCCCTCCTCGAAGAACGATCGAGCGCTTGACTTATCGCCATGACGATAGGGGTTTGCGACCAGTTCTTCATGTTTTGGGACTAATACGGTAGACAGAAGTTGTGGATAGACCTCTCTCAAACTGCGTCGAAGCCAAACATAGAAGTAGTCCGAGAGGTCCGAGTAGCCGATATTATCGTAGTAGGGGGGGTCCGTGGACAGCAATCCCTTTGCCAGGACTGAACTAGCGTCGGCTTGTCGGACTGAAGCGGCGAGGGCACCCGACGACGGCAAGCGATCGAGAGCGTTTGCCACAGCCCTCACCATAATCATGAACGACCCTGACTTCCCGGACAATGGATGTCCCTCAGCAAAGTCCCATGTCATCGGAATGGCCTGACGACCGAACACGTGAACGATTACTTCATTCTTTGGATGATTGGACCAGGCTGCTACTGATGATTGATAGTCGGTCATGCGACTCACGGCGATCCCTAGGTACGTTGCGATGGCGTCGGCGTAGGCGGCGGCGTCGGTGCCCGCGTCGGACAGTCGGGCGCCTTCGGAGCGGCCGGTGGCAAGGGCGTCTTGGAGGGCGCGGTCGCGGGCTTCCATGACGAGGTCACTGAAGGTCGTCAGCGCCACCAATTGCCGATTCGTAAACAAATCTGAGAACTCGGTCAGACCGTAGGCGGGTGGTGAAAACCAGCGAGGGTTCTCGGCCAGCGCACCGGAGACCGGCGAGTCTGGCCGACTCACCATCGATGCCTCGACGTGCGCGGCATCGGGGGCACAGTAGATGCGCTGCCTATCGCCTTCGGCGACGGTAGCGAGGAGAGCCTGACCCCCTCGGCCATCCATGAATTCGCTGCGAATGTAGCTGACGGGCACGCTGGTTCCGCATGCAGCACACACTGCGCCCGTGCGGCCCGACATCGTCCCGTCCGTGCTCGGTCCACTCGGGCCATGACCGATGTCGAACTTCACTCGGAGGCCGCTCGGGTGGCTTGCATCGCCGACGACGGAGGGGACGACGTAGGCCTCCTTGCCCTTCTTCTTGCCCAGCCACGACGACCGAACGAGCGGCATCTCGATCCCACACGCCGGGTTGGGACAGGTCACAGTGCGCGCCCAGATCCAGGCGATCACGGTCGCCTTCGAACCGTCGGGCAGATCGGCCTTCGGGTACAGGTGCCCGATCCTCTTCTCGGCCTCGTCGCGCATCCACTGCCCGTACGCACGCACGTCGGCCGCAAGGCCCTCGGCACCGGCATACGACACCAGACCGTCGCGCAGCGACGGGTGCACCGGCTGCTGCCCCGAGAACTTCGGCGGAATCTCGATGAGCGCCTTGTTGATGAGGACCGCGACCGGGTTGAGATCGGAGGCGTGGGCCTCCAGCCCTAGTCGCTGTGCTTCGAGGGGGATGGTGCCGCCGCCGGCGAATGGATCGAGGATCGGCGGCGGGTTGTTGTCGGTGGAGGCCATGATCTCCGCCTTCGCCTCGGCGAGGAGCTTCTCGTCGCGGACGTTCTCCCAGACGACGAGGCGCTCGATGATGCCGTGCAGTCGCTCCCGCTCGCGGCGCTGGTCCTCCTCGGTGGGGAACCGGTTCGGGTGGCTTGACGGGTCGTCCACGAGCTGCGCGAACAGCACAGCTCGGGCCGCGGCCAGCGGGCGGCGCGCCCACCACAGATGCAGTGTCGACGGGTGCCCATGCCGGATCGACTTCTCCCGGGCCGACTCGCGGTTGATGGCCTCCAGTGGCAGGGCCACCTCGATGAGCTTGCGCTTCTGCACGGTCTGCGTGCCTCCCTCGGTGGCGGGCGCGGTCGATGTCGCGGTGTCGGATCGCATCAGAACGGCGCCTTGCCCTTCGCCCACTCCTTGTGCCAGTGACCACGGATGCCCGTCGCGTCGAAGCCGCCGATCTCGGTGGTCGCGAACGGGTTGTCGAGGTATCGCACGTCGTCAAAGTCCGTACCCCGCGGGTCGACCCGCACGAGAGCGAGTCGGTAGCGGGGATGGGCGTTCTTGCCGGTCATGACCTCATTGTGGGTGACCCAGAAGTCGTCGGCGCCATCGATGCGCGCTTTGACCTCGATCCGGTAGGTCTCACCCGTGGCCGGGTCGGTCGAGAGGATGTCGTAGCCCGGGTTGTTGAACGCCTGCTCTACAGGTGAGCGACCGAGGCGGCGTTCCTCTGCCATGACCCGGTCCACGCCGCGGCGTTCGACCGCCTTGGTCTCGACGGCGTGGGTGGCGACGCCAGCCGGCAGCTCACCGTCGAGCATGGACGCGGGTAGGACGAGCGCCGACGTCACGACGTGCGGCGGCTTCATCGACATGTTCGACTGCTGATCGAGGAGAGCGAGACGTTGGCGCAGGCGCCGATCCAGCTCTGTGGCCTTGCGGGTCAGGCTTTCGGGCGTCTCCTTGGGCTTCCTGCCGGAGCGTTCTTGCTCAGCGGCCAACGTCGCGTCCATCAGCAGCCGGTCGCGTTCGTTCTCCAGGCGCGCCGTGACGAGCTCGCGCATCCGTGCCAGCTCGGCACCGCGACGGGCACTCACCTCCTGCAGGTACTCCGGCAGGGTCGTCGCGATCAGCCACGAGGAGGCGGCACCTTCGGCATCGGCCAGCCACGGCTCGCGCCGAGCGGCCTCGACGACCGGTGCGGCCGGCGCGGCCACGCAGTCCAGGTAGGGCGCGGGGCCGGCCTTGGAGACGGTGCCCATGGCGTCGACGAAGGCGTAGCTGAACCGCCGGGCAACGCCCTTGCCCGTACCATCGGCGATCTCCTCGATGACCCCCACGAGGAGCTGCGGCTGCTCGACCGTCGGCGATATCAACACGGTCCCGGTGTTGAGAGCGCCGCCAAGATGCTGCGCGGCCTCCTCCATCACTGCGTCATGCAGGGGGTGACCCGGCGCGAGGAGATCCGCACGCGGCATACCGTCCGGTTGGACGAACTCAAGGTCGAAGGTCACCCGCTCGTAGCGCTGCGCGACCGGACGTGCGAGGTGCGCTCGAAGGTGGGCGGGCACGTTGGCGACCTCGTAGCGTCCGCGCTCACGCTTCACCATGCGACCGCCCAGTCGCGCGAAAGCCGCCTTGAAGGCCATCTCGATGTAGTGCGGCTGGAGTCGGCGCGCTCGCGCCTCGTCCATCGCGGCACGGAGTTTGGCGAGGTCGGCCTCGCTGAGGTGGTCCGCGGCGAGCGCTCGCTCGTCGAGGAGGTCCTTGAGCCCGTCACCGACGCTGCGGTCGATGACGGCTTGCATCTTGGCCCGCGTCTCAGGCAGCTCGCCGTACTGGATGGCGTCCTTGAGCAGGGCCCGCAGCGGGGTCTCCGAGAATGCCTCACCGAGGACGTCGAAGACCTTGCCGCCGTATGCCGCCCGCATCTGGTCGAGCTTGCCGAGCAGCGTCAGGAAGACCTCGCCTTCGCGCGTGTTGTCGGCGACGAGGTTCCACAGGCGGCACACCTCGGTCTGTCCGATGCGGTGGATGCGACCGAAGCGTTGCTCGATGCGGTTGGGGTTCCAAGGCAGGTCGTAGTTGACCATGAGGTGAGCAGCCTGGAGGTTCAGACCCTCACCTGCGGCGTCGGTCGCGAGGAGGAACTGGCAGTCGGGGTTCTTGGTGAACTCCTCGGTGATGAGGCGACGCTCGCTCCGGTTGACGCCACCATGAATGGCGCGAACCGCTCCCGAACGCCCGACCAACGTCGTGATGCGGTCCCTGAGGTATTCGAGGGTGTCCCGGTGCTCGGTGAAGATGATGAGCTTGCGCGGCCGCCCGTCCGCGTGGGTGGTCAGGGCGTGATCCTGGAGGATCGCCGACAGTTCCGACCACTTCCGGTCGACGCCGCTGTCCCGTACCCGCTTGGCCTTCGCCGTCAGGTCGGCGAGTTCGAGGAGCTCGGCGTCGAGCTCGTCCACGGTCTTGGCGGCGGTGGCCTCGTCGAGGATGTCCTCCTCGAGGCTCTCGAGTTCGTCGGCGTTGAGGTCGTCCTCGTCGATCGCGTCGAGGTCGATGGTCACGGTGTCGTCGCGGTAGGTGCCGCTGAGGATCTCTGCGCGACGCTTCTCCAGACGTTTGGTGCGCCGCACGAGACTCTGATAGATCGCCTCCGGCGAGGAGGCCAGCCGACGCTGGAGCACGGTCAGGGCGAAGCCGATCGTGTTCCTGCGCTTGCCGCCGATCCTGTCGGCACGGTTCATGCCTTCGCGCACGTAGGCGGTGACGTCCTCGTAGAGGTCGTATTCGTGGCTGGTCAGTTTGTAGGGGACGGTCTCCGCGACCCTCTCGGGGAAGAGCTTCTTGCCTTCGAAGGTGAGCAGCTCCTCCTTGACGAGACGGCGCATGATGCCGCTTGTGTCGACGGCCGTCTTGCGCTTGCCCTCGAAGCGGTCCTTGTCGAGCAGGGTGAGGAAGAGCTGGAAGTCCTCCTCCTTGCCGGAGTGCGGGGTGGCCGTCATGAGGAGGAGGTGCCTCGTGATCCCGCCGAGGAGCTCGCCCAACTGGAAGCGCTTGGTCTTCTCGAGCTTGCCGCCGAAGTAGTGCGCACCCATCCGGTGGGCCTCGTCGACGATGATGAGGTCCCACTCGCTGTCGCGGAGCTGGGCTTGGAGCTCCTCGTTGCGAGAAAGCTGATCCATGCGGGCGATGAGGAACGGCTTGTCCTCGAACGGGTTGAGCGACACGACGCTGTCGACCAAGGTCTTGGTCAGAATCTCGAAACGCAGGCCGAACTTGAACATCAGCTCGTCCTGCCACTGCTCGACAAGTCCACCCGGCGCAACGATGAGGCAGCGCTTGACATCGTCACGCAGCATGAGCTCCTTGACGAAGAGCCCGGCCATGATGGTCTTGCCGGCGCCCGGGTCGTCGGCAAGCAGGAACCGCAGGGGTGTCCGGGGCAGGAGCTCGCCATAGACCGCGCGGATCTGGTGGGGGAGCGGTTGCACCTCGCTCGTCGCTACGGCGAGCATGGGGTCGAACAGTCCTGCGAGGGTGATCCGCTGCGCCTCGGCGGCGATCTTGAAGTCGCCCGCGTCGGCGTCGAAGGGGCGCATGCCCGAGGCTGCGAGCCTGATCGAGTCCTCATGTTGCCGAAGAACGACCTGCTGCCCCAGCTCACCTGCTGAGTTCTTGTAGGTCAGTTCCGCGGCGCTCGCTCCATGCCACTGCACGGCAATCACGGTCAGCACCTCGCCCGGCACGAGGCCCTCAATTCGCAGGCCCGGCTTCAGCTCCTCAAGCTTCACGGCATACATCCTTGTCGTCGACAGCCGGCAAACATTACGAGCCACCACTGACAGCGGAAGCCTGTTCGCCGAACAGGCGCTCCCGCTCGGCCGCGATGACCTGACGCGCCAGCTCGGAATCGGTCATGTCCACCGCGTCGGGAGCACGCTTGGCAATGACACTGTCGCGAGCGAACTCATCGAATAACTGACGCTTCTCGGCGAGGATCTCGCGGATCCGCTCGTCAACGCCACCCTCGGTGAGGAGACGGTGGACCTGGACAGTTGTCGTCTGACCCATGCGGTGCGCGCGGGCGACGGCTTGGTCCTCGGTCGTCGGCTTCAGCTGTGGCTCGCAGATGACGACGACCGACGCTGACTGGATGTTCAGCCCGACCCCACCGGCCGTGATCTGGGCGACGAGCACCGCCCCACCATCCGCCTCGGAGAACCGGTCCACCATGCGCTGGCGCTCATCAGCCGAGACGGCCCCAGTAAGGGGGCCGAACACTTGGCCCGGCAGGACGTTCGCGAGGTGCGTCAGCACGTCACGGAAGTAGGAGAAGACGATGACCCGACGCCCGTTGTCCTCGGCCTCCTCAACGATCTCCTTCAAGCGCTCCACCTTGACCGACTTCTCGACCAGCATCGCCGTGCGGCGCATGAGCATGAAGTCACCGGCTCGGACGGCATCACGGTAGGAGTCCCCGCCGTCGTTCGAGCCCACCCACTCGTCGACCTCGACGAGCTCGGGGAGCTCGGTGAGGACGTCCTCCTGGTTGCGCCGCAGATAAGCGGGCGCCACATGCTTGCGGAACTTCGACGCGAGGAACTCCGGTGCCGACTCGGCCAAGTCGGGCCGGAGGTAGCCGATGAGATTCCGGAACTCCTGGACGCTGTTCTCCAGTGGCGTGCCGGTCATGAGGATGGCGTGGTCGGCTGCGTCGATGAGCACCTCGGACGCGATGGACCGAGCGATGAACGGGTTCTTGATGTAGTGGGCCTCGTCGAAAACGGCACAGCTGGGGTTGGCCGTCGCGAGGTCATCCGCGAATCGCTGCATGAGGCCGTACGTCGTGACCGCGACGCCGCCATCGCGGCTCCAGTTCGACAACGCGCGGCGACGATCCCAGTCCTGACCGTGAACTCGGTAGGCACGCAAGGCGGTGTGTTTCGGGATCTCGCGCATCCAGTTGCTCACGACCGCCGCGGGACAGACGACGACAAAATGACTCCCTTCTGTGGCGCGCAGGTGGGCCATCACCGCCAACGCCTCGACGGTCTTGCCCAGACCCATCTCGTCGCCGAGCACGATGCGCTTCTGCACCAGCGCGAAGCGGGCACCGAAACCTTGGTAGGCGCGCAGCGATGCCGTGAGGTGGGTGCGGTTGAGCTCCTGGTCACGGACCGCGGCGATGATCTCCTCAGGGAGGTCGCCGTGCATCTTCTGCTCGTCCTCGGTCACGAAGCCGAGTTCGGTCAGCATGCCGAAGTAGTCAGCCGGCCGGCTGAGGAAGTCGGTCCAGACGTCATCGGTCGGGGCCGTGGGTGCGAGGCCGGCGAGAATGCTCTCGGCCATGACGCGTACGGACGGGGCCGGATCCGCGGTGCCGGCGAGCAGCTCCGTCCCCTCGGGGACCTTGTTGAACAGCAGGCGCATCGCCTCGCTCAACGCGACCTCTTCCTCTGAGGGCTCGAACTTGCGTGCGCCATCCCACGCGCGCAGTCGTGCGAGCAGGGTTGTCGTATGAGCGCGCCTCGCCTTGACGTCGATGCGGACAGGCGTCTCATCGCGGACCCCCTCGTGGAGGCGTAACGCTGCTTGCGTCGCAAGCCAGCTCGACTCATCGCCGATGCCCGGGATGGTGGCGAGCGACTCCTGACCATGCTTGCTGGCGCGCAGGACGTCCCAGACCGACCTCAGCCCATGTCTGGATAGGGCGCCCGTGCGCAGTCCGCCGGACCCCGCAGCCTTCTTGAGGACCTCGAGGTCCATGTCCCGCAGGGACAGCTCGATGTCCGCGGCCCGAACCTTCTCCGCAGCTCGCTTGGCCTCCGCCAGCGCCGCCTTGGCAACCTTCTCCGCCTCAGTGACAGTGGGCGCGACGTCAACGAGCCTGGTCAAGGTGATGTTGTCGATGACCTCGGTGGGCCGCCATTCGGCAGGCACGATGTGTGCCAGGGGAAGCGAGTCGTCCGCGAAGCTGGTGAACTCGGGACCCGGCTCGTTCATCGCTGTCAAGATGCGCTCACACGCTGGCACCTCCGCATGCATGAGCTGCCTCAGCTGGGAGAGCGCAGCGTGTGCGGGCTGGCAGCCGGGCTCGCGGGAGCACTGACCTTCAGTGTCGATGTGCGTGGCAGCAGCTGTCAGGTGGGCGCTCACTCTCTCCTCGCACGAACTCACGGTCTTTGCAGCCTCGGGGGCGAGACGGAAGTCTCGACCCGACGTCAGAAGGGTGGCGAGCTCTGCGTCCGGTCCGATCGGGATCAGTCGTGTCACGGTGCTGCCCAGTGCGAGATCGGTGCCGCTCTTCCTCAGCTCGTCGAAACGGGCCGTGGCGTCCCGAAGCAGGTCGCCGGACAGGGCAAGCGCGGAGCCTGCCTGGCCCTTGAACGCTTCGGACTCTTGAATCAGTCGTTGAGCTTGCTCCTCTTCAGTCCGAAGGACCGTCGCGACTCGGGACGCTGCCGAATCGAGTTGGTCCCGAACGCCGTCCCGCCGGAACGTGACCTGCCTGGTGAGCAGCCGCGCAACCGCCGCGTGCGCTCGAGAGCAGCGGTCGGCGGGGCAGGTTGCTGGGTCGAGGATCTGGCGGGCATCCAGCAGATCGGGCGCGTGATCACGAAGGGTGTCCTCGATAAGAGTTCGCTCGGCAACCGACAGCACCCTCGTGGTGAAGGTCAGGTGCGATTCGTCGTCCAGCACTCTCCGAAGGCTCGTGGCGAGTGCGTCGACGTCGGCCAGCGCGGCGTTGAGCTGGTCCCACTCGGCAGAAGCGCGCTTCTGCAGATCGGCCAACGTGGCCTCGATACGGCGCCGATCGCCACGTTCTCCGAGGCCGGTGTGGAACTTGGTCAGGCGATTGGCAGCGCGATCCGCTCCCTCCGCAGGCGTTGTACTCGAGAACCACCTCGATGCGGTGGCGGTTGCGGCCCGCTCGAGGTCCCCGGACGCGTTGAGTCCGTCCAGTTCACGAAGCAGCCACAGCGAGTACTCATCCAAGTTCGCACGGTGCGACACCGGCATGTGACTGGCGAGCTGGCGCACCCGTCCGGCGAGGTCCACCAAGCCACGAAGGTCCGACAGGATCGCCGACAGGCGCTTCCTCTCAGCGCGCTTCATACCGATCCCCTAGATCGCGACTCCTCAACTGACCGTCATCATGCCCGTAGACAACCTCGCGCTGCTAGGCGTTCCACAAATGTGTCCTCCAGTGGTGAAATTCCGTCGGAGCCCTCAATGTCCAGGAAGCGGAGGTCCGACTCATGAGCGCCAACGGCGTCTTCTGCTTGGAAGGTGAATGGAGCGCGGACCTGCGCTCGCGAGACAGCGTGCTGCCGATGCTCGAAC
The DNA here is from genome assembly GCF_003002895.1 of Knoellia remsis. Lineage (GTDB taxonomy): Bacteria > Actinomycetota > Actinomycetes > Actinomycetales > Dermatophilaceae > Knoellia > Knoellia remsis. The sequence continues at coordinate 10,104 of NZ_PVTI01000034.1, read as the reverse complement.
TACTGGAGCGTCTCGCACAGATCAAGTTCATTCATCGCGATGTCGCCACAGTGACGGAGGTGCAGCGTTACCTGCGGATATGGAAACAGAAGCGATACAGCGACTACCGCGTCCTCTACCTCGCCGCTCACGGGGACAAGGGCAGCATCACGTGGTCGAGCCGGAATCGCAGCGGCCTTGACGAGTTGGCCATTGCACTTCGAGACACGGCCGCAGATCGCTACATCTACTTCGGCTCCTGCCTGACCTTGTTCAACAGTGACGAAGTCATGCGGTTCGCCAGAGCCACCGGCGCCCGCGGCGTATTGGGCTATCGACGCGAGGTCAACTGGCTCGAGTCCGCTGCTTTTGACATCCTCCTTCTCCCGGAGATCGCGAATCACTCAGGGCGACCGTCGACCGTATTCAAGAGGGTGGCGAAGCGGCACGGTGAGCTTGCGCGACACCTCAAGTTCGTCCTGTCCACGTCCACGCACGTGTTGCGCGCCCAGGACTGAGCGTCGCCCAAGCACACAAAGGCCGGTTCGACCCGGAACAGCTCCAGCGGCGTCGATGAACCGCAGCCGCATGGGATTCATCATGACTTGTGGGGTGCAACTCCCTGGTGGCGCGACTCGGGGAAGCGCTCGGCGGCGGCTGCCAGCTTCTGTCGCGCCGCATCCAGCAGGTCGATGTCGAGGACATCCGCCAGGTTCAACAGATAGATGAACACATCCGCCATCTCCTCACCCGCCCGGACCTGCCGCTGACCCGAGCTGAACTCGGCTCGCGCCTCGTCGGCCGGCACCCACTGGAAAAGCTCGGCCAGCTCACCGACCTCACCCACCAGCGCGAGCACCAGCGACTTCGGGTCGTGGAACTTGCCCCAGTCCCGCGCGTCACGGAAGGCGCGCAGGTCCGCCTGAAGGTCGGCGACGGCATACGGCTCGGTCGGCATGCCCGCATCCTTCACCACACGCGACACCTTGACCATTGGCCCGCCCCTAGGTGGCCCTCCGACTACAGTCACTCTCGTCATTGCGGATCGACGGGCTTCCGACTCAGGACACGCCTCCCCGCACGCTCATGTCGTGCTGTCCGGGAGCCTCCTGTGTCGTCGTTGCTGCGCTGCGCCGCCGGCGAGTTCTCGGCGCTCGAACTGCACCTCGAAGAGCGGCTCGCAGAGCAGATGAAGCACTCGACGGGCCGCTTCCCTTCTCCGGGAGAGCGACGTTCCTGGTCCCGCAGCCTGCCCGTCCTCGCCGCGGACCTCCGCGATGCCGGCCTGTCCGGTGTCGAGATGCTCGTCGAGTTCCAGCTCCCGCTGACGAGCAAGCGCGCCGACGTGATCCTCGCGGGCGTCGACCGCAGAACCAGCCGGCCGGCATACGTCGTGGTCGAGCTGAAGCAATGGACCGAAGCGGAACGCTTCGAGGACAGCGACGAGCTCGTCCTCGTCGGCGGCTACGGCACGCGACCGACCACCCACCCCGGGGCGCAGGTTTCCGGCTACGTCGACTACCTCACCGACTTCACGGCGTCACTCGCGGACGACGCAGGGGCGGTGCGCGGCCTGGCGTACCTGCACAACGCCACCGACCACGGAGTTGGCGATCTGCTCACGGCGCCGACGACGCCGGCGAGCCGACTGTTCACCGGTCAGCGGCGTGGCGAACTGCGTGACTACCTGCAGGACGTTTTCGCGCCTCAGAGCGGTGCGGACGCGGCGGATCTGTTGTTGGGCAGCGCGATTCGGCCTTCGCGCCAGCTCATGGCCGTTGCTGCCGACGAGGTACAGCGGCGCGAGATGTTCACCCTGCTCGACGAGCAGCGCGACGCCTACAACTACGTCTTGTATGCCGTCCGCAAAGCTTCGCAGTCGAACACCAAGACCGCTGTGGTGATCTCCGGTGGCCCGGGCAGCGGCAAGAGCGTCATCGCCCTGTCGTTGATGGGTGAGCTCGGGCGACAGGGCCGGACCGTCATCCACGCGACCGGGTCGCAGTCGTTCACGAAGACGCTGCGCAAGGTGGCGGCTGCGCGCAATCCTCGCGTCCGCAAGGCTTTCCTGTACTTCAACTCGTTCATGGCGATGGAGCCGAACTCGCTCGACTGCGTGATCCTCGATGAGGCGCACCGCATCCGGGAGACGTCGGTGAACCGGTACACGCGTGCGGAGATGCGGACCGGTCGCCCGCAGATCGACGAGCTGCTGTCGGTGGCGCGGACGCCCGTGTTCCTGCTCGACCAGTACCAGGTCGTGCGGCCCGGTGAGATGGGGACAGTGGCCGACATCCGCGCAGCGGCCGCGCAGCGAGGCATCGACGTCATGCAGATCGACCTCGAGGACCAGTTCCGCTCGGGTGGGTCGCTGGAGTACATCCGCTGGGTCGAGGGCCTGCTCGGTCTGGGCGGTGCGGAGGCGCACCGGTGGCCGGGCGACGACCGGTTCACCGTCGAGGTCATGGAGAGCCCGCAGGAGCTGGAGGCGTGGCTGGCCGCGAAGCAGTCCGCCGGCTTCGGTGCACGGATGACGGCAGGCTACTCATGGCCGTGGAGCGACCCGCGTCCTGACGGGTCGCTCGTTCCCGACGTGCAGATCGGCGACTGGTCCCGACCGTGGAACCTCAAGGGAGACAGGGCAGTTGGCGGTGCGCCGCCTGCTCCGCTCTGGGCGACCGACCCGGCCGGATTCGGCCAAGTCGGCTGCATCTATACGGCTCAGGGTTTCGAGTACGACTTCGCCGGAGTCATCTTCGGGCCCGACCTCGTGTGGCGAGGCGATTCGTGGCGGATCGTGCGCGACGCCAACAAGGACGCTGCACTGCGAAGTCGCACCCAAGTGCCCGACGCCGACTTCGACCGACTGGTTCGCAACGTCTACAAGGTGCTGCTCACTCGCGGCATGCAGGGCGTCGGCATCTACTCATCGGACCCCGAGACGCTCCGACATATCGCCTCATTGACCTGACCTCGCACTGATCTGACCCACCCAACTCGCGGATCGACAGGCTTCCACGCCGGACATGCCTCCCCGCCTCTTCGAGAGGCTCGGCATGGCCACACGCGTGATCTTGATCGACTACCACGCACCCCAACACTGGGATTACGCGAAGCGCAACGGCTTCTGGGACCTCCAGAAGCACTGGAACGGACTCGGCCCCGGAGACACCGTCTACTTTCGGACGACCGGCAGCCAAGCGGCCTTCTTGGGACGAGCTCGCGTGACCACTGAGCAACAGACGCTGGCCGACGATGTTGCTCATGCTTGGTCGTCCGAAGACTCGCGTCGTGGCGGCTACCGCTACCGCATTGGCCTTACAGACTTCGAAGACTTACCAGTTGTCCGGCTGAGCTGGTCAGAGGTGGTCCAAGGAACCTCCGCGCCCCGCCGCCTCAACCCCGTGACCCTGATCCCCGAGTCCGGGGTGCCATGGCTGGAACGCCGACTGGGAATCACAAGAGATCCATACGCCCAAGCCCTCAATGTGGTGCGGGAAGACCACAGGGAGGACCTCGACGTTGAGCTCATGGTCGAGGATCGGCGAGTGCGGGTCCCTGCCTCAGTGGTGCTCCGCAGAGGACGCGGGCCGTTCCGAGACGCACTGCTAGAGGCGTACGACCGCCGGTGCGCAGTGACCGGAGCCTCCACCGAGGGCGTTCTCGAGGCGGCGCACATCTGCGACTATCGCGGAGACCACACCGACTCTGTGTCGAACGGGGTCCTGCTTCGCGCTGACATCCACACGCTGTTCGACCTCAAACTGCTCACGATTGGCGCCGACGACGCGAGGGTGCGCATCGCGCCCGAGGTTCAGGACTCCAGTTACCGAATGCTCGACGGCAGACCTATCAGCGTCCCCACGTCCGCCACACAGCGACCCGCGCACGCGTACCTCGCTGCCCACAATTCTGCGTGCTCGTGGTACCACGCCAACGGAGGTGACTGACAGCTACTTCACGCAGTTGTCCACGTTCTCCTGGCTCATCGACCACTTCCACTGCCCATCCTCGGCATACATGTGGGCATCAATCGGTGCGGCAAGGCCGTCCACTATGACCTGTGCAGACACCTTCGTGGCCGGAACCTTCTTGTCAGTCCCAGGGATGTCCGTGGGGCCTACGTCAGTTGCACTGAGCGCCTTCGACCACTTGATCGAGGGCACCGCCTCGGAGTTCCTGCAACGCACGTAGTCAGCCTTGGACAGCAGCTTCTTCTGAGGACTGACCATAGTGTCGTACTGCGCTGACCAATCCTTTTTCGTGAACTGATCGATCCACGTCTTGAACGCATTCTCTGCCGACGTGGCTGGGGCCTGAGCGGACGCCGACGGTGCAGCGGCGTTCCCCTCCCAGTCCGAAGGTGCGCCCACGAACACGGTGCAGTCGGCCGGCTGAGACGACGCGATCACGTCAGCGTCGACCCGGATCTTGCCGCCAGCCGGGATGAGCTCAGGGAAGTCAGCAGCGCCACCAATGACCTTGCCGGCAGAGTCCAGACAGGCCAAGCCGATGCGCGCGTCCTTGATCACTTCTTGGGTGGGGTTCGAGACTTCGAAGCTGGCTTGGACGCCACCGAACTCGGACTTCTCAATCTTCGCCTTGGACGTCGGAAGCTCCGGGAACGGCTTGTCACTGAAGGCGCCAACCGCCTCGACGTCAAGAGTTGCCTCAACCTTTGCTGCCTTCTGCCCAGGCGCGAGGTCGAGCTGCGTTCCCACTACATGCTCACCCTCAGGGCGGGAGAAGCCCTCGACCTGTGATCCGGACTTCAGCACCGCACCCTTGTCATCGAGCACGTTGAAATTGACCGTGACGGTCTGCCCCACGTACGTCGAGTTATTGCGCACAACAGCCGAAACCCAGACATACTCATCGCGCTGACCGAACCCTGCCTTCACGATCGTTCCGAGTTCCTTTGGTGCTGAGGCGGAAGCGCTGACGTTTGGCGCGGATTCTGCCGACTCGGGTGACGAGTCAGAGCCTCCCCCTCCGCATGCGGAGAGTGCTGCCGCGAGAACAAGTGGTGGCGTGATCTTCAAGATGGATGCGGAACGCACGCGAGACCCCCAAACGAGTAGTTGTCGCGAGTGTACATGCTGCCGGGTGCTGAGGTGTTCGACCTGTTTGCGGTGCCGGCGCGCCCGATCCCGCTCGCCGGAGGCCAGGGACACAGCGTCCATGCCGGTGACCTCGTCCTCTCACCGGGCCGCGACGAAGCCACCGACTCGTGGCTGAACCCGATCCTCGCCCCGCTCTCCGCGCAGCTCGATCACGAGCGTCCCCGAGCGCTCCGGCTCGCCATGCCCATCCCCACCAGGGACGGCCGGTGGGTCGTCGACGGCTGGGGCGCAACACGATTCGAGCCTGATACCACCGAGTGCCGCGACCTTGACACCCTTCGCGCCACCAGCCACCTCCTCCACGCGCGACTCGCCAGCGCAGCGCCCACCGAGCCGGACGGCATACGTCACATCGACAACCGCTGGGCGCGCGCAGAACGCATCGCGTTCGGCGACGCCGCGCCCACCGGCATACCGGCAGCAATCCAGCCGCTCGTCCACGAACTCCTCGACCAGCACGACGACACCGACCTCGGCCCGAACCAGCTCGTCCACGGCGACCTCGCCGGCAACGTGCTCCTCGACGCCGACGGCATCCCGTTCGTCATCGACATGGCACCGTTCTGGCGACCGGCGCTGTGGGCGGAGGCGACGTGCGTTCTGGACGCCGTCATGTGGCTGGGCGCCGACCCCGCAGCGATGACCGACTGGACGACTGGCGCGCGCCGCCAAGCGATGATCCGATCCGTGATCTTCCGGCTCCTCAGTGACCTCGAGCCCGATGTCGACTGTGTCCGCAGCCTGGTCGGCTGAATGTGTGATCCACCCGGGCACTACTAGACTTCAAGTAGCCAGTGCAGGACTGGCTGGCTGTCGCGGAACTCGTCCGTGGCCGAACGACAGGGGGCGTCCATGGCGGAGTCCGGGCCCAGGCGCGGTAGGTGTCCGGGGTGCGGCAAGAATCTCGTTCTCTCGAAGAAAAATGTCATCCAGAAGCACCAGGTCAAGGGTGGCGCGTTCTGCACCGTCCAAGGGCTTCGGGTCCCGCCCTCGAAGGTGACCAGCACGCCGGCCGGCGGGAGTCGCCGGTCGGGGTCGCGAACGCGAAAGGTCCGGGTGATCCGGTCCACGCGGGGACTGTGGGGAGCCGTGCGCGAGTCGATGTCAGGCGAACGCGCCTCCGCTGAAAACTCGAGAGGTTTCTGGAGTGCCGGCACGGAGTGGCACGCCGGTCGCAAGTACGAGGAATGAGGCTCGGTACCACCGAGTCACCCGCGACATCGTCACCAGCGGCTTATCACAACCTTGAGACCCGGCACCTGGACGTCGGGCACGATGACCTCACGGCAACCGACGCCGTGCAAGACAGGGGAGCGAAGGGGCAACCGGCATGACGGGCTACACCGTGGTGGATGTCGAGACGACAGGACTGTCGCCTGATCGTGGTGATCGGGTCGTCGAGATCGGTGTCGTCTATGTCTCGGACCGTGGGGAGGTCCAGGACCGCTGGTCGACATTGGTCAATCCGCAGCGGGACGTGGGACCGACTCGCATCCATGGCATCTCGGCGTCCGACGTCACGAACGCCCCGACGTTCGCCGAGCTGGCCCCCTACATCCTGCGCGCTGTCGCTGGCAGGACGACCGTGGCCCACAACGCGAACTTCGACCTCCGGTTCCTCGCTGCGGAGATGGTTCGATCCGGCGTGCCGCTCCGCGACCTGCCGCTCAGCGGCGTCTGCACGATGCAGTGGTCGACCGCCTACCTCAACGCACCCAGTCGGCGCTTGGTCGACTGCTGTCGTGCCGGTGGGATCGCGCTCACGGAGGCGCATTCGGCTGCAGCCGACGCTCTGGCCACTGCTCAACTTCTGGGCCACTACCTCAAGACGTCGGACTACCAGCCGCCGTGGGTGGACACCCTGGCGACGACCCGCGGCTATGGATGGCCCACGTTCAGCGGGACGTATCCCGAGCTCCGGATGACCCGCCGCACGGAGGTACGGGCGGTCCGGCAGGACGAATGGCTCGACCGCATCGTGTCCCGGATGCCGCGCGCTGCGGACGCTCGCGTCGACTCGTATCTCGCCACTCTCGAGATGGCGATGCTCGACGGGTTCCTGGCCGAGCACGAGAAGAGTGAGCTCGTTGGGGTCGCGACGGAAGCTGGCCTCACTCGTGGACAGGTCTTGGACCTGCACGCCGATTACCTCCGCGCCATGGCAGAAGTGGCGTTGGAAGACCACATCGTGACAGCGGAGGAGCGGGCCGACCTCGAGCGAGTCGCCTTCATGCTGGGTCTGCGAAGCACTGACGTCGAGGCTGCCCTTCGCGCTTCGCTCGACGCAGGGCAGGGGCGTCACACCTCGGGCGACGCCATCGAGAGCACGGGAATCGCCCTGGAACCCGGTGACCGCGTGGTGTTCACCGGCGACATGGTCCGAGAACGAGATGAGTGGGAGGCCCGTGCTCGGCAGGTGGGCCTTGATCCCGGCGGGGTCACGAAGAAGACCAAGGTGGTCGTGGCTGCCGACCCCAACTCACTCAGCGGCAAGGCCAACAAGGCGCGCACGTACGGCATACCTATCATCACCGAGGCCGCCTTCGAGCGGCTGCTCGCTGAGCTCCGCAACCGGTAGCGAGCGGCGGCCAGCACTCGGTCGCCACTCTTGTGCCAGCCCATCGGGGCGTGCTCGCATGGGTCATGCGCACCCTCTATGACGACGTCGTGCAGACCGACTACGGACAGTTCGAGATCGAGTGGTCCGCCAACGGGCCGGTGTTCGACGGCGACGCGGACAACGTCTTTGCCGACCAGGCCAACGGGATCCTCGGGGTCGCGAACCGGCCTGTGGGCGTGTACCTGACCTTCGGGCGTCGCTCCGGTGGATCCCACCTGCGCATCGACCTCCACGACGAGCAACCGGGCGAGCCGGCGGAGGAGTGGGAGGACGTCGTCGAGGCATCGATCGACGTCCCGGACGGCTCGACGGTGCAGTGGGTGACCTGGGCGGCCGAGACCTCCGGCCCGCTCGATCTCCCACCCGGCATCTACCGCGTCCGCTTCAGCAGCCAGGGGCGCGACGCCGGGCACGCGAACGAGTTCGCCGACGGCATCGTCGACCGCTACCTCCTCGAGCTGTGGCCCGCACCGCCAACTCCGGACGAGGTCATCCGGGTCGGCAGTGAGAACGCGCGCTACTGGCACGAGGAGTGGGGTTCGCGCCGCTGAGGTGCGCAAAGCCCGCGGTCGCACGAGCCGCGCGGACGGCATACGAGTCGTCCCGCACACGTGTCGGGCGACTGCCAGCGGGGCACAGTGAACCCATGAGCGACATCGACATGGCGAGAAGCGTGCTGCGCGACGGGTTCGCGCGCACCCACGACTGCGTGCCCGAGGCCCTCGACGGCCTCACCACCGAAGACCTGCTCTGGCGCCCCGACGCCGACGCCAACTCCATCGCCTGGCTCGTCTGGCACCTCGCGCGCCAGCAGGACGAGCAGGTCGGGCAGCTTGCCGGCCGTCGTTCCGTGTGGACCGAGCAGGGCTGGGCGCAACGCTTCAACCTTCCGTATGCCGGTGACGCGACGGGCTATGGCATGTCACCGTCCGAGGTCGGCGATTTCCGGGTCGAGGACCCGGCGCTGCTCACCGAGTACCACGAGGCCGTCCACGCCATGACGGTCGATTACGTCGACACGGTCGCGCTCGATGACCTGGCCGAGGTCATCGACGAGAACTGGGATCCGCCGGTGACCGCGGCCACGCGGCTCGTGTCCGTCATCGACGACGCGGCCAAGCACCTCGGTCAGGCCGAATACGTCGGCGGCCTCATGGAGCGCGCCCGCTGACCTTCCTCTTGCGGGGACGCCAAGGGATGCAGTGCTCGCGTGCTTCACGGACGGCGCGCCCGAGCGTCGTGTCGTCGCTGGACTCGTCGATGGTGACGCGCCAGTTCTGCGTCGTGGCACTGGAGCCACCCCACTCGGTGGTCTGCGCACGCACCTTGATGATGTCGTCGAGTCGGCTCACGCGCACGATCAACGAGCCCGCCCGGGTGAGAGCCCCTTCGCTGCGGAAGCCGAGCGCCTTCGAGACGAGACCCCACTCGGGTCGGGGCTCGTCCTCTGGAGGATCCCGACGGGCACGGCTCAAGCCCTCGCGAACGACCTTCCCCAGAGTCGAGTCGTCCACGGCTGCGTCGAGAGTGACGACCCATGAGTTCGCCATTCCGAGCCCACCGCAGAAGTCCCACGCCTGAAGGGCGACTTGCTCGTCGATGAACGTGGCAGTCACCTGCTGATAGATCTCGTACCTCATCGGCTGAAGTCCACCGTGCTGTGCGAGCGTGCCTTCAGGACGGCCTCACCCACGGTGGTCACGTCGCTGTCGGCAGGCAACGTGGTGGTCCAGTTGCTTGGTTGGACCGCGAAAGCTGTGCGGTCGGTTGTCGTCGACTCCACCTTGAGCCACTCGTTTCGTCGGAAGACCGTGACCGCTAGCGCTCCAGCACGAATCATGGCGTCAAAACTGGCAAGACCCAACGCTTGGGCCACCGGCGAACCCGTGCGGTCCCGAGTGATCACTGGCGCCTGATAGTCCTGCTCGGAGTGCGCGAGTCCGCTGCGGATCACGGCCCCCAGTTCCGCAGCATCCACAGATGCTGACACCGTTTCGACCCAGCCGTTTGCCACCCCCAGCCCGCCGTCGAAGGAGTAGGACTGGAGGTCAAGTCCGGATCGGTGGTGTACGACGGTGATCCGTCGAGGGTTGTGGTTTAGGCGTTGATGGCGCCGGCGATCAGCTCGGTGGTCACCTCCTCGTTCCCGGCCTGTCCCTCGCGGGCGATGAGCACGGCGCGGGCGTTCTTGAGGGCTTCGAGGCCGAGGTAGCGGCGTTGTTCGGCCCATTCGTCGTGCTGCTCCGCGAGGACGGCCCCGACGAGCCGGATCACGGACTCGCGGTTGGGGAAGATCCCGACGACGTCGGTGCGGCGGCGGATCTCTCGGTTGAGGCGCTCGTTGGGGTTGTTCGACCAGATCTGGCGCCAGATCTCCTTCGG
>NZ_PVTI01000033.1 GCF_003002895.1 Knoellia remsis | reverse complement strand
ATCGCCACATCGATGGTGCCGGCGCGAGTGTCCAGGTCCCGGTGCCGGTACCCGTTGCGGCTATTGGTGCGGTCCGGGCTACGGGTGCCGTACTCGGCACCGCACACGCTATCGGCCTGCGCCGACAGCAGCGCGTTGATGAACGTGGTCAGCAGATCGCGCATCAGGTCCGGGCTGGCCTGGGCGAGCTGGTCGTGCAGGAAGACGGCAGGGTCGATACTGGTGTTCGCGGTCATCGCGATGCTCCATTCGAGAGTGCTGTGAGAGGTTCACTCGAAGGATCACGCGGTGACCGCACCTACGTGCGTAGGGACACGCTCACCGGTGTCGTCGTACACCAACCCTATGGACTCAACTCCAGTCGCGCGGGTTCGCGCTCAGTCCAGAGGACGGGGTTAAGCGGCGTAGTGCCCGTGCCGCGATCTGGACCTGTTGCGCGGGTCATCCTTGCGGAGTGTCCTTCACAGGACGGGGCGAAGCGGGCACGACCGCGGGCGCCGGGTTGCCGGTGGAGGCAGGAGGCTTCGGGAAATCGTCCCCAAAGACCTCACCCCAGTGCTTGATCGCAGCCGCAGTGTCGTTGTTCGCCTGCGCCTGGAACGCCTTGATGGCGTTGTCTCGGGCGGACCGTAGGGCGTCGGCGAACGCGTCGTAGTCGATGTCGGGCTGAATCGGTCCGCAGAGTCCAGCGGGATCGGCGACTTCGTTCCCGCCCTCGATGTGGTAGCAGGCACTGACGAAGAACTGCTTGATCGCAGCGGGCTGGTTGACGTCCGTCGGCAGGAAGTCGAGCGCGAGGACCTCCATGACGAGAGACTTGATCTTGGTGTCTTGCTCGGCGGCCCACCACTTGAGCATCCGAACAGTGCCGGCGAACTTGTTCCACTGCGCGTGCCGATCCGCCACTTCGGCGATCAGGAACTCTGGGTCGCAAGCGACCCAGTCTTCCGAGAGTGCTTCCGGAATAAGGAGCCGCCCATCGCGGCGCAGCGCAGGCATGGCATCAACCGTGAACGCGTCAGGATCGTCGGGGTCATCCAGGAAGCACTTGACGGCATGGTTGCGCCACCGGGCCAGCCGGACGGCGTGGTCGTAGGTGCCGTTCGTCGCCCCGAGCAGCGCGTTGACACGCCCGCGCGTGTAATCGAGAGCATCCGCGGCGGAACTTCCCGGAGTTCCCCACTCAGGATGCTCCTCCTGATCGAAGACGACGATCACATCGACGTCATGGATCGGATCCTTGTGTGTCCCTCGCGCGAGCGATCCGGACGCGATGACTTCCTTCACGTCGACCTCGGCCCCGAAGGCACCCTTGAAGAGATCGCGTCGAGTGCGGGCTTCGCGGACGTGCGTGATGTCGGCGTTCACGACGTCCTGGAAGGTCTTGAAGGCGTCAGTCACGCTCATAGTCGTTCTCCTGATTGGTTCGTCTGGTCGATCACCGTAGCCACTGCCACCGACATTGCTGTGCGGTGCGGAGCGCGGCACGGTGCCTACTTCTTCTTGCTGCCCCTGCCGGTGCTCTCGTTAGTCGTGGTCTTCGGGTGACGCTTCACCGTGGACTGCTTCACGAACCGGCCCGTGACCGCGCTGCGTCCTCGCTTGCCTGCCATGTTCCTCACCTCCTCTGTAGTTCGCGCTCGATGGCGTGCCTCCAGGTTGGAGCACGTCACGACTGTATCAGCAAAGCGGCATCAGTCTCGTTGAGACACGCCGTGTCGTATCAGTAACGAGTCAACGACGCGCTAGGCTTGCGCTCATGGAACGGAGACGGACAGAGGCGGCTAACAAGGCGAGTCCAGCATGACAGGGACCTCCGACACCGCCCCGGGCATGGAGCGGCTCGACCTAACACAACTAGGTGCGATGCTCCGCGAACGTCGCGGGAAGCTGTCGCTTCGTCAAGCGGCTGCCGAGGCTGGCGTCAGCTTTAGCACCTTCACTCGAATCGAGGCAGGTGCTCAGCCCGACCTGACCTCGTTCACCCTGCTGTGCGCGTGGCTCGGCGTGTCGCCCGGGCAGTTCTTCATGCCGACGGCGTTGCGCGAGGTGGCGCCAATCGATGAGGCGATCGCGCATCTTGCTTCCGATCCGCGCCTTGAACCGGATGCTGCCTCCAAGATCGCAGAGATGCTGCGCAGCATGTACGACGTCCTGGCCAAGGCGCCGGCTCAGCGCCAGGTGGTTGCTTGCCACCTCCGCGCCGCTTCGATGCTCCGGCCCGGGGTGCCCGAAAGGCTCAACTCACTCTTGGGTGAGATGCACAGCAAGTTGGCCGCGCGCGTTTCGGCTGGGGAGCTGTGACGCTACGTCGCGGGTTCAAGGCAGAGGCCGAACGCGAGGCCGCGCGGGTTCGGAAGGAACTTGGACTCGCCTCGCACGATCACCTTGATCCGCGCGATCTCGCCAAACACCTGAATGTGTCGATCGTTGATGCCGCAGACTTGGTGGACATCAGCGAGCTCGAAGAGCTGGAGCGACTGCAAGCGTTCGCCTTCTCCGCCGCGACCTTCGAGATCGAGGATCGCCGGATCGTTGTCGTTAGCCCGCTCCGGACTCCGGGTCGGCAGAACAGCGATATTGCGCACGAACTGGCGCACATCATGCTGAAACACGACCTTGCTGAAATTCGTGAACTCAACGGGATGCCCTTCCGGACCTGCAAACCAGAGGAAGAGGAGGAGGCCACGGCCTTCGGGGGCACACTTCTTCTCCCGCGCCCACTGCTTCTCAGTGCAGCGCGTCGACGAACGCCCGTTGACCAAATTGCCAGCCAGTACGACGTGACGGTCGAGATGGCGCGCTTCCGTTACAACACCACCGGTGTCGCCAAGCAGGCTGTGTCCCGATAGGCGGGTCGAGAACGGTCCGCGGTTGGTTGCCGCTGTGAATCTCGGCGACCGATCGCTTGACCTGGGTCGGGACCGTTCTTGTGCGCGACCAACGACTCGATATCGCCGGTGCCGGTGACCAGCCTCGCGAGGCCATCCTGAAGGAGGAGGTGTGGGCCTGCGCTCGTCGCGCTGGTCACTGGACCGGGAACAGCTCCGATGGTGCGGCCGAGTTCGTGAGCGCGCCGGGCGACGGTCATTGATCCCGAGCGAACGCTGGCCTCGACCACGACGGTCGTTGCGGAGAGGGCAGCCATTAGCCGCGCACGCGCGAGGAAGCGGTGGCGCGTAGGCACGGCACCCGGCGGAACCTCGCTGACCATGAGGCCGAGGTCTGCAACTCGCTGAAGCAGTTCACGGTGGCCCATCGGGTAGCAGCGATCAAGGCCGTTCGCCATGACCGCGATCGTGTCGCCACCGGATGCCAGCGCCGCTCGATGGGCAGCACCTTCGATGCCGTACGCGCCGCCGGCAACCACTACCCGTTCAGCGTTGGCGAGGTCGGAAGCCAGTTCTCCGGCCACATGCTCGCCGTAGGAGGTCGAGGCCCTTGCGCCGGTGATCGTGACCAGATCACCGACTGGTCGCGCGAGGAAAGAAGGCGTGCCGCGAGTCCATAGGACGTATGGCCGTCGGTCGCCAAGATCGTCGAGCGCAGATGGCCATTGCTTGTCGCCAGGGATCAGCGTGCCGATACCAGCGCGCTCGGCTTCGACGATGTGCTGCTCAAGTGTCCGTGCGTCTGAGCGCTGGAACTGGGAACGCCACACCTGGGCGTCAACGTTACTGAGGCCCGGCACCACGTCATCACGCTCGACAAGCCGAAACAGCTCAAGCGTCCCCAGTTCGCCCAGGAGACGGCCAGTCACGGCGTCGTCGGGTTCGACGATCATCGACAGCACCATCCGCGCTGTGCGCTCGTCTTGGACTACCTGGCTCAGGTTCGTCATCGTCGGGTCCTCTCACTCCTACAGAGAGGTGCGCGCGACGACGCGGGGGCCGGAGGAGGGCGAGGTGCCTCATGTCAGGTTGCCCGCGAAGTGTTTCCATGAACGCCGACCCCGGCGTACAGTGGATGGCGAGGCAGGTTCTCCTCATATTGCGGGTCCTCCGGGACGGCCTTCGGGCACTCACACACGTTCTGCCTCCTCGACGGAGAAACACGTGTGACGAGAGGCCCGTCATGTTCCGCTTCATCTGGACGCTCAGCGTTCGCACTCGCGACTACCTGCATCGCTACATGCCGAGCAACCGACTGCTCGCTGCCATCCGCACCCGACGCGGACTCAAGTGGGGGCTACCCGCGATGCTGGTTGCTCTCCCGTACTTCCTGATTGCTTACGCCTGCTCGTCCGCGGTCGCCGGCGGCGGTCCCGGCTGGCTGCACCTAATCGTGCTGTGGGCGTGCTGGAACGCACTCAAGTTCATCATCATGGGACCCGTGAGCGTTGTGCTGCTCGTCCGCGTACGCCTGCACGACGCCACCATCCGTCGCCGTCAGCGCCGCGAGGCCTCCACCGAGGCAGATGCTCGCGTCCCGGTTCTGCACGCCTAGAATCACCCGACTGCGACCGGGGACGAGGCGATGCGCGACCGACGCCCGCCGCCGGGCCGGATCACGATGCCGTGCGATGCGAGAGCCCGCCGGACAGCCTGAGGCCCTGCCCCGACCTTCACGCCGACCTCTACTAGCGTCAACCCGCTGAGGTAGAGGTCGGCTGCTTCATGGATGCGGGAAGGGTCGAAGCGTCCCCGTCGGATCGGGACCTCCCGACGAGTCAGGTGGGCGGCCACCGTTCGGCGGTTCACTCCGAACCGCGCTGCCAGCTCCACGAGCGTCGCTCCCGCGTGGTAGTCCGCCACCAGATCGTTGACCTGCTCGGGGCGCAGAAGAGTTTGAGCCATCTCAAGTGACCGCACCATCCGACCCCGCGAGTCCGTCACCGTCGGCCCCGACGAACGACGGTCCTGCTTGTAGAAGCCGCGTGACCTGCGCAAAGATAGGGTTTTCAAGGGTGGGCAGGGGTTCTCAAACTCTCTACGGAGGTCCACAAGCTAATGAGGGCCGGACACGCTTTTCGTCCGGTCCTCGCGTCGTTCCCGGTCCTCACAAAGGCGTGACATACGCCGCCCTTGCGAGGACCGGAACCGCAGCAACGTCATGCCGAATCGAGCAGATCTGCCCGATATGGCATGACCGTGATGTGCTCCGACCGATACGGCAGATAGCTTCTCAGGAGCGAAGCTGCGAAGCTGCGCGCATGGGTATCGAGTACACGCGGTTGCAGCGTTCCTCCCTCGATTCCCATGAGTTGGCCGTCGCCGGGGTCGTTGATGAGCTGGCTCTGCAGCTCCGGAGCGAACTGGAGGATGAGGCCGAGGCCATCGACGACGCGCATGTGCACGGGGCTAGTAGCGCTGCTGTCCAGGTGATCGTTTCGGCGATTCTGAGGCAACGTCTCGGTTTCGATGAAGAAGTACTCCTCACTCCGGAGGATGGAATCGTGTCGAGGCCGCGACCCGACTTCTTCTACAGACTCGGGAACTCTCAAGGCGTCATCGCCGAGGTGGAGCGCGGGGGCACAGTCACCAACAATCACGACTTGAAGGACATCTGGAAGACGCACATCGCCGCAGATGCGCAACACCTCTTCCTGATCGTGCCGAACTCCAACTGGCGCGAGTCCGGACTTCCCCGCGAGCGCCCCTTCCTGCGCGTGACCCACAGGATGGGCGCCTTCTTCGGTGACCCCAGACGCGAGATTGATGTCATGACCTGTCACATCTTCGGGTACGGGCGATTGGTATGACGCCTATCCAGGGAGGTCCCTGAGGACGGGGACGCCAACAGCCTCACCGAGACGCTGCTCAAGCACCCCCGGGTTGAGCCCTGCCAGTCCTTACGAGAGTGCGGTGGGTGCCGTCGTTGTGATGAATACCGAGGCGCTGGACTCCACAATTCGGTCGCGCGGTTGTGACGGTGGCTGAGACCCTTCTGGCGTGAGTGATGCCCTGTCCCGGGCCAGGAACGACCTGGCAGCCGGTCGCGCCTGGAAGGCCCGCGACCGGCTCCACGGTGCGCTTGCCCAACGACAGGACGACGAACTGCTCGATCTGCTCGCGGAGGTCCACTACGGGCTCGGGGACCTGCCGGCTGCGGGCGCACTGTGGTTCGTCACCGGCCGAACCGGCACCGCCGCCGACGCGGCGATCGCGGCGTGGCGGGAACGCTACGGAGGTCCGCAGGCGCAGTGGTTCAGCTTCCCGCCGACGGTGCGGGAGTCGCGCGAGTGGAGCCACCACCTCCGGGAGCTCGAGGGCGCCGCGCGCGACTACGAGCAGGCCGTCGTCCAGCGGCGGCGACAGGAGCTCGGGAACACCGAGGCGTGGTGGGAGCCGATCGTCTTCGGCGGTGGCTGCTTCCTCGTCCTCGCCAGCGCGCTCGCCCTCATCGTCATCGGGCTCTGGACCGTCTGGCACTGGATCTGGGGCTGACCCGACTCAGAGCGTCCCGCCAGAGCGAGGGGCGGATCCCCGTGCCTGAAGGGGTCTCCCTCGCCTGGCTACCGTCCGTGTCCCAAAGTACGGGGCAAGATCAGAGCATCGTCGAGCAACGGGCCGGGGCGCAGCGAACGGAATCGGCAATCAGTCACCGGGACCACGTCTCAGAGGTTGCCGAGGACCCGGTCGACAGCGATCTCGATGACCACCCGCTCGGGGTTGACGCGCGGCGGACGGTAGCGAGCGGCATACCGCGCCTCGGCGTCAGCCACAGCCGCCGGATCACCAACCACCCGCGCCACGCCTTCGAGCGACAGCCAGTGCCGCCCGTCCACTTGGCACACCACGGCCCGACCACCCCGGGCCGCGTTGCGCGCCTTCTGCGAGCCGCCGCTCGTGATGACCCGCACCACCCCGGCCGAGCCGTCCCACGTGAACCCCACCGGCACGACATGCGGCGACCCGTCCCGACGCAGCGTCGTCAGCGTCGCCAGATGCCGCGCCGTCACGAAATCCACTGCAGCAGAGGACAGCTCAGCAGCCGCGCCCACCATCGACCACCCTCACCCGGTCCAGGTGCCGGTGTCCCACGCGGCAGCCAGCACCGCGGCATACGGCTCGAGCGCGTGCCCACGCGAGGCGACCCACGCATCCGAGTTGTACGTCGAGTCATAGCGATCACCCCGGTCGCACACGAGCGACACGATCGACCCCGCCTCGCCCGCTGCCTGCATCTCCGCGGCCAGTCGGAGCGCGCCATAGATGTTCGTGCCCGTCGACGGCCCCGCCGAGATCCCCGTCCGCTCGCGCAGGAACCGCATCGCCGCGATCGACGCACAGTCCGGCACCCCGAGCATCCGGTCGACCACCAGCGGCAAGAACGACGGCTCCAGCCGCGCCCGGCCGATCCCCTCGATCCGCGACGGCTCGAGCCGCGCCTCACCGTCGCCCTGCCACGCCGGCAGGAACGCCGAGTGCTCCGGGTCGACGACACACACCTGCGTGTCGAGCGCCTGGTAGCGGACGTAGCGCCCGATCGTCGCCGACGTCCCACCCGTCCCCGCGCCCACGACGACCCACGCCGGCACCGGGTGCCGCTCCAGCGCCATCTGCTCGAAGATCGACTCGGCGATGTTGTTGTTGCCGCGCCAGTCCGTCGCCCGCTCGGCGTTGCTGAACTGGTCGAGATAGATCCCGCCCGACTCCGCCGCCACCCGCCGCGCCTCGTCATAGACCGCCGTCGGGTCCGGGACGAGGTGACAGCGCCCGCCCTCACGCTCGATGAGCGCGATCTTCGCCGGCGACGTCGACTCCGCCATCACCGCGACGAACGGCACCCCGAGCATCGCCGCGAAGTGCGCCTCCGACACCGCCGTCGACCCCGACGACGCCTCGACGACCGTCGTCGACGGCCCGATCTGCCCGTTGCACAGGCCATAGAGGAACAGCGAGCGCGCCAGCCGGTGCTTGAGCGAACCGGTCGGATGCGTCGACTCGTCCTTGAGGTAGAGGTCGATGCGGTCGCACCCGGGCAGCTCGACCTTGATGAGGTGCGTGTCCGACGACCGCCGCGCGTCGGCGCGCAGCTTGCGGATCGCCTCCTGCACCCACGCGCGGTCCGGTTCGCGCCGCACCCCGGTGTCGACGACCGGCGTCGGCCTCACGGGGTCGCTCGCCATCGTGCCCGCCGCCGTCGTGCCCGCCGCCGGCGCACTCGGCACCGGTGCAGTCGGCGCTGTCGGCTGCGGCGCGGTCGGCTCTGACATGCCGCTCACCGTATCGACACCGCGCCACCCGACAAAGCGAGGGCGGTATGCCGGGTGCGCACCGGCATACCGCCCTCACGTTGGTCGTCCGGTCCCGCTCACGAGAGCGGGCCGGACGACCCAAGAACTCAGGAGTTCTTGCCCTTGTCGATGTGCGGCGTCTCGAGGTTCGTGCCCTCGGACGTGCCCGACACCGACGGGGCCGAACCCTCGGCGAAGTCGCCCGCGTTGGTCCAGGCGTTGCCGTCGGAGGCGCGCTCGTGGGTGTGCTCGCCCGAGTACTCCGTGGCCGTGGCGTCCGCCTTGTCCGCGAGCTCGTCGGCCTTGTCCGACGCGGCTGCCTTGGCGTCAGCAGCCTTGTCGGAGGCAGCAGCCTTGGCGTCGGCCGCCTTGTCGGCAGCGGCGTCCTTGACCTCGGCGGCCTTGTCCTTCGCGGCGGCACCGGCAGCGGCGGCCTTCTCCTTGGCGGCAGCGGCGAGGTCGGTCACCTTGTCGCCGACCGACTGGCCGGAGCCGTGCGCGCCGGCACCCGTGCCAACACCAGCGCCAGCACCCGTCCCACCGACGGTCGACGAACGACCCGACGACGGCGGCGTGTAGGCGCCCGCGGTCGCCCACGGGTCCTTCTTCTCGGTCGACTTCTTCCACGCGAACGCGGCAGCGCCGGCGGCGAGCAGGAGGAGCAGCACGCCCTTCTTGCCACCGCTCTTCTTCACCTTCGCGTCGCCCTTGAGCACGTGGTACGCGTCGGGCGCGCGATCGGCGGCCTCGGTCGCGGCACCCTTGGCCGCGGCAGCGCCGGCGACGAGCGTCGCGACGGCGGAGGCGACCTTGGGCACGACGTCCTCGACGAACGTGTCGCGGGCGTCGGCGACCTTGGGCGCGGCCTGGTCGGCGTAGTCGCGCGCGGTCTCGCGGGCGGCCTCGGCGCGCTCGCGGGCGTTCTCGACCTTCGGCGCGGCCCTGTCCTTGAGCTCGGCGGCGCGGGCCTTGAGGTCCTCGGCGGCCGAGTACGCGTTCGCCTGGGCGTCGTGCGCCGCGGACTGCGCGGTCTCGACGCGCTCGGTCACGGCGTCACGGGCCTTCTCGGTCCTGCTCTTGCTGCGGAACACTGCGATCTCCTATCGATCGATGACGGCTTGTCTTCCATCAAACACTGTTTCGCTGCGTCTCGTCACTGTGGGGTCGCCTTGGTTTGACCTGCACGTATGCCGTCCGCACACCTCCCATGTCTGTGCGGCGGTGCGTGGACCACCCGGGGTGAGCCCGGGTCGCACGCTCCGCGTCGGCCGGCATACCGGTCCGGGTGGGCGTGCGGCATACGGCCTCGTGCGCACCCATAGAGTGGGACCCATGAAGGCAACCCTGAAGACGAACCACGGCGACATCAACCTCACCCTCTTCCCCGACCAGGCGCCGAAGACGGTCAAGACGATCACCGGTCTCGCCACGGGCGAGCTCGACTACAAGGACGACGCCGGCCGCTCCAACCCGGACAAGTTCTACGACGGCCTGATCTTCCACCGCATCATCCCCGGCTTCATGATCCAGGGCGGCGACCCGCTCGGTCAGGGCTTCGGTGGCCCCGGCTTCACCTTCGACGACGAGATCCACCCGGACCTGACGTTCGACCGCCCCTACCTGCTCGCCATGGCCAACGCCGGCAAGCGCATGGGCAAGGGCACGAACGGCTCGCAGTTCTTCATCACCGTCGGCGCCACCCCGTGGCTCAACGGCAAGCACACGATCTTCGGCGAGGTCGCCGACCAGGCCTCGCGCGAGGTCGTGGACAAGATCGCGGCCGTCCAGACCGGTGCGAACGACAAGCCCACCTCGGACGTTGTCATTGAGAGCTTCGAGATCGAGGGCTGAGTTTTCGAGGGCTGAGTCCCGACCCACTCTCGCCCAAGGAGCACTGACCGCCGCGGTCAGTGCTCCTTGCGCGTGGCGGCAAGGACCACCAGCAAAGGGACGACGCGCTGGGTCGGCACCCCGTAGAGTCCTCGGCTCTCGGTCGCGAGCCACCCGGCGTCGACGAGCTGCCGCAGGTGGTTGTAGATCTGGCCGGTGGTGCCGTGCCGTCCTGACTCGGCGAGCTGAAGAGCGGTCTGCGGCGTCACGAGGAGCTCGCGCACGAGAGCGAGCCGGTGTCGATGGGCGAGCGCCTTGATCGCGAGCTCCTGTTCCCGCCAGTCGTCCTCGAGGAGCTCAGTCGTCTCATAGGTGGCCTGCCACGTGGCCTCGCGTCCGTCAGGGACTCGCACGTGGCCGCCATAGGCGACCCCGCCGGCATCTCCCGTGACGTCCGCTGCGATGCCGTCGAGCAGCCACATCGAGGAGCCCAGGCCTCGAGCGGACGAGCGTTGCCCGGGCTGGAGGTCGGCGACCGCGGACTCGATGGCCTCGAGCCGGGAGAGCACGTCGGCGAACTCGTTCCGGGGGTTTTGCATGGCTGAATCACCTTCTGCTAGGTTTCCCGCATCAAACTACGGAAGTTCGTAATTTGATGGGGATCGGGGTCGATCTGCTGGGGCATCCAGAGAGTCGGCTCTGCCATCCTCGCACGATAGAACCGTCCATGTCGGTAATCCCATCGGAGGAAATCAGATGAAACTACAGAGATTCGTAGCAGCGATCGCGGGCGCGGGGGTCCTCGCCGTGTCTGGTGCGGCGCTGGCGAGCGCGGAGTCCTCGTCCACTCCGACCGACGTCTACGCGGTGGCGGCCGAGGCGCCGAGCGTTGACGGCGGCGAGATCGAGCCCCGGGCCGTCCCTGCCGCGTTCGCCGTCGCCACGGTCGCAGCTCGCGGCTTCACGGCAGCCCGGGCACCGCAGCAGGTCGCCCAGGTTGCCCGGGCGGCCGGGTGGCTCTCCGGGCTCGGCCTCATCGGAGTGGCCCAGGTCCAGAGCGCCCAGCAGCTCGCGCTCGAGAAGACGTACTTCGACCGCTGACGTCGAAGGCCGGGTCGCGCGTTCGCCTCGACGTGGGCGCGCGACCCGGCCATCGGTGCCGGTCCCGGAGCAGGAAAGTCATGAGCAGAAGAACGTCGTACGCGACTCGAGTGGCGCTGGCAGTGGCGCTCACGGTCCTGGTCGTCTATCCCCTCAGCGCGCTCGTGCTGTCGGGACCCAAGACCCCGATCACCTTCCAGCTGTTCCCCACCGTGTCGGCGTACATGCACCCACACTTCCCGCAGAACTGGAGCCTGTTCGCGCCCGACCCCATCAGCGAGGAACGTGGCGCGCTGGCTCGCTTCCGCTGTGGCGACGGAGCGGAGACGACCCCTTGGCAGAACATCACCCGGCGCGGCATCGACCGGGTCCAGGACACTCGACTCTTCCCCTCTCGTGAGTCCCGCATCGTGTCGAACTCGATCATCACCCGCTTCCGCAAGGACGACGTCGTCAAGCGAGCCGACGAACGACGGACGAGCGACGACAACCCCGTCCTCGACCCACTCCGCAAGGCGTCGGCCACGGAGCAGCGGCAGGTCGAACGGGTTCTGGCGCGCTACGCCACCGCTCGACACCCGGGTATCTGCGGCGGCGCACCGGCCGACGAGGTGCAGATCAGGTTCGTGTTTCACCGGTTCCCGGGCTGGAGCAGCCGGGACGACCTCGAGGCCATCGGTGAGGTCGACACCGTGGACACGGAGTGGATGACGCCATGACTGCGCTGACCTCTCGCATCGAACCCCTCCGCATCGCGGCCGCCACCGCCGTGGGCTGGCTCGTCGACCGTCCGCGAGCACTGAGTGCCGTCGCGGTCATCCGCGCCGTCATCGGACTGTGCGGACTCGCGATGTACGTCTCCGACTACCGGATCAGGCACCTGCTGTTCAGGCCCGACGTCCTCGGGGCGGGTGTCATTGCCTCACCCCAGGAGACGGGACTCGTCCCGACGCTGTACTCGACGTTCCGGGACGGGGCGGGGTTCGAGGCTGTCTACCACGTGGGGATGCTGGCCGCGCTCGCCGTGACCCTCGGGGTCGGGGGCCGTTTGGGACTGGCCGTTCACTACCTCCTCATCTGGTCGTTGTATGCCACGAACCCGCTCGTCCTGGACGGCGGTGACAACCTCGTCATGATCCTCGGACTCGTCCTGCTCCTCACCCGGTGCTACGACCGACTCACCGTGGTGCGGCTCTTCCGTGGTCGGGGCACACAACGGAGTGTGCCCCCGGTGGCGACGATCGCCCACAACACCGGCGTGCTTCTCGTCGCGGCCCAGATCTGCATCGTCTACCTGATGGCCGGGCTGTACAAGGTGCAGGGGCGGCTGTGGCAGGACGGGACCGCGCTGTACTACGTCCTGCGTGTCCCCGAGTTCACCTGGCCCGGGGTGACCGAGCACCTCTTCCGGTTCGAGTGGCTCCTCGTTCTCGGCGCCTACGCCACGGTCTGGCTCTCGATCTACTTCCCGCTCCTCGTGCTGGTGCGCAGAACCCGCCTGTGGGCCGTGCTCGCCATGAGCGTGTTCCACGTCTCCATCGCGGCCCTCATGGGACTCACGTCGTTCGCCCTCATCATGATCGCGTGCGACCTCGTCTTCGTGAACAGCCATGTCGAGCGCGCGGGTCGACGACTGAGCCAGTGGGGCTACCACCTCGTCGAGCTGCTCCCACCGCAGCTGCGCCAAGGACGTGCCGAACCCGTTCCCGTCGGCGTGCCCGCCGCACCATCCACTGTGACAAGGAGTCGTGCATGAGCATCTTCCGCAAACGTGAGGCGTACGTCGTCGTGCGCGATGACACCGTCCTTGCCCGCGAGTTCGGCAAGAACTACGACGAGCGGAAGTTCGTCGAGTGGGGGTCGGTGACGAAGACCGTCACCGCCGCCGCGGTCGACGTGCTCGTCCGCGACGGTCGGTTGGACTACGACACCCCCGCCCGGGAACTGGTCGGTGGCCGCCTGCCCGAGAGCGTCACCGTCGCGGCGTTGGCGCGACACACCTCCGGCCTCCCCCGGGTCCACCCGGGAATGAAGGGCGGAATCAACCACGACCCGTACGCCGGGACCGACGCTGCCTTCCTCACGACCCTTCTCGCCGAGTTCGACAGCTCGCTTGTGGAGGATCCGGGTGAGGTCGCCTACTCGAACCTCGGGTATGCCGTCCTCGGCCGGGTCGTCGAAGTCGTCGCCGACCAGCCGTGGTTGCCTGCGGTGCAGACCCTCGTGCTCGGACCCTGGGGGCTCGACGGTGTCGGCGCGCGACCGGCGCCCGAGCTCTGGACCGCGATCAAGGGCTTCGACCGCAAGCCGCACACCCCGTGGTCGCTGGACCGGTCGGCTTACGCTCCGGCCGGCGGGCTCTGGAGCACCCTCGACGACTTCGCGCGCTACGGGCAGGAGACCCTTCGGCGCGGGGGCTACGACAGCGGGCTGCGCGGCTGGCAGGAGACCGCCGGCCGGTGGTGGCACAATGGGCAGACCCGGGACTCCGGCTCCTGTCTCGTCCTCGCGCCCGGAGCCAACCTGGTCGTCGCCACCCATGCCCTGGCCCGACTGCCCGGTGCGGCCGATCGGCTGGCGGATCGGCTGGTGCGAGAGTGGGCGGCGGTCGCATGAGCAGCCGGGACAACGGCGACTGCCCGGTGGCGGGTGACGGCCTCCTCGTCTACGACGGCGACTGCGGCTTCTGCGAACGCAGTGTCGCGTGGATCCGGACCGTGTCCGCCGCGACCGCCCGAGCCGAGCCCTCGCACCGGGTCGATCTGGCGGGGCTGGGCCTGACGGAAGTGGAGTGTCGCCATGCGGTCCAGTGGGTGTCCGGGGCGGAGCGCACCTCCGGCCCCGAGGCGCTGAGGGACTTCGCCGCCACCGGTCGTCGTCCGGCGGGACGGGTTGCGGGCCTCCTCGTCAACCGGTGGACGCATCCCGTGTCCGGCCTCGTCTACGGTCTCGTGGCCCGCCACCGCCATCGGCTGGGTTCCCCGTCCTGTGGCCTGCCGACGGAGCCGCGCCAGGCGACGACGACCCTGCGGTGAGGCGCGGACACCGCGCCCGCGGACGGCATACCGCCCGCGGATAGGATTCGAGGGATGAGCGAGCCCACGGCATACGGGCAGACCGGTTCCCCGGCAGGCGAACCGGTGTGTCCACGTCACCCCGACCGGGTGAGCTACGTGCGTTGTCAGCGGTGCGGGCGGCCGACGTGCGCCGAGTGCCAGCGGCCGGCGGCGGTCGGGATCCAGTGCGTCGACTGCGTCCGCGAGGGGCAGCAGTCGATGCGGCAGGGGCGGACCGTGTTCGGCGGAAGCATGGCCGGTGTCGGCGGGCGGCCCATGGTCACGGTGTCGATCATCGCGATCTGTGTCGTCGTCTACCTGCTGCAGATGACGCGGCCGGGGTTCACCGCGCAGGTCGCGTTCGTGCCGTACCTCGGGGACACCGAGCCGTGGCGGTTCCTGACGTCGGCGTTCGCGCACTCACCGGGCTCGATCCTGCACATCCTGTTCAACATGTACGCCCTGTGGATCATGGGCGGCTACCTCGAGCCGATGCTCGGGCGGGCCCGGTTCGCGGCGCTGTACCTCATCAGCGCGCTCGGCGGGTCGGTCGGCTACCTGCTGCTCGCGTTCCCGGCGACGCTCGAGGAGGCTCGGATGGGTGACCTCGGCACGTGGGGGACGCCGGCGGTGGGTGCGTCGGGTGCGGTGTTCGGGTTGTTCGGGGCGTTCCTGGTGCTGCAGCGCCGGCTCGGGCGGTCCGCCGCGACGATGTACGCGACGATCGCGATCAACGCCGTCATCGGGTTCGTCATCCCCGGCATCGCGTGGCAGGCGCACCTCGGTGGCTTCCTCACCGGGTTGGCGTGCGCGGCCGTCTTGGCGTACGCCGGTCGGCGCGGTTCCGGGGACGGCACCCAGCGGGCGAACTTCGGTGCGCACTGGCTCGGCCTGGCGGGGATCACGGTGCTGCTCGTCGTGCTGGCCGTGGTGAAGTACGCCGTGACCGTGAGCCCGATCTAGCGCAGCGCAACCTTGGCGGGCGGCGGTTCTCAATCCCGCTGCCGAGCTGGGGGCCTCGTGGCTGACCGCGACGCTCGGCCCTCGACCTCGCGCGTCCCTCTCGGCAGACGTGCCTTTGCTCCCGCATACGGAAGCAAGTGTGGTTGTTTGCTCCCGTATGCCGGAGCAAATGTGGTTATTTGCTCCCGGGTGCGGGAGCAAGTGTGGTTGTTTGCTTCCGGGTGCCGGAGCAAAGGCACCTTTCGTGACAGGGGTGCGGCGTGCGGGGTCGGGCACGCTGAGGACCCGCCACGAGGCCGCTCTTGTGCACAACCCTGTGGACAACGGGGAGTTGTCCACAGGAGTTGTCCCCAGTGTGGATGAATCACACCGGTGTAATCCCGCCCCGACCGCCTGGCCGGGTTACCGCGTCCACGCGAGGGCGCGCGGACGGCATACGGGACGACGGCGCGTCAGCGCCAGCGGGTGGTCATGAGGAAGCCAGCCATCATGAACGCGAAGCCCGCACCGAGGTTCCAGCGGCCGATCTGCGGCACGGGGTACTCCTTGGTGCCGGAGATGTAGTACGTCACGACCCAGACGAGGCCGATGAGCATGAGCCCGAGCATGACCGGCACGAACCAGCGCGGGTTGGGCTTGGCGACCTTCTGCGCGGTGCGGGGCGGGGTGTAGGCGGGCTTGGCGCGGCCCTTGGACTCAGGCACGGGAGGAACTCCTTCAGCGGACTCAGGTTCGTGGCCTAGCGTAGAGCCTGCACATGTGCGCTCCGACGATTCGTCGACGACGGGAGAGGTGGTGACCCGCAGATGGTGCAGCGGAAGGCGTTCCTGACGTCCCGTCCGACGGTGTGGTCGGCGCTCGTCCCCGTGGTGGCGATCCTCGCCGGCGTGCTGTTCGCGACGAGCGGTTCGGTGGCCCAGGGTCGCAGCCTGCGCTCGGACGGGGCCGGCCTGCCCGACCTCATCCGGGAGCAGACGCAGGACAACAAGCGCATGACGAACCAGCTCAACACCCTGACGGCCCAAGTCGACGCGCTGACCAAGACGTCGGTGCCGGGCAGCTCGGAGGTGGACGAGCTCAAGGCCAAGGGCGACGCGATTGCGGCGGTCGCGGGGCGCGAGGCCGTGCAGGGTCCCGGGGTCGAGGTCGTCCTCGAGGACTCGCACATGCCGGTGGACCAGCTGCCCGAGGGGTTCACGGTCGACGACATCGTCGTGCACCAGCAGGACGTGCAGGCCGTCGTCAACGCGTTCTGGGCGGGCGGTGCCGAGGCGATGATGATCCAGGACCAGCGGATCATCGCCACGAGCGCGGTCCGCTGCGTCGGCAACACCCTCATCCTCCAGGGCCGCGTCTACTCCCCGCCCTACCGGATCAAGGCGATCGGCGACCCGAAGCGGCTGCGCGCGATCCTCGACCAGTCGCCGGAGATCGGCATCTACAAGGAGTACGTCGACGCCGTCGGGCTCGGTTACGAGGTGACGACGAGCAAGAAGTTCGAGTTCCCCGCGTTCGTCGGCTCGATCACACCCGACTTCGCGACGGTGGGCAGCGAGTGAACCGAGGCGCTCGCGACGAGACGGCGGTCTCGCTGCCGGCCACGCGGCATACGCTCTCCTCATGAGCACGGCCCCGCGCATCCTCGTCGTCGACAACTACGACAGCTTCGTCTTCACCATCGTCGGCTACCTCGAGCAGCTCGGCGCCGACTGCACGGTCGTGCGCAACGACGCGGTGACGGCCGCGGACGGTGCGGACTTCGACGGCGTGCTCGTCTCGCCCGGCCCAGGGACGCCCGAGGAGGCCGGGGTGTCCATGGCGATGATCGAGGCGTGTGGGGAGCGGGCGCAGCCGATGCTCGGAGTGTGCCTCGGGCACCAGGCGCTCGGCGTCGTCGCCGGGGCGACGGTCGGGCGCGCACCCGAGCTGCTGCACGGCAAGACCTCGCTCGTGCAGCACTCCGGAGCCGGTGTGCTGGCGGGGCTGCCGTCGCCGTTCACGGCGACGCGCTACCACTCGCTGACGATCGACCCGCCGACCCTGCCGGACTCGCTCGAGACGACCGGGGCGACGGAGAGCGGCATCATCATGGCGGTGCGGCACCGTGAGCTGCCGTTGCACGGGGTGCAGTTCCACCCCGAGTCGGTGCTGACCCAGGGCGGGCACCGGCTGCTCGCGAACTGGCTCGAGGTCTGCGGTGACGAGGGCGCAGTCGAGCGCAGTGCCGGCCTCAGCCCACTCGTTCAGCCCGTGTCCGTCGGCGCCGTGCCCGTCGTTCCAGCTCTATGACGGATAGGTGTGTATGAACACTTATCCGTCATAGAGCTCTGGAGCAACCCCCGAGAGGGAAGCGGGCCGGAGAGCCCTGGAGCAAACCACGAAGAGGGCACCGGCCGGAGAGCCCTGGAGCAAGCGCCAAGAGGACAGCGGCCGGAGTTCCTCACGGAGGTGGCGCGGTCGCGCTCGGCGACGGGCTGGCCGAGGGCGACGGGCTCGGGCTCGGCGTCGGGGTCGCCGAGGGCGTCGGGGTCGCGGAGGGGGTGGGCGAGGGCGGCGGGGGCGGCGGCTTCTGCGCGACGACGATCGTCACCTCTGAGCCGACGTCGGCCTTCTCCTCACCGTCGGGGTCCTGGGAGTAGACCTCGCCCTCCTTGGCGCGCGAGGTCTCGCGGAACTCGGTCTTCGGCTTCAGCCCGGCGGAGATGAGCAGGGTCTGCGCCTCGTCCACCGACTTGCCGGTGACGTCCGGGACGACGACCTGGCCCGACGCGACGTTGAGCGTCACCGCGGACCCGGGCTCGGCGGACTCACCGATGGCGGGGGCGGTGGTGAAGACCCGGTCCTTCGGGACCTCGTTCGTGTCGACCTTGGCGGTGCGGCTGACCGTGAGGTCGACCTGCTGCAGCGCGGCCGTCGCCTCCTCGACGGTCATGCCCTTGACGTCCGGCACCTTCACCGAGGTGGGGCCGGTGGACACCACGAGCCGGACGGTCGTCGAGTCGGGGTCGACGCGGGCTCCGGCCCCGGGGTCGGACGAGACGACGGACCCCTTCGGCACGGTCGCGCTGCTTGTCGTCGTCTGCGTGTAGGACAGTCCCTCGTCCCGCAGCAGCTTGATGGCGGTCTCGACGGGCTTGTCGGCGACGACCGGAACGGTGACCTTGTTGGCCTCCGCGCGCACGTCCATGTACTCCTTGACCCCCCAGCCGAGCAGGGCCAGGGCCACGATCGCACCGAGGGTGAGGAGCACGCCCATCCCGCCGCGCCGGCGGCGACGACCGTCCTCGGGGTCGACGACCGGGATCGTCGAGGTCACCGATCCCGGCGCGGGCTGCGGAGGGCCACCTTCGCGCGGAGTGGTCTGGGCGGCATACACCTCGGTCGGCTCGGTGGTGCCGAGCACGGTCGTCGCGGCAGCGGCACCTGCCCCGCCCGCCCCGCCCGGACCGAGCGCGGCGAGCGACGCCGTGGCCGCCGCGCTCACGGGCTGACCCAGGCGTGCCGCCTGCAGGTCGCTGCGGAACGACGCCGCGTCCTGGTAGCGCTCCTCGCGGTCCTTGGCCAGCGAGTGCAGCACCACCGCGTCGAGCTCCTCGCTCAGCTCAGGGTTGATCGCCGACGGCGGGGTGGGCTGCTCGCCGACATGCTGGTACGCGATCGACACCGGGCTGTCGCCGATGAACGGCGGCCGGCCCGTCAGCAGCTCGTAGAGCATGCAGCCGGCGGAGTAGAGGTCGGAGCGGGCGTCGACGTTCTGGCCCTGCGCCTGCTCGGGTGAGAGGTACTGCGCCGTGCCGATGACGGCCTGCGTCTGGGTCATCGTCGCCGCGGTGTCGGCGATGGCGCGGGCGATGCCGAAGTCCATGACCTTGACCGAGCCGTCGGTGGCGATCATGACGTTCGCCGGCTTGATGTCGCGGTGCACGATGCCCATGCGGTGGCTGTAGGAGAGCGCGTCGAGGACCCGCTCGGTGATCCGGACGGCCTCGTCGGTCGGGAGCTTGCCGTCGTCGGTGAGGATCTCCCGCAGCGTGCGGCCGTTGACGTACTCCATGACCATGTAGGGCACGGCGACCTCGGCGCCGCCGGACTCGACGACGTGGTCCTCACCGGAGTCGTAGACGGCGACGATCGAGGCGTGGTTGAGCCCGGCCGACGACTGGGCCTCGCGCCGGAACCGCTTGAGGAAGGACTGGTCGCGCGCGAGGTCGCTGCGCAGCATCTTGATCGCGACCTGACGGCCGAGGCGGGTGTCGTGTCCGAGGTGCACTTCGGCCATGCCGCCGCGGCCGATGAGCTCACCGACCTCGTAGCGGCCCCCGAGCAGCAGGGGTTCGTCGCTCATGACGTCCTCACTTCTTCAGTCCTGCCTCGAGCATCGCCTTGGCGATGGGCCCTCCCACGGCACCACCACCGCGTTCCTCACTGTCGGCGTAGCCACCGTTCTCGACGACGACGGCCACGGCGATCTGCGGGTCGTTCGCCGGAGCGAAGCCGGTGAACCACGCGTGTGCACGGTCGACGTTGTTCGTGTCGGCAGTGCCCGTCTTGCCGGCGACGGAAACGCCGTCGATTCTGGCGGGCTTGCCGCTGCCGTTCTCGACGACGCCCTGCATCATCGTCGTCAGCTGGGCCGCCACCTCGGGAGTGACGGCCTGGGACAGCTCCTCGGGATCGGTGCGCTCGAGGATGCTGAGATCGCTCGTCAGGACCGACTTCACGAGGTAGGGCTTCATGACGGTGCCGCGGTTCGCGACCCCGGCGCTGAGCATCGCGACCTGGAGCGGCGTGACGCGCACGTCGTACTGACCCACGGCGGACTGGGCGAGCTGCGGCTTGTTGAGCTCGGCCGGGACCTTGCTCGGCGTGACCCGCATCGGGACGTACAGCTGGTCGCCGACGGCGAACTTCGCTGCCTGCTCGCGGAACGCGTCCGCGCCCATCTCCATGCCGAGGTAGCCGAAGGCCGAGTTGCACGAGATCTCGAAGGCGTTCTGGAACGTCGTCGTGTCGTTGGGACCGCACGGCCTGCGACCGATGTTGGGCAGGCCCTTGGTCGTGAGCGGCAGGTCCAGCACGGCCGGCCCTGGCAGCTCGGACTCCGGCGACCACCGCCCGGTCGACAGGGCCGCGGCGGCCGTGACGATCTTGAACGTCGAGCCGGGCGGGTAGAGGTCGCCGCCGATGGTCCGGTTGACGAGCGGTTTGTCCGCGGCGTCGCTGGTGAGCTGCTTGTATGCCGCGTCGACCTTCTTGAGGTCGTGTCCCGACAGCGCGTTGGGGTCGTACGACGGGTTGCTCACCATCGCGAGGATCTCGCCGGTCGACGGGTTGAGCGCGACCGCGGCACCCTTGCGGCCGTCGAGGGCCTTGATCGCGGCCTCCTGCACGGCCGGGTTGATCGTCAGCTCGAGGCTAGCGCCGCGGGTCTTGCGCCCGGTGAAGAGGTCGGACACCCGCCGGAACGCGAGCTTGTCGCTGCTGCCGGAGAGCAGGCTGTTCTGCGCGGACTCGAGCCCGCCGCCGGCGCCATAGAACGAGTAGTACCCGGTGATGTGGGCGTACTTCGCGCCGAGGGGGTAGGTGCGCAGCCACTCGTACTGGTCGTCCGTCGGCACCGACTTGGCGACCGCGGTGTCGCCGACGAGGATCTGGCCGCGCTCGCGGGCATACGTCGACAGCAGGGTGCGCCGGTTGTCGGGGCGGGCGTTGAGCTCCTTGGCATAGACGAACTGGATGAGCGTCGTCGACACGAGGAGCGAGAGGAAGAGCAGGGCGACCACGAAGGAGAGGCGGCGGATGGGGGCGTTCATCGCATCTTCACCACCTGGGTCTGTTCACTGGCGAGGGGACTGGGCGCGGCGGGGTCAGGGACCGGCCGGCGGGCGTGGTCGCTGATCCGCAGCAGCAGCGCGACGAGCGTCCAGTTCGCCAGCAGCGACGAACCGCCCTGCGACAGGAACGGCATCGTCAGGCCGGTGAGCGGGATGACGCGGGTGACGCCGCCGACGACGATGAAGCACTGCAGCGCGAGCGAGAACGACAGGCCGGCGGCGAGCAGCTTGCCGAAGCCGTCACGCGCGCCGATGGCGGTGCGCAGGCCGCGCTCGATGAGCAGCACGTAGAGCAGCAGGATCGCGAAGAGCCCGACGAGCCCGAGCTCCTCACCGAAGCTCGGGATGATGAAGTCGCTCTCGGCGAAGTAGGTGAGGTCGGGGCGCCCACGACCGAGACCGGTGCCGAGCATCCCGCCGGCCGCCATGCCCATGAGGCCCCGGGCGAGCTGGTCGCTCGTCTCGAGCGCTTCGGTGCTGAACGTGTCGAGCCACAGCAGCACGCGCCGCTGGACGTGGCTGAAGAGCAGGTTCGCGACCCAGCAGCCGACGGCGAAGAGCAGCAGACCGATGGCGACCCACGACGTCCGTTCCGTCGCGACGTAGAGCATCGCGACGAAGAGGCCGAAGAAGAGCAGCGAGGACCCGAGGTCCTTCTCGAGGACGAGGACGCCCACGGAGAGCATCCACGCGACGAGGATCGGGCCGAGGTCGCGGGCGCGCGGGAGGGTGAGCCCGAGGATGCGCCGGCCGGCGACGGACAGCGCGTCACGGGTCTGCACGAGGTAGCCGGCGAAGAACACCGCGAGGACGATCTTCGCGACCTCACCGGGCTGGAAGCTGAACGGCCCCAACGCGATCCAGATGCGCGACCCGTACTGCTCGACGCCCAGCCCCGGCACGAGCGGCAGCAGCAGGAGCGCGAAACCGAACGCCCCGGCGAGGTAGGTGTACTTCCGCAGGATGCGGTGGTCCCGCAGGATGAACAGGGCCGCGATGGCCAGCCCGGCGGCGAGGGCGCTCCACATGAGCTGGCGCAGCGCCATGCCTTCGGCGAGGTCGCGCCCGTTCGCGAGGTCGAGCCGGTTGATCATGACGAGCCCGAGGCCGTTGAGGAGCGTCGCGATCGGGAGGATGAGCGGGTCGGCATACGGCGCGCGCCAGCGCATCACGAGGTGGAAGACGCCGGTGATGACGAGGAACCCGGTGCCGACGGCGACGAGGCTCGGCGGCACCGCACCGTCGACGGCGATGCCGACGTTGACGTACGCGAGCGCGACGATGCCGACCGCGAAGACGAGCAGCGCGAGCTCGACGTTGCGGCCCTTGCGGGACGAGACGGCGGAGACGGTGGTCACGACGTCTGGGGGGTGGTCGATGGGGCCGGGGAGGTCGGTATGCCGCCGCGCTGGCTGCCGCTCGGCGTCACCGTGGCGCGGGGGCCGGTGCTGCTGCTGCCCGGGGTCGGCGTGGTGCTCGGCGTGGCGGTGCCACTCGGGCTGGGCGAGAGCGACCCGGACGGCGTGGGGGTCGGCGTCGGCGAGGTCCACGACGACGGGACGGTCGTGCAGTCCCGTCCCTGGCTGCGGGCGTAGCGGCAGGCCTGCGCCTGGACGTCGAGGTTGCGCACGAGACCGTCGGCCTGGTCGAGGCTGTCCATGGTGATGCCGCGCCCGAGCTGGCCGCGGTAGAAGTCGGGCAGGTCGTCGAGCGCGATGGTGCTCGTGCGCTCCGGGCGGGACAGCTCGATGGGGCCGAGGGTCTGGTCGACGCCGCGGAAGACCGCGACCCGGCCCTCGTTGACGCCGACGTAGTACTGGGTCTGGGTCCAGGCCCAGGCGCCGTAGCCACCGGCGACGAGCAGGATGGCGGCGACGACGGCGGCGCCCACGGCTCGCAGGATCGTGCCGGTGCGGCTGCGGCCGCCCTCCTCGGCGAGGTGCAGGTCGTCGTCCTCGTTGGTGCCGGACACCTCGGCCGAGAGCGCGGCGGCCTTCTCGGCGGGCGTGACCGGCAGGGGGCGCGTGTGGCGGCGGATCTCCGCGGCGGCGCCGACGATCTGCGGCTGGTCGCTCGGCACCGGGCCCTTGACGAGGTCGACGACGTCACCGATGACGACGGTGACGTTGTCGGGGGCGCCGGCGCGCAGGGCGAGCTGGACGAGGCGCTCGGCGCACTCACCGGGCCGGCGCTCGGTCGTCAGCACCTCGTCGATCGTGTCGCGCGCGACGTAGTCGGTCAGGCCGTCGGAGCAGATGAGGTAGCGGTCGCCCACGATGGCCTGACGGACGACGACATCGGGCTCTTCACTCGGGGCGCCGGTGAGCACGCGGGTGACCAGGGAGCGCTGCGGGTGGACCGTCGCCTCCTCCGGCGTGAGCCGCCCCTCGTCGACGAGGGACTGGACGAAGCTGTGGTCCTTGGTGATCTGGCTGACCTCGCCGCCGCGCACGACGAACGCGCGCGAGTCGCCGATGTGCGCGAGGACGAGCTTGTCGCGGGCGCGCAGGATGGCGATGAGCGTCGTCCCCATGCCTTCGAGGTCGGGGTCGTCCTGGGCGAGCTGGCCGAGCTCGGAGTTGGCGGCGGTGATGCGGCGCAGCAGCGCCCTCGTCGCGTCGACGCCGGAGAAGGACTCGCCGTCGAGGCCGACGAGCGCCCCGAGGATCGTCGAGCTCGCGACGTCGCCTCCGGCGTGCCCGCCCATGCCGTCGGCCATTGCGAGCAGGTGCGGGCCGGCATACCCGCTGTCCTCGTTGTTGGAGCGCACCATCCCGACGTCGGACCGGGCGGCGAAGTGGAAGGCGATCGCCACCGGCTACCTCCGCAGCTCGACGACGGTCGTGCCGAAGCGGATCTCGGTGCCGGCCGTGACCGGGGTCGGCTCGGAGAGTCGCATCGGGCCGATGAACGTGCCGTTCGTCGAGCCGAGGTCCTCGACGACCCACCCGTCGGGTCCCTTGAGGATGCGCGCGTGACGCCCGGACGCGAAGTCGTCCTCGAGGACGAGCGCCGACTCCGGGCTGCGGCCGACGAGGGTGCCGGACTCGCGCAGCGGCAGGCTCGTGCCGGCGAGGGGGCCGCTCATCACACGCAGGTGTGTGGGCTCGCGGTCGTTGCCTCGGGTGCCGAATCGCCGCCCCACGGGCCGCTGTTCGGCCGGGACGGCGCTCTGCGCGGCCCCGCGGGCGGCCGGGCGCGGCGTGTTGCCGGAGCCGCGCTGCGGCGCGACCCGCCGGGTCGTCACCTGGGTGCCGTAGAGGTCGCCGCGCAGCACGCCGACGACCGCGACGACGAATGCCCAGAGCGCGACGAGCAGGCCGAGGCGCATGACGGTGATCGTGAGTTCGCTCATCGCGTCCTCACCTCTTGCCGGCGCGGTAGGTGACGGAGGTGCGGCCGACGGTGATGCGGTCACCGTCCTCGAGACGGCTGCTCGTGATGCGGTCGCCGCTGACGAACGTGCCGTTGGTGGAGCCGAGGTCGCGGATCGTCGCGACGCTGTGCGGTCCGTCCTGCGTCACGCGAATCTCGCTGTGCCGCCGCGAGATTCCCGGGTCGTCGAGGATGATGTCGGCGCTGTCGTCACGGCCGAGGACCGTGATCGCACCCATGAGCGGGTAGCGCTCGCCGTCGACGTCGAGCCACGGTCGGTCGGCCGGCTTGTTCTTGCGTATGCCGGGTGCGCGCGTCTGTGGCCGGTGCACCTCTGGGTCGGGCTGGGTGCGTGACGGGCGGGCCTCGGGGACGGCGGTGCGGGCTCGCGGCGGCTGCACCGGAGGTGCGGCGGCAGCGGACGGTGCGGGGCCGGCATACGGCGACTCACCGGCATACGACTCGTCGTAGTCGTCGTAGTCGTCGTAGTCGTCCTCGCGCGGTGCGCGGCGCACCGGCTGGTGTTGGCCGGTCATGCCGGTGGCGCGCGGGCGCTTCGCGGTGCTGGGGCGGATGCGGAAGACGCCGGTCTCGAGGTCGGTGTCCTCGTCGAGGAGGATGTCGATCGGGCCGCCGGGCTGGTAGTGCTGGCTGTCGGCGTGCTCCTCGGCGGCGGCGATGAGCTCGTTCTCGAGCTCGACACCGTGCTCGGTGAGGCGCTCGAAGTCGGTCTCGCTCAGCTCGATCGTGAAGACGTTGGGCACGAGGGTGCGCTCGCGGCCGCGGACCCCGGTGGCGGCGCGGTCGTCCATGGCGCGGCGGATGGCGCTCGCGATCTCGACGGGCTGGACCTCGGAACGGAACGCCTTGGCGAAGACGCCGTTGACGGCGCGCTCGAGCTTGCCCTCCATGCGGTCGAACAGTCCCACGGCGCACCTCCTCATCGATGCCTTCTCGGGTCGTGCACAGGTCGGGCAGGGGCTGGCCTGCCTTGTCGATGCTATCTGCCGGGGCTGTGGTGGCTCGTGAGGCGCCCGTGAACGTCGTGTGATGGGACGGGCGACGCGAACCTGTGGACAACTCGGCTGGGCCTGACGCGATCTTTGCCACAGTGGGGTCATGTTCGAGGTGCCGGAACGGCGGAAGGTCCCTACTGTGAAGAGTCACGACGTCGGCCGAGGGGAATCTTGATGACTGCACAACGCAGGTATGCCGTGGCGCTGGCTTGCGTGGGCGCGTTGGCGATCGCGGGCTGCAACGGCGGTGACCCTGAGGCGTCATCGAGCACGACGCCGACGGCGTCGTCGAGTCCATCGTCGAGTCCGAGCGCGTCGGACTCGCCGTCGGCATCGGCGACGCCGAGCGCGTCCGCGTCGGTGAGGGTTCCTGACGCGGCCAAGGCACACACCGAGGCCGGAGCCATCGAGTTCGCCAAGTTCGTCGTGAACCAAGCTGACCTTGCCTACGTCAACGTGGACGACTCCGTCATCAAGACGCTGTCTGGGCCGAGCTGTGAGGGGTGCGACGTCACCATCAAGGGTGTCGCCGACCAGAAGGCGGCAGGAGAGCGCCAGGTCGCACCGAGCCTGACGATCCTCGCAACGAACGTTCTGCCGTCGCAGAATCCGGATGCCTATGACGTCCAAGTGCAGGTCCGCTCGGAGAAGGTCGACATCGTTGACACCAAGGGCAAGACGGTGAACAGCACGCAGGCCGGCAAGGGCGTGTATCGCGTCGCTACGCGCTGGGACGGGAAGCAGTGGACAGTGGCGGACATGGGGGTTGAGTGACATGAACGCGCGCAGGGGTTGGTGCGTCGTACTCGCGTGCAGCATCACAGTGCTGACGCCTGGACTGGTCGAGGCCAAGAGGAAGCCAGGGGGCACGTTCGGTCAGCTGAGCGATGCCTCGGTCAAGGTGGGGGCGGTGACAGCACGGGGGGCGTGGGATCCGGAGTCGAAGAGCGGTTCATGGAGTGACGCGCAGCCGGTGTCGAACGGGCCGGTGTGGGAGTACCGCGAGACCCTCGGGTGCGGGTCGACCACCGACCCCGATGCCGCGACCGACCTCTCGAGCTGTTCGCTGGCCATCTCTCGGTGCGGAACCGTCGGCGGCAAGCCCGTCAACCAGCTGTACGTCTGGCGCCGGCTTGCCGGGACCTCCCAGTGGTTCTTCGACGGGACTAGCTGCGGCAGCCCCAACTTGCCGAACACAGTGTCCGCACCGCCGCCGGTGCCGACGATGGGGCAGATCGTCTCGGCGTTCCGGGAGCTGCCGTTCGCGAAGCCGACGGTGAACATCCAGCCCGAGGGCGACGTCACGCTCGTCAACCTGCCGACCTACTTCGAGGCGCAGTGGCCGACCTCCGGCCTGCGCCCGGGGCAGGTGAGCAAGCCGGTCCAGCTGCTGTCGTGGTCGGTGGAGTTCAAGATCGACCCGGCGTCCTACAACTATTCCTTCGGTGACGGGACCCAGTCGGGCTGGACCGACGACCCGGGCGGGCCCTACCCGGACGGTCAGGTCCGGCATACGTACAAGGACTCCGGCCAGGGCGAGGTCAAGGTCGACGCAACCCTCACCGCCTCGTACCGGGTCAATGGCGGTGAGTGGATCGAGCTCGACGGCGTGGCCGACCTGCAGGACGAGCCGGTCACGACCATCACCGTCCGTGAGGCCAAGGCGCGTCTCTACGGCAACGGCTGACCGACCGACTGATTGCCGATTCCGTG
This sequence comes from Knoellia remsis, assembly GCF_003002895.1. Taxonomy (GTDB): domain Bacteria; phylum Actinomycetota; class Actinomycetes; order Actinomycetales; family Dermatophilaceae; genus Knoellia; species Knoellia remsis. The sequence continues at coordinate 2,918 of NZ_PVTI01000033.1, read as the reverse complement.
CGGGCGGGCGTCGGCCTGGGTGAACGGAATCGGCAATCAGTCGGGGAAACGGGGTCGGGGGCATGGGGTGCCTGAGAGAGTGGGGGCATGAGGTCCTACTGCGCGGTCTATGTCGACGTCGGCTACCTGCTGGCCTCGTCGGCCACGCGGGTCACGGGCTCGTCTCTGCGCAGCGGCGTCGAGGTCGACTACACCGGGCTCGTGCGCGCGCTCATCGCGCAGGTCGAGGCGCACTCCGGGCTGCCGCTGCTGCGGGTCAACTGGTACGACTCGGGGGCGCGGCGCGGCGGCCAGCCGGACTACCACCAGGACCTCATCGGGCTGTTGCCCCGGGTCAAGCTGCGGTTGGGGCGGCTGTCGTTCTCCGGTGAGCAGAAGGGTGTCGACGTCCGCCTCGGGCTCGACCTCGCCCTGCAGGGCCGGGCGCGCGTCGCCGACGTCATCTACCTCGTGTCGGGGGACGACGACCTCACCGAGGCCGTCGAGGAGGCGCAGAGCGCCGGCGTGCAGGTCGTCATCTTCAGCGTTCCCGGGCAGGACGGCATCGGGCACGCGGTCTCCAAGCACATGCGCCAGGCTGCCGACGGCGAGCTGCTCATCGACCCCGAGGCCATCGACCTCCTCGTCCGGCCGCGCGCCCTCAACGAGGACCTCGTCGCCGCGACGATCAACGGCGCGAGGGTGGGCCCGGCCGAGAAGGGATCCGACTCCGCCTCCGAGGGTGAGCCCGTGGACGCGCCCGCTTCAGAGGACGCCGCGGCGGCCTCTGAAAAGGCCGATGACGAGGCTGCGGAGACGGTTCCTTCCGGTGATGGTGTTGGCCCGGGCTCCGACTCCGAAAAGCCAACGGCGACAACGGAACCCGTGCCCGAAGGCGAGCGGACGGCATACCCCTCGACTGAGGAACCGGAGACCGAGGCGAGCCCCGTCGACGAGGAGGCCGCGCCCAAGCCGGGCATCCCGACGCCGGCCGTGCTCGGGTCGAAGCGGGCGACCGAGGTCGTGTTGCCGACGGCGACGCCGAGCTGGACGACAAGCTCCTACGACGAGGAGGGGTCGTTCACGCGCGACCTCATCGACGATGTCGCGCGCAACGTCGTCCTCACCTGGTCGCGCTCGGCGACACCCGATGCGCTCGCCTCGTTGCGGGAGAGCAAGCCGACGATTCCCGGTGATCTCGACCGGGCGCTGCTGCACGACCTGTCCAGCCGGGCCGGTGTCTATGACATCGACGACGGGTCGCGGCACCTCGTGCGCGACCGGTTCTGGTTCCACGTCGGGCGGCTGCGGCTCACCTGACCCCCGCGCTGAGTCAGGTGGCGACGCGTGAGCCGAGCCGCTCGCGGGCGGTGCGACCCCGCCGCTCGACCGGGACGGTGCCGGTGAGGCGACCGAGGCCGACGTGCGCGCCCTGCCCGTAGAGGGTTTCGATGTTGCCGGCGGGGACGGCATACGTCTCGTGCCAGATGCCGACGGCGCCGGGGCTGCGTCGGGCGGCCTGGTTGAAGGCGCGCCACGCGGGGAGGTGGTGGTTGTCGGGATTGCGGGCGTACGCGTAGAGGTGGTCGGTGCTGCGCCACCACTGCACCACCCACGGGCCGCTGCCGCTGAGGAGGGTGTGCGCGCCGAGGAAGCCGAGGTCGTCGGCCTCGCCGCGGGCGGCCCGGCTCTTGTTGCGCTCGAGCTCGGCGAGCATCCGCGGCATCGCGGCGAAGACGGGGCCCCACAGGTCGACGCGGTGCGGCTTGCGGATCTGCATGCCGATGTGGAAGACGACGAGGTCGCCATCGTGGGCGTGGGTGGTGTGGGTGGCGATGGTCATCGCCGGCTCCCTGCTCTTGGGTAGTGAGGCTATCCCAGTTTGGAGAGGGCTACTATCCGATGTCAAGGATCCTTGTGTGACTTGGGAGGTATGCCGTGCGGCTGGCCGAGCTGTCCGCGTCGACGTCGGTGTCGGTGGCGACGCTGAAGTACTACCTGCGCGAGGGGCTGCTCCACCCCGGGGAGGCGGTGTCGCGCACGCAGGCGGAGTACGACGGGTCGCACGTCGAGCGGGTGCGGCTGGTGCGGGCGCTGCAGTCGGTGGGCGGGTTGTCGCTGGCGACGATCGGGCGGGTGCTGGCGGTGCTGGACTCGCCGGGGTCGGATCGGCTGGATGTGCTCGCGGCGGCGCAGAAGGCCCTGGCGCCGACGATGACCGAGGCTGGAAGCCAGGGGGCGGGTGGCCGAGGGTCAGGTGGCCAGCTGCAGGGGAACCGGGGTGCGGGTGGCCGAGGGTCAGGTGGCCGGGCGGACACTCCCTCGCACAACGTCGATGACCTATCGGCTATCACGGACGGGGCCGAAGGGCCTGGCGAGACGGCTGAAGCCGACGACGGGCGAGCGCAGCGGTGGGTCGAGGCGCACGGCTGGCAGGTGGCGCCGGGTGACCCGCTCTACGACCAGCTCGACGCGGCGTGGGCGGCCTGCGACGCCGCGGGCATCGGGCTCGACGAGGCGCGCATGGATGCCTATGCCGACGCGGTCGAGGAGGTGGCTCGCATCGACGTGGGCTCGGTGCCGACAGACCCGGAGGGTGCGCTGCGGCAGGTCGTGCTCGGGACGGTGCTGCTCGACCCGGTGCTCGCGACCCTGCGCCGGATGGCCCACCAGCACCTGTCGGTGGCCGGTGCCGCACCCCGGGAGCGGTGACTCGTCCCTTTGGGCGTCACTCGTCCCTTCCCGCGTCACTCGTCCCCCCATGAGGGGACGACTCACCCACAAGGGGACGACTCACCACCGGCGAGGCGCACGGCGCACGCGAGCGGCCGGCATACGGCCTCGCGTTCATGTTGACTCACGTCAAGATGCCCGCGAGGGGTGAGTCGTTGACTCATCGGTGAATGCCCGCGTGTGTCGGGTGCTTTTGACCTTGGTCT
>NZ_PVTI01000032.1 GCF_003002895.1 Knoellia remsis | reverse complement strand
TCGTCCCGATCTCACCCAAGTGGACGGTTAGGGACGGGACCGCCGGTATGCCGTCCGCTCACCTTCTCGTCCCGATCTCACCCAATTGGACGGTTAGGACGGGTGAGGGTGGCGATCTCGTTGGCGAAGTCCGGGAAGGTCTCGGTGAGCGTCGCCCGCTCCCCGAGGGTGAAGTGCTTCGGCCGGAACGCCGGCGTGCACCAGCACGACAGCAGCGTCCACTCGCCCATCGTCGCCGCGCCCTGCCACACCCCGCGGCGCACGAGCAGGTTGCGACGCTTGTCGTCGAGCAGGCCGAGGCTGCCGCGGTGGTTGCCCTTGCTCGACTCGCGCAGCCGCAACAGTGCGGCCGGAGCGCCGTCGAGCCAGGTCCACCCCTCGTCGACCTCGAGCCGGTGCATCGCCGAGAACCCGTCGGCCGCCGACGTGAGCAGGACGAGGATCGAGGACAACTCCTGGGTGCGCGGCCCTTCGACGAAGAACGCCCCCTCCTCGGGGATCGGTCGCATACCGAGGCCGGCGATGAGGTCGTCCGCGCTGCGCATGGAGGTCACAATCTCACGCAACCTTGAAAGCCGCATGAGGAGTCCGGCGCCCGCGGTGAACGGAACCGGCAACCAGTCCGACTCATTGCTGTTTCCGTTCGGTGCTGGGTGAACGGAATCGGCAATCAGTGGGTCGGGGGCGAACGAAATCGGCAATCAGTCGTCGTCGGGTGCCGGGCGTCAGGCGAAGACGGAGCGGGTGTGCACGAGCTCGTCGAGCACCGACAGCACCTTGGGCCGCCCCGTCGCCAGCACCGCGTCGATCTCCTCGGTCGTGATCGGCTCACCCGGACGCACGCCCGCCGCCGGGTTCACGACGAGGCTGAGTGCGGCATACCGCAGCCCGGCCTCCACGGCGAGGGTCACCTCGGGGACGCCGGTCATCCCGGCGACGGTCCCACCGGCGAGCGCCGCGAGCCGGATCTCGGCCGGCGACTCGAACCGCGGCCCGTCGAAGCAGGCATACACCCCACCGTCGACGACCGGCACCCCCGCCGAGCTCGCCGCGTCGATCAGCTCACGTCGCAGCTCGGGGTCGTAGGCCTCCGTCATGTCCGTGTGCACCACGCCACCGGCGCCCTCGCCGTCGTGGAACGTCCCGATGCGCCCGTGGGTGAGGTCGAGGAAGTCGTCGACGCAGACGAGCTCGCCGGCCTCGAGGTCTGGGTCGATGCCGCCGACGACGTTGACGGCGACGACGTCGCGCACCCCGCTGTCGGCGAGCGCGCGCACGATCGCGAGGTAGTTGATGCGGTGCGGCGGCACCACGTGCCCGGCGCCGTGCCGCGGGACGAACGCGACCGGGAGCCCGTGCCAGGTGCCCGTGGTCACCGGCGTCGTTCCGTATGCCGTGTCGACGCCCTTCGTGGTCGCGTCACCGAGGGCGTCGAGGTCGGCGAAACCGGTTCCGGCGATGATTCCCAGCGGCTGGAGAGTCACGACTGTCACGCTACCGGCGCGCGCGGCTGGTGCGAGGATGCGACACATGAACGGCTCTCGACAGGTGGCGCTCGCGGCGACCGGACCGGCCTCGCTCGGCGCCGGGCAGCAGGTCGTCGCCGAGGGCGGGAACGCCGTCGACGCCGCCATCGCCGCCGCGATCACGACGATGAGCAGCGAGCCCGGGATCGTCAGCGCGGGCGGGGCGGCGTTCGTCGCGATCTGGCCGGTGTCGGGGGAGCCGGTCGTCGTCGACGGCAACGTCGTCATGCCGGGGCGCGGGCTGGGGCGCGAGGCGTTCGGTGGAGGCGTGCGTGAGGTCGTCACCGACTACGGCGGTGGGGTGACCCTGTATGCCGGTCACGGCTCGGTCGCGGTGCCCGGCGCCCTCGCGGCGTGCGAGGTCGCGATGCAGCGGTACGGGTCGCGGCCGTGGGCGTCGGTCGTCGAGCCGGCCGCGGCGGTGTGCCGGGACGGGTACCCAGTCGGCGGGGCGGCGGCGCGCTACCTCGGGTTCGTCGGGGACTCGCTCTTCGGGGTCGACGCCGGGGCGCGAGCGGTGACCCGGCACGAGGACGGAACCCCTTATGTCGCAGGCGATCTCGCGCGCAACCCGTTGCTCGCCGACGTGCTCGACCGGGTCGCCCGGGACGGCGCGGAGGTGCTCACGACCGGCGAGATCGGCCGCGCGCTCGTCGACGACATGCGCGCCCATGGTGGGCTGGTCACGGAAGCCGACCTCACGGCATACGAGGTCGTCGTCCGAGAACCGGTGCGGCGCACCCTGGGCGGCTGGGACGTCGCGGTCAACCCGCCGCCGTCGGTCGGAGGGCCGATGCTCGCGGTGATGCTCACCGAGCTCGAGCGCGCGTCCCGATCTCACCCAATTGGTGGGAAAGGGACGGGATACGCCGGTGACCGCGCAGCCGGTGACAGCCCGACGTGGGACGACATCCTGCGGATCCAGCGGGCGGTGCTGGGATACCGGCGCGACGTGCACGACCTGTCCCGCGACCTCGACCGTGACGGCTGGGCCGTCCTGGAGGCGGTCGACCGGCACGGCCTCGCCGGACTGCCGACGTCATCGTCGACGGCGCACGTCTCGGCGGTCGACTCCGACGGCCTGGCGTGTGCGGTGACGATGTCGGCCGGCTATGGCGCGGGCGTGACGATCCCCGGGACCGGGCTGCTGCTCAACAACGCCCTCGGTGAGCCCGAGCTCAACCGGCTCGGCCTGCACTCGCTGACCCCCGGCACGCGGCTCGCGTCGAACATGGCGCCGACGGTTGCGCGCTCGGGCGACGGCGGTGTCCTCGCGATCGGCTCACCCGGCGCAGATCGGATCACGACCGCGCTCATGCAGGTGCTGGCCCAGCTGTGCTGCCATGGGGTCGACCTCGACACGGCGATCGCGGCGCCGCGAGCGCACGTCCGGTTCGACGACGCGGGGGAGCCGGTGGTCGAGCACGAGGCCGACCCGGCGATCACCGCGGCCGTTGAGAAGCTCGGCTGGCGAGGGCACGACCATGGCGAGCTGTCAATGTACTTCGGCGGTGTCGGTGCTGCCCTGCGCGAGGGCGACGGCGCACCGACCGGGGGCGGCGCACCGACCCGGGACGGCGAGCACACGGCATACGGGCCGGGTGTGCTGCGCGCGGCGGGTGACCCGCGACGTGAGGCGGCGGTCGGTGTCTCCTCGGCCGGTGTCCCCTAGCCCGGTCAGCGGGTCGCGCCGGTGACCATCCACCGGTCGGTGCGCACCCGCGCCCACATGAGCATGGCCCGGATCCCCATGAAGACGGTGAACGCGAACCAGAGCCACATGACCGCGTTGGTCATGCCCTGACGGCTGCCGCCCTCGAGCAGCCAGTCGCCCATGAGCGCGACGCCGAGGATGACCGGGAGGTAGGCCACGAGGTTGGCGAGCATCGCGAACGCGAGCCAGCGCCCGTCGCCGGCGCCGATGAGGACGCCGTCGATGACGAAGACGTAGCCGGAGAGTGGCTGCGACAGCGCGACGATGACGAGGGCAGCGGCGATGCCGGCCTGGACATCCGGGTCGGGCGTGAAGAGCGGCGGGAGGACGGTGCGCAGCAGCAGCACGACGACGCCGAGAACGATGCCGCCGAGGACGCCCCAGCGGATCATCACCGTTGTGGCAGAACGGGTTCGGGCGAGGTCATCGGCGCCGAGAGCCTTGCCGGTGATGGCCTGCGCGGCGATCGCGATCGCGTCGAGGGCGAAGACGAGGAAGCTCCAGATCGTCGCCAACACCTGGTATGCCGCGAGCGGCACGTCACCGAGTCTGGCCGCCACCCACGTGGTCACGAGGAGGACTGCACGCAGCGCGAGGGTGCGCACCAGGAGGGGTATGCCGGTGCGCGCGGCACCGAGAATCCGTCCCGGATGTGCTCGGAGGGTGACGTCGTGGACGCGCGCCTGGCGCATGAGGACCGCGACGAGCGCGGCCGCCATCCCGGTCTGGGCGATGACGGTGCCGAGCGCGGATCCGCCGATACCCCAGCCGAACCCGTAGACGAAGAGGAGGTTGAGGGCGATGTTGCTCGTGAACCCGAGAGCGCTCGCGGCCAGTGGGGTCTTGGTGTCCTGGAGGCCGCGCAGGACGCCGGTGGTCGCGAGGACGACGAGCATCGCCGGGATGGAGATCGCCGAGATGCGCAGGTAGGTGACGGCGTGGCCGAGCGCCTCGGGTGAGGCGCCGAAGAGCCGGCACAACGGTTCGGCGAGGACGGCGACGAGGACCGCGGTGACGGCGCCGAGCCCGACGGCGAGCCACACCCCGTCGACACCCGCGGCGATCGCACCGCCCTTGTTGCCGGCGCCGAGCTGGCGGGCGACGACGCTCGTCGTGCCGTAGGCGAGGAAGACGAAGATGTTCGCCGCGGTGAGGAGCATCGCGCTCGCGACGCCGAGGCCGGCGAGCTGGGGGGTGCCGAGGTGGCCGACGATGGCGGAGTCGGCGAGCAGAAAGAGTGGTTCGGCGACGAGGGCGAGGAACGCGGGCAGGGCAAGGCGGAGCACCTCACGGTGCTGGCTCGGGGTCTCTGCGGGTTCTGTGGCTCCCTGCGGTGGCTCGTCGCGCACGAGGTGACGCTAGCGGCCGCGGAGGCGGGCGGCATACGGTGCAGGTATGTGTCGGAACATTCGTCAGCTGCACAACTTCGAGCCGCCGGCGACGACGTCGGAGGTCGAGGCCGCCGCGCTGCAGTACGTGCGCAAGGTGAGCGGGTCGACCAAGCCGTCGCAGGCGAACCAGGCGGCGTTCGACGAGGCGGTGCGCGAGGTGGCCGCGGCGACGCAGCGGCTGCTCGATGCGCTCGTGACGTCGGCGCCGCCGAAGGACCGCGAGGTCGAGGCCGCGAAGGCGCGGGCCCGTTCCGCCGAGAGGTATGGCCGCGCCGCCGGCTGAGCCCGTTCGCTGCGCTGGTGGTTGCGGGTCTGGTCAGCCGTTGTTGTAGAGGCGGGCCTTGGCCGTGCGGACCTGGAGGGTGGTGACGGGTTCGTTCTCGAGCTCGGCGACGGTGTCGAGGTCCTGCCATGGGCCGCCGTTGACGCGGAACGCGCCGGTCATGGCGGCGTCGACCTTGACGGGGACGCTTGCGGCGGCCTTGGTGTAAGTGTGCCGGATCTTCCCGTCGGGGTAGGGGCCGCCGAGGTCCTTGGTCACCTTGGAGAACTCGCCGTCACCGAAGTCGTAGCGATAGGTCGCGGGGTCGATCCTGAACTCGATCGACCAGGACAGCAGCTGGACCTTTTTGCTGATGTCGCCGGGTTTGAGACCGGACCCGGGCCACGTGGCTTCGTAGTACGTGGGGAGGTTGACGAGGGTGACGTTGCCGACGGGCTGGATGGCGACGGTCGGCTTGGCGAAGGGGAGTGCGGCGAAGGCGGCGTTGATCTGCCCGACGGTGGGCACTGGTGGCGGTGCAGGAGCGCCCTCGGGGGCCTGGCTCGGGTTGCAGTTGTTGCCGACGAGAGTCCAGGGCCCGGTGCTCCCGATCGGGCGGGACCAGTAGCGCTGCATGTAGCGGTCACTGGGCGGGTTCTCGTACGAACAGCCTCGCTGGGCGAAGTCACAGTTGCCGTCGCCGTACCCGGTGCCCTCGTCCGGGCCGGACGGGGTCGGATCACACGCAGTGGAGACCTTGAACTCGTGCGTCGGCTTCGCCGGGGCGCCGGTGGTCGTCCCCGGGTTCGAGGCTTGGCCTGCGTTGCCGCGTGGGTTCTGCTCCTGTCCCTGCTGCCAAGCTCCTGCCGAGGCTCCGTTCTTGGACCAGTCAGTGTTGAAGCCCGTCGTGGGGGGTGGAGGCTCAGAGGGGGAGGGGGTTGGGTCAGCCGCCGCCCAAGATGGAAGACAGAGTGACAACGCCACAGCGACTACGACCCGATGAGCAAGTTTGCGATGCGCCATGTCCCCTCCTTCCAGATGAGTGATGCCTCGACCTTGAACTTGTCCACTGGCGTACGTCCGACGACTTTGCCGGTCGCGTCAACGCTGTCGACGGCCTTTTGGCTCACGTACGCGGTTGCGCGGACCTCGTCGCCCCCTTGGCTCGGATTGATGCCGACATCGTCGACGGTGATGGATGGGGCGACTTGACGATGGCCTGCCGCGCGGTTCTTCTCGATGGCCTTGATCGTGACTTCACAGCCCTTGCAACCCGGCTCACCCAGGGCTTGGAAGACGGAGCTGTCCACGTTCACGTAGGCGCGGTCGGCTTCCTCCACGACCCACTTGGCGAAGGCCTTGGCGCCCTCGTCGGTGTTCTGGGTGGCCGCGCGCGGAACGGTGAACGTGCCGGTCGGAGACGGCGTTGGGCTGGCCGAGGCCGAGCCGGTGGCCGAGCCGGTCGGGCTGCTGGTCATCGACGTCGGTGACGTCGACGTGGTCGGAGTGTCCTTGCTGCCGTTGCACCCGGCGACGGCGAGGGCAACGCCGGCCCCAAGGACGGCATACCGGAATCGTGACGTCATCGAACGCTTCCCCCTTCGTGGTTCCCCGAGGGTAGTGCGGGCGAGAGGAGGTCGCCACCGGAGCGGAGTGCGTGAGCCATGGCGGACAGTCTGGCGCAGATCGCGGATCCGGCGCCGACGTTCTCCACAGGGCCTTCGGCGCTCGTCACATGGGCCAGCGGTGACATGGCTCATGTGGACGAGACACGCCCGAAACTTTCTTCGGTGCACATGCAGGGGATGGCGTTTGTGCAGGTCAGCGGGCTATGACGGCGCTGGTCGTACGGGTGTCCACAGGGTTGTCCACGGACTGTGCACAACGAGGCCGGGCGTGTTCCACCGTCTGTCCACACGTTGTCAACAGGGCTGGCGAGGACGTGGCTCGGAGGATTGGCGGGGCGCGGTGAGGTCGTCCTAGGTTGGGCCGATCCGCTCTCACGCAGCCACTGTCAGAGGTGACTGGTGGACTGCGGGAGCCACGGCATACAGGACGGTTTCGGGAAGGGTGGGCGCGTGTCGATCGCGGAGCTGAGCAACGGCTACACGGGGGCGAGCGATGCTCCCGACGACCGGCTCCCGCCCCAGGACCTCGGCGCCGAGCGGTCCGTCCTCGGCTCGATGCTCATCAACAAGGACGCGATCGCCGACTGCCTCGAGGTCGTGCGGTCGGTGGACTTCTACCGGCCGGCGCACGAGCTGATCTATGACGCGATCCTCGACCTCTACGGGCGCGGTGAGCCGGCCGATGCGATCACCGTCGCCGACGAGCTGTCCAAGCGCGGAGACCTCACCCGCGTCGGGGGGCAGGCGGCGCTGCACGAGCTCGTCCAGGCGGTGCCGACGGCGGCGAACGCGGGCTACTACGCGGAGATCGTCCACGAGCGGGCGGTGCTGCGCCGGCTCGTCGAGGCGGGCACCCGGATCGTGCAGATGGGCTACGCGCAGGGTGAGGGCGATGTCGACGACATCGTCAACCGGGCGCAGGGCGAGGTGTATGCCGTCGCGGAGAAGCGCGGTGGCGAGGACTACCACCAGCTCGGCGAGATCCTCAACGCGACGATGGAGGAGATCGAGGCCGCGGCCGGCCGCACCGACGAGATGATCGGGGTGCCGACGGGGTTCACCGACCTCGACAACCTGACGCACGGGCTGCACCCCGGCCAGATGATCGTCGTCGCGGCGAGACCTGCCGTGGGCAAGGCGCTCGCGCTCGACACCCCGCTGCCGACGCCGACGGGATGGACGACGATGGGCGAGGTCGCCGTGGGCGACGAGCTCATCGACGCGAGCGGTCGTCCGACGCGGGTCGTGGCGGCGACCGAGGTGTTGACGGGGCGGCCCTGTTACGAGGTCGAGTTCTCCGACGGCTCGGTGATCGTCGCCGACGCTCAGCACCAGTGGGCGATCGAGGCGGGCGAGGTCGTCACCACGCAACGCATCGTGGACCTTGGTCTTCGGCCGAAGATCGCCCACGACACGAGGTATGTGCAGGACGTGCGCCGTATGCCGTCCGTGCCGGTTCGCTGTGTCGAGGTCGACAACGCCGACCACCTCTACCTCGCGGGACCGACGCGGATCCCGACGCACAACTCGACCCTGGGCATCGACATCGCCCGGGCGGCGTCGATCAAGCACAACATGGCGACCGCGGTGTTCTCGCTCGAGATGAGCCGGACCGAGATCACGATGCGCATCCTCTCCGCGGAGGCGACGATCCAGCTGCAGGACCTGCGCAAGGGCCTCAAGGGTCAGGAGCAGTGGAACAAGCTCGCGCGGATCATGGGCAAGATCTCCGATGCCCCTCTGTTCATTGATGATTCGCCGAACATGTCGCTCATGGAGATCCGGGCGAAGTGCCGCCGGCTCAAGCAGCAGCACAACCTCAAGATGGTCATCATCGACTACCTCCAGCTCATGTCCTCGGGCAAGAAGGTCGAGTCGCGTCAGCAGGAGGTCGCGGAGTTCTCGCGTGCCCTGAAGCTGTTGGCCAAGGAGCTCGAGGTTCCGGTCATCGCGATCTCGCAGCTGAACCGTGGTCCCGAGCAGCGCACCGACAAGCGCCCCCAGATGTCAGACCTTCGCGAGTCCGGTTGCCTCCCGGCGGAGACGCGGATTCTGCGTGCCGACACGGGCGCCGAGACGACCATCGGTGAGATCGCCAGGTCGGGGGAGAAGGACCTCACGGTGTGGGCCCTGGATGACGGTCTCCGCTACACCAAGCGGACCATGGCCCACGCCTTCTCGACGGGGGTCAAGCCGGTCTTTCGGCTGGTGACGTCGTCGGGCAAGGATGTGCGCGCGACAGGCAACCACCCGTTCCTCACGCCGTCGGGGTGGCGGTCGCTCGAGGAGCTCAGGGCCGGTGACCGGATTGCGGTGCCCCGACACGTTCCCTCGCCGGCCATGATCGCGCCGGGGTGGACCGATTCGGACGTGTATGCCGCCGCGCTCGCCTTCCCGAGCCGGGACGCCTCCCAGCGGGTGCCGGACGAGATCTTCTGCCTCCCGAAGGAGCAGATCGCGCAGTACCTCAATCTGGTCTGGGAGTTCTCAGGTCAGGTCGATGAGGACGGCGGCCACGGACGGGTTCTCGCGTGGCACGACTCGCGAGAGGCGCTGGAGGGTGTCGCGCGGTTGCTCTTGCGGTTCGGCATCCAGACGCGACACGAGCGCCCTGAGTGCGGTGACGACCACATCCTCCTCGTCGACGGGGTCGACTCGACCCGGCGGTTCCTTCAGGAGATCGGCGCGCCGGACAAGCATGCGGAAGCCGGTGCTCATGTCCTCGCGGCGATCCAGGAGGAGATGCGGGAGTCGCAGGCCCTAGCCGCCGAGATTGATGCAGGACTCTGGGGGGAGCTCAAGTCGACACTGAGTGATCACGGCGACTCGGGGGATCGCGGCGAGGTGGCGCTGCTGGATCGAGTCAGGGCTTCCCTCGATGGTGGCGAGCTCGATCTCGCTGCGACGAATGATGTCGCATGGGATGAGGTGCTTGTCGTTCGCGCGGACGGGGTCGAAGAAGTCTTCGACGCGACGGTTCTCGACTGCCACAACTTCATCGCGAACGGCATCGCCGTCCACAACTCCATCGAGCAGGACGCTGACGTCGTGATCCTGCTGCACCGCGACCGGTCCGACCCGGAGCGAGACGGGGAGGCCGACGTGATCGTGGCCAAGCACCGCAACGGTCCGACGGCCGACATCGTGCTCGCCTTCCAGGGCCACTACAGCCGGTTCAGCAACATGGCCCGGGACGGCGGGTTCTAGTGTCGAGATGCAGGGAAGACTTCACAAACGTCGAAGCTATGAATCATAAACTGAGAGTTATGGGTCTCTGCGAGATCCATCCGAGACGTTATGGAGCCACGTGGTAGTCGTTCAAGAGCTGACCGATGCGCTGGAGTCTGCCCTGGGTGTGCGCTCGCTCGTCCCCCTGATTCAGGGGGGCCAGAAGTTCGTCTTCACTGCGGTGATGAGTGGGCAAGAGGTAGTGGTCAAGGTTGTATCTGTTCCAGCTGGCCCTCAGGGTGACATCACGAGGACTCGCGCCCACCGCGAGGTCGAACTGCTCGCTGCGGTCGATTCCCCTCACGTCGTCAAAGTCCTTACCGATGCCGTCGAACTGACAACTCCGCTGGAAGCGGTCGCGTGGGTGGAGGAGCGACTCGACGGGCAAGACCTTGGAGCCATACTGCGGCCGGCGTGGAGCGACTCTGACGTTCGATCTCTGGTCAGCGACCTCGCCGAAGGCCTGGCCGCTTGCCATGATCTTGGTGTCGTCCATCGCGACTTGTCGCCTGGAAACGTTCGGCGCACCAACTTGGGTCGCTTCGTCCTGATGGACCCTGGCTTGGCGCGGCACCTTGAGAAGACCGCTCTGACTGGGAACTACCAGCCTGGCACGGATGGGTTCCGGTCTCCGGAGCACGTTCCCGGTGGAGAGTGTGTTCCGGCGAGTGACATCTTCGCGCTGGGGATTCTTGCCTTCTATGCACTCACGGGCGAACTCCCGGTCGACGCTGGCGCGCCCGATTACCAAGTGAAGCTCACCAGCGTTCAGGCCCCCAGCGTTCGTACCAAGCGACTGGATGTCTCACAACCCTTGGCGAGGGTCGTGGATCGCTGCCTCCAGCTGCAACCGGCCCGACGCTACCTTGACGGTCCCGAACTCCTCTCCGACCTTGAGGGGTGGACTGACTGATGGCGGGAGTTCTCATTCACGATGGACGGCGCATCGGGCACAGGAAGTGGACTGTTGACGCCATTTCCGGCGGCTTGGCCGACGGCGCCGTTTTGAGTCCATTTGCAACGCCGCGGGTCGCTGAGCCGCGGTATCCAAGCGGGGCCGAAATGGCATCCGCTGTACGAAGTGCCGGAGGAGAGGTCATATTCGACGCGATGACCCATGCTCTCCTCCTGCCTGGAGTCAACAAGCTTGACTTCTACGACGGATGGGAGTTGTGGGGAGCCGGTGGTCCCGATCTGCGGAGCGCGGCATCGAGACTGGACCACGTTGAACGCGTCTTTCAGCGTCAAGACAGATTGGGGGCGCCGTTTCTGGCGCCGACCCTTCAACTTTCATCCCCGGTAGACGGCGACTCCATGAGAGTTCTAGAGATAGCGAGGACCGCGCGCGGTCTGGAGTCAGGGGCGTGGCAGTCTCTCGTCGGCACGAGGTCCTTCTGGAGTTCGGGTACCAGACTGGACGCTTTTGTGGGCACGCTTGCTGCCCTTCGCTCGCCGGTTTGGGTGGTAACTCTCGCCAACGAGGTCGTCTTTGACCACAAGCCGGACATGGTGGATGTAGCTGCCTGGGCGGGCTTCGCGCGGACAGTTCACTCTCTCTCCGAGAGGTCCCGAGTAATCGTCGCGCACGCAGATCTGTCCGGCTTGCCGGCCGTGGCCGCAGGCGCCGACACAGTCGGTAGTGGATGGGACCGCGGCCAGAGAACGTTTGATCCGAACTCGTATCGCACGGATTCAGATCCGGGAATTCGGATCCCGGCTTCGTACGTCACTCAGGGCGGGCTGCTAGCCGTGATGAGGAGGGATGTTGCGGAGGCGATCGATCGATGGGACTCGCGAGCGGCGTACAGGCTTCGCGGTGGACCAATGCCGCCCAGCGACACTGCGCAGCGAATGCACCACCTAGGACAGCTGCGTGCCGCTGTAGCCGCCGTCTCTGGGCAAGCCACCCGTCGTGCCAGAGTGCAGGAACTTCGACAGCGGTACCGGGCGGCCGAGAACGACTTCGATGTTCTCACGGGCGCTCTGGGTCGAACTGTGCCTCCGGCTGAGAAGTCGAACTGGGCATCGCAGCCTCTGACGGTGCTGGAGGCCTACGCCTCCGGAGAAGGCCTGTGAGGCGCAAAGTCCTGGAACCATGACTCCGAAGCAGCCAGGCGAAGTGCCTGATTGGGCCTTCCTATACGGGGGCGCACCTTCCAAGTGTCTTCGACGGCCAGGCCGACCCCGAGCGAACGGCACTGATCAGTCACGCGCGTGAGGATTTTGGGCGGCTCAAGCAGCACGATCGATGCGCTGTCGGCCCACGCGAGGTATCGCAAGGCCTGCGTAAGGCCTTTGCCCCAGTCTGCGACCTTCGCTTCGAAGGCATAGGTGTGGCCAAGGGGTTCGAGCGCCGGGTGACGCCGGTAGGTCCCTTCGCTTTCCAGTACAGCCCCTCTGCCCCTCAGTGAGCGCAGCCTGTCCAGCGCAAGGGCCAGACTGACGCCACATGTATCAGCGATCCACAGGGGTGTACGCGCGACCTTCGAGGGCAGAACGGCGAGCACAGCTGCGTCGGACTTGTTGGTTACAGGCGGAACTGTTGCGTTCTCCCTGGCCCTGAGCTGGTGTTGGTAACGGGTCGTGGCCAAGAGATCAGGAATTCCTCGAGGACCGTTGAACTCACGGCACACGGCGACGCCGTCCTTAGCGAATGGCAGTTTCGCTGCGAGGGCGAAGAGCGCTTGGTCCAACTCGCGTTCCCGCTTCGCCTGAAAACGAAGCCCCGGTCGCGACGATGCGGATAGCTCAACAAGATTGGTAGACGGGATCATGGTCAGCGATGCACCTGACCGCCGGACTTGAGTGCCTCCCACGAGGTAGCGGCGCTGCAAACAGACTCGGAGGCTAGGAGGTAGGCCCAGGTCTCGTGGACTTCGTCGGAGCCGTTGACGGTCCTCATCCAAGCCGCAGCAGCGTCGCGCTTGGCGATGACCAGGGGCGAGGTCATCTCGCCGTCGCGTTTGCCCTCGACGATCCAGTTCACGCCCGCGTCGTCGATGACGATGAAGTCGGGTTCGTACTGCCGCTGCACCGCGCCAGCGAGGTAGGTGATCCGCAGAGGCACGGTCTCGTCGATCCGTACCCACGCTCGCACCGCGCTGGACTTCTCGAAAAGGTCCGCCAGGACGAACTCGGTTGAGAACGCGTCGAAGGTGTTGACCTCGTAAACCGACTTCGCGTACCCGGCGTACGGGTAGCCGCGGACGAACTCTCGTGATGACGTGACGACCTGCCGGTCCGCCGCAGGCCGGGTCTCGAACCGCTCCGACGGCTCGGGCCAGCGCACAGGCCGAACCTCGCGGACCTCCCTCGCCGGCGAGGAGGTCTGCTTGGCCGCGATCCACTCGGTCAGACGCGCGGTCGCGAGCCGGCCATGCTCGGGCCGCCACGGTGTCGCCTCGGTGACCGCAGCGCCGGCCAGGAACGCCCGGGCTACAGCGACCGCGGCGTTGAGCTCGGTCACCGACGCCTCGACGGCGTTCGTCCGGATGAGACGGCCGACGAGGTCGTTCTCGATCGTGTCGAACGGCATCGCCATCTGAGTCGCGATCACCTGCTCGACCTGATCGCGGATAACGACATGCGCCTCACCCGATGAATCACGCTCAGCGTCGATGGCTTTGCGCGTCAACGTCGGAGCGTTGTCCTTGGCGAAGGTCTGGCCGAGCGCTTCGACCGAGTCGAGGTTGATCGAGGCCAGTGTGAACGGGTCTCGCTCCCACCGCGTCACCACCGACGGCAGGAACAAGGGGATCGTCACGCCACCAGGCGTCCGCGGCCTCAGCACCCGCCGCAGCGTCTCCACCGATGCCGCGCCCGCGCCGACGCGGTCATCGAGTGTGGAGACCATCAGTCCCGTATGCCGTGAGGACTCCCCCCCGTCGTCAATGTCCTCGACGTCGAACAGAGCGTCCTGATTCGGATCTGTGGCCGCCGCGCCCGGCAGCTCGAACTCGACTGTCCCCGACGTGGGGAACGCGAAGTCTGTCGGAAGCTCGCCCTGCTCCCCGACGGCAGCACCAGCTGCGTGTTGGCCGAGACGGGGATTGACGACGACGGATGCCTCGTCCACCCGGTCACCAAGGGTTTGTTCAAGCAGCGATTTGGCCTGCTTCAACAGCGACGCGAAGGATCGGTGCGAGAGGACCTCGACCGTATCGAGCATCGGGTTGCCGGTCCGCTGTCCGAACGGCAGCCGCAGTCCACGGCCGAGGATCTGCTCGGTCAACAGGTTGGACTCCATCGACCGGACAGAGGCGATGACGTAGATGTTCTTGACGTCCCAACCCTCCTTCAGCATCGACACCGACACGACGGCCCTCACCGGCGACCCCGGGTCCTCGAGTCGATCGAGCTGAGCCAATGTGGCGTCCGGCTCCTCGGACGTCACGAGGAGCACCTGCTCTGCCGACCCCAACATGTCCGAACCGATCAACAGGTCGCGATACTCCGTTGCCTCGTCAATGGTCGAGGCGACGAGGAACATCACCGGCTCGGCGACCTTCCGCCCCTGCACCTGTGCGCAGTAGGCCCGCATCGCCTCCCGCTTCGCGTCGAGCAGCGTGAGCCCGTCCGCGAGTTGGGTGCGGACGTCGTGGATGCCGTCCTGTCGGGTCACGAGGACCGGGATCTTCACCCACCCGTCGGCGATCGCGTCCGACAACGGGTACCGGTAGACCACCATCGACTCGGACGCCGCGTGCGGGGTCGCGGTCAGCCCGATCGTCGCCAACGGGTGCAACTCGGTGATCGCGGCCTCGAACTTCTTCGCCGAGCCCGAGTAGTAGACGTGATGCTCGTCCGCGATGACGACAAGGTCATCAGCCGACTCCAAGTAGGTGCGCACCGCAGTCCCGAGCGTCTCGTGCGGCTGAAATGCCCGCCGCCGGTCCTCCTTGTTCGGCCGCAGCAGCGACTGCACCGTGAACACGAACACCTTGAACCGGTCCGGGTCCGCCAGTGCCGCACCGACCTCGCCGCGCTCGACGGTGTCGAGGGTGATGACCATCGGCCGTGACTGCAGGCCGCGCAGGTACTTCGGATGCCCCGGTGTCAGGTTGTCGATCGTCTTGCGCTGGATCGTCGACCCCGGCGTCACAATCAGGACGTTCCGCACCCCCGACTCGTAGAGGTAGTCGAGCAGACCGCCCGCGATGTACGTCTTGCCCACACCGGTGGCCAGGTCGGCGATGAACTCCGCACCTGGCTCGGCCGTGTCCAGCGCCTGGGCGAGGGCATCGAGAGCCTGCTGGTTCGGTTCGCGAAGGTCGAGGTTGTAGCTCACCTGCTCGACCAGGGCCGGGTCGTAGTCGATGCTCACGTCCCCGATCCTTCCGTTGATTCCCGCGTATGCCGTGTGCTCGCCTCGGTGCGCCGCCGCATCCGTTGTGCCCCGCTGGTCAGGAGATCACGAGGCGCCTTGCGAATCCGAGAACCGGGGCTCACCTGAGCAAGCAGCGACTCAGCCTCGGGAAGAACGGATTTCGCGATGAGGGTGACTCGCTCCTTCTCGCCGAGGGACCCGACGATCTGGCGCACCTCCTCAGCGCCCACGGCACCGTCAACCACTGCGAGACGCATCCGGCCACGGATTCCGCACAACGGCGCCGCGTCGGGCTGGAACTCGAATCCGAGCTGGCCAGCCACAGCGCGTGCGAACCGACCGTTCGTTGCCCACCCGGCAAGCAGCACCCCGAACGGAGTGTCCTCGTACATCGGAGGGCCGACCGTCACCGTCCGGAAGCCGCCGCCGCCATTCCAGCCGACTGCCTTCGTAATCCCGCCGGGGTCTTCGCCAGCGACCACCATGGTGAGGCGAGGGAGGGTGAACTGCTCCACCGTCGACGCCAAGATCTCCGAGGTCACCCAACGACGACCCATCTTATGTGCCACGGCCGCGGTCGTGCCTGACCCGGCGAAACAGTCCAGCACGAGGTCGCCAGGGTTGGACCCGATGTGGATGACGCGCTCCAACAGCCGTTCGGGCTTCGGCGTCGCGAAGGGGGCTCCGTTTGGGAACATCTTGCGGAGGTGGTCGCGCTTCGCCTCTTGGTTGTGTCCAACTTCGTCAGCGGGCCACCACGAGCGCGGGACCACACCATCCTTCACCTCGGTGAGGTACCGCTTGATGACCGGCATGCTGTCGCCCTTGCGGCCAAACCACACGCGGCCTTCGGATCGCGCTTGTTCGAAGTTGGTACGACTGAACCTCCAGAAGTTTCCAGCCGGTGGCGTCACAACTCGCCCCGAGGGCAACGTCACCTCGAACCGAGCTGCATCGCTTCCGCTCTTCGCCGTGCCGTTGTCTCCTTGGAGCCAGGGTCCACGGGGGTCAGAATCCGGATTTCGGTAGCGCGCCACTTGTTCGGCGGTCCGCGTCAGAGGGTTCCGCACTCTGGCCCAGGCAGAGGGGCTTGTCGCGTATACGTGGATGTGATCGTGGACTGTCGACACATCGGTGTCATTGCGACGACCCTTGTCCTTCTCCCACGCGAACGACGCAATGAAGTTCTGAGACCCGAAGACTTCATCCATGAGGAGCCGCATCCGGTGCTGCTCGGCGTCGTCGAGGTGCACCCAGACTGACCCGTCCGGCGCGAGCAGGTCACGGATCAGCAGCAGCCGCTCCCGCATGAAGGACAGCCAGGTTGAGTGCTCCATCCAGTCGTCGTAGTGCTCGAACGCCTGGCCAGTGTTGAACGGCGGATCGATGTAGACGAGCTTGACCTTGCCGCGGTAGATCGACCGGTACTCGGGCACTTCGCAGAGGATGCGCAGCACGTCGAGCGAGTCGCCGGTGAAGAGCAGGTTCGCGGCATACGGGTCCTCGGGCACGTCCCCCACGACACCCGTGAAGTCCGCTAGGCGCACCTCGGACGCCGCCGGGTGATCCCGCTCGACCCAGACGGGCTTGCCATCGGTGTCCTTCGGGACCAGGAGGAACTTGTCCTTGCCCGGCCAGACGAGCTCGAGTCGGGCCTCAGTCACTTGGGATGCCTCTCCGCCTTGAGGAGTCGCGCCTGTTCCTTGTAGGGCAAGGGATAGCGCTCCAAAAGCCACGTGCGGCGGCTCAGTTGGTTGGACAAGTATCTGCGCTCTGCCGGGGCGTCGGTCACGGGTAGGGCTGCTTCGATCTCGGCCACCTCGGCGAGTAGGCGGGCACGTTCGCGCTCGAAGCGCTCCTGACAGCTGCGGGAGCAGAACCGGCTCGGGCGCCCGCCCGCCTTCGGCCATGCGACGACCTCGTGACACGCGGGAGCCAAGCAGCCTGTTTCGTCCACTGGCTGGATGCAGCTCTCCAAGTCCTCGATGAGGTTGTCCGGGCGCGCGGAAGTCGCACGTCGTCCGCGGAGGACTTGCAATGAAGGTCGCACGGTCTTCCTCGTGGAGGGTGAACCATCCTCCGAGGTCGCACGGCTGGTCAGGCCGTTTCGGGTGGGGCTGGTCAGACCCCGTGTGGCTTGCTTGCGCTCCCCAGCATACGATCCTCGTAGGTTTCTGGTGCGCTGTCGGCTCATGATGTGGAGGATAGCCCGTATAGTGCTGACCTGCGCTGATGGTGGAGAAGCGCATAAGTCGCGGCCTCGACCGCGGGAAACCGCCAAGGTTCTCGATGGCGTCGTTGCATGGTTATGCAGTCCGATCAGAGTGCCTTCCCTGGCGTGTCGCAAGACACTGTGCGGGCAAACCATTGCGCGGTCACCCGTGTGGGACTAAGGTGCGAAGTGGCTCCACAGCAAGTGAGGGCACGCCCTGTTGGTAGCAAGGCGCGCCCTCGTGGTGGATCCGATGCAAAGTTTCGGACAAAGCGAGGATCCTCCGTTGGGTCATTCTATTGGTGCCGTGCAGGTGCGGCCAGCCCCCGTGGGTCGGGTGACCGACTGGACCTTCCGTCCGCAAGGGTCGGATCCGATCCGATGGGACTGGTCCCTCGGACCGCCAGACGTCCACGGGTTAGTGCCGATCCGGAACCCGCGGTCGACGGAGAAGTCGAGACACATCCCGGTGCAGGCGCACTGCTTCGTCACGGGCACCACGTTGAAACTGGAGTCGGGCCTGGAGTACGACCTGCTCCTGATGCTGGAGCGCGACCCGACCGCTGCGTGGTTCGTGCCGCAGCCCACCCGTCTCGGCGTGCGGCTGCCGAACCGTCGACGCACGATCCACACACCCGACCTGCTCATGCTCGACACGGCCGGCCGCGTCACCATCTGGAATGTCCGTTCGGCCGATCGCCAGGATGAGAAGTTCCGGATCCAGAGCGACGCGACCGCCGCGGCGTGCCGGGAGGTCGGCTGGGACTACAAGGTCTTCCCCGGACACTCGCGCGCCCAGAAGTTCAACCTGAGATGGCTCGCGGCATACCGCCATGACCGACCTTGGTACGAGGCGGCACGACCGGAGCTCGTCGAGATGTGTGCCGAAGGCGCGACCACGAACGATGTCATCGAGGCAGACCGTGGGTCCGGACACCTGGTCTCTGCCATGTGGCACTACGCGTGGCGAGGCCACCTCATCATCGACATCGACCACTGGATCGGACGCACGGCGCCCATCGCCTGGGCCCACGGAGCCTCTGATGAGTAGAGCCACCGTCGAGATCTCCACCGGGATGCGCATCCTCACCAACCGAGGAGTTGCCATCGTGGTTGAGATCGACCGCCACGGGGCACATCTGAGGGACTCCACGGGACACACGTACTTCACCGCCTACACCGAGCTGGATGCTCGAGAGGTCAGCGAGTCCGGCGTCCAGGTGCTCCACTCCTCGCTCCTACCTTGGTTCATTAAGCTCCCTGCGGACGTTCAGGCGAGCGCGCTGTTCCGGCAGCAATGCATCCTGGAGGTGCGTACCGGCTATCGCGAAGGCGTAGCCGAACTCGCGCAACCAGGCGAGCCTTTCTGGCCGTTTGGCGAGACCTACGGCGTGAGCATCACTAAGCGCTACGAGCACATGAGTCGATTGGTGTCGTTCGAACGGACCGTCGACCGGACGATCATGCAGCGCGTCTACGACGGGGAGATCCAGAAGCCGAGCATCTCCGGCCGAGCCATGATGACCTGGGACAAGAACTGGATGACCCTCGGTCTCGGCGGCGTCGTCGACGGACGCAGCATCCGGGACAAGCAAGGCTTCGACGCCCTCGATGCCAACTTCCGACGGATCGCCGAGGAGCACTTCCGCCAGTTCGACGGTCGCCGGAGCGCGATCAGCCGCAACGAGATCGAACGACGGATCCGCCTGCAGATGAAGCAGGAAGGGCTGGTTATCGAGAACCTGCCCGAGCGGCTGATGGAGGAGTACCTCAGCCATCACTGGCGGGCCATCGGGAGGACGACCAAGCAGCAGAAGTCCCGCAGTCTGCGCAAGGTCTCAGGGCATGAAAGCTACCCGGCGCAGCACAGCACCCAGTGCTGCACCGACATCTGCCGCGGCGACAACCTCATCTGGGACCCGATCCAGGACCGGCCCGTCAGCGTCGAGATCGGCTCGATGATGAGCACGCCATCGCGGGTTGTCACGGCGATGCGCCTGTTCCCCCGCTCCGCCAACGGTGTCGACGTCGGCCTACTGCTCTACGACTCCATGCGGCAGCAGTCGATGCTCGTCGAGCAGGGCCCCGACGGTCCGACGATCGACGACTGGCGATGGATCGGCGTGCCTGAGTCCCTGGACTTCAACGGAAACCCGGTGCGGACCGGGAGACGGGGCGCCGCTAAGCCGGACTTGGCGATTTGGGGAGAGCACCAAGTCCCTGGCGTGACGCCGACCTCGGTGAGGTCCGATCATGGCTCCATCTACGTCGGTAAGCACTTCCGGTCGCTGCTCGACCAGTTCGGCATCACCCTGCAACTCAGCCGCGGGAAGAAGCCCAGTGACAACCCCCATATTGAGAGGCTCCACGAGACCTACCAGCGATTCTACCAGCAGTCCGACGCGTTCAAGGGCCGCGGGATCTATGAGAGGGGGTCGTGGGTCGGGGTTGTTGCCGATGAGCCGATGTGTACCGCCGAGAAGTACTTGACCGACATGCAGCGCTTTCTCACCCTGGATTACAGCAGGCAACCACACGACGGACTGCACCTCCCGGGTGAACCTGGCAGGCGCGTCACACCGCTGGAGTACTGGGACGCACTCTTCGCGATCACCGGTCGCATCACGATCCCGGTGCACCCCGACCTGATCTACCAGTTCCTCCCCATCATCTGGCTCGCGCCCGGCCACGCCGGGGTCGAGTTCAAGAACCTGACCTACGACGACGAGGTCCTCGAGGACTTCCGCGACGTGCGGAAGGGAACCTTCCGGGAGCAGGACAGCGCGATCCCGTTCCACCACGACCCGCGCGACATGACCCGCATTTGGTTCCGTCACCCCGACACCGACCGCATCCACGAGATCGGCTGGCGAGGACGCCATCTCATCGACGCCCCCCTGGTCGACGTCCTCGTCGACCGCGTCAACGAACGCATCCAGGAACGCGGAGGCAACCGCGCGCTCAAGAAGCGCACGATCATGCTCCAGATCATCGACGAGATCGGCGATCTGACTACTCCCAAGGGCAAGGACGAGTCACGAGCCCAGCTCTCGGCCGCCTACATCCGCTGGGGACAGGCCCAACGCGACCACGACGAAGTCGCTGAGGCCCATCGCGCTGTGGAACTCGCACAACAGGGCAACGTCGTCCGCCTCCCTACCGCTGTCCGCGCGAACAACAGTGCGGAAACGGCCGTGTCCGAGCCGGCTCAGGAGACCGACGAAGAGCCCTGGCCCGACTACCGAGAGATGGTGTGACGTGGACGTTCGAGACTGGCATCGACAGGCAACCACTCCGGCCCCCACTTGGCCTGATCCGGTCTCCATCACCGACTTCGACAGCCTGTCACGAGAGTGCAGGGACGACTACTTCCGTCGTCTGGCAGGGGCGATGAACGCGACGGTTGTCGTCTCCAGGCCCATGGAGGCGGTCGCGGCTCACCTCGACGACATCGTCGCGACGAACCGACTTCGACCGCCGGGAGCGATGCCAATGGTCGCGGTCACCGCGCCCTTCTCAGCGGGCAAGTCCACACTGCTCAAGCACTGGGGTTTCGGCGTGTACCGCGGAGTCCTCGGCGGACAAGCGAACGAGGAGCGCCCCACCTGGTCCCCCCAGCCTGGCGTGACCGCGGATTGGGTGCCGGTCGTCTACGTGACACTCATGGCGTCGAGCTCGATCAAGGAGATCAACGCACTGATCTTGCTCTACCTGGGGTATCCGCCAGAGGGTCTCGCCCGAACCACAACCACCCGGGTGCTCCATGCGCTACGGATGCACGGGGTGCAGGTCGTGATCCTGGACGACGCTCACATGCTCCGCACCACCAGCGCGCAAGGCCGAGCAGTGCTGGACTACATCAAGTTCCTCAACACCGAACTCGGAGAGGTCAACAGGGGCACCGTCATCCTGGTCGGCGCGCATCTCGAAAGCACCGCCATCCTTGATGACCCGCAGATCCGAGCACGGCTGACGACGATGACCATCGACGCCTTCCAGATCAGCACGGTCGAGAAGAAGGCTGCCTGGCAGGACCTGCTCGCGACCGCGGCCAACCGGCCTCTGGAGCATCTGCCCGACGCTGCTCCGGACCTGTTCGTCACCAAACTCGCGCAGCACGTCTGGCGACGCACCCAAGGCTTCGTCGGGGAGGTGGCCAAGCTCGTCACCGGGTCGGTCCTAGACGCCATCCACGAACGGCGCAGCGTCATTACCCACGACGACCTCGACGCGGTCGACCTCAGCGATCGCTCGCTCGACGGACAGATCGACGCAGCCACCGCGGCAGGGAAAACACGGCGATGACAGCGCTACTTCCCGTCCGACCGACGCCCCAGCCCGGCGAGCCACTCACTGCATATGCCGGGCGCCTCGCCGAGGCCAACGGCGTGACCCGCCGCCGGGTCCTCCCAGCACACCGGCACGACGTCGGCGTTCCTGAAGATGAACTAGAGACTGTTGCTGCCCTCGCCGGCCTCGACGCCGGTACAGCGGCGCGTCTGACGATGGACCGCTATCCGCCGACCGTCCGCGGGCGCGGCAAGACGCATCGGGGCGGTTGGCTTCTGCATTTCAGCGTGGAGTGGGTGTGCCTGTGCTGCACCCCCCTGACCG
Source organism: Knoellia remsis (assembly GCF_003002895.1). GTDB lineage: Bacteria > Actinomycetota > Actinomycetes > Actinomycetales > Dermatophilaceae > Knoellia > Knoellia remsis. The sequence continues at coordinate 12,028 of NZ_PVTI01000032.1, read as the reverse complement.
GTCGGCGCGAGCTGTTCTGGCAGTCCGCCCTGTCTCCGGTATGCCGTGACTGCCGCCTGCTGTTGGTCCAGGCCCGGTCTCTGGCCGAGTCGGTGACTGTGCCGTCGCCGCGGCTGGTGGACCTGGTCGGCGAGCTCACGTCGCTGGCTGAGGCGTCGGTCTTCCACCAGTCGGCCCGTCTCCGGCTCGGGTCGTTCCGGCGGGTGTGCGCCGTCGTGGCTCCGACCATCGACGACCAGTGGCCCGACCGGCCCAGCGGCCTGCCGGCGCTCGACGTGGCCGCGGCTCGCCGGTGGGGCGTCTTCCCCAGCCCCGACCCAGGGACAGTGGCCGTCATCCTGTCGGCGGCCGCACCCGCCCTGCACTCGGGCTACCACCGGGACCGCCTGCTGCGCGAAAGTGCACAACGTCGCCGCCGCGGGCACACCCTGACGGTCCCGCCGCAGCACGTCCCCAACGCTGGCCGCTATCTACCCAAACGGCCACCCTCGCCACCGAAGACAGCGCCGATCCTCGCCGGCTTCAACCGCGACGACGCCCGCCGCCTCCTGTGGCTCACCACCCATCTGGCCCACCAGGTGAAGCGGCACGGCATCCGGCCAGACCACGTCCCCGCGCTGCTGCCCGCGCCCGGCGAGGACGGCCTTCCCGACCCGGCGGTATGGCGGACCCGCTGGCACTTCGCGATCGCGCTGCACATGCTGCTCACCCACGTCCATGACGGCGCGACGTCCTCAGCCCGCGCGTGCCACGCCTTCGGCACCACCGACGACGACGCCAGCCTGCTGCTGGACGGCATACGCCTCGGCCGCGGCATCCACGACCTCGATGCCGCTCGCCTGACTGACGCCGTGGACGCTCTCGTCGACGGCGGGCTGGTGGACTACCAGCGGCGCCGCGACACCCTGCGACCGGTCACCCGCCTCCCGCGGCTGCCTCTCGCCGCCGGTCGGCTACCGGAGATCGACGGCCACCCCGGGCACGATCTCGCGTTGACGTGGATCTGGACGCGGCTCACGCACGGGCCGGCGTTCACCAGCCCGCGCCCCTTCATCGCCGACCGACACGTGCGAGCCTTCGACGCCGCCATCGACCCCGAGACCCGCCTGACCCTCGCCGAGACCGGGCAGCAGCTGCTCGCCGACGCCGACGTCACCACCATCCCCACCACCCACGCGACCTGGGCCCCCGTCACGAGGAGATACGGATGAGACCGATAGCCAACCCCGCCCTGGAGAACCTGCACCAGCGCACCAGGGCGATGCTCACAGCGATCGACGACGCTCCGCTCGAGCGCATCGACCACGGCCACTACCAGCACTACTACGAAGAGCTCCGACACCTGGTCGAGGAATGGATCACTGCCACCAGCGCCAAACCTTTAGCCCTGCCGAGACGGACCTGGGTCATCACCCGGCATGGGGTCGTGGTGGGCGTGTGCACAACCGACACCGTGACGGCCCTGACCGCTGGGATCCCTGATCTCACCGTCACACCGATCACTCCCTGCTCGTCGGCGATCGAGGACCTGCGCGCCCGCTGGTCCAACGACCCGCCGCCAGCGCGCAGGGCACGGGAGCGGTGATGAGGGGGTTCAGCCGCGAGGTCCTCGCCCGCGACGCCGCCTGGTCCCTGGCCGACGGCGCCTGCAAAGACCTCACCATCGAGTGGAGCCGCTGGGAGAACACGTTTGCCGCCGCCCTCACCCAGGCGGGTCGTCTCGCCGCCCTGGCCGCACCGGCCGCTGTCTGCTCCGCCTGCCCCATCACCGCAGAGTGCGCCGACCTCGCCGAACTGTCCGGTTATACCGGCATCGCCGCCGGTGAGGGCTACCGCAATGGCCGCCTCGACCTCGCCCGCCAACGACACCCAAGACAGCGGAGGACCGCATGAGCATCTGGCACGTCTACCCCACGTATATCCGCCTGGTCGACGGCTCCCACATCCCGCTCGTCCTGATGTTCCAAACCGACACCCGGGAGCTGGTCGGCGGCACCGTCGCCGACACCCACGAGAAGGTGTCCTCTTGGATTCGAGATCTCACGGCAGCGCATGGTGTGCCGGAGGAGGTGATCCACGTCGACGGCTCGAGCTTCCCCGGCCTGACCGACGCCATCACCGTCGGCCTCGCCCATAGGGGTTACCAGCTCGGCACCGAGCTTCAACCCCACGTCAACGATCTCGTGTGGGTCATCGACGAAGGCCGCCGCTCCATTGCCGCTATCAATGCCGCCCGTCCCGCGTCCGCGATTCACATCACCCACGCCCTTCGCGGACTGTTGACCAGCTTCGCACAAACGCACGAAACCGTCGTGGCCATCCGGAGGCTTGACGCCGGGGCGGGCCCGATGAAGGAAGCAGCGGCCGGGCTGCCGCCGGTCGCGGTCGTCCTTGACATTGACGGGGTGATCGCAACGATCGGCGCCTCGACCCAGTGGGTCGACACACGATGATCGGCGATGATGAGGGCGGTGTGCACCTGTCGCCGTTGATGTGTGCCGCTCTGGACGATCTGCACCGCCCGGGCCAGGTCGGCTGCTACTGGCTCACCGACTGGACCCACACAATGCGCCACCACCTCGACCTGCTGCCCGGCCGGTCCTGGGCCGAGATCGCGTCCCCCGCCGACACCTCGGCGCGCCCGGTTCGGCCCGAGGACCGGTGGAACCCCGCCCCTTGGTGGAAGCAGCGAGCCCTTGACGACTTTCTACGACGGCACCCCGAGATCCGACACGTCGTGTGGATCGACGCCAGGCTCCGCCCTGACCACGCCTCACCCGCTGTAGGCGTCCTGGAGCCGTGCGCGATGTGGACCGGCACCGGCCGGCTCGCCAACTGCACGAACGTGCTGCTCGTGGCGCCCGACATGCGCGCCGGCCTGACCTCCGACGACCTGTCCAGCCTGGCTGACTGGATCGCGACCCACACCGCGACAGCCAGCAACGCATCACGACGGCGCGCGGCGGAGCCCCCGCGCCCTCACCTGATCTATGGCGACCACCCCAGCGAGGAACTGCAAAGTCACCTCCACGACTTCCTCCGCGACGCCCAGGCCCCGAGGTCGCGCACACCACCAGCCGGCTCGTCATGACCGTCGCGCTGCCGGTGTCGATCGCCCCTCAGGACGGGGAGTCGATCGAGTCCTGGCTGGAGCACCTCGCCGACGCCAACGGCCTGACCACCGCCCAACTCCTCACCGCTACCGGCCGGGGCCGAGCCGGCACCCGCTACCTCACCCTCGCCCCCTCCCCGGACACCGTCGCCCGACTCGCTGCCCTCGCCCGCGTCGGCGAGCAGGCCGTGTATGCCGCGACCCTCGCCTCGTTCGACGGCACCGCCCTCGACCTCACCGGGCTCGACCCAACCGACCGGCACTCCTACCGGCAGGTCGCCGCCCGCGGCTGGGTCCCCGCCCATGGCACCCAGATCTGCCCGACCTGTCTCGCGGAGACCGGCGCATGGCAGACCGCGTGGCGGCTCCTGACGGTCACCGCCTGCACCCGCCACGGTGACCTGCTCGTCGCCGAATGCCCCGCCTGCCAACGACCATTCCGCGACCAACGGCATTCGCACCTCCGCCGCGTCGGGGGGAGCCTGGTGTGCGGGAACCCGCTCGGCGACGGACCCACCCGCCAGTGCCAACACGACCTCACCACTACCGCGACCGCCCCGGCAGACGAGGCTGTCATGTTGACGCAGCGGCGGGTCGACGCAGCCCTCGACGGCCACGACATCGAGGTCCTCGGACAGCCCGCCTGCCCCGCGGCCTACCTGACCGACCTACGGCACCTGACCACCCTGATGCTCCACCTCGCCGGCCAACCCGCCGCCACCGACCTCGCCCACTGGCCCGCAACCCTCGCCCACGAGGCAGAACAGCGGACCGGCGACCGCGGCCCACGGTGGGGCCTCCGACCACCCGACGACCCCGGTGTCCGCGGTGCCGCCCTGGCCACCGCCGACGCGATCCTGGCCGCCCCCGACGTCGACGCCGCCGCGGCCGCGTTGACGCCGTGGTCCGAGCTCCCCCCGACCACCCCGGACGGGCCCCTCGGCTGGCTCGCCGACCACACGGTCATGACCCCCACCCTGACCCGGCTCGTCATGGCGGCCCGCGCCCCGCACCGCCGCCTGTCCCACCACCTCGACACCCACCCAGGAGCGCGTATGCCGATCAACCTGCTCGTCATCCCCCAGGTCATCCCGCACGCCCAATACCTCGAGCACCTGCAAGGCGCGTTCGACTCCAGCGAGGACACCGTCCGGGCCTTCGCGTCCCTGTCCCTGGCGCGGCTACACCCCGATGTCACGTCGTGGAAGGCCGCCGCCGAAGCCCTCAACATGCCCGGGCCGATGGGTGTTCGCCTGGCCCGCGCCTGCTCGGCCACGATGCTCGTCAGCCCGGACGAGTGGCAAGCCCGGATCTGGCGGGCCGGCGAGGAGACGCGTCGGCGGGACTATCGGGCCACCGAAGCCAAGATCGAGCACAGGCTCTACATGAGCCGCTGGTTCAACGAGTGGGCCCGACAGTTCCGCCCCGGCACCCACTACAGCAGCGTCGGCTACGGCCTGACCTGGCAATGGGTCAACGTCGCCCACGCCCACCTCGACCTCTCACCCGCCTGGCGCGGGAAGAAGCCCACCGCCAAAGACCGCGCCCACTACCGCCAGTTCGCCGACTCCCTCGACGAGGACCAGCAGTTCGAGCTCGCCTACGCCCTCCACAAGCGGGCCTGATGATGGCCCGAAGAACCCGCGGAGTCCGAAGGGACGCCCGTCGCCAGATCGTCCCGGAAAGCGTTCACTTGGGCTGCTGATGAGCCGCGAAAGTACTCTTCCACTCACACATTCCGGGTTCGCAGGACATCCTTATGCCATGCCCTCTCGAGGTAGGTCGCCATGGACGTTGTAGCCAGATTGTGTGAAGGCGAGCTGCGTCCGCTGCGACTTCTGGCGGCTGACGGTCTGCACGACAGTGCCTTCAAGAGCCTGCACGAACGCGGCGAGGGGCAGGAACTGGTTCGCCAGCAGTACACCGGGCGCTATCCGTTCGAACTGCTGCAGAATGCCAACGATGCCGCCTGGGACGCCGGGTCACGCGGTCGGGTGCACTTCCTGCTCACCGAGACGGCGCTCATCGTGGCCGACAACGGCTTCGGTTTCGGAGACGAGCAGGTCAACGCGATTTGCTCGCTTGGACGTTCATCCAAGGGACCAGGTGAGGCCGTAGGCCACAAGGGGCTCGGCTTCAAGTCGGTTGGCGAGATCACCGACCACCCGCAGATCACCTCGGCTCGCGCCTCCTTCCAGTTCAGCAGTGAGCGCGTTTGGACCGACGTGTCCGCCATTCTCGGGGCGCTGCCCGCCGGGCAGAAGCTTCCCGTCTACGCCTTCCCGTTTCCAGTTGAGGCAGGAGACTTTGGCCCTGACGCCGGGCGCGTGGCGGAACTACGCGGCGATGGCTTCACGACCGTCATTCGCCTTCCGTTCAGTGAGGGTGTCGGCCGCGAGATCGTCGAGCAACATCTCGTCGACAACCTGCATCCTCGACTTCTCCTGTTCCTCCCGAATGTTGACCATCTGCAGCTTCGCGGGACCGGGAGCAACTTCTCGGCCGAGGTGTCACGGGAGCCGGAGGATGGCGTCGAGCACGTGCTACTTGCCACCACGTCGGACAGCGACGACGAGCCTGATGAGACTGGCGAGGAGTGGTTCATCTACAGAGGCTCTGTCGTCCCGGACGCCGCCTTGCTCGCGCCGCTAGGCGACGCCTGGAACAGCATCACGGAGGCCAGGTTCGCCGTAGCCGTGCCTGTTGACGACGCGGGTCTGCCTCTGGTCAGCGAGACGTTTCCTCTGCACGTCTTCTTTCCCACGGACGAGCGGCCCGGACTCCACGTAGCCGTTCACGCGGAGTGGGTGCTCACCATGGACCGCCGGCAGGTCGCGGCCACTCCGGAGTCCTTGGGCTTCAACCGCATGCTTGTCAACGCCGTCGGTGACTTCCTCACGGCAAGCGTGGCACCTGATCTCGTTAACCGAACGGGTGCGAATGCTGCCGCCGTTGAGGCACTGGTACCGGCGACCGTCGCGTCAGTCGGGGCGGGGGGAGCCGACATGCGCGCCAGGTGGATAGAGGCTCTGCTTGCCGCGTCCTTCATGCCAGCGGCGGACGGCCAACTGCGCACACCGGTGCAGATTCGCCCGCTCACACAAAGTCTTCCGAGCCCAGAACGTGCCCATCAGGTGGCAGAGCTCGACCCCGGCCACACACTGCGCCCCGATATCGAGGAACGAAACGCGGTACGGACCTTCCTCAGTCATGTGCCCGGCATCGACGAGATCGGGGTTCCCGAGTTCCTGTCGTCGCTCCCGCCCCCGACGAGGGACACCGTTCACGACTACTACGACTTCCTCGTCGCTTGGCGAGAGCGCGCTGGGTCTCCCCTCGTTGCGGAACTCAGGAAGGTCCCGAGCGTCCTGGGGGTCAACGGACAGAACTTCATCCCCGGGGACGGCACGATCTTCTTTCCCCGCGAACGTGGCGTGGCGGCACTTCCCGAGGACCTTCCCATACCCGTTGCTTACTCGCCTGCCACCGACGAAGCCCAGTCGCTGCTACGCGACCTGGGTGTCAAGCCCTTCGAATGGCGCGAACTCATCCGTGACTTCCTTATCACCCTCCTGGCGAGCCCCGAGACCGATGAAACAACCCGCTCCCGTGGGATGGCTGCACTACGGGCGTACCGGCTAGCCCGACTGTCGGGGAGCGAGGATCTTGAGCCAGTCCTCGGGCGAGTGCTCCTACCTGGGCGCACCGCCGACGCAAACATGCGTGAGCTTCGGCCGGCCGCCCTTATGTACTTCAGCGCCCCGTGGAGCGGTTCCGACGACCTGGAACTCATCTACGGCGCCTTCAACGAGCCCGAGTTCCTCGACGTCGCAGTGCCGGAAGACTCCGAGCAGCGGGGGGACGAGTTGGACTTCTTCCGGATGCTCGGTGTGACCGACCATCCGCGACTCGACGAAGCAAAGCCGACCGAGCAGTGGGGGTACATGGTGGGCAGCGGACGGCATCCGCACCGCGGAGGGCTGTTCAACGAGTGGATGGCACTCCCGGAGGTAGACGCTGCGGCCAGATGCCCCCAAGGGCACCCAGCGAGCCAACAACTTCGCAGGTCCTACCAGCTGGATCGCCACGAGCAACTCGTTGAGTCCAAGGACCCGCTCCGCCTCATGGCGCTGTGGAAGCAACTCGCCCGACGCTGGGGCGCGACCTACGAGGACGGCATGAACGCGCAGTTCTGGTGCGTCAACACCGTCCATGCGGGCGAAAGAGGCCGGTTAGCACCATCACTCTTCGCGCACACCCTGCGCGCGCGTTCCTGGGTCCCCGTCGACCGGGGGAACGTCGCCGAGCTCGTGCTGCCGATGAATGCTTGGATCAGCGCCGCCCAGACACCCCGACGCATCCAAGAGCGGATCCCTCGCATCAGCGAGGCGATGTATCAAGCACATGGGGGGCCGGGCTTGGCCGCGGCACTTCACCTGACTGACGCTGGGCGTCCCCGCGTTGAGGACCTTCTAACCCTGCTCGGCAGCATCGCTGATGAAGCCGATGCCGCAGGAGGCCCGAACCGGGAAACCGTGCAGGCGGCCCGGTGGGTTCAGCGCACCTTGCACGACGTTCTCCGCGAAGACTTAGAGCCGCATCCGGCTCCCGAAACGGTCCGGCTCCTTGCCACCCAGAACGGCAAGAGCAGCTTCGTGGCCCAGCCTCCCTATGCCGAGGATCCACTGCTTCGCGACACCTTCGAGAAGCAACGGCCCCTGCTCTCGGCGGAAGCCGGTCTCACCAGGCTCACCCGCTACCTGTCCCTGACCAAGCTCGACGATGCCGTGAAGACATCACCGTTGCCGTTTGGGGAGCACCACGATGCGCTCTACGACGACACGGCAACGCGGGTGAACCGCATCAAGCCCTACCTCTTCGCGCTGGTGCGCGCTGAGAACTCCAGCGCCGAGAACCGCGTTCGGCCCGCACTGAGGAGTTTGGAGTTGATCGTCTGCGACGAGCTCGCACTCAGGTACCAGTACGACGAGACCGAAGTGACCCGCCAAGACGCCGTTTGCTACATCGCCAGCCGCGCAGAAAGGCGAAGAGGTCGATCGGTCAACGTGGGAACGGCATATCTGGAACTCGACCCGACAACGCGCCAGCCCCACTGGTTCCCACTTGGCCGACAACTCGCCCAGTTCCTCAACGTGCCCACACTCTCAGATGCCTTCACCATGCTGCTTACCGCGACGTCCGGTGACCGCAAACGCATGATGGACGATCGGCAGATCCACGACTCCGACGTCCGAGAAGCCCGACAACTCCTGCGGATCTCCGCCGAGGATGACGAAGAACTGAGCAACGTCCTCGACAGCCTGGTCCCCGAGCCTGGGGACGAGGACCAGCGTGAGCCGGACGAAGTAGCTGTACTCAACCAGGCTGCTGCCGCATCAGTGACAGTAGAACCGCCAGCTGACGACAATGGCGAACCAGCCGAGGCCGAGCAAAGCGCCGACGTCGCCGCGGTCAAGCAAGCGGCAGGACCGGCGGGACCTCCAGCCGTTGACTACTCAAGGGTCGAAATCGTGGACGCTCGCCCCGGCCGGCACGCTCCGGATGCACCGAGCAGAAGACCATCGGCGCGGATTGGCACCGGCGGCACGAGCACGGCGCCATCGGTCCAGACGGAGGAGCAGAACCGCCGGGTCGGCAAGCGCGGCGAGGAAGTTGCGTACAACGCAGAGCGGCGGCGGCTCACAGAAATCGGCAAGAATCCGGCATCCGTGCACTGGATCTCCAAGACCGACGAACTGTCTCCGTACGACCTGATGAGCGTCGATGAGGACGACCAACTCATCTACATCGAGGTCAAAGCCACGCGAGCGTCAGATCCAGCGGAGCCGTTCTACATCTCCCACGCCGAACTCATCGAAGCCACGTACCGCCGCAGCCGGTACTACATCTACCGGGTCACCGACGTTGACGACGCAGCGCCGCTGATCACGCGCTGGGCGGACCCTCTCGCACTGATCAAGGAAGGCAGGGGCCGGCTGTTGCTGGCGAAAGCACAGATGGCACTTACCGTGGAAGAGGACGCCGTCGAGTAGTTCGAGGTCGTCGACCCGCGTGGGGATGGCTGCGTAGATGACGGGCGGCATCGGGCGCCTCGTCAGCCCTGATGGGCGAGTTCCTCCGTTCCTCGGACGACTCGCCCAGGGTCGGATAAGATAGATCTATCCACAATCTATCGTTAAAGGAGTGGAGCGTGCCACGTACACCCGGCGCCAAGAACAAGACGCCCCGAGAGCTTCGCGCAGAGGCCAAACGTCTGAACGAGAAGGCCAGCCTTCTAGAGAAGATCCAGAAGCTCAAGGGCCAGAAGAAGTAGCTTCGCCCTGGGCCCACCCGTGGTGCGCGATCAGTGGTCCGTAGCATCACTGCATGGTCACCAAGGTGCTGCGGATCGTGCTCTGGGTCGTCGCGGTCGGCAGCATCGCCGTCGGCATTCACTGGGTCTGGACGGTTCCGCAGGCCAAGTGGACGGATGTGCCTTTCGGCGCTATCGGGACGCTCGCGGCGGCAAGTCTGGCAGGCCTCGTGGCACTCACCGTCAACGAGTCGATCGACCAGCGCCGCGTACGTGAGGCGGCCGAAGCGGTCCGAGCCCAGCAAGAAGCCGTGCGCGCGCGCCGCGAGGACGCGTACACCTCGATGATCGAGCACACCGTCCGGGCCTTCGACGGGACCCAAGAATCGGTCAGTTAGGCCCCGGTGCGAGCATCCATCGCGGTGTGGGGATCCCGCCAACTTCTCGGGCGGTTGTCCCAGTGGCATGCGGCGAGCCATCGAATCATGGTCACCCGCGGAGGAGTCGTTCCGCCTGCCGAGCGAGCTGAGACTCAGCAGCTGGTCGGCGAGCTCGTGCGCGAGGCCAGATCCGACCTCGGCCTTGCTGGTGTCGATGAGCCAACGCCGAGCGAAGTCGCTGCGATGATCTTCAACGATTTCGATTCCGATGCCAGGACTTTGCCTGCCACCCTTGGTTGCGGCCTAGGATCTGTGCATGGCATGCGGAACATGCGGGCTCGACGCTCATAACAGTCGCACCTGTCCGGGTTCTCATCAGCCGTGTCCAAACTGCGGCAAGCCGACTGCGAATATGAGCGACTACTTCGAGCGGCACGACGGCGACTACTGCTCCCCCTTTACTTCGCCCGGGTGCTGGGGTTGAGACGCGGATAAGAGTCAGAGCTGTACGCCTTGTCTGGCGGCAGTAGGCATCCGATGTAGACGAGGGAGGCCCAGGTCTTGAGCGAGTACACAAGGTGCCCGAGGTGCGGATTCGACTTTGGAACGTTGCAGGCTCTCGACATTCACAAAGAGCTTGGATGCGAATGGGAAGACGACGAGGACGAGGTCTACTCGTAGCTCGCCTGGGACCCGTCGCCGGGGCTGCTCTCCGCACCCGTGGCAGGTGCCACCGCACGCTGGAGTCAGACCTTGTCCTGGTAGGTCTCGTCGGTGGGGAAGCCCAGAGTTCGACATAGCCGCAGTCGGCGAGGAGCCAGTTGGGTCCGAGGTCACGCATAGCCAGCTCAATGCCGGGTGTCTATGTCAACCCGGGCCGGCCCCAGGGTGACGGCTTGATTCGGCCCCACCCCGCGGAAAGTCGAGAGCCGGCTATCGCGGCTTGCGCTGCTTGGCAGCGAGACCCATGTAGTGGCCTGGTGACTCGTGGATTCCGTAGCGTTGCCAGGCGTCGCCACGGCGGTCGTCGGCGACCCACACGACTTGATAGTTGGCGCTTCGGTCCTCGTCGGTGAAGGTGCCTGCCAAGAGCTCGGGCACGAGCGCGTAGGGCGGGTAGTCCTCTTCGATCTCGATCGATCCGTCGGCCCATGTGAACAGGAGCCAGCAGCCCAGCTGCTTGCTGAGGAACAGGTTGCGGAAGTGTTCGGTCTGAATGGCCACCCAGCCCGCGATAATGCCCTGGTCGAGCAGTTCGGCGACAGCGCCGTCGAGCGCGGCGACCTGCGCCTCGGTCGGGCCAGCTCGTTCGGTCATGCCCAGATAATGACCGATCCTTGAGGTCAGCGAGCAGCGCGCGTGTGGTTGAGGCGGTAGCTGCTGGTGCCGGTTTCGATGATGGTGCCGCCGTAGGTGAGGCGGTCGACGATCGCGGCGCACAGGCGGGGGTCGGTGAAGGTCTTGGTCCACCCGGCGAACGACTCGTTGGAGGCGATCGCGATGCTGTTCTTCTCTTCGCGTTCAGTCAGGACCTGGAAGAGGAGCTCGGCGCCGCGGGTGTCCAGGCTCATGTAGCCGAGTTCGTCGATGATGAGCAGGTCGACCCGGCCGTACCGGTTGATCGTCTTGGTGAGGGTCTTGTCGTCGGCGGCTTCGACGAGCTCGTTCACCAGCCTCGTGGCGAGGGTGTACTTGACCCGGTATCCCTTCATCGCCGCGGCGGTCCCGAGCGCGATGAGCAGGTGGCTCTTGCCGGTACCGGAGTCCCCGATCAGGCAGAGGGGCTCACCGCGGCGGATCCAGTCCCCGGCAGCGAGGGTGTGCACGAGGGCGGGGTTGATGTTGGGGTTGGCGTCGTGGTCGAAGTCCTCGAGGTACTTCTCGCGAGGGAACCCGGCGATCTTGACGCGGCGGGCGGTGGAGCGGCGGTCGCGGTCGTCGACCTCGGCCAACAGGAGTTCGGCGAGGAATCCGGAGTAGGTGAGCTGGTCCTTGGTCGCGGCCGCGACGGCCTCCTCGACCACCGCGCGGATTGTCGGTAGCCGAAGGCGTCGGCAGGCGGTGTCGACGGCGGCAGTGGCGGCTTCCTCGGTCAGGCCACGGCGTCGGCGCAGCGTGGTCGTCGTGGATACGGAAGCGGTCATGGTTGTCCTCCGGGATCGGGTGCGGGGATCGGGTGGTCGGTGCCGGTCGCCCGGCCAAGGAGCTGCCGGTCATAGATGG
>NZ_PVTI01000031.1 GCF_003002895.1 Knoellia remsis | reverse complement strand
TCCCCACCGTCCTGAACACCTGCGGACAACCCGTCGACCTCGGCGCCGCCGAACGCTGCTTCACCCCCGCCCAGATCAAACGCCTCTGGCTCCGCGACCGCCACTGCACCTACCCCGGCTGCGACGCACCCGCAGCCTGGACCGACGCCCACCACCTCATCCACTGGGCCGACCACGGACCCACCGACCTCGACAACGGCGCCCTGCTCTGCCAGCGACACCACACCATCGTCCACACCCAGCGCTACCACGGCCGAGTCGAACGCGACCAGCACGGACGAGAACGCGTCACCTGGGACCTCACCCCCGGCGCCTACGACCACGCCCTCGCCCAACTCCAACCCCATGGCTCACCCCACGGCCGCGGCGACCCCGCACTCCCTCGCGCGTCCGGCGACGACCACCCACCACCACGACCATGACCCCGCCCCACACCCCGACGCCAACCACGGCACCGGGGCCACAGGGCTGCACGCAACGGGGTCATAGAGCTGCGCGCACCGGGGTCAGTTGCACGCACCGGTGAGAAGCGCGCGGACCTACGACGCCGGCATACGACGAGGACCGGACCGCGCCACCGCGCACGTCCGGCCCTCGTCGGCTCACCACACTCATCGACAGTTCGCAGCTCGCGCAGTCAGTCGCGCGGGCTCGCACGCGGGCAGCCGAGTGCCTCGCAGACCAGCGCCGAGCAAGCGAGCACTCGAGCGGGCGACCTGACTCAGCCGAGGTTGTTCTCCTTGAGGAAGGTCTGCGCCACGTCAGCGGCGTCCTTCTTGTCGACGACCGTCTGCTTGAGGAGCTCGGCGACCTTCTCCGTCGTCAGGGCCTTCGACACCGGGTCGAGGGCCGGCGCCAGCTCCTCCGCACGGTCCTTCGCGACGAGCGGGACGATGTTCTGCGAGCCGAAGAGCTTCTCGGTGTCCTCGAGCGAGACGAAACCGTTCTCCGCGATCGACGGGTCGGTCGTGAAGATGTTCGCCGCGTCGACCTGACCGTTCTTCAGCGCCTGGACGAGCGCCTGACCGGTGAGCGGGCGGAACGACTTGAACGTCACGCCATACGTCGCCGTGAGACCCGGGATGCCCTGCGGTCGCTTCTGGAACTCCGGCGGAGCACCGAGCGTCATCGACCCGGCCTTGCCCTTGAGGTCCGCGATCGTCTTGAGGCTCTGCGAGTCCGCGGTCTCCTTGGTGACGACGATCGAGTCGTTGTCCTCGGCAGCCGACTTCTCGAGCATCTGGAAGCCGTCCGGGAGGAGGCCCTCGACGGCGGTGTAGACCTTGTCGGGGTCGGTCTCCTTGAAGTTCTTGTCGTAGAAGAACCCGAGCGCGCCGGTGTACTCCGGGATCGCCTGGATGGAGCCGTCCTCGAGCGCCTTGAGGTAGATCTCGCGCGAGCCGATGCGCGGCTTCGTCGAGGCGTTGATGCCCTTGGCCTTGAGCGCGCCCGCGTAGATCTCCGCGAGCAGCTCGGACTCCGGGAAGTCCGCCGAGCCGACGACGACCGCGCCGCCCGAGCCACCGGAACCGGCGGAGCTGCCGCCCGACGGCGAGTCGGACGAGAGCGGGTCGCTGCCACCCCCACCACAGGCGGTGAGGCCGAGCATTGCGGCGGTCGAGAGGGCCAGAACTGAGGTCATGCGCTTCATGGTGTGTCCTTCATTGGCGGGTGGACGTGGACGATCTGGTCTGGTCGGCTGACGGTGCAACCTCATCAGCGGGCGCCGACATTCCGGTGGCGACACTTCTCGCGTCAGGATTTCGCGAGTTGGTCCCCGGTCCGTCCACCGCGCGGTCCCCTTCCGCACGACGGCGACGGGTTGCGCGACCGGTGAGCCCCGGCGACACGACGGCACGCTGCACGAGAGCCAGTACCCCGTCGACCACCAGTGCAAGCACGGAGACGACGATCGCGCCACCCGCGGTGGAGACGTAGTCACCGGTCTTGATGCCGTCGATGAGGTAGCGCCCCAGCCCGCCGAGGCCGACGTATGCCGCGACCGTCGCCGTCGCGATGACCTGGAGGAAGGCCGACCGCAGTCCGGAGAGCATGAGAGGAAGCGCGTTCGGGATCTCGACCTGCCGCACCACCTCACCACCGGTCATCCCCATGCCGCGGGCAGCGTCACGGGCAGCCGGGTCGACAGCCTCCACGCCGGCATACACCCCCGACAGGATCGGCGGGATGACGAGGATGACGAGCACGACGATGCTGGGGATGAGGAACGCGAGGTCTCCCTGGATCTTCGGCCCGAGCCAGAGCGCCACGGCGAACAGGAGGCCCAGCGTCGGCACGGCGCGCAACGAGTTCGCCACGGACACAAGCCATTTGGCCCGACCGGTGTGTCCGACCCACAGCCCGAGCGGCACGGCGATCATCGCCGCGACCGCCACCGCAAGCACCGAGTACCAGAGGTGCTCGACGATGCGCGCCCCGAGCCCGCCCTCGCCGGACCACGTCGCCGACGACGTGAGCCAGTCGATGATGCTCGCGATCATGACCGCGCCCCCTGTGCCCGCACCCACGGCGTCAGCAGACGCTGCACACCGAGGATGATGCCGTCGAAGACCAGCGCGAGCACAACGCACGCGATGATGCCGGCGACGATCTCCTCCGGGATGTAGCGGTCATACCCGTCGGTGAGCAGGTTGCCGAGCTGGGCGACACCGATGAGCGAGGCGACCGAGACGATCGATACGTTCGACACCGCCGCGACCCGGAGACCGGCCGCGATGACCGGCACCGCGAGCGGCAGCTCGACCCCGAAGAAGCGCCGAAAACCCTTGTACCCCATGGCTCGTGCCGCCTGCAGCGTCGCCTCAGGAACCGATCCCAGCCCGTCCGCGACGGTCCGCACGAGCAGCGCGATCGTGTAGATCGTCATCGCGACGACGACGTTCCAGGGGCTGAGCACCTTGGTCCCCAACACCAGCGGCATGAGCACGAACATCGCGAGGCTCGGGATCGTGTAGAGCAACCCTGATGCGGAGATGAGCACGGGGTAGAGCCGCGACCAGCGCCGCGCCAGCCACCCCAGCGGCAGCGCGATGAGCAGCCCGAGAACCAACGGCAACCCGGCGAGCCACACGTGACTGCGCGCCAGCGTGAAGATGTCACCCCAGTGGTCGTTGACCCACGTCACGGCGACTCCTCGGCGGCGAACGCGTCCGCGCGGTCCTCGTCCGGCCGGTCCGTGGCTTCGATGAGCGAGAGCACCTCGTGCGCCCGCACCGTGCCGACGAGCTCGCCCGAGTCGTCGACGATGACACCGCGCCGCGACGGCGACGACAGGGCCGCATCCAACGCACTGCGCAGCGACCCCGACGCCCGCGCCACCGTCCCGCCGCGGTGCAGCTGGGACTCGGTCACCTGACCCGACACCTTGGCCGGCTCGACCCAGCCGAGCGGCCGCCGCGAGTCGTCCACGACGAGCACCCACGGCGCCGCCAACCCGTCCGTCGACTCGCCGAGCACGACCGTCGGCTCGGCCGCGAGCGGCAGCCGCGGCGTCGGCTGGAACTGCAGCGAGCGGTACCCACGGTCTCGCCCCACGAAGTCCGCGACGAAGTCGTCGACCGGGTGCGCCAGGAGGTACGCGGGGTCGGAGATCTGCGCGAGGTAGCCACCGACCCGCAACACTGCGACCTGGTCGCCGAGCTTGATGGCCTCGTCGATGTCGTGGGTGACGAAGATGATCGTCTTGCCCAGCTCGGCCTGGAGGTCGAGGAAGACGTCCTGCAGCTGGTCGCGCACAACGGGGTCGACCGCGCTGAACGGCTCGTCCATGAGCATGACCGGCGGGTCCGCCGCGAGCGCCCGCGCCACCCCGACGCGCTGCTGCTGCCCACCCGACAGCTGAGAGGGATACCTGTCGCCGAGCTCGGGCGCCAGCCCCACCCGCGCAAGCAGCTCGCGAGACCGCTCGCGCGTCTCCTTCTTGTCCCAGCCGAGGAGCCGCGGCACGGTGCCGACGTTGTCGAGGACGGTGCGGTGCGGGAAGAGACCGGCGTGCTGGATGACGTAGCCCATCCCCCGCCGCAGCTCGGCCTCGTTCATGCGCGAGGTGTCCTTGCCGTCGAGCGTGATCGTGCCGCCGGACGGCTCGATCATCCGGTTGACCATCCGCAGCGACGTCGTCTTGCCGCAGCCCGACGGCCCGACGAGCACGGTGATCTTGCCGGTGGGCGCGGTGAGGGTGAGGTCGTGGACGGCCACGGTGCCGTCGGGGAACTGCTTCCTCACACTGTCGAACCGGATCATGCACAGCCCTTCTCACAGTCGCGGCACAGAGGTGACTCGACCAACGTAACCGCAGCGGACGGCATACGGGGGATGCGTGGGCGAGCAGCCGCGCACGGTGCGTTCGAACGTGATCGAACCGGTATGCCGCCCGCGCAGAGGGCGTATGCCGCTCGTTCGGGCTTCGTATGCCGGCCGCGCGCCGCGCGTGGTCCCGGCACCTTCCGTGGCCGCTGGGAAAAAGCCACGATCTGGTCTCGCTCGTGGACAGAAGGTGGCACCAGCGGCCTAGCATGAGCCGGCACGGCCCGAGCGAGAGGAACGCCCCACGGTGAACGCCAAACCGACCCTGCGAGACCGGTGGGTCGCGCTCGCCTATCTCGTGCCGGCACTTGTCGTCTTCGGCGTCTTCATCTTCTGGCCGCTCGTGAAGTCGATCCAGCTGTCGGTCCAGGGCACGGACATCCTCGGCAACCCGAGCGGGTTCGTCGGGTTCGTCAACTACTCGCGGCTCTTCAGCGATCCGGACTTCCTCCAGGTGCTGTGGGTGACGTTCGCGTTCACGGTCCTGACGGTCATCCCGAGCATCGCCATCGCCCTGCTCATCGCGCTGCTGTTGCAGTCGCGCATCCGCGGGGTGCGGTTCTTCCGGACGGCGTTCGCGCTGCCGTTCGCGTTCTCCGTGGCGACGGCATCGGTGATCTTCGGCGTGCTCTTCAACCCGGCGAGCGGCGTCCTCAACGGGCTGCTGTCCTACATCGGTGTGGACAAGGTCCAGTGGCTCACCAACCCCGACCTCGCGTTGTGGTCGGTGTCCGGCGCGACGGTGTGGATGCAGATCGGCTACAACCTGCTCGTCCTCTCCGCCGGTCTCGGCGCGCTGCCGGACGACATCCTCGAGGCGGCCCGGCTCGACGGCGCGAGCGGGCTGCGGCTGCAGCGGTCGATCGTCATGCCGCTGCTCACGCCGCAGCTGTTCTTCCTCGTCGTCGTCGGCACGATCCACGCGCTGCAGAGCTTCGGCCAGATCAAGATCCTCACCGTCGGCGGTCCGGAAGGGCGCACGACGACGCTCGTCTACTCGATCTACGAGCAGGCGTTCGCCAACAACAACAGCAACTACGGCTACGCCTCGGCGCAGGCGATGGTGCTGCTCGTCGTCGTCCTCATCATCACGGCCCTGCAGTTCGGGGTCCTCGAGCGGAAGGTGTTCTACCGGTGAAGCGCCCAGACACGAACACCGAGAGCGTGGGCACCAGCGGCACGAGCGTGGACAGCGTCACGAGCGTCGACGGCGGGCGACGCAGAGGTGGCCGCACGGGGAGCCGTCGCGGCGGCGGCAACCTCGTCACCTACCTCATCCTCGGGGTGCTCTTCCTCGTCGTGCTGTTCCCCGTCTACTACGGCCTCGTCGGGTCGTTCATGGGCGAGCGCGACACCAACAGCTTCCCGCCGGCGCTGTGGCCGCAGAACGGGATCTACCCCGAGAACTACTCCAACGCGCTCGGCATCATCCCGCTCGGCAGCCAGTACCTCACGAGCGTCCTGCAGACCCTCGGGATCACGGCCGGCCAGATGGTCACGAGCGCACTCGCGGCCTATGCGTTCGTCTTCCTGTCGCTGAAGTGGCGAGCGTTCTGGTTCGGCGTGTTCCTGTCGACGATGATGATCCCCTACGAGTCGATCATCATCCCGAACTACCTGCTCATCTCGCAGTGGGGCCTCAAGGACACCATCGCCGGGCTCGTCCTGCCCTTCCTCGCCACGGGGTTCGGCACGTTCCTGCTGCGGCAGTCGTTCCTGTCGTTCCCGATGGAGTTGCGCGACGCGGCGCGGGTCGACGGCGCGGGGCACCTGCGCTTCCTCTTCTCGATCCTGCTGCCGCTGAGCCGTCCGAGCCTCGCTGCGCTGGGCATCTGGTCGGCGCTGTCGGCGTGGAACATGTACTTCTGGCCGCTCCTCGCCACCGAGGACCCGCGCAACCAGACGATCCAGATCGGCATCAGCCAGCTGCAGAGCTCTGACTCCGACTCCCCCGGCATGGTCCTCGCCGGGGTCATGCTCGCCCTCTTCCCCACCCTGCTGCTCGTGATCTTCGGGCAGCGGTTCATCGTCCGCGGGCTCACCGCGGGTGCCGTCAAATGATGCCTGCGCGCGTCACCAACCAAGGAGTGGACCCCATGACAACGACGACCACGAACCGAGGGGGTCGGTCGCGGCGTTTCCGGTATGCCGTCCCGGCCGGTCTCGCGTCGCTCTCCCTCGTCCTCGCCGCCTGCGGCGGCGGAGGCGATGGCGGCGGTGAGGGCGGCAGCAGCGGCGCCCCCGCGGCCGATGTCCTCGACAAGGCGAGCGGTGTCACGACCGTGTCGTTCTGGCACGCCATGGACGGCACGAACGCCGAGGCGCTGACGAAGCTCGTCAACGACTTCAACACGGCGAACAAGGGCAAGATCGAGGTCAAGGCGACCTACGCCGGCAAGTACGACGACGCCATCACGAAGTACAAGGCGGCGATCCAGAGCAAGTCGACGCCCGACGTCATCCAGATCTATGACATCGGCACCCGCTTCATGATCGACGCGAAGCAGACGATCCCGATGCAGGCGTTCATCGACCGCGACAAGCTCGACGTCTCGGACCTGCAGCCGAACATCACCGGCTACTACAGCATCGACGACAAGCTGAACTCGATGCCGTTCAACACCTCGATGCCGGTCCTGTACTACAACAAGACGCTCTTCAAGGAGGCCGGGCTCGACCCGGAGAACCCGCCGCAGGACCTCGCGGGCATCCGCGAGGCCGCACAGAAGCTGTCGAAGAAGTCGGGCGGTCCGGCGGACTACGGCTTCGGCGCCGCGATCTACGGCTGGCTGCTCGAGCAGTTCATCGCCACCGACGGCAAGGAGTACTGCGACCAGGGCAACGGCCGTGACGGCAAGGCGACGAAGGTCCTCTTCGACCAGCCCGAGGCGGTCGAGGTCGTGAAGTGGTGGCAGCAGATGGTCAAGGACGGCCTCGCCGCCAACACCGGTCGCGACACCAAGGCCGCGCAGGCCGCGTTCAAGTCGGGCCAGCTCGCGATCACGCTCGAGTCGACGGGCCAGCTCGGTGGCTTCTCCAAGGCCGCCAAGGAGGGCGGCTGGGAGCTCGGCGCCGCGAACTACCCGAAGATCACGGCCGGCACCGAGGGCGGCCCGATCATCGGTGGCGCGTCGCTGTGGATCAACGGTGAGGGCAAGGAGGACGCGAACAAGGAAGCCGCGTGGCGGTTCGTGAAGTTCCTCGCCGACCCCAAGAGCCAGGCCCAGTGGCACACCGGCACGGGCTACTTCCCGATCAGCAAGGGCGCGCTCGACGAGCCGATCGACGTCGAGTACCGCAAGGCGAACCCGCTCTTCGATGTCGCGGTCAAGCAGCTCGAGTCGACGAAGCTGACCAAGGCGACCCAGGGCTGCCTGCTCGGTGTCATGCCGCAGGCGCGCAAGGCCTCCGAGGACGGCATCGAGGCCGCCCTCAACGGGACCGACGCGCAGCAGGCCATGACCAAGGCGGCGCAGTCGCTCACCTCGCAGATCGAGCAGTACAACAACTCGGTGAACTGACCCCGGTCACGTGCCTCACCGTCCAATTGGGTGAGATCGGAACGGGCCGGTGTCCCTCACCGTCCAATTGGGTGAGATCGGAACGGGCCGGTGTCCCTAACCGTCCAATTGGGTGAGATCGGGACGGGCAAGACTGGCAAAGGGTGACGCCTCCTCGAGATCGAACGCGATCTCGAGGAGGCGTCGCTCTTCCCCGCGCCGGGCCGACATCATGACGCCGACGGGCCGCCCGTCCTCCGTGCGCCCCAGGGGCAGCGAGATCGCCGGCGCACCGGTGGCGTTCGCAAGTGGCGTGAAGCCGGCATACGCGACGAGGCGCTCGAACTGGACGTCGAAGGGCAGGTCGGCGCTGAGGTACCCGATCTCCGGAGCGACGTGGGTGAGCACGGGTGTGAGGACGAGGTCGATGTCACCGAACACCCGCTGCTGCACGCGGCCCGACGCCCCCAGGCGCGTCATGAAGAGCGGCGTCCGGTGGGCCCGGCGCCGGAACCGCTGCGCGAGCCCGAGGGTCATCGGGTCGAGCCGTTCGGGCGCGAAGTCGGGACCGAACATGCGACGCCCGCGGCGCGCCACGGCATACGCGAGGAACGCCCAGTAGTCCTCGAAGTCCGCCTTGAAGAACTCCGGGATCGGCGCGGCATACTCGGAAACGTTGTGCCCCAACGCTTCCAGCAGGCCCGCGGTGCGCTCAACCGCGCGCCGCGTGTCGGCATCCGACGCGGGCGCGACGGGCGAGTCGACCATGACGCCGATGCGCAGCCGCTGCCCCGTGGGCACCCCGCGCTCGACGAGGCCGATCTCGGGAAGGCGACGGTTGCGCCATACTCGTTCCGCCGTGGCGAAGAAACGCGCCGTGTCGCGCACCGACCGGGTGAGCACGCCGTCGACGACGACCTTGACCGGCATGCTCGCGTTGCCCTCGTCGAGCCGCAGCCGCCCACGCGTCGGCTTGAGCCCGACGAGACCGCACGCCGCGGCCGGGATGCGGATCGAGCCGCCACCATCGTTGCCGTGCGCGATGGGCAGGGCGCCGCTCGCGACGAGGGCCGCGGCACCGCCCGACGAGCCACCCGGGCTGCGGCGCGTGTCCCACGGGTTGCGGGTGACGTCGCCGCCGACGCGCTCCGTCGTGGGGGTCCAGCCGAACTCGGGCATCGTCGTCGAGGCGACCGGGATGAGGCCGGTGTCGAGGAACTGCCGCGTGAAGGCTCCGTCGTGGGTGCCGGGCGTGGTCGGGACGGCGAGTGACCCCATCGTCATCGGTATGCCGGCGACGTGGACGTTGTCCTTCGTCGCGCTGGGCACGCCGATGAACGCCGCGTCTCCGGCTGCGTCGTCGGTATGCCGTCTGCCCGCCGTGCGTGGCGAGGTCGAGTCGCGTGGGGTCATGGTGCGCAGCCGGGTCGCGCGCGTGCGGGCCCGGTCGTAGTCGGTCGCGGCGACGGCGCCCAGGGCGGGGTTGACGGCCTCGATGCGGGCGATGGCGGCCTCGACGACCTCGACGGATGACACCTCTCCGCGGGCGATGCGCTCTGCGACGGCCGTGGCGTCGTCGGTGCCGAGGGCGTCGTCGGTGAAGGCGCTGACCCGCGTGGCTGGAGTCGTCATGCGCCCTTCCTACCGGACCATCCGGACCGCTACGAGCGACGCGACGGCGACAATGGCCGATGTGACCGAACTCCTCTCCCGCTCCGAGACGCGCGGGCGCCTCACCCTCACCGCCGTGACCCTCGGGTCGGGGATCGCGATCCTCGACGGCTCGATCGTCAACGTCGCACTTCGGACGATC
The DNA here is from genome assembly GCF_003002895.1 of Knoellia remsis. Taxonomy (GTDB): domain Bacteria; phylum Actinomycetota; class Actinomycetes; order Actinomycetales; family Dermatophilaceae; genus Knoellia; species Knoellia remsis. Next base: position 26,589 of record NZ_PVTI01000031.1, on the reverse strand, counting down.
GGCACCGAGCTCGATGCCTCGCTCGAACAGCTGCAGTGGGTCATCAACGGCTACATGCTCGCCCTGGCGTCGCTCGTCCTCGTCGGCGGCGCGCTCGGGGACCGGCTGGGGCGGCGACGGGTCTATCTCGTCGGGATGGGCTGGTTCCTCGTGGCGAGCGCGCTGTGCGCCGTCGCGCAGACACCGGCCCAGCTCATCGCGATGCGGGTGCTCCAGGGAGTCGGCGCGGCGCTGCTGACCCCGGGCGGGCTGGCGATCATCCAGTCGGTGTTCCGACGCGAGGACCGCGCGGCGGCCATCGGCACGTGGGCGGGGCTGTCCGGGATCGCGGCGGCGATCGGGCCGTTCATCGGCGGGTGGCTCGTCGACAACGGGAGCTGGCGGTGGATCTTCGGGATCAACGTGCCGCTCTGCCTCGCCGTCATCGCGCTGACGCTGTGGGCCACGCCGGAGTCCCGGGACACCGAGGCGACGGAGCGCGGCTTCGACTGGCTCGGGGCTGGGCTGACCGTGGTCGCGCTCGGCGCGCTGACGTATGCGCTGACCGCGTCGTCGGGCACGAGCCGGGTCGTCGTCGTGGGCGTGGCCGCGGTGGCGCTGGCCGCGGGGCTCGGCTTCGTTGTCGCAGAGCGACGTTCGCGGCACCCACTGGTACGCCTGTCGCTCTTCGCGGACCGCGTCTTCTCGGCCGCCAACGCGATGACGTTCGTCGTGTACGGGGCGCTCGGCGTGGTGTTCTTCATCCTCGTGCTGCAGCTGCAGGTGTCGGCGGGCTGGTCGGCCCTCTCGGCCGGGCTCACCGGGTTGCCGGCGACGGTCGCGCTGATGCTGCTGTCGTCCCGGGCCTCGCAGCTGTCCGAACGCATCGGCCCGCGCATCCCCATGGCCGTCGGCCCGCTCATCTGTGCCGCGGGAGTGCTCCTGCTCCTGCCCGCCGGTGAGGGCGCGACGTGGTGGACGGTCCTGCCCGGGCTGGTCGCCTTCGCCCTGGGGCTCGCCCTCCTCGTCTCCCCGCTCACCTCGACCGTGCTGGCTGCCGCCCCGGACCGGTATGCCGGTGTCGCGTCTGGCGTGAACAACGCCGTCGCGCGTGCCGGGTCGCTGCTCGCGGTCGCGGCGCTGCCGGCTCTCGTCGGGCTGTCCGGCGACGACTACCAGGACCCGGCGGCGATGACGGCCGGGTTCCGCGGCTCGATGATCATCTGCGCGATCCTGCTCATCGTCGGCGGCGTCGTCAGCTGGTTCGGCCTCGCCGGCGCCTCCCCCACTCCCCAGGACTCCTCTCGTCCAGAGCTCACCCAGTCCTCCCCTCCGGCAAGTCCGGACGCGTCGGATGGGAGAAGTTGATGAGTGGGCAGCGGTGGGGTGAGCTCAGAGCAGGGAGCCGGTGACGAAGTCGGCGACCTCGCGGTGCCAGACCCGTGGATGTTTGAGCATCGAGTGGATCTCCCCCTCGACCGGGCGCCACGTCACGTCGGCGCCCTGCGCCCGAAGCTGCTCGGCAAGGCGCTCGGTCCGGCGCGGGTCGGTGACCCGGTCGTCGGTGCCGTGCATGAGCAGCACGTCGAGCCCGGGACGGCCGAGGACGGGGTCGCCGTCGGCGATCCACGGCGCGAGACCGGCGACGGCCTTGACGTCGGGCTCACCAGCGAGGTGCAGGACGACCCGGCCACCCATGGACTGGCCGACGAGCGCGAGCGGCAGACCGGCATACCGCTCACGGATCTGCTCGAGCGCCCACCGCGCGTCGAGCAGCGGTGTCTGCTCGGCACCGTTCCAGCCGAAGTAGCGGTTCTTGAGCCGCACGACCGCGAGACGATTGCCGGCCCGGCGCTCGATGGCCTTGGCGAAGGGCCGCATCCGCAGGACCGGGCCCTCCCACCACGGCATCGGGCCGTAGCCGCGCTCGCCGCCGCCGTGGCAGATGAGGACGACACCCTCGGCCTCGTCGGGCATCGTGCCGCGCAGGTCGTGGGCAACGAGCCGCCCGAGCGGGTCCTTCACGTGTCTCCTCGGCCGGTGGTGTCGCGGGTGTCGGTGGGATCGGTCGGGTCAGTGGCCGCTCCGACCTCGGTGGCGAGCCACGCGGCATACGACTCGCTCACGTCGACGATCGGGACCGCGAGGATCTCCGGGACGTCGTAGGGGTGTTCGGCGCCGACGCGCTCGAGGATGGCTGCAAACCGCGAACGGTGGGTCTTGGCGAGGATGAGCTGCTCGAGCTCGGTCGCCACCTGCCCGTCCCAGCGGAACGTCGAGGTCATGTTGGGCAGCACCTGCGCGCACGCCGCCAGTCGCTCCTCGACGAGCAGTCGAGCGAGGCGCTGGGCGTGCTCGGCTGGGGCCGAGATGCGCACCTCGAGGAGGTCGTGTCCAGGCACCGGCGCGGACACGGCTCAGACCTGCGTGCGGTGGAAGTTCTTGAAGCTGCGGCTCGCCGTCGGTCCGCGCTGGCCCTGGTAGTGCGAGCCGTATGCCGTTGAGCCATAGGGGTTCTCGACCGGGGTGGACACGCGGAAGAAGCAGAGCTGGCCGACCTTCATCCCCGGCCACAGCTTGATCGGCAGGGTGGCGACATTGCTCAGCTCGAGGGTGACGTGGCCCGAGAAGCCGGGGTCGACGAAACCGGCGGTCGCGTGGGTGAGCAGGCCCAGGCGGCCGAGGCTGGACTTGCCCTCGACCCGGGCCGCGACGTCGTCGGGCAGGGTGACCGTCTCGTAGATCGAGCCGAGGACGAACTCGCCCGGGTGCAGCACGAACGGCTCGTCCGGCTCGACCTCGACGAGGCGGGTGAGGTCGGGCTGGTCCTCGCTCGGGTCGATGTAGGGGTACTTGTGGTTGTCGAAGAGCCGGAAGTACCGGTCGAGGCGCACGTCGATGCTGCTGGGCTGGATCATCGCCGGGTCCCACGGGTCGAGGACGACCCGTCCGTTGGCGATCTCGGTCTTGATGTCGCGGTCGCTGAGCAGCACGTGCCGAGACTAACCGAGCGTCGGGTTAGACTGCCTGCCGCACCGTCATCCCGGGCCTCGTCCACGCGATGGGGACCCTCAGGGCGGCGCTTGCCGGTGTAGCTCAATGGTAGAGCGCCAGCTTCCCAAGCTGGACACGCGGGTTCGATTCCCGTCACCGGCTCCACCACATCGGCAACCACTCCACTTCAGCCCTACGACCTCGGTGCCGATATCTGCCACCATCAACGAGTGCTTCTGCAATCCGCTGACGGCGCATGGGTTGCCCTCAGTCCCGTTGGCTACGAACTTCCATACGACGGTCCGCCAACGGCCGGGCGTGACACCGACGCCAACTGGCTCATGATCGAGGGCACTGTCAGGCGGGCAACAGGCGAGGTGTTCACCTTCCGAGATCCGTGCCTTCTCACGGTGGAAGCACTTGAGCTCGGCTCCTGGCTCAAGGAGGCGGCGGCAGGACTCATCGCCCCCTCACCCCAGCACAACGAACGAGACCTCCTTGTCTTCTTGGAGCCGAACATCGCGTTCAGCGTCGAGGCGTGGAATCTGGAGGAAGTCGTGATGCGAGTCCACCTGTCACTCGAGGCCAGTCCTCCATGGGCCGAGCCGGATACAGAACTGTTCGACACAATCGAGCGTCTGCGTTTGTCACCCGCGGACGTCCACGTAGGCGCTGATGCGTGGCTGGCCGAGTTGGCCGCGTTCCCCCTCCGTTAGTGCCGCTCAGGGCAGGAGGTCGAGGTACTTCTTGCGTGCGGGCATGGCGTGAATCACCATCTCCTCACCACTCTCAAACCGCAGAACGATGGTCTCCACAACGCGAGCTTGGGTATCGAACCCCAGGCGCAACTCTCGCTTCGGCCAGTCGTCCTCGTCGAGCGGCTCGATCCACAGAGACCAGTGAGCCGCTTGAATCGCATCCTCCGTCGTGACGCCGTGCTTGTGCGCGCTCGGGTGGACCTTCACGCAGCGAAATGGGCCAACGCGGCACGGATGGCCTCAGACCGGCTCATGCGGCCCTTGGCGGCGGCCGCGTCGAGAGCGTCGAGTTCCTCAGCGGTCAATCGGACGGCGACGACCTGCATCGGTTCTGCGCCGCGCCCAGGTCGCCCACGCCCGCGACGCTTCAGTTCCTCGACGTCGTAGCCAGCCTCGGCCTCGTCGGCCCATTTCTGGATCTGTTCCTCGCTCACCACGCACATATCGTATGACGAAAATGCTCCGGGCGCCATGGCTGGACCGGCTCGGGAGAGCGCATGGGCCTCGCGAGGCGCATACGGCTCAGCCCGGGACGAGCCAGCGCAGGATGGTCACGAGCCCGACGACCGCGCACAGCACCACGAAGGCCGCGATCACCCACGCGATAATCTGCGCCGCGTCGATGCCACCGCCACCGGCACCGCTGCTCACCTTGCTCACGGCCTTGCTGGCCACTTTGGTCACGGCGGTCGACGGAGAGGAACCGCGCGCCTCGCCGTCGGCGTCCTCGACCACCGGCGCGGACGAGCCGACCGCGCGAGGGACCGGCGACCCTGCACTCGCCGGTGGAGTGCCCACGGCAGCCGGCGCCTCACCAGCCGGCGAATGCGACTCCGTCTCGGCAGCAGCGTTCTTCTTGACCTCCTGGGCCTTGGTCCGCAGCGCGTCGACCTTCTTCGAGCGCGGCGCCTGACGCACCGACCGCGGCAGCGAGCGCCACATCGCGAGGAAGTCGTCGTCGTGCTCCGCGCGCCACGCCTCGACGGCGGCATCGACCTCGGGCCCGCGCACGCCCGCCCCGAACCACGCCGCACCAGCGGCCGGCAGGTCGCCGAGCCCATGGTGAACCTCACCGAGGAGCCTCAACGCCTCGATGTCACGCTCCAGCTCCACCCGCTCGGCGAGCAGGACGCGAGCCTCGTGGAGGCGGCCTGCCTCGAGGGCCGTGTTGGCCTGCGCGACGGCGTCGGAGGCGGTGTCGCTCGCCGCGTCGGGCGAGCTGCCGGAGGTCGCGCCAACGGGAGTGGGAGTGGACTGGTCAGGCATGCCTCCCAACCAACCACACGAGTCCGCCGCGGCACGGGACCGGCACACACGGCATACGAAATCCGGCGCACGTATGCCGTCCGCGCGCCTCCGCGCGCACCGCCACTAAGCGTGCGCTCAGTCACAATGACCCGAGCCGCCTTGCCCACCGTTACTCGCCAGTAGCACCATGGAGGCATGGGTCACTACACAAGCAACCTGCGCGACATCGAGTTCAACCTCTTCGAGGTGTTCGGTCGCGGCGACGTCCTCGGCCAGGGCCCCTACGAAGAGCTCGACGCCGACACTGCCCGCGAGATGCTCAAGGAGGTCTCGCGCCTCTCCGAGAACGAGCTCGCCGAGTCGTTCCAGGACGCGGACCGCAACCCGCCGGTCTACGACCCGCAGACCCAGCAGGTCACGATGCCGGACTCGTTCAAGAAGTCCTACAAGGCCTACCAGGACTCCGGCTTCTGGGCCGTCGACGTCCCCGGTGAGCTCGACGGCACGGTCGCGCCGCCGAGCCTGAAGTGGGCGATGAACGAGATGATCCTCGGCGCGAACCCGGCGATCGCGATGTTCGCGGCGTCCTACTCGTTCGCCAAGCTGCTGCACATCCTCGGCACCGAGGACCAGAAGAAGCTCGCCCGCTGGATCATCGAGAAGGGCTGGCACTGCACGATGGTCCTCACCGAGCCCGACGCCGGCTCGGACGTCGGCGCCGGCCGCACCAAGGCCGTCCAGAACGAGGACGGCACGTGGACCCTCACCGGCGTGAAGCGCTTCATCACGAGCGCCGAGTCCGACATGGTCGACAACGTCGTCCACTTCGTCCTCGCCCGCCCCGAAGGCGCCGGCCCCGGCACCAAGGGCCTCTCCCTCTTCATCCTGTCCAAGTACGACGTCGACCTCGAGACCGGTGAGCTCGGCGAGCGCAACGGCGTCTACGTCACCAACGTCGAGAAGAAGATGGGGCTCAAGGTCTCGACGACGTGCGAGCTCACCTTCGGCGGCGAGAAGCCTGCTGTCGGAACGCTTTTCGGTGATGTGCACAACGGCATTGCGCAGATGTTCCGCGTCATCGAGAACGCCCGCATGCTCGTCGGCACCAAGGCCATCGCGACCCTCTCCGCCGGCTACCTCGGCGCCCTCGACTACGCCAAGCAGCGCGTCCAGGGCGCCGACCTCACCCAGCAGACCGACAAGGCCGCGCCGCGCGTGACGATCACGCACCACCCCGACGTCCGCCGCAGCCTCATGCTGCAGAAGGCGTATGCCGAGGGGCTGCGCGCGCTCGTCCTCTTCACCGCGACCCAGCAGGACATCGTCGACGCCGAGCAGCTGCGCACCGGCTCCGAGCAGCTCGAGCCGGGCTCGGCCGCCGAGCAGGCCAGCCGGGTCAACGACCTGCTCCTCCCGATCGTCAAGGGCCTCGGCTCCGAGCGCGCCTGGGTGCTTCTCGGCACCGAGTCGCTGCAGACGTTCGGCGGGTCTGGCTTCCTTCAGGACTACCCGGTCGAGCAGTACGTGCGCGACGCGAAGATCGACACCCTCTACGAGGGCACGACCGCCATCCAGGGCCTCGACTTCTTCTTCCGCAAGATCATCAAGGACAAGGCGGCCTCGCTCACGACGCTGGCCATGCAGATGCAGGAGTTCGCCAAGGACCTCGGCGCCCACGACGGCCGGATCGACCGCGAGCGCGAGCTCCTCGGCGAGGCCATCGAGAACGTCCAGGGCATCCTCGGCTACATGGTCGGCGAGCTGATGAAGTCCGACCCGCGCCAGGACGGCGACGTCACCAACCTCTACAAGGTCGGCCAGAACACCACGCGCCTGCTGCTCGCCGCCGGTGACCTCGTCGTCGGCTGGCTGCTGCTGCGCCAGGCCGACATCGCGCTCACCGCGCTCGAGGGCGAGGTCAGCGACAAGGACCGTGACTTCTACACCGGCAAGGTCGCGGCGGCGCAGTTCTTCGCCCGCCAGGTCCTGCCCCGCCTCGCCGCCGAGCGCGCCATGGCCGAAGCGACGGACAACGACCTCATGGACGTGCCCGAGTCCGCTTTCTGAGGCCCGGCTCTGCCGAGACCTTCCGACACACCGACATGACGTATGCCGTCCGCGCGCCTGGCGCGCGGGCGGCATACGTCATGGATCACAGTGAGGCAGCGGCCGGGGACGGCCGTCAGGGGCTCGTCGTCGCCGGGTCCTTGTAGACCTCGAATCCCTGCACCGTCGGACCCGGTGCGCTCGCCGTGATCGACAGGCGCAGCTTGGTCGTGGTCACCGTGGGGAACGTCGACGTCTCGGCCACACCGGGGTACAGGCCGGTCACGACGGTGACCCACGACTGCCCGTTCCAGTAGTCGACGGTGTACCGCTCGATCCGCGGGTCGTACTGCTTGGCCTCGCGGAGCACGACCCGGTTGAGACTCGTCGGCTGGGACCAGGTCAGCTCGAGGTTGGCGGTCGTGGTCCCGTCGGTCGTGGCCCAGCGGGTCTGGGCGTTGCCGTCGATGGCCGCGCGCCCGGAGTAGGTCGCCGAGTAGGCGTTGGTGGTCGTGGGCGTCGCGGTGCGAGCGAGATCCGTCGTCGAGCGCGTCCCGTGGAGCTCGGCCCGCCAGTTGTGCTGGACGCCGCTCGGGTCGACGGCAGCAGTCTGCAGCCCCGCCGCGTCGATGACCGCCCACGCAGCGGTGGGCCAGTTCGAGCCGGAGACGGTGTCGATGTTGTTGGAGTAGGTGTTGAGCGAGGAGCAGCACTGTCGGCTCGTCTGGTTGGACCAGTTGCCGGTGATCGTGTTGCCCTTGGCAGCGGGGTTGCTCAGGCTGTTTGCGCCCTCGTTGACGAGAAGCCAGCTCGACGTCCGGTCGACGACGTTCGCGGTGACGAGGTAGCCCTTCGTGCCGTTGTCCAGGTAGATCCCGCGGGCGTTGGCGCTGTCGGGTGCGTTCGCGAAGTAGTTGTCGCGCACCAGTGAGTTCGGTTGTGCGCCAAGGGTGTACACCGCGCCGCCGTCCGAACCCGCGGTGAAGTAGTCGTGCACGTAGTTGCCGATGACCTGGGTGTTGCCGGCGATCGTCGGCGTGGTCTCCTGGACGGTCGTCGAGGGCCCCGCCTGGGTGCCGTCACCAAGGCCGCCCTCGTCGAGGTATCCCCAACCCCAACCGATCGAGATGCCGGTGTAGGGCACGTCCGCGACCTCGTTGTGGAGGACCTTGAGACCGTCGACGAAACCACCGAAGATCCCAACCCCGCCCTGGAACTCCACGGCGACGTCGTGCACGTAGTTGTTGCTCACGGTGATGTCGTGCATCCGGTCGGCGGCAGCGGGCCGCTGGTCCGCGTCGGTGATGTCACCGATCTGGATGCCGTTCGCCGAGACGTCGGTGACCTCGTTCCCGAGGACGGTGACGGTGTTGGAGCTGCGCTCCACGTCGAGCCCTGCTCCGCCGAGCCGTGTGAGGGTGTTGCCCTGGAAGAGCACGTTCGTGGCGAAGCCGATGACGACCGCTCCGGGTGTCTTGGTCGAGCCCGAGTAGATCCAGTGTGACGCGTTGGGTCCGACGAGCGTGAAGTTCGCCTGCTCCTCGGCGAACCCCTCGGCGGAGTTCGGTCGCAGGAACGAGCTGTCGGCGAAGGTCAGGCCGATGAACTGCACGTCGTGGAGGCGGTCGCCCGGCCCACTGCCGGACGCGACGAGCAGCCGCTCCAGCGTGGGATGGGTGACGGTGACCGCGCCGGTTCCGGTCAGCTGCTGACCCGGCAGGGGTCGGTAGTAGAGCGTGGGCGTCCCCGTGCCGACGGCTCCCGTGCGGTCGAGGTACCACTCGCCCGGGGTGTCGAGCAGCTCGAAGGCGTTCTCGATCCAGAGGGGCTTGTCGTTCTGCAGGTAGGGCGAGGAGTGCGCGTTCTTCCAGCAGGGCTGCGCCATCGTCACGGTCGTCGCCGCGGCCGAGGCCACGGGGCACCGCGAGTAGGTCCACAGGGTGCGGTAGCCCAGCTCGATGTCGGACTGGTTCTTCCACGTCGCGAGCGACGCCGCGGCGGTGGTCGTGTAGCCCGTCGAGGTCGCGGTGAACCCGGCGGGTGCGAAGCCACCGCGAGCGCGCACGGCTCGCGTGCCGTCCACATAGATCTGCCGGAAGTCGACCCCGGCCGCGACGGGGGCTCGCCACAGGCCGGGAGATCCAGCGACCTCCGACCAGCCGCCGACGCTCCTGGCACTCGAGAGCACCGGACGGGCTCCCGGTGCAGCCTGCCAGCGGACGACGTGTCCTCCGGTCCCAGAGTCGGCCGAGGAGAAGCTCAATGGTGCGGTCAGGTGGTAGGTGCCGCCCTGCAGGGTGACGACGATGTCTCCCGTCATCGTCGGGGCCAGGGCGCGGACGCGTTGCTGCGCCTGGGTGAGCGAGCACGGGCTCGTCGCGCTGCAGGCGGTGCCGGTACCGTTCGGCGCGACGTGCAGCTCGGCCTGCACGGCCGCCTGCGCCGGTCCGGCGAGCAGCACCTGCCCACCCCCGGCGGTGAGCAGCAGACCCGCCGTGGTGAGGCCGCGGGCGATCCGGCTGGCCAGGCTGGCGCGGGCGTGCGAATGGGGGGTGTGCCGTCGGCGGTCGCTCATCGTGTGCGTCCTCGTCGTTGAGGTGGTGGGTCATGGCCCTCCGAAGAAAGGCCGGTTCACACGAGTCTGATGCGGGTCAGCCCCCGGGCCAAGCACACAGCATGATCCGCGACGGCTCGGGCCGAATCGTTCGCGCGCACCCGCCTACCACTCACCGGATGGCGTCGCGCATGCGGTCCAGCCCGTTGTGCAGGTGCTGTCGCATGGCATCCGCCGCCCCTTCGGCGTCCCGTCGCCGGATCGCGTGGAGCACGGCGCGATGCTCGTTCCAGGCAAGGTCCGCGGCGGTCTGCCGGTCATAGAGCGTGTAGCGCATCATCCGGTCGAGGGCCGCCGTCAGCTGGTCGACGATGGCCGAGTTGCCGGCTTCCGTCGCGACGCCGCGGTGGAACTCGATGTCACGCGCGCCGAGCAGCCGGCCGGCGTCCGGACGGCCGGCGAGATCGGCGAGGGCGTCGATGTCGCACACGGACTCGAGGCGGTCGGCGCCCTCAGGGCTGTGGCGCAACGCCGCCCGCGCGGCGAGCGTCGGCTCGAGGATCAACCGGAAGTCATAGAGCTCGGCGATGGTCCGCGAGTCGAGCAGCTGTGAGGCGAGGAATCCCCGGTAGGGCACCTTGACGACGAGGCCGAGCGCCTCGAGGCGACCGAGCGCCTGACGCACCGGCGTGTTCGACACGTGCAGCTGGCGGGCCAGGGCGTCGATGTTCATGCGCGCTCCGGGCTCGATCCTCCGGGTGACGAGCGCGTCCTTGAGGGCATCGAAAACATCGTCTGCGAGGACGGCCCGGGTGGGGATGGAGAGGTCGGGGCTCGGGTCGAGCGGTGTGTCCGGCATACGCCTGCCTGTTCTTCAGCACGATGTTCTTCAGCACGATGTTGTTCAGCGTGATGTCTTCAGCACGATCACGGGGAGCCGACGGCGGATCGTGCGTCTGCTGTCCGAACCGGTTGACAGACACTGCGGCACCGTCGATGGTTGCCCAATCGTGCACGAAGTTTCATGTCGTGCCAAGACTCTCAACGAGGAGACCCCGTGAAGTTGCCAGCCTTTCCCGCCGCGCGGCGCGCGGTCCCTGCCGTGGCCGCAGGTCTCGCCCTGGCCCTCACGGCATGCTCCGGCGGCGCGTCGACGGGCGCCGCGGCGGACGACCCCAATGCTCCGCTGCTCGTGTGGACAGACTCGACGCGCCAGCCGGCGTTCGAGGCCTACCAGAAGGCCAACCCGGACGTGAAGATGAAGATCGAGACGTACGACTCGGCCGCCCTGCTGACCAAGATCCAGCTCTTCAACCGCACCGGGAAGGGCTGGCCGGACGTCCTCTTCGACGCCGTGCCGAACGAGGTCGCCTCCCTCAGCAGCAAGCTCTTCGACTACGCCCAACCCCTGAACGACCTCGTCCCCGCGGACGTGCAGAAGAACTTCGGCACGGCGAACGCCGGCTGCACCATCGACGGCCAGCTCTACTGCCTGAAGAACGACCTGGCCCAGTCGGTGCTCTGGTACGACAAGACCCTCATGGGCGAGTTCGGCTACGAGGTCCCGAAGACGTGGGACGAGTACGCCGCACTCGGCCAGAAGGTCGCTGCGGAACACCCCGGCTACATCATCGGGACGGCCGGCTTCAAGTTCGTCTACTACGACTTCTTCTGGTCCAGCGGCTGCCCGCTGCAGACGGTCACTGGACCGCAGCAGGTGAAGATCGACACCAAGGACCCGAAGTGCACCCGGGTCACCAACCTGCTCGACCCACTCATCGAGAAGGGCGTGGTGTCGCGCAGCGGCCCGTTCGACGCCGACGTCGTCAAGCTGGGCAAGGAGAAGAAGATCCTCATGATGCCCGGCGCCTCCTGGTACGGGGACTTCGTCTTCAAGCCGGAGTCGTCCTACGCCCTGCCCCAGGGGCGGCTCGCCGCGGCCCCCTACCCGACGTGGTCCGGTGAGTCCAAGGCGTGGTCCGGTGCGACGGGCGGCGGGATCTTCCTCGTGTCCAAGCACTCCAAGAACAAGAAGGGCGCGGCCGCGATCGCCCAGTGGATGGCCACCGACCCGGGTGTGCAGGCCGAGGCACCGACCTACCCCGCCTACGGACCGGCTGCCGAAGCGTGGGCCGCGAAGCGCGCGGACGACCCGTTCTACGCGGAGAACCCGATCCCGGCGCTCAAGGCACAGGCCGACCTGATCAACCCCGCCGAGTCCAACACCGCCTACGGGGTCGAGGACGCGATCACCGGCACGGTCGTCGCCAAGGTCCGGGCCGGCGGCACGCTGGCCGACGGCATGGAGGACCTCCAGGCACAGCTCACCCAGCTCGCACAGTCCGTCGGATATGCCGTCAACTGAGAGCACCGGCGGTCACGTCATCGACCGGTCGGAGGAGACTGCCGCCGACCGGTCGGCGACGGCCACGCATGCGACGGCTTCCCCTGCGACGTCCTCGCCGACGACGAGGGCCACCTCACTGAGGTCCGGGGCAGCGTCATCGACGTCGGGGAAGGCGCCGTCGGCATCGACGCGCCCCTCCCGAGGGATGTCGAGCCGTCGCCGCGGCACGTGGACCGGGCTGCTGTTCGTCCTGCCCTACATCGTCCTGCTCGTCGCCTTCGGACTCGGTCCGGCGGCGTATGCCGTGTACACCTCCTTCGTCGTGTCCGCCCCCACCGGTGACGCACTGGGCCTGGACAACTACGCGGCAACGCTGGGCGACTTCCGCTTCTGGCCGGCCGCCGCCAACGTCGCGCTGTTCCTCGCGATCTGGCTCCCGATCATGGTCGTCGGCGTCCTTGCGCTCGCGCTGCTGCTCCACGACCGGCCCTCGCGCTTCTCCGGCGTCATGCGGCTCGTGTACTTCCTGCCCGGGGCGGTCACCGGCTCCGCCGGCATCCTCCTCTGGTACTGCATGCTCGAGCCGAGCATCAGCCCGTTCGGACCCGCGCTGCGCGCCATGGGATTCGAACGTGGCAGCGACGTCTTCGCCGACTCCAACCTCGTCCTCATCTTCGCCGGCATCGCCTTCATCACCGGCGCCGGCCAGTGGATCGTCATCATGTACGGCGCGATGCAGAACATTCCCGAGGACGTGCTCGAGGCAGCCGCACTCGACGGGGCCGGACCGATCCGAACGGCGATCTTCGTCAAGCTCCCGCTCGTGTCGAAGTACGTCCTCTACATGGTCATCCTCTCCCTGGCCGCCGGCCTGCAGCTCTTCGTCGAGCCGCAGCTCATCTACGGCATCACCAAGACCGCGGGAAGCCCGTGGTGGTCGCTCAACCAGTTCGGGTACGCGCTCGCCTTCCAGACCGGCAACTTCGGCGGCGCCGCCACGATCTCGCTGATCCTTCTCGTCCTGTCCTGCGTCGCGGCGATGCTGTTCATCACGCGCACCGACTTCTTCAGCACCGAGGTGGACCGATGAGCTCCCACCGCCATCGCGTGACTCCGCTGCGCGCCCTCAAGGGCCTGGTCCTGCTCGGCTTCGCCGTCTTCTGCGTCGTGCCGCTGGTCTGGTTGCTCCTCGCGCCGACCAAGACCGATGCCGAGCTCGTCAGCGGCGCCACGATGTCGTTCGGCTCCTTCGACCAGCTCGCCGCGGCCGCTAGACACCTCATGGACTACAACGACGGAGTCCTCGTCCAGTGGGCCTGGAACTCGGTCCTCTACGCGGTGGGTTCCCTCGTGCTCAGCGTCGGCAGCTCGGTGCTGGCCGGATATGCGCTGGCCGTGACGCACCTCCCCGGGCGCCGGCTCCTCCTCGTGCTCACCCTGGTCGGGATGCTCGTCCCGCCGACGGCCCTGGTGCTCCCGCTCTTCCTCGAGATCAATGCCGTCCAGCTGACGAACACCGCGTTGTCGGTGATCCTGCCCGCGGCGTTCTACCCCTTCGGGACCTACCTCGCGTTCATCTACTTCTCGACGTCGATGCCGGTGGAGCTGCTCGAGGCCGGTCGACTCGACGGGCTGAGCGAAGCCGGGCTCTTCTGGCACGTCGCCCGACCGCTGGCGACGCCGCTCATGGGACTGCTCGCGTTCTTCAGCTTCGTCGCGAACTGGAACAACTACTTCCTCCCCTACGTGATGCTCAGCGAGGAGGCCAAGTACAACCTCCCCGTCGGCCTCGGCGCGGTCATCTCGGGCACGCCGGCGCTCAACCCGGCCAACGGTGGGAGCTTCCTGCCCATCACCCGTCCGGAGGTGGCGCTCGCCGGCCTGATCATCGTGCTGCCCATCGCCGTCGTCTTCGTCTTCTGTCAGCGCTACCTGGTCCGCGGGATCCTCTCCGGCGCCACCAAGGGCTGACCGTCCCGACAACCCCAGGGGGTCCTCGTGAAGATCGTCTCCGTCTCCGTACTCCTCGTCGACGAGCCCGCAGTCGAGCCGGCCTTCCGGTGGCGCGACGGGCTCCCGGGCTCGGACGGGCCTCGCGTCGGCGCGTGGCTGGCCATCGAGACCGACGACGGCATGACCGGCTGGGCCTACACCAAGCGCGGCATCATCCTGCAGGACCTCATCGAGCGACGAGTCCGCGATGAGCTCCTCGGCGAGGACCCCGCCCGCCGGGAGTGGCTCTGGCACCGGTTGTGGGAGATCGACCGCATCGAGGAGATGCCGATCTACATCCAAGGACTCGTCGACGAGGCGCTGTGGGACCTGGCCGGCAAGCGCGCGGGCCAGCCGGTGCACGAGCTGCTCGGCACCTACCGCGACGCCATCCCGGCATACGCCTCGACGGTGACCTTCGGCAGCATCGAGGAGTACCTCGACGTCGCCGACCAGTGCCTCGCCCTCGGCTACCGGGCCATCAAGCTGCACGCATGGGGAGACGCCCGGCGTGACGCTGAGCTCTCGCTCGCGCTGCGGGACCATGTGGGACCCGAGGTCGACCTCATGTACGACGGCTCGGCCGGCTTCGACCTCGCCGACGCCGTCTACCTCGGGCGAGCCCTCTCCGAGGCCGGGTACCGCTGGTATGAAGAGCCCATGCGCGAGTTCAGTGTCAACGCCCACCAGCGCCTCGCCGAACGCGTCACCGTGCCGCTACTCGTCGCCGAGACCTCCGACGGCGCCCACATGAACACGGCCGACTTCATCGCCTCCGGCTGCGCGGGCGCCGTCCGGACGAGCACCTCGTTCAAGGGCGGGATCACCGGCGCCATGCGCGTGGCTCACCTCGCCGACGCCTACCTGCTGCGGGCCGAGGTGCACGGGGGCGGGTTGCCGAACACGCACCTGTGCATGGCGATCCCCAACACGACGTACTACGAGGCGCTCGTGGACTCCAACCCCGTCGAGCGCGCGCCGGAGGTCGGCCCGGACGGCATGGTGCGCGCACCCACGACTCCGGGCATGGGCTACGAGGCGGCGTGGAACAACTCGGCTCCGCCGGCGTCCGTCTCGGCGGGGGTCCGTCGTGACCGCTGAGACCCCGCGCGTCGTGCGCCGGGCCGGGGTCATCCGGCTGCGGCCGGAGAAGGAGCAGGAGTACCGCGAGCTGCACGCCGCGGTGTGGCCCGGCGTCGCCCAGCGCCTGCGGGACAGCCACTTCACCAACTTCAGCATCTTCCTGCGGGACGGGTTCCTCTTCAGCTACTACGAGTACACCGGCACCGACTTCGACGCGGACAACGCCGCCATCGCAGCCGACGCCGAGACGCAGCGGTGGTGGTCGCTGACCGACCCGTGTCAGCAGCCCGTGGAGTCCGCGGCTCCGGGTGAGTGGTGGGCACCGATGGACGAGGTCTGCCACCTCCCCTGACGCCCATCCCCTCCACGCCCGACGAAACGGTATGCCGTCCGCGCAGGTCGCGGACGGCATACCGCGTGCGCGCTGGTGGGGTGCACTGTGAAGGCGGTCTCGGACGGGAGGGCGGGGCGCCTGCTCTCCCCTCCGCGAGCAGGCGCCGCGTTCCGTCACCCGGCTCCCTCAGCCGGGCCGGCGGATCCCCCGATCCGCTCTGGTGCCCACACTTCCAGCGCCGTCGCAACCTGTCGATGGGGAGCACTCCCCCCTGCTGACAAGCTCGCGCCATGTCCTGCCGACGGGCCCGGACATGACGACACCCCGGTGAGGCGACCTCACCGGGGCGTCGTCGTGGACGAGCCCCGCTGCTCAGTAGCGGTTGTCCGGGTCGACCCGGGTCTCGTCGACGCGAGCGCCCGTGTTGGGGTCGACGTGCGACGAGCGGGTGCTCGTGTAGCCCGCCGGGCGCGAGCGGCCGCGCATGGCGAACGAGAGCAGGATCGCTGCCAGACCGGCAGCCATGAGGATCCAGCCGAGGGTGTCGTCCTCGATGCCGGGGATGTTGACGTCCAGCGCGAACGACAGGATCGCGCCAAGGACGAGCAGGACGATTCCGAGTCCGATGTACATGGTCACTCCTTGTGGCCGTGTCCGGAGCGGGGAGTTCCGGATCGCAACCTGACATTACCGCTCGTAGACCGCTGACCTGCGGATTTGTGCGTGCCCATTCTGCTTGCGGTTCGGTCACGAACGGGCGTCGAGCACCGCTCCCGGGTTGAGGATCCCCTGCGGGTCGAGGGCGTCCTTGACCCGCTGGTTGAGCTCCATGACGTCGGGCCCGAGCATCGCCGGGAGGGCGTCGCGCTTGAGCCGGCCGACGCCGTGCTCACCCGTGATCGTGCCGCCGAGCTCGATCGCGGCGGTGAGGATGTTCTGGAACGCTGCCTCGGCCCGGATGACCGAGTCCGGGTCGGCGGCGTCGTACATGACGATGGGGTGGGTGTTGCCGTCGCCGGCGTGCGCGACGCAGACGACCTCGACACCGCGCTCGACCCCGATCTCCTCGACCCGCGCCACGAGGTCGGGCAGCAGCGGCACCTCCACCCCGACGTCCTCGAGCAGCAGCGCGCCCTTCGCCTCGGCCGCCGGGAACGCGAGTCGCCGCGCCCGCACGAACGCCGCCCCTTCGTCGGCCTCGTGGGTCACGAAAACCTCTGCGGCACCGGCCTGTTCGCATGCAGCCTCGATGAGCTCCATCTCGCCGGCCCGGGCCCCCTCGGGCGCATCGGACTGGACGATGAGCAGCGCCCGGTCGCGGTCGAGGCCCATCGGCGCGAAGTCCTCGACCTGGTTCACCGTCGGCTTGTCCATGAGCTCGATCATCGACGCCCGCGTGACGCGACACATGCCGACGACCGCGTCCGCCGCGGCCCGCACCGAGTCGAACGTTGCGACGAGCGTCGACGGCGTGAGCTGGGCCGGGACCAGCCGCAGGATGACGCGGGTGACGATCCCGAGCGTGCCCTCGGACCCGACGAAGAGCTTGAGCAGGGACAGCCCCGCGACATCCTTGATCCGCTTGCCGCCCAACGTGACCAGCCGCCCGTCGGCGAGGACGACGTCGAGCCCGAGGACGTAGTCGGTGGTCACGCCGTACTTGACGCAGCACAGGCCGCCGGCGTTCGTCGCGACGTTGCCGCCGATGGAGCAGATCTCGAACGAGCTCGGGTCCGGCGGGTACCAGAGGCCGTGCTCGGCGGCGGTCTTCTTGACGGTGGCGTTGAACGCGCCCGGCTCGACGACAGCGCACCGCGCGGCCGGGTCGATCTCGATGGCGGTCATTCGCTCGAGTGAGACGACGACGCCGCCCTCGACCGCCGACGCCCCTCCGCTGAGCCCCGATCCGGCCCCTCGCGGCACGACCGGCATGCCGTGACGCGCGGCCCAGCGGACCGCCTCCTGGACGTGCTCGGCGCGCTCCGCGCGCACGGCCGCACACGGCATACCGGCGCTGGTGTCCTTGGCCCAGTCCATCCGGTACTTCTCGAGCTGGGCGGGTGCCGTGGCGACGACGCCCTCGGGGAGGGCGGCGACGAGCTCGGCGACGGCGGCGCTGCGATCGGTCACCGGCCCATCCTAGGAACCACCGCATCGGTATGCCGCGCGCTCGGGTGAGCGCGGGGCATACCGACGACGAAGCCCGCTGTCCGGACTACTTGTAGAGGACGGCCTGGATCTCCGGGTCGTTGATGTTCGACTTGTCGTACCAGAAGTAGCCGGTGTCGATCGTCTTCGGCAGGCTCTCGCCCTTTATCGCCTTCATCGCCGCCTTGACGACCTCCTCACCGATCCCGATGGGGTTCTGCGTGATGGCACCGGCCTCGACACCGCTCGTGATCGCGTCGATCTGCGCCTGGCCCGAGTCGAACCCGACGACCGTGACGCCGGACTTGCCGGACTCCTCCAGACCCTTGACGACACCGATGGCCGAGCCCTCGTTCGTGCCGTAGACGCCCTTGACGTCGGGGTTGGCGCCGAGGATCGACTTGGTGATGTCGGCGCTCTTGGCTTGGTCGCCGTCGCCGTACTGCACGGGCAGGACCTCGATCTCCGGCGCGTTGGCCTTCATCCACTCGAGGAAGCCGTCGCGGCGGTCCTTGCCGGTCTGGCTGGTCTGGTCGTGCGCGACGACGGCGACCTTGCCCTTGTTGCCGATGAGCTCGGCCATCTTCTTCGCGGCCTCACCGGCGGCCTTCTTGCTGTCGGTCGCCGCGGTCGTGAGCGGGATGTCGGACTCGACGCCGGAGTCGAAGGCGATGACGGGGATGTTCTGGCTCTTGGCCTGCTGGAGCAGACCCTCGGCGGCCTTGGAGTCCAGGGCGGCGAAACCGATGGCGTCGGGCTGCTTGGCCATCGCGTTGGTGAGCATCGTGATCTGCTGCTCGATGTCCTTCTCGGTGGGCGGTCCCTCGAAGGTGATGCGGGCGCCCTGCTTCTGCGCCTCCTGCTCGGCGCCCTTCTTGACGGCCTGCCAGAACTGGTGCTGGAAGCCCTTGGAGACGATGGCGATGTAGGGCTGGTCGCCGTCGCCGCCACCTGCTGCGCTGTCGTTGCTGCCGCCGCCGGAGCCGCAGGCGGCGAGGCCGAGGGCCAGCGCCGTGGCGGTGGCCATGAGTCGTGCGTTGCGGATCATGATGTCGTGCTCCTTGGTGGGGGTGGGTTTCGTATGCCGTGGGGTCCGGTCCCGGGGCGGCGTTCAGGTGGCCGTGGCCTTCTTGCGGGCCATGTCCGCGTAGACGGCGACGATGATCACGGCGCCGAGGATGACGTTCTGCCACTCCTGGGGGATGGACATGAGCTGCAGCCCGTTGTTGATGACGGAGATGATGAGCGCGCCGATGATGGTGCCGACGATCGAGCCCTTGCCGCCGGCGAGGGAGGTGCCGCCGATGACGACGGCGGCGATGGCCTGCAGCTCGTAGCCCATGCCGGTCGCGGGCTGGGCCGAACCGAGACGGGC
Organism: Knoellia remsis; assembly: GCF_003002895.1. GTDB lineage: Bacteria > Actinomycetota > Actinomycetes > Actinomycetales > Dermatophilaceae > Knoellia > Knoellia remsis. The sequence continues at coordinate 7,731 of NZ_PVTI01000031.1, read as the reverse complement.
CGAGATCATGACGCCGGCGAGGCCGGTGAAGAGGCCCGCGAGCGTGTAGATGACGATCTTCCAGCGTCCGACGTTGATGCCGGAGAGGGCCGTCGCCTCCTCGTTGCTGCCGATGGCGAAGGTGTAGCGGCCGAGGACGGTCCGGCCGAGGAGGACGGCCGCGACGATCGTCGCGAGGGCGAGGACGAGGACGGCGTTGGGCACGTCCAGCCCCGGGATGAGGTTGCCCGTCGAGAGCTGGGTGTAGCCGGGGCTGTCGCTGAAGTAGATCGGCGCGCTCTTGGAGATGACGAGGGCGAGGCCCTGCGCCACGAGCATCATGGCGAGGGTGGCGATGAACGGCGGCAGACCGAGCCCCGCGACGTTCACGCCGTTGACGAAGCCGATGAGCCCGCCGAAGAGCACGGCGAGGACGACGCCGAGCGGCCACGGAATGCCCCACGTCGTGATGAACGTGCCGGACATGACGGCGCACAGCGCCATTCCGGTGCCGATGGAGAGGTCGATGCCGCCGGTGATGATGACGAACGTCGTGCCGAGGGCGAGCAGGCCGATGACGACGGTGGAGAAGAGGACGTTCGTGATGTTGCCGAAGGTGAGGAAGATCGGGCTCGCGATCGCGAAGAAGGCGCCGATGACGACGAGGCTGGCGAAGGCGAGCAGCTGCTGCAGGCGCGCCCGCATCTCCTCGCCGACGAGGGAGCGTCCCTCGGCGGTGGCGGACGCCGGCCGGGCGGCCGTTGAGTTGGTCCCGGGAGCGGTTGCCGCGTCACTCGGCGGGTTGCTCGCGGGGTCGGTCGCCGCGTCGGGAGTGTGCTGGGTGGTCATGACCGTCCTGCCTGCCGTGGGTCGGGTGCGGGGGTGTCGGTGGGGTCCTCGGTGGGCATGTCTGCCAGCTCCTCGGCCTCGATGACGGTTGCGGGCGCACTGTGGCGCTGGGTCGCGAGCTCCATGACGCTCTCCTGGGTGGCGTCGTCACGGTCGAGGATCCCGGTGACGCACCCCTCGCTCATGACGACGACTCGGTGCGAGAGGCGCAGCACCTCGGGCAGCTCGGACGAGATGACGATGATCGACTTGCCCTGCTCGGCGAGCTCGCCGAGCAGGCGGTAGATCTCGTCCTTGGCGCCGACGTCGATGCCTCGGGTCGGCTCGTCGACGATGAGGATGTCGCAGTCCTTGACGAGCCAGCGACCGATGATGACCTTCTGCTGGTTGCCACCGGAGAGGTTCTTGACCATGCGATCGACGGACGGCGTCTTGATCGCGAGCCGGGTGACGACCTGCTCCGCCTCACGGCGCACGGCCTTCTCGCCGACGAACCCACCGCGCGCGAACCGGTCACCGAAGGACGCCAGCGCGACGTTGTCGGCGACGCTCTGGTCGAGGAGGAGGCCGAGGTGCTTGCGGTCCTCGGAGAGGTAGCCGATGCCCAGAGCGGCGGCTCTGGCCGGGTTCGGGATCTGCACGTCGCGTCCGCGCAGGACGATGCGCCCGCCGGTCGACCGGTCGGCTCCGACGAGAGCACGGGCGACCTCGGTGCGGCCGGCGCCCATGAGCCCGGCGAAGCCCAGGATCTCGCCCTCGCGCAGGTCGAAGGAGACGTCGTCGAGCAGGGCCTTGGTGCTGAGCCCGTCGACACTGAGCACGACGGGCCGGTCCTCGCGGACGTTCTCGGGTCGGGCATCGGTGTCGATGGCGCGGCCGACCATGCGTGCGATGACCTCCGGCATCGTCGTCGTCGCGGTGTCGAGGGTGTCGATGTAGCTGCCGTCGCGGATGACGGTGATGCGGTCGCTGATCCGCTTCAGCTCATCCATGCGGTGACTGATGTAGATGACGCCGGTGCGCGGGCTCACGAAGTCCCGGATGAGCTGGTGCAGCGTCTCGACTTCGGCATCGTTGAGGGCCGCGGTCGGCTCGTCCATGATGAGCACCCGCGCGTCGTGCGAGAGGGCCTTGGCGATCTCGACCATCTGCTGCTTGGCGACCGTGAGGTCACCGACCCGCGTGGATGGGTCGAGCACCAGCCCGAGCCGGTCGAGCAGCTCACGGGCCTGCCGCTCGAGCGCCCGGTCGGAGGTGAACAGCCCCCTGCGTGGCTCACGTCCGAGGAAGAGGTTCTGCGCGACCGTGAGGTCGGGGACGAGGTTGAACTCCTGGTGGATGATGCTGATCCCGAGCTGCAACGCCTCCGACGGGCTGCTCGCCTCGAACGGCTGCCCGTCGAGGAGGAACCGCCCCGTGTCGGCCGTGTGGATGCCGGACAGCAGCTTCATGAGCGTGGACTTGCCGGCACCGTTCTCACCGACGAGCGCGAGCACCTCTCCGTGTCGCAGCTCGACGTGCATGTCGTCGAGCGCCTTGACGCCGGGGAAGGACTTGCTCACCCCATCGGCCACGAGGAGGGGGTCCACACCCTGTCGCATGTTCACGATCACATCCTTGGAATCGTCGAGTGGGCGGGCGGGGTCAGGGAGCCGCCGAGGTGGCCTGCGGTGGGGACGCAGGGACGAGCAGCCGGTAGGTGCGCTGTGCGGTGCGCCACCACACCTGCTCCTGCTCGGTGGGGCTGAGCTCGCCGACGAGCCCACCGAGGACCGCCACGGTCTCGGCGTAGGTGCCGTGCAGAGTCGAGACGGGCCAGTCGCTCCCGACCATGAGCCGGTCCGGGCCGAACGTGTCGAGCGCGACCTCCCACACCCCGCGCAGGTCCTCGACGCCGGAGCCGACCCCGGCCAGGCCGAGGCCGGAGACCTTCGCGACCGTGTTGTCGCACGAGGCGACGTCGCGCAGCTGTCGCTCCCAGTCGGCCATGGCGTCGCTGCCACGCGGCGGCTTGCCGAGGTGGTCGATGACGACGGTGAGCTCGGGCAGCTCGCGCGCGATCGACGCCGCCTGCCCGAGGTGACGCGGGAAGGCGTCGGGCACGTCGAACGCCAGCCCGGAGTCGGCGAGCCGGGCCAGGGTGCGCCGGACCTGAGGCTGGTCGAGCACGTCGGGTCGGGGGTCGTCGTGGACGAGCTGGCGGACTCCGCGCAGGTGCGGCTCGCCCGACCACTCGTCGATCGTGCGCGCGGCACCGTCAGGGTCCTCGAGGTCGAGCCAGCCGACGACGCCCCACACCCACGGGTTCGCCGCGGCCACGGTGAGCATCGCCTCGGTGTCCTCCGGCGCGTCGGCCGCCTGGACGAGCACCGCACCGTCGATCCCGCTCTCGGACAGCACGACTCGCGCCTCGTCGGCACCGAACGCGCGGTTGAGGGGGCCGAGGTCGGGAGTGATCCAGTCATAGACGCCCAGCGCGGGGTCCCACAGGTGCAGGTGCGCGTCGATCCTCACGACGACACCCGCTCGGTCCCCGCGAGACTCGACACGTCACCTGCATCGGCGAGGTCCTCCCAGAGCGCATCGGGCACCGTCGTGTTCCACCGTTCGAGCGTCTGCCGAACCTGCTCGACGCTGCGGGCTCCCACGACGACCCGGGTCACGCCCTCGCCACGCGCGGCGAAGTGCAGGGCGGCCGTCGGCAGGTCGACGCCGTGGCTCTCGCAGACCCCGGCCACGCGCTCGGCGAGCGCGACGACGGCAGGCGACGCGGCGGCATACTCGAAATGACCGGAGGGACGCGCGGTGGCCAGCAGTCCCGAGTTGTAGACCCCGGCGGCGGCGACCTCGACCCCGCGGTCCGCGGCCCTCGGCAGCACCTCGGCACCGGCCGATCGGTCGATGACGGTCCAGCGGCCGGCCACCATGAGCGCGGTGCAGCGCTCGTCGGCGACGCTGTCGGCGAGTGCCGCGACCGACTTGCTGCCGGTGCCGATCACACGGGTGAGCCCTTCGCGGCGGAGCTCGTCGAGGGCGGCGAGGCCACCGCGGATCGAGCCCTCGGGGTCGGGGTACTCGTCGGGGTCATGGAGGTAGGTCGTGTCGACGCGGTCGAGTCCGAGCCGGATGAGCGAGGACTCGAGGGAGGTGCGGATGCCTGCGGCGGTGGCGTCCCACACGCGCTCGTGGGTGGCCGGCACGGCGAACCCCGAGTCGAGGTCGTCGCCGCTGCGCCCGGGCGTCGGTCGCAGGAGTCGCCCCACCTTGGTCGACACGAGCGCCTCCGCGCGCTCGGGGGCATCGAGTGAGCCGAGGAAGGCACCCAGCCGGCGCTCGGACAGTCCGAGCCCGTAGTGCGGCGCGGTGTCGAACGTGCGGATGCCCGCCTCCCACGCCGACTCGAGCACGGCGCGCGCGTCCGCGTCGGACACCTCGTGGAAGAGGTTGCCGAGCTGGGCGACACCGAGGGCGAGGACGGGCGTCGCCGACGACGGGGCCAGGGTCATGCGGTGACCTCGTACTCGGTGATCGAGCTGGCGAGCATCTCGGTGCCGGCGCCGGGCTCGGTGGGGGTGACGTAGTGCCCGTCCTCGATGCGGACCGGCGTGACGAAGTGCTCGTGGAGGTGGTCGACGTACTCGATGAAGCGGCCGTCTGTCTCGCCGGACAGCGCGACGAAGTCGAACATCGAGAGGTGCTGCGCGGCCTCGCAGAGACCGACTCCCCCGGCGTGCGGGCAGACACGGACGCCGAACTTCGCCGCCAGCAGCAGCATCGCGAGGTTCTCGCTGACCCCGGCGACGCGGGTCGCGTCGATCTGGAGGACCTGGAGCGCATCCGCCTGGAGGAACTGCTTGGCCATGACGCGGTTCATCATGTGCTCGCCGGTCGCGACCGGGATGGGCGCGATGGCGCGGGCGATGGCGGCATGACCGAGGATGTCGTCGGGAGAGGTCGGCTCCTCGACCCAGGCGAGGTCGGCGTCGGACAGCGCCTGCACCCACTCGACGGCCTCTCCGACCTCCCACCGCTGGTTGGCGTCGATGGCGATGCACACGTCGGGGCCGACCGCATGCCGGGCGAGCGCGAGGCGGCGACGGTCCTCGTCGAGGTCGTTGCCCACCTTGAGCTTGATCTGGGTGAAGCCGTCCGCGACGGCCTCCTTGCTCAGCCGCTCGAGCTTGGCGTCGTCATAGCCGAGCCAGCCGGGAGTCGTCGTGTATGCCGGGTAGCCCTGCGCGAGAAGGGCTTTCGTGCGCTCGCCACGCCCCGACTCTGCGGCGCGCAGCAGCTCGAGTGCCTCGTCCTCGGTGAGCGCGTCGCGGAGGTAGCGGAAGTCGACCGCGGCGACGATCTCCTCCGGTGACATCGACGCGAGCAGCTGCCACAACGGCATACCTGCACGTTTGGCCTTGAGGTCCCAGAGCGCGTTGAGGACGGCACCCGTCGCCATGTGCATGACGCCCTTCTCGGGCCCGAGCCAGCGCAGCTGGGAGTCGTGGACGAGGAGGTCCCACGCGGCGCCCATGTCATCGAGGAGGGGCTCGACCTCGCGGCCGACCAGGTGCGGCCGAAGTGCCTCGATGGCCGCGACCTGGACGTCGTTGCCGCGGCCGATGGTGAAGACGAACCCATGCCCGCTGAGACCGTCGTCGGCGTCGGTGACGAGCCGGACGTAGGCGGCCGAGTAGTCGGGGTCCGGGTTCATGGCGTCCGAGCCATCCAGCGTCTGCGAGGTGGGGAAACGGACGTCGTGGGTCTCCAGCGCGATGATCGTGCTCACGACATCAGCCTCCTCTGGCGGACGGACGGGTATTGCGCCATCAAACATCGGATCTTTAAAGTGTGTCAAGCAGATGTCGACAATCACCGGTCTCGCGGACGAGGTCGGGGCGAAGGAGAACGATCGTGAAGCTGGCCCGACTCGGCCCCCGCGGCCAGGAGGTTCCCGTCGTCGAGAGGGCGGACAGGTGGTGCGACGCGCGCCCGGTGACCCCCGACTTCGACGGCGACTTCTTCGCCGACGCAGGACTGGACCGACTCCGCGCCGCCCTCGACGACCTGCCCGAGCTGGCCGGTGCCGACGAGCTGCGCGTCGGGCCGCCCGTGGCGCGCCCGCCCGCCGTGGTGTGCATCGGCATGAACTACGCCGCGCACGCCGCGGAGTCGGGCGCTGAGCCGCCGACGCAGCCGGTCGTGTTCCTCAAGCACCCCGGCACCCTCGGCGGCCCGGACGACGACGTCGAGATCCCGCGGGGGTCGACGCGCACCGACTGGGAGGTCGAGCTCGGAGTCGTCATCGGCGAACGGTTGTCGTATGCCGCGTCGCCCGACGAGGCGGTGCGTCACGTCGCAGGGTTCGTCACCGTCAACGACCTGTCCGAACGGACCTTCCAGCTGGACATCTCCGGCGGGCAGTGGAGCAAGGGCAAGTGCTGCCCCGGGTTCACTCCGGCAGGACCCTGGCTCGTCACGCCGGACGAGCTGGACCCGCAGGCGCTGGGGCTGCGCAGCTGGGTCAACGGCGAGCCGCGTCAGGACTCGACGACCGCGGACCAGATCTTCGACGTCGGAGCGGTGCTCCACGACCTCAGCCAGGTCATGGCGCTCGAGCCCGGTGACCTCGTGCTCACTGGGACGCCGGAGGGTGTCGCACTCTCGGGCCGGTTCCCCTACCTCGCAGCCGGTGACGTGTGCGAGGTCGAGGTCGAGGGACTCGGGCGTCAGCGACAGGTCTTCGTCGAATCCCTCACGGCAGGAGGAGCCGCATCGTGAGCCGGCAGAACGACATCCGTGACTTCGACGGCCTCGTCGCCATCGTCACCGGCGGCGCCTCCGGCATCGGCGCGGCGATCGCCGACGAGCTGCGCGCCCGCGGGGCGAAGGTGGCGGCACTCGACCTCGACCCGTCGTCGGTCCCGGCGGACGAGCAGACGCTGGCGGTGCGGTGCGACGTCGGTGACGACGCCTCAGTCCGTGCCGCCATCAGCGAGGTTGTCGCGACGTGGGGCGGCCTCGACGTCGTGGTCAACAACGCCGGCATCGGTGCCCAGGGCACGGTCGCCGACAACCCCGACGACGAGTGGGCCCGGGTGCTCGACGCCAACGTCGTGGGCATGGCCCGGGTCGCCCGCGCCGCCCTGCCGCACCTGCGCCGGTCCGAACACGCCGCCATCGTCAACACCGGGTCGATCGCGGCCACGGCCGGCCTGCCCGACCGGGTGCTCTACTCCGCGAGCAAGGGAGCCGTGCACGCGATGACGCGCGCGATGGCGGCCGACCACATCCGCGAGGGCATCCGGGTCAACGCCGTGAGCCCCGGAACCGCCGACACCCCGTGGATCGGGCGGCTCCTCGACCGGGCCGACGACCCCGCGGCCGAGCGTGCCGCCCTCAACGCCCGTCAGCCGCACGGCCGACTCGTCTCGGCCGACGAGGTGGCCGGCGCGGTGGCCTACCTGGCATCGCCCCTGTCGGGGTCGACGACCGGTGTCGCCCTCGCCGTCGACGGCGGGATGCAGAACCTCCGCCTCCGCCCCCTCCCGCCGCCCGACTGATCCAGAAAATGAAGGTGATGGGGGCAGGGGTGAGTGCTGCGGGTGGCGCGGTGGTGTGTGGGGTTTTGGTCAGGCGACGGGTTCGAGGGTGACGCGGTAGCCGAGGGCTTGGAGGTCGCGGACGTGTCGCTGGGTGCGGCGTGTGGTGTCGATGTGGCGGTCGTAGTAGTCGGCGCCGAGGTCGGTGTAGCTCTGGGTCGGGTCGGTCAGGAGGTGCCAGATGATGGTCAGGAGTGATCTGCTGACGGCGACGATCGCGCGGAGTTTGCCGATGCGGCGGGCGAGGCGGCGGTAGCGGTGGGCGAGGAAGGAGTTGCCGCGTCGTAGGCCGTTGACGGCTTGACCG
>NZ_PVTI01000030.1 GCF_003002895.1 Knoellia remsis | reverse complement strand
CCTGTCACCCCGACACGGGTGCCCTCATCAGCGGGTACGTTCCGGTGTCGCTCGCGCCCACCCGCACCAGGAACGCCACGTCCAGCGATGCGGAGTCATCCGCGTACCGCGTCCCGGCCGCGATGGCCCGCCTCGTGAGGCTGCGTGACGGCACCTGCCGATTCCCCGGCTGCACCGCCTCCGCGAGGCAGACCGACCTCGACCACGTCATCCCCTGGCCCCAAGGACCCACACACCCGGGAAACCTCATCGCGCTCTGTCGACATCACCACCGCATCAAGCAACGCCACGACTGGCGCGTCCGACTCGACCCCGACGGCACCGCCACCTGGACCGACCCCACCGGCCGCGAGTTCACCACCCACCCCGTCGACCATTTGCGCCTCGCCACCGTGCACCCCAGCACGCCCGAAACCGAGAACACCAGCGACACCACGACAAGCGAGAAGCCCAGCACCCTCGAGACCCTGCTCGACGACCTCCTCGACACCGACCGCCACACGGCCCACGGCCGCCACGCTCACCGTCGGTACGCCGCCCGTAACTGCCGCACCTACGACGACCGAGGCCGACCCCTCTTCCACGACACCCGCACCGACCTCCACAGCGGACTGGTCAGGGGCCGCACGGTGCTCGTCGACATGCCGCCCCCGCCACCACGAGAACCCGAGACGATCCCCTTCTGAAACGTGACCGCCGCGTCAGGCGGCCACAGAGGGACCTTCGGCGCTCGACGCGGCCAAGCGAGCCTCGACGTCGGTAGCCATCTTGCGCTCCACCCAGAACGACAGGAACGGCACGCACCCCGCGAGCATCACGCCGACCATCTTCGGCAGCGACCAGCCGACCTTGAACCCGAGGTTCGCGGTGGCAACGAGATAGACCATGTAGATGAAGCCGTGCGGCTGCGGCCACCACCGCAGCGGGTTGTTCGGCCCCGACATCGCCGTGAAGTACTCGAGGACCAGCTCGACGACGAGCACGAGCAGCCCGACGCCCACGACGAACGCCATCACCTTGAAGAACGTCAGCGCCTTGCGCGCCGCATCGACGTCCCGGATCGCGCCACCGTCGACACCGCCGACACCGTCAGCGCCACTCGCATCGCCCTGCCTGCTGTTCACATCAGTCACGTCCCTCATTGTCCCCCGGCTCTCTGGGAGCCTGCTGCGCGGCCCGCGCCGCCTCGTCCTCACGCCGGTCCTCGCGCACGATCCGCCACCACATGTACAGCGCGAACGCCGCGAAGACCCACCACTGCAGCGCGTATGCCGCGTTGCGACCCCTGATCCCCGAGTCACCGACCGGAGTGGGCACCCGCTGCATCGAACCCACGAACTCCGCTGCGGGAGTAGGCGACTCGGCCTCCTGGAAGACGAACGCGTTGTACAGCTGCCCCGGCCAGCGGCCCACGAGGACCGAGGTGTCGATCGAGCCGAGCTGACCCTCGGGAGGCGCGTCACCGGCATACGGGCTCTCCGGCGGAGCCAGCCCACCACTCACGGTGACCGTCCCCCGCGGCACCGGCGGCGCGTCCTCCGGCGACGAGACGAACCCCCGCAGCACCGGCAGCGTCGCCCCGGTCGTCTCGACCCGCAACGGCGCGACGACCCAATAGCCGGTCCGCCCCTCGAGCCGCCGGTTCGCGACGATGACCTGGTCTGCGCCGAACGTCCCCGTCGCCGACACCGGCCGCGCACTCAACGAGTTCGGGAAGTCCTGGTGCGGCCGCAGCAGCGTCTGCACGGGCACGGGTGCCTGCGAGCGCGCCTTCTCGAGCGCGTCCTTGGCGGACTGGTCCTCGGCGACGCCGAGCTGCCACCGGCCGAGCTGGATGAACGCGACGACGACGAGCACGACGACCGCGAGCAGCGCGAGGTTGCGCGGCTTGCGGGCGGACTCGAGCACGTAGCGCAGCCTAAACGCCTCACCTGAGCGGAAACTCGGTGGCCCGAGCCCGTCCGCCACACCTAGCGTGAGGGACGCGATGCCGACGACCACGTGGCCCTACGAGCTGGAGCCAGACGCCACTCCCCCGACGAACGCCGACCGCCTGCTCCTGTGGCTGGTCCGGCTTCGTCGTCGTGTCGGTCATCCTGCTGCGCGGCTCGGTGCTCCTCGGTGTCGTCATGCTCGTCGGCGGGCCGCTGCTCATCTCGTCCCTGGCGCTCATCATGCGTCCGCTGCAGAAGCGCCAGCAGGCGCAGCGCGACCAGGCCGGCCGGCTCACCGCGCTCGGCGCGGACACCGTGGCCGGGTTGCGCGTGTTGCGCGGCGTGGGCGGTGAGGAGAACTTCCTCGGCCGGTATGCCGGCCAGTCCTCTCGCGTGCGCGACGCGGGCATCCGCATGGCCTCCGTGCAGGCGCTGCTCGACGCGGCGCAGGTGCTGCTGCCCGGCATCTTCGTCGTCGTGGTCACCGGCCTCGGCGCGCACCTCGCGGTCTCGGGCGAGATCTCCGCGGGGCAGCTCGTCGCGTTCTACGGGTACACCGCGTTCCTCACGATGCCACTGCGGACGGCGACGGAGTTCGTCAACAAGCTCATCACCTCGCGGGTCATGGCCGGCCGGCTCGTCCCCATCCTCGCGGCCGAGCCCGACCACCCGTCGTCCCAGATCGGTCCGTCCCGAACCGTCCAATTGGGTGGGATCGGGACAGGGGATGGGCCGCTCGTCGATCCTGTCTCGGGCGTGCGCATCGAGCCGGGCCAGCTCACCGCCATCGTGTCGGCGCGCCCCGAGGAGTCCGCGGCCATCGCGGCGCGCCTCGGCCGGATCGTGCCCGGACGGCACGGCGTGACCTGGGGCGACACCAGCCTCGACGACCTCCCCATCGAGGAGGTGCGCCGGCGCATCGTCGTCTCCGAGTCCGACCCGTACCTCTTCAGCGGTCCGGTGCGCGGCGAGCTCGACCCGAGCGGCCGGGCCGACGACACCGAGCTGTGGGCCGCCCTGCACACCGCCGATGCGGCCGACGCCATCGACTCGGTCGACGGCCGGCTCGACGGCGAGCTCGAGGAGCGCGGCCGCGCCCTCTCCGGCGGCCAGCGCCAGCGCCTCGCCCTCGCCCGTGCCCTCCTGCGCGACCCCGAGGTTCTCGTCCTCGTCGAGCCGACGAGCGCCGTCGACGCCCACACCGAGGCACGTATCGCCGAGCGGCTCCCGAAGCACCGGGCCGGCGCCACGACCGTCCTCGTCACGGCGAGCCCACTGCTCCTCGATCGCGCCGACACCGTCCTCGTCGCCGAGCACGGCAAGGTGACCGCCCACGGGACGCACCGCGACCTCTCGCGCGAGCACCCGGCATACCGGCGCATCGTCCTGCGCGGAGAAGGTGACTGAGCGATGACCCCGATCCTGTCCCGCATCGGCGAGACCGACCACGCCCGGCGCTCGCTGCCCATCGCGACCCGGCAGACCGTGACCAGGCACGTCCGCGTCCTGCTGCGCTCGCACCGGCGCCCGCTCGCCGTCGTCCTCGTCCTGCACGGGCTCGCGGCGCTCGTCGGGCTCGTCGGCCCGTGGGTCGTCGGGCAGATCGTCGAGACGGTCACCCGCGCCGGCCGCGACGGCAGCAGCACCGGCGCCGACCTCGGCCGCATCGACGTCCTCATCGGCGTCCTCGTCGCGGCGATCCTCGCCCAGACGGTGCTCACGTGGTTCGCGCGGCGGGCGGCGTTCGTGCTGTCCGAGCACGTCTTCGCGCGGCTGCGCGAGGACTTCGTCCGCGACGCCGTCCGGCTGCCGCTCTCGACGATCGAGCGTGCCGGCACCGGTGACCTCGTCGCGCGCACGACGAACGACATCGACGCGATGACCCACGTCATCCGGTTCGGCATCCCGGCCATCGTCGTGTCCGTCATGACCGTCACCGCCACCGTCGTCGCCGCAGTCTTCACCTCACCACTCGCGGCCCTCGCCCTGCTCACTCCGCTGCTGCTGCACGTCCCCTCGAGCCGGTGGTACCTCCGCCGCGCCGGTCGCGTCTACCTGTGGGAGCACGCGAGCTATGCCCGACTGAACTCCGTTGGCGCAGAGACGATCGAGGGCCTGCGCACCATGGATGCCCTCAGCCTGAGCGAGCGCCGCCGCGAGCGGTTCGACGACGCGCTCGATGAGGCCGCGCGGGCCGAACGGCTCGGCGTCTCGCTCCGGATGCGGTGGTTCCCGTGGCTGGAGATCGGCTTCTTCCTGCCCGTGGCCGTGTCGGTGCTGTGGGGTGGCTGGCTGTCGTGGAACGGCTACGTCACCATCGGCGCCGCGACCGCGGTGACGCTCTACATCCAGCAGATGCTCGACCCCCTCGGGGACCTGATCAGCTGGCTCGACGAGATCCAGTTCGCGGCAACGTCTCTCGCGCGCGTTCTCGGCGTCGGCGAGGTACCGCCGGACCGCATCGCCACGGGCGGGGAGCCCCACGGCGACGGCATCGCGGTCGAGGACGTCCGCTACTCCTACCGCGACGGCCGCGACGTCCTCCACGGCGTCTCGCTCACCCTGCGCCCCGGCGAACGCCTCGCCATCGTCGGCCCCTCCGGCGCCGGCAAGTCCACCCTCGGCCAGCTCATCGCCGGCATCGACGGTCCCCGCACCGGGCGAGTCACCGTCGGCGGAGTGCCCCTGGTCGACCTCACCCTCGCGCGACTCCGCGGCGAGGTCGCGCTCGTCACCCAGGAGCACCACGTCTTCGTGGGCACCGTGGGCGAGAACCTGCGCCTGCCGCGGCCGGGCGCCTCCGACGACGAGGTGTATGCCGCCCTCGCGGCCGTCGATGCCGACGCCTGGGTGCGTGCGCTCCCCGAGGGACTCGACACGACCGTCGGGTCCGGCGGGCACGCGCTCACCGACTCACAGGCGCAACAGCTCGCGCTGGCCCGGCTCGTCCTCGCCGACCCGCACACCCTCGTCCTCGACGAGGCGACGTCGCTGCTCGACCCGCGTGCCGCCCGGCACCTTGAACGCTCCCTCGCGGCAGTGACGCAGGGACGAACGGTGGTCGCGATAGCCCACCGGCTGCACACCGCCTACGACGCGGACCGGGTGTGCGTCGTCGACGGCGGCCGGATCGCCGAGCTCGGCACGCACGACGAGCTCATGGAGCGCGACGGCGCCTACGCCGCCCTGTGGCGCGCCTGGCGCGACGAGGACTGACGCGCCCGTCAGCCCAGATCGAGCGGGCGCGTCGCCGGGCCGGTGAGGACCTCGCCGTCCTGGCCGAACCGAGAACCGTGGCAGTAGCAGTCCCACGTCGTCTCGGCGTCGTTCCAGCGCAGCCGACAGCCGAGGTGGGTGCACCGCGGCGCGCCGGTGCGCAGCTGTCCGGTCACGAGGTCGGCGCCGACCTTGGCGTTGTCGACCGCGAGCTTCGGCAGCGCCCGCAGGGTGTCGCGGCGGGAGGCGTCGAACATCTCCGCCCACGCATTGTCCCGTCCGGCGATCGCGTCGGTGACCATCACCGCTGCAGCGCTTCCCGCAGCCAGCCCCCACTTGCCGAATCCCGTTGCGACAGCAGTGTTCTCGGCCAACGGCGGGCGACCGACATAGGGCACCGTATCGGGAGTCGTGTAGTCGTGGGCGAACCACCGGTGGTCGACCGACGTCACCGGGAAGGTGGCCCGGGTCCACCGCTCGAGGTCGGCCACCTTCTCGAGCCCGTCGCTGCCGTCGCCGACGTCGTGGCCGTTGCCGACGACGACGAGCCCGTGGCCACCCCCCGGGGGCGTCCAGGGACGCGTCGAGCGCGCCGGCTCATCGACTGAGATCGTCATGGACGCGGGCGGCGGCGAGGACAGCTGCACCGCGAGGCCGTAGGACCCCTTCGGCCGGGTGCGGGCGAAGAAGCCACCCATCAGCCCCGGCGGCAGCAACGTCGCGACGACGGCGTGGTCGGCGTTGACCGTGCCCGAGGACGTCGTCAGCTCGACACGGCCGTCTCCCTCGGCGATGTCCGTCACCCGAGCCCCCTCGTGGATGACCCCGCCGGCGCCCCGGACCGCGCGAGCCAGCCCGACGGCATACCGGCCGGCGTGCAGGTGCAGCTGGTCGGCGAAGACCACGCCGGAGTCGATCTCGAACGGCAGGTCGGATTCGGTGACGAAGGACGCCGGCAGTCCGAGCCGCACCGCGGCCTCGACCTCCCGCTCGATGCGAGACCGCGTCGAGGCGAACCGCCCGTAGGCCAGCGCGTCCGTCCGCGTCAGCTCGCACTCGATGCCGAGCTCGTCGGCGAGCCGCTCCACGAGCGCGATCCCCGCGACGTTGGCGTCGGCATACGCCTGTGCCTTCTCGACGCCCACGCGGTCAAGGAGGTCGGCGTAGACGAGCGAGTGCTGGGCGGTCACCTTGCCGGTCGTGTGCCCTGTCGTGCCGGTGCCGACGCGAGCGCCCTCGAGGACGACGACGCGCAACCCGTCGCGCAGCGCGAGCAGTGCCGTCGTCAGCCCGACGATGCCGGCGCCGACGACGGCGACATCGGTGTCCTCGTGCCCGGTGAGCAGCGTCGACAGCGACGGCCGCTCGTCGAGGTCCGCGAGCCACGGGCTGCCATGGGAGGTGCTGCTGTCCATGACAACCAGCCTCACCCCTCAGCCGGCGCTGCGCACTCTCATCGTGCTCACAGCCGGGTTCTTGGCGGGCACCGGGTCGAGCCTGCGGTAGGCCTCGTCCTGCGCGGGCCGCGGGTCGAGCTCACCGCGGTTCGGCCACAGCGACATCGCCCGCTCGGACTGTGCGGTGATCGTCAGCGACGGGTTGACCCCGAGGTTCGCCGAGATCGCCGACCCGTCGACGACGGAGATGCCGGGGTGCCCCCAGAGCCGGTGGTAGGCGTCGATGACGCCGGTCTCCGGCGAGTCACCGATGACGACGCCGCCGAGGAAGTGCGCGGTGAGCGGCACGTCGAAGACCTCGCCCCACGTGCCTCCGGCGATGGTGTACTCGCCGGTGAGCTTCTGGAGTCGCTGCGCCACGGCGGTCATCGCCTCGTGCCCGGCCTTGATGAAGGTGGGGTTGGGTTCGCCGTGGCCCTGGGTCGACGTGAGCCGGACCCGCCCGAAGAGGCCGCGCTTGCCGGACACCCGCAGCGAGTTGTCGCGGGTCTGCATGACGAGCCCGATGATGATCCGCTCGCTCCACCGGCGCGTCATGGGGAACTGCTTGAACAGCTGCTGCGGCTCGCGCAGCAGCGACAGGACGAACTCCACCGGACGCGGCCGCCCGGTGTCGCCGGGGACGAGCACCGTCGACAGCAGTCCCATCGCGTTCGATCCCGGGCCGTAGCGGACGTTCTCGACGTGCGTGTCCGCGTCCGGGTGGAACGACGACGTGATCGCAATCCCTTGTGCGAGTTCGGCTTTGGGGTCGACGTGCTGGGTCATGGCACCGAGCAGCGCCTCGCTGTTGGTCCGGGTCAGCTCGCCGAGCCGGCGCGACATCCGGGGCAGCTCGCCCTCGGCCGCCATCGTGTGCAGCAGCGTCTGGGTCCCCCACGTGCCCGCCGCGACGACGACGTGCCGGGCGGTGATGACGCGAGGGTCCTTGCCGGGCACGGGTCCGGTCCGCTCGTGCAGCACCCGATAGGTCTCGTATGCCGGCCGCTCGCCTCCGCTGCCCGGCACCACTCCCAGCCGGGTCACCGTGCGCATCGGCTCGATGACGACCCCGAGGTTCTCGGCGAGGTGGAGGTAGTTCTTGCGCAGCGTGTTCTTCGCGCCGTGACGACAGCCGACCATGCAGTTGCCGCACTGGGTGCAACCCTTGCGCTTCGGCCCGGCTCCCCCGAAGTAGGGGTCGTCCACCTCGACGCCCGGCTTGCCGAAGTAGATCCCGACGGGAGTCTTGTGGAAGGTCTCGGGCACACCCATGTCCGCGGCCACCTCGCGCCAGATCTGCTCGACGGGCCCCTCGATGGTGTTCTCGACGACACCGAGCATGCGCTGGGCGGTGTCGTAGTGGGGGGCGAGCTCGGCCTGCCAGTCGGTGATGTGGCCCCACTGCCGGTCGCGGAAGAACGGCTCCGGTGGGACGTAGAGGGTGTTCGCGTAGTTGAGCGAGCCACCGCCGACCCCCGCCCCGGCGAGGATCATGACGTCGGGCAGCTTGTGGATCCGCTGGATGCCGTAGCAGCCGAGCTGCGGCGCCCACAGGTAGTTGCGGGTATCCCAGGACGTCTTCGCGAAGTCCTCGTCCTCGAAGCGGCGCCCCGCCTCGAGCATGTGGACCGAGTAGCCCTTCTCCGCGAGCCGGAGCGCGGCGACCGACCCACCGAACCCGGTGCCGATGACGACGACGTCGACGTCGGTCCCTGCGGTGCCCGGCACGTCTGCGGCAGCGGCGGCCTCGCCGCCGATCCCGTTGTCGCTCACCGGAACCCGAGCCGGCGCATGCCCTTGAGGGCGAGCGTCATGACCTGCGCGTAGCGCTGCGCTGACAGCCCGGGCATTTCCCCGATGGGCACGAGCCGCTGCGCGGTGATGTTCTGGCTCTCGGTGTACTTGAGGATGCCCTCGCGTCCGTGGCGGCGGCCGATGCCGGAGGCCTTCATCCCGCCCATGGAGGCACCCATGGAACCCCACGCAGCGGCATACGCCTCGTTGATGTTGACCGTCCCGGTGCGGATGCGCGCGGCGACCCGGCGACCACGCGCGACGTCGCGCGTCCACACCGACGCGTTGAGGCCGTACTCGGTGTCGTTGGCGAAGGCGACCGCCTCGTCGTCGGAGCCGACCTCGTAGATCGAGACGACCGGTCCGAAGGTCTCGTCGTTGCGACACACCATCGCCTCGGTCACGCCGGTGAGGACCGTCGGCTCGTACACGAACGGTCCGACATCGGGGCGCGCCCGCCCCCCGGTGAGGACGACGGCGCCCTTGCTCCGGGCGTCCTCGACGTGCGCGGTCACGGTATCGAGCTGGCGCTGGCCGACGAGCGAGCCGATGTCGTAGTCGTAGGTGAGGGAGGTGCCGAGTCGCAGCTGCTCGACCGCGTCGACGAAGCGGGTGACGAACTCGTCCTTGACGTCGCGGTGCACGAGGATCCGCTCGGCGCTGATGCACAGCTGCCCGGCGGAGGCGAAGCTCGCCCGCACGGCACCGGCGACGGCCCGGTCGAGGTCGGCGTCGTCGGCGACGTAGAGGGAGTTCTTGCCGCCGAGCTCGAGACTGAACCCGACGAGCCGCTCGGCGGCGGACTGTCCGACCCGGCGGCCGGTCGGGGTGGAGCCGGTGTAGCAGATGTAGTCGGCCCGGTCGACGACCGCCTGCCCGGTCGAGGCACCTGGTCCGAGGACGACCTGGAGGACGCCGTCCGGCAGGCCTGCCTCCCGCAGCAGCTCGACCCCGGCGAGTGCGGTGAGCGAGGTCTGCTGGTCCGGGCGCAGGACCACGGCGTTGCCGGCGACGAGGGCCGGCATGGCGTCGGTGATGGCCAGGCTGAGCGGGTAGTTCCACGGTGAGACGACCCCGACGACGCCCTTGGGGCGACGGCTCTCGACGGCCTGCGACAGCACGGGGATGACGCCGGGGACACGGAGGTCGGCGAGGTAGTCCGCGGCGCGGCGGCCGTAGTGCCGGGCGGCGATGGCACAGTCGGCGATCTCCTCGAAGGCGTGCGCCCGCGATTTGCCCGACTCGAGCTGGATGAGGTCGAGCAGCTCGACCTGGCGCTCGAGGACGAGGTCGTGGAAGCGCATGAGCACCGCGGCCCGGCGCTCGACGTCCGTGGCCGCCCAGGCGCGCTGGGCTGCCCGGGCCGTGCTGATCGCGACGGCGACGTCCTCCGCGCTCGAGACCGGCAGCGACGCCACCGGCGCTCCGGTCATGGGGCTGTGGCTCACATGGTGCTCGGCGCCCGGCGAGGCGACCACGTCGGCGGCGAGCCGACGGACGCGGGCCGGGTCCACGGCATACGTGGCACTCGGGTCGAGCTCGGGGTCAACGACGACACCAGTCATTACCCAAGGGTAATCAGCGCGGCGGTGTCCGCGCCAGACTAGATTCGATGTTTGCCCGTCGCTGTGGCGGGAAGCACATGCACGTACCCTGCCTCGGTGCCGTACGCCCACGGCCCGGATGTCCTGCCTCGAAAGGCCCCCCATGACAACGACGTCGACCGCGTCACGCGGCCCACTCGCCCTGCTGGACCGCGCCCACACCGTGGCGCCGATGAGCTACAACCGCTGGCTCATCCCCCCGGCGGCACTCGCGATCCACCTCTGCATCGGGCAGGTGTACGCGACGAGCGTCTACAAGACGTCGATGGTGCAGCACTTCGGCGCGAGCCAGACCGCGATCGGCATCGTCTTCTCCATCGCCATCGTCATGCTCGGCCTGTCCGCCGCCGTGATGGGCACCTGGGTCGACCGCAAGGGCCCGCGCATGGCGATGTTCGTCGCCGCCTGTTGCTGGGCGCTCGGCTTCCTCGTCGGCTCGCTCGGCATCGCGACCAAGCAGCTGTGGCTGCTCTACCTCGGCTACGGGTTCATCGGCGGCATCGGGCTCGGCATCGGCTACATCTCCCCGGTGTCGACCCTCATCAAGTGGTTCCCGGACCGGCCGGGTCTCGCGACCGGCATGGCGATCATGGGCTTCGGTGGCGGTGCGATGGTCGCGAGCCCGCTCTCGCGGCAGCTGCTCTCGGCCTACGACCCCGACTTCGACCCGAGCACGCCGGGCTCGCTCGCCGACGGCCGGGCGCTCACGCTCCTCTTCGTCACCCTCGGCATCGCCTACTTCCTCATCATGATGGTCGGCGTCGCCAACGTCCGCGTTCCGGCGCCCGGGTGGAAGCCCGCCGGGTTCGACCCGTCGACGGTGAAGAAGAAGGCCCTCGTCTCCGACAGCGACGTCTCCGCCGCGAACGCCATCAAGACCCCGCAGTTCTGGCTGCTCTGGGTCGTCCTGTTCTGCAACGTCACCGCCGGCATCGGCATCCTCGAGCAGGCCGCTCCGATGGTGCAGGACTTCTTCCGCGGCGCCGACGGCACCTCGATGGTCGCGGCCGGTGCGGCGGGCGGGTTCGTCGGCCTGCTGTCGCTGTTCAACATGGGTGGCCGGTTCCTCTGGTCGACCGCGTCGGACAAGATCGGACGCAAGCCGATCTACATGATCTACCTCGGCGTCGGCCTCGTCTGCTACGTCCTGCTCGCCACGCAGGGTCACAACGCCGTCGGCCTCTTCGTCCTCCTCGCGGCGATCATCCTGTCGTTCTACGGCGGCGGGTTCGCGACCGTCCCGGCCTACCTGCGCGACCTCTTCGGCGTCTTCCAGGTCGGCGCCATCCACGGCCGGCTCCTCACCGCGTGGTCGGCCGCCGGTGTCGCCGGGCCGCTCATCATCAACGCCTTCCTCGACGCCCAGGGCAAGCCGGGCACGCTGACGGCGGAGGCGTACCGCCCGGCCCTGCTCACCATGGTCGGCATCCTCGCCGTCGGGTTCGTCGCGAACCTGCTCATCCGGCCCGTCGCCGACCGGTTCCACGAGCCGAAGGACGTCGTCGCCGCACAGGCGTCGAAGGACAAGGAGTTCGCGGCCGAGGCCGAGGCGGCCGAGGCGACCCACTCGAGCTCGTCGACGGTGCGCGTCGTCTTCTCCTGGGGCCTGGCGATCGCGCTGCTGGCCTACGGCGTGTTCCAGACCCTCACGACCGCGGCGAAGCTCTTCAGCTGAGCCGGCGCGCGAAGGCGCGCACCCGGCATACGACCGTTGTTTCGGTATGCCGGGTGCGCGCCTTGCGTATGCCGGTCACCGGCCCTCGTAGGGGGCGACGACGACCTCGACGCGCTGGAAGTCCTTGAGCTCGGTGTAGCCGGTCGTCGCCATGGCCCGGCGCAGCGCCCCGATGAGGTTCGTCGTGCCGTCGGCGACGGTGCTCGGCCCGAAGAGGACCTCCTCGAGCGAGGCGACGCCGCCCACCTCGACCCGCTCGCCACGCGGCAGCTCGGCGTGGTGCGCCTCCGGGCCCCAGTGGAAGCCGCGGCCCGGCGCCTCGGTCGTGCGGGCGAGCGCGGCGCCGAGCATGACGGCGTCGGAGCCGCACGCGACGGCCTTGACGATGTCGCCGCTCGTGCCGACACCCCCGTCGGCGATGACGTGGACGTAGCGACCGCCGCTCTCGTCGAGGTAGTCGCGCCGTGCCGCCGCCACGTCGGCGATGGCCGACGCCATCGGCGCGTGGATGCCGAGGGTCCGGCGCGTCGTGTGCGCCGCGCCGCCGCCGAAGCCGACGAGCACACCCGCCGCGCCGGTGCGCATGAGGTGCAGCGCCGCCGAGTAGGACGCGGCCCCGCCGACGATGACCGGCACGTCGAGCTCGTAGATGAACCGCTTGAGGTTGAGCGGCTCGGCGCGGCCCGAGACGTGTTCGGCCGACACGGTCGTACCCCGGATCACGAAGAGGTCGACGCCGGCGTCGACGACGGTCTTCCACAGCTGCTGCGTGCGCTGCGGCGTCAGTGCGCCGGCCACGGTGACACCGGCGTCCCGGATTGCGCGCAGCCGCTCGACGATGAGCTCGGGCACGATGTCGGCGCGGTAGATCTCCTGCATCCGCGTCGTCGCGAGCGCCGGCTCGAGCGTGGCGATCTCGGCGAGGAGCGGCGCCGGGTCCTCGTAGCGGGTCCACAGGCCCTCGAGGTCGAGCACCGGCAGACCGCCCGCCTGCCCGAACGCGACCGCCGTCTCCGGCGACATGACCGAGTCCATCGGCGCGGCGATGACCGGGATGTCGAAGTGGTAGGCGTCGATCTGCCAGCCGACGTTGACGTCCTCCGGGTCACGGGTGCGCCGGGACGGCACGACGGCGACGTCGTCGAAGGAGTACGCGCGTCGCGCGCGCTTGCCACGGCCGATCTCGATCTCGTTCACGCACGCAGCCTAACGGCGCGGGAATAGATGGATTGGCGCCGGAGGTTCGCGCAGGAGCACAATGCTCGGTGGCGGCCATTTCGACGGGCGCTCGCGTCTGTCGGCATGACGCGCCCGCCCGAACTCTCGTCCCGGCAGCGTCGCCGCACTCTCTCCGCCGCTCACCGCTCTCACTGCTCTTCGAGGAGCCCAGTTTGTCAAGCCCTGCGCAAACCACCGAGTACCCCGACAAGATCGACGGTGCCGTCCTCAAGATCGCGGGTGTCGTCGTCCTCGGCGCCATCATGTCGATCCTCGACATCACCGTCGTCAACGTCGCCCTCCCCGACCTCCAGGTCACCTTCACCGGCGCCGACAACCCGCTGCCCTACTCGACCGTCGCGTGGACCGTCACGGCCTACACGCTCGCGCTCGCGACCGTCATCCCGCTGACCGGGTGGGCCGCCGACCGCTTCGGCACCAAGCGCCTCTACATGCTGGCGCTGCTGCTCTTCACCCTCGGCTCGGTCCTCTGCGCCGCGGCCCAGAGCATCAACATGCTCATCCTCTTCCGGGTCATCCAGGGCCTCGGCGGCGGTCTGCTCATGCCGCTCGGCATGACGATCATGACCCGCGCGGCCGGCCCGGCCCGCATGGGCCGCCTCATGGCGATCCTCGGTGTGCCGATGCTGCTCGGCCCGATCGGTGGCCCGATCCTCGGTGGCTGGCTCATCGACAAGGTGTCGTGGCACTGGATCTTCCTCATCAACCTTCCGCTCGGCATCATCGCGCTGGCGTATGCCGCGTGGGCGCTTCCCGCGGACAAGCCGGAGCCGACCGAGTCGTTCGACTTCCTCGGCATGGCGCTGATGAGCCCGGGTCTGGCGATGTTCCTCTACGGCGTCTCCTCGATCCCGGACGAGGGCACGTTCCTCTCGGCCAAGGTGCTCGGCTTCGCCGGTGTCGGCCTCGCGCTCATCGTGGCGTTCGTCTTCCACAGCTTCCGGCCCGAGCACCCGCTGCTCGACCTGCGGCTGTTCAAGAACAAGAACCTCACGGTCGCGACGATCACGATGTTCATCTTCGCCGGCGCCTTCTTCGGCGGCCTGCTCCTCGTGCCGACGTACCTCCAGCAGGTGCGTGGCGAGAGCGCCCTCAGCGCCGGCCTGCTCGTCGCCCCGCAGGGCATCGGCGCCATGCTCACGATGCCGATCGCTGGAGCCCTCGCCGACAAGATGCCCGTCGGCCGCATCGTGCCCTTCGGCCTGCTGCTCATCACCGGCGGCATGTTCGCCCTGACCCAGGTCGACGCGGACACGTCCTACTGGGGCTACCTCATCCCGGTCCTGTTCGTCATGGGCCTCGGCATGGGCGGCACGATGATGCCGCTCATGACCTCGGCCATCAAGACGCTCACGGCGCACCAGGTGGCCCGCGGCTCGACCCTGCTCAACATCACCCAGCAGGTCGCGAGCTCGATCGGTGTCGCGATCATCTCCGTCGTCCTCACCAACGGCCTCAACAACGACCCGCTCGTGTCGCAGGCTCGTGAGTTCGGTGAGAAGGCCCCGAAGACCGACCCGTCGCAGATCCCGTCGCTGCTGCAGCAGTACCCCGCCGTCGGCGAGATCCTCGGCAAGTTCCAGGACCAGGCCGCCGGCCAGGCCGCCCTGCTCGACGCGGTCCGCCAGAAGATGGGCGAGGTCTTCGGCAGCACCTTCCTCGTCGCCGCGATCATGGTGGCGTTCACCCTCGTGTCCGCGTGGTTCCTGCCGCGACAGCGCGAGGTGAGCCACCTGCTCGACGAGGAGAGTGCCGACGAGGTCGCTCCCCCGGTCGTCCTCCACTGACGCCCTGACCGACCGCCCGGTCGGTCACCCATCGAAGGCCGGTCCCGTCCGCGGGGCCGGCCTTCGGCATGCTGGGGCCATGGACGCTCCCACGCCGGGCCGGCTCAACGCGATCACCGACGTCGCGGGAGTGCGCGTCGGGCAGGTCACCCGCGACGAGCCGGGCTGGCTGACCGGGGTCACCGTCGTCGTCCCACCCGAGGGCACGGTCGGCGGGGTCTGCGTCGCAGGAGGCGCACCCGGCACCCGTGAGACCGACCTGCTCGACCCGACGAAGCTCGTCGACCGCGTCGACGCGGTCGTCCTCACCGGTGGCAGCGCGTTCGGGCTCGCCACCGCAGACGGCGTCATGCAGGAGTCGTATGCCGCGGGGCGCGGGTGGCCGGTCGGGTCACCGGAGTCCCCGGGTCAGGTCGTCCCGATCGTCCCCGCAGCCGTCGTGTTCGACCTCGGCCGGGGCGGCGTCTTCGAGAACACCCCGACCGCGGACGACGGGGCCCGGGCATGGCGCGAGGCCACCGACGGCCCGGTGGCGCAGGGAAGCGTCGGCGCCGGCACCGGAGCCGCGGCCGGCGGCCTCAAGGGCGGCGTCGGGACGGCGAGCGCCGTCGGCGGCGGCGTCACCGTCGGCGCCCTCGTCGTCGTCAACGCGATGGGCTCGCCGTGTGCTCCCGATGGTTCCCTGTATGCCGTCCGGTCCGGTCTCGCGGGCGAGTTCGACGACGTGCCCACGCCGGATCCTGCTGCGGCACAGGCCTACTGGGAGCAGCGCGCTGCCGAGACCGAGGCGCTGCGTGCGGGCACCGCGACGACCATCGCCGTCGTCGCCACCGACGCCGCCCTCACCAAGACCCAGTGCCGGGCGCTCGCCGAGGTGAGTCAGGACGGACTGGCACGGGCGCTCTCGCCGGTGCACACGGCATACGACGGGGACACGGTGTTCACCCTCGCGACCGGCGCCCGGTCGACACCTGAGGGCGTCGACCTCGTGGCGCTCCAGACCGCGGCCGCCGACTGCCTCACCCGCGCCATCGGGCACGCGATGCTCGCCGCCACGTCCGTCGACCGCACCGGCGACGGCGGCGTCACCCTGCGGTCGTGGCGAGCGACGATGGTAGATCGGTAGACATCGAAGGTAGACTTCCACCATGGTGCAGCTCAACATCAAGAACGAGCGCGTGGTCACCTTGGCCCGTGACGTCGCCGCGCGCACCGGACAGACCCAGACCGGCGCCATCGAGAGCGCCCTCGAGCGCTATCTCGCCGACCTCGTCCGTGAGGCCGAGCGCGACTCCAAGAAGGATGAAGTCGACCGGCTGCTGGCCCAGATCGACGCAGAGCGGCTTCCCGGAGGCCCGAGCGTCGAGGAGATCATGGACGACCTGTACGACCCCGAGACGGGGCTGCCTCGGTGATCGTCGACTCGTCGGCCCTCGTCGCCATCCACGAGGCGGAGCCCGAGCGTGCCGCCTTCGTCGCCGCGATCAGGGCCGCGGCGACACGTCGGATGTCGGCCGCGACGTACGTGGAGTGCGGAATCGTCCTCGACCGTCGTCCATCCACTCACGGGTCCAGCCGACTCGACGACCTGCTGACGAGTCTCGACATCGCCGTGGTCCCACTCACGGTGGAACAAGCGCGGGCAGCCAGGCGTGCGCACACCCGGTTCGGTCGCGGCTCAGGTCATCCGGCGCGGCTCAACCTCGGCGACTGCTTGTCCTACGCCCTCGCTGTGACCGAGGACGAGCCGCTGCTGTTCAAGGGCGACGACTTCAGCCACACCCACGTGCGCGTCGCCATCGAGGAGCTCGCTCAGCGCGAGGAGTAGTTGGGCGCCTCGACGATGCCGGAGATGTCGTGCGGGTGGCTCTCCTTGAGCCCTGCCGTCGTGATGCGCATGAACCGGCCCCGCGACTTCAGCTCGGGGACGGTGCGCGCGCCGACATAGAACATCGACTGGTGCAGGCCGCCGACGAGCTGGTGCGCGACGGCGCCGACCGGGCCGCGGTAGGCGACCTGGCCCTCGATGCCCTCGGGGACGATCTTGTCGTCACTCGTGACGTCGGCCTGGAAGTAACGGTCCTTGGAGTAGGACTTCTTGCCGCGCGAGCTCATCGCGCCGAGCGAGCCCATGCCGCGGTAGGCCTTGAACTGCTTGCCGTTGATGAAGACGAGCTCACCGGGCGACTCCTCACAGCCGGCGAAGAGCGAACCGATCATCACGGTGTCGGCGCCGACGACGAGCGCCTTGGCGATGTCGCCGGAGTACTGCAGGCCACCGTCACCGATGAGCGGGATGCCGGCCGGGGTGCAGGCCTGCGCGGCGTTGTGGATCGCGGTGACCTGCGGGACGCCGACGCCGGCGACGACCCGGGTCGTGCAGATCGAGCCGGGCCCGACACCGACCTTGACGCCGTCGACACCGGCGTCGATGAGCGCTTGGGCGCCAGCGCGGGTGGCGATGTTGCCGCCGATGACCTGGACGTGCCGGGTCGCGGGGTCCTTCTTGATCCGCTCGATCATCTCGAGCAGGAGGCGGGCGTGGCCGTGCGCGGTGTCGACGACGAGGACGTCGACACCGGCGTCGATGAGGGTCGTGGCGCGCTGCCACGCCTCGCCGAAGTAGCCGACCGCGGCACCGACGAGAAGCCGGCCGGAGCCGTCCTTGCTCGCGTGGGGGTACTGCTCGGACTTCACGAAGTCCTTGACGGTGATGAGGCCGGTGAGCCGGCCTTCGCCGTCGACGAGCGGGAGGCGCTCGCGCTTGTGCTGGCGGAGCAGGCGGGTGGCCTCCTCGTGGCTGATGTCCTCGGCGCCGGTGATGAGCGGCATCGGGGTCATGACGTCGCGCACCAGGGTCGTGGTCCACTCGGCGACGGGGGTGAAGCGCAGGTCGCGGTTGGTCACGATGCCGAGGAGGCGCTGACCCTCGTCGACCACCGGGAGACCGGAGACGCGGTAGCGACCGCAGCGCTCGTCGAGCTCCTCGAGGGTGGCGTCCGGGCCGATCGTCACCGGGTTGGAGATGCGGCCGGTCTGGGTCCGCTTGACGAGGTCGACCTGGTAGGCCTGGTCCTCGATCGAGAGGTTGCGGTGCAGGATGCCGAGGCCACCCTGGCGGGCCATGGCGATCGCCATGCGGGCCTCGGTGACGGTGTCCATCGCGGCCGACACGAGCGGCACGCGCAGGCTGATCTCGCGGGTGAGACGCGAGGTCGTGTCGACCTCGCTCGGGATGACGTCGGTCTCGCCCGGCTGGAGCAGGACGTCGTCATAGGTCAGCCCGAGCTCGGCGAACGGCGCGGGCGGAAGCGGTTGGGCGGACTCGGCCACGGAGGGGGCCGGGGTGTGAGCGGCGGCAGCGGTGGCGGGCTCAGCGTCGAGGTGGGCGGCGTGCGGGTCGACGTCAAGGCTCATTGCCCAATTCTAGGGCAGCGGTGCGCGGGCGCCGAACCGCGCAGGTGAGCGCCCGTGACGGTCCGGGACAAGGCGCCGGCGCACCCTCGGCTCGTCTGGTTGAAGTCTGGACTTTGCCAACTTCTTACCGGAGGCAAACCCCGCTCTGACCGACCCGTTCCTAGCGTGGTGGCTGCACGCAGGGGCGTGACCAGCGTCGGTGCGCGACAGCACCGTCGGACACGTATCAGGAGGAGCACCATGACTGACATCGCACGACTGCCGAGGCCGACCCTCGACGTGTGGGAGTGGCAGTTCGAGGGCCACTGCCGCGAGGTGAGCCCCGAGGTCTTCTTCCACCCCGAGGGTGAGCGCGGCAACCAGCGCCGCAGCCGCGACAGCCGTGCGAAGGCCGTCTGCGACGCGTGCCCGGTCCTCAAGCAGTGTCGTGACCACGCCCTCGCCGCGCGCGAGCCGTACGGCGTGTGGGGCGGCATGACCGAGGAGGAGCGCATCCGCGTCCTCAACCAGCGCGAGCTCGCCAGCTGAGCGGCTCGCCCACAGACGCCGGAGCGGCCGCGACCAGGGACGCACCTCGTTCCGGCACCAAGCCGGGTGGCTGGGAGGGATCAGGGAGAGACTCCCAGCCACTCGGCTTTTTCATGCCCGGCCGTATGCCGTCCGCCCACCCACCGACTCCCCCTCACCTCAACTTTCCCGCCCCATGGCCCTACCTTGAGTGAGTGAGGGGAACGGTTCCCCTCACTCACGCAAGGTTCCCGCATGGGGCGGGAAAGTTGGTGTCGCAGGCGGCAGTCAGAGACACGAGCGAGGAGTCGTGAAGATCGGCGCGACGTGTTCTAGGGTCTGACTCATGGGAATCAGTCCGCTGCAGTGGCCGGTGCTCCGGCAGCTGCGCTCGGGTGACCGGCTCGGGCGCGGACCGGCGATCACCTCGCCGACGACCCGCGGCCTGACCTCCCGCAACGCCACTGCCGACCGCGTCGTCCAGAGCGTCTGTCCCTACTGCGCCGTGGGCTGCGGCCAGCGCGTCTACGTCAAGGACGAGCGGGTCACCCAGATCGAGGGCGACCCGGACTCCCCGATCTCGCGCGGCCGCCTCTGCCCCAAGGGCTCGGCGAGCGAGCAGCTCGTCAACGCGCCCGGCCGCCAGATGCACGTCCTCTACCGCGCGCCGCGGGCCACCGAGTGGCAGCGGCTGGACCGCGACGAGGCCATCGACATGATCGCGAAGCGGTTCGTCGAGTCGCGTCGCAACACCTGGCAGGAGCTCGACGACAAGGGCCGTCGCCTGCGCCGCACCATGGGCATCGCCTCGCTCGGGGGAGCCACCCTCGACAACGAGGAGAACTACCTCATCAAGAAGCTGTTCACGGCCGCGGGCGCGATCCAGATCGAGAACCAGGCGCGTATTTGACACTCCGCCACGGTTCCCGGTCTGGGAGCCTCGTTCGGGCGCGGCGGCGCCACCCAAACGCTCCAGGACATGGCCAACGCCGACTGCATCGTGCTGCAGGGCGGCAACATGGCCGAGGCGCACCCCGTCGGCTTCCAGTGGGTCAGTGAGGCCAAGGCGCGCGGCGCCAAGGTCATCCACGTCGACCCGCGGTTCACCCGCACCTCGGCGGTCGCCGACCGGCACATCCCGCTGCGCGCCGGCTCCGACGTCGCGCTGCTCGGCGGCCTCATCAACTACGTCCTGACCCACGACAAGTGGTTCAAGGAGTACGTCGTCGCCTACACCAACGCCGCGACGATCGTCAGCGAGGACTTCCGCGACACCGAGGACCTCGACGGTCTCTTCAGCGGCTTCGACCCCGAGACCGGCAAGTACGACATGACGAGCTGGTCCTACGCCGCCCCGAAGAGCGAGGACGGCGACGGCAAGGTCGAGGGCAGCGACCCGTCGGCGAACGACGCGAACTCCAACACCAAGGAGACTGCGCCCGGTGACGCGCACGGCTCCGGCGGTCCGGCGCTCGAGCACGCGGAGGTGCTGCGCGACGACACCCTGCAGGACCCGAACACCGTCTTCCAGATCCTCAAGCGGCACTACGCGCGCTACACCCCCGAGCTCGTCGAGGAGCTGTGCGGCGTCAGTGCGGCCGACTTCGACTACCTCGCCCGGGCCGTGACCGAGAACTCCGGCCGCGACCGCACGACGTGCTTCGGCTACGCCACCGGCTGGACGCAGCACACCCTGGGCGCGCAGTTCATCCGGACCGCCGCGGTCCTCCAGCTGCTGCTCGGCAACGTCGGCCGTCCCGGTGGCGGCATCATGGCGCTGCGCGGGCACGCGAGCATCCAGGGCTCGACCGACATCCCGACCCTGTTCAACCTGCTCCCCGGCTACCTGCCGATGCCGATCGCGGGCCAGCACGACACGCTGCAGGACTACCTCGACGGCATCGCCTCGAAGAAGCAGAAGGGCTACTGGGCGAACGCCGACGCCTACTTCGTCAGCCTGATGAAGTCCTACTTCGGCGACGGCGCGACGGCCGAGAACAACTGGGGCTTCGACTACCTGCCACGCCTCACCGGCGCCCACGGCACGTACCAGACGACCCTGGCGATGCTCGCCGACGAGGTCGAGGGCTTCTTCGTCCTCGGGCAGAACCCCGCCGTCGGCTCGGCCAACGGACGCATGCAGCGCCTCGCCCTGCCGCACCTGAAGTGGATGGTCGTGCGCGACCTCAGCCTCATCGAGTCCGCGACGTGGTGGAAGGACTCCCCCGAGATCGCCTCCGGCGAGATGCGCACCGAGGACATCGAGACCGAGGTCTTCTTCATGCCGGCGGCGACGCACGTCGAGAAGGCCGGCACCTTCACCCAGACGCAGCGGCTGCTGCAGTGGCGGCACAAGGCGCTCGCCCCGCCGGAGGAGTGCCAGAGCGACCTCGACTTCTTCTACCAGCTCGGGGTCCGCATCCGCGAGCTCGTCGCCGAGTCGACCGACGAGCGTGACCGCCCGCTGCTCGACATGACCTGGGACTACCCGCTCGACGAGCACGGCGACCCGATCCCCGAGTCGGTGCTGCGTGAGATCAACGGTGTCCAGCTCACCGGTCCTGACGCCGGGCGGGCGCTCTCGGGCTACCAGGAGCTCAAGGCCGACGGCAGCACCGCGTGCGGCTGCTGGATCTACAGCGGCGTCTTCGCCGACGACGTCAACATGTCCGCGCGCCGCACTCCGCAGGGCGGCCCCGGCGTGAGCCAGCACGAGTGGGGCTGGGCGTGGCCGGCCGACCGGCGCATCCTCTACAACCGCGCCTCGGCCGACCCGGACGGCAAGCCGTGGAGCGAGCGCAAGAAGTACATCTGGTGGGACGAGGCGCAGCAGCGCTGGGTCGGCGACGACGTGCCCGACTTCCCCGTCGACCGTGCCCCGCACGCGAAGCCCGACCCGGAGGTCGGCGGCCCGGCCGCGATCACCGGCGACGACCCGTTCATCATGCAGTCCGACGGCAAGGGCTGGCTCTTCGCGCCGAAGGGTCTCGTCGACGGCCCGCTGCCGACGCACTACGAGCCGCAGGAGTCGCCGGTCGACAACGCGCTCTACACGCAGCAGCAGAGCCCGACGCGCATCATGTATGCCCGCGAGGACAACCTGGGTGCGCCGAGCTACGGCAGCAAGGGCGTCGAGGTCTTCCCCTACGTCTTCACGACCTACCGGCTCACCGAGCACCACACGGCCGGTGGCATGAGCCGCTGGCTGCCCTACCTCTCCGAGCTCCAGCCGGAGATGTTCTGCGAGGTCTCCCCCGCGCTTGCGGCCGAGCGCGGCCTCGAGGAGGGCGGCTGGGCGACGATCATCTCGCCGCGCGCCGTCATCGAGGCCCGCGTCCTCGTCACCGACAGGATGACGCCACTCACGGTCGGCGGCCGCACCGTGCACCAGGTCGGCCTGCCCTACCACTGGGGCGTCGGCGACCAGGCCATCGTCACCGGTGACGCCGCGAACGACCTCATCGGCATCACCCTCGACCCGAACACCCAGATCCAGGAGTCCAAGGTCGGCTCGTGCGACGTCATCGCCGGTCGCCGTCCCCGCGACGGTGCCGAGCTCGAGCTGCTCGACGAGTACATCCGGCGGGCCGGCGTCACGCCCGCGACCGACAACCAGCGGCTCACCGACCCCGAGGCCGAGACGGCCGCGCTCAGTGCCGCCGAGGCCGAGGGTGACTTCGCGAAGCCGAACCCCGACGACGAACCAGGAGGCAGCCGATGGTGAATCTCTCTCTGGGACACCAGTTCTCGGGTCCGACCGACCCGGCCGCCGACGCCCACTGGCCCGACGTCCGCGAGCGCAAGGGCTTCTTCACCGACACCTCGATCTGCATCGGCTGCAAGGCGTGCGAGGTCGCGTGCAAGGAGTGGAACCACAACCCGCGCGATGGCGACCTCGAGCTGACCGCCATGTCCTACGACAACACCGTCTCGCTCGGCGCGAGCACGTGGCGCCACGTCGCGTTCGTCGAGCAGGACAAGGAGCGCATCGAGGTCGCCCGCGAGTCGGGTCGCCGTCTCGTCTCCCTCGGTATGCCGTCCGTGCGCCGTCCGCAGGACGACGCACCGCCCGGACCGGGCGCCTCCGCGGACGCCACGGGCACCACGGACGGCGCGCCCACGGCATACGGGAACGTCGACACGACTCCCCCGGACACCCCGGAGTTCCGCTGGCTCATGGCCTCCGACGTGTGCAAGCACTGCACGCACGCCGGCTGCCTCGACGTGTGCCCGACGGGCGCGCTCATGCGCACCGAGTTCGGGACCGTTGTCGTCCAGGACGACGTGTGCAACGGCTGCGGGACGTGCGTCGCGGGCTGCCCCTTCGGGGTCGTGGAGCGGCGCAGCGACGGCACTGCCGCGCCGACGACCCGTGAGGGCGAGCGCAAGGGCGAGCAGCCCGACGTCCCCAAGCGCGGCGTCGCCCAGAAGTGCACCCTCTGCTACGACCGGCTCCTCGACGACGAGACCCCGGCGTGCGCGAAGACGTGCCCGACGACGTCGATCAAGTTCGGCGACCACGACGACCTCGTCACCGACGCCCGCGAGCGCGTCGCCCAGCTGCACGCGCAGGGCATGACCGAGGCGCGGCTCTACGGCGCCAACGAGCTCGACGGCGTCGGCGGCACGGGCGCGCTCTTCCTGCTGCTCGACGAGCCGGAGGTCTACGGCCTGCCGCCGGACCCGCGGGTGTGCACCGCGGACCTGCCCGAGATGGCCAAGCGCGCCGCCATCGCGACCGGCGGCATGCTCGCCGCCGCCGCGCTCGCGTTCCTCGGAGGCCGCCGGTGACGACGTCCGAGTTCGACGCCACCCGTCCACCCGAGCCCCCCGGTCGCCGGCGCCGCTTCGGCAAGCTCGCGCGCCCGAGGAAGCGCACTCCCGGCGGCCGCACCGACGGCTCGGCCGAGATGCTCATGGTGCCCGAGGCGCAGTTCACCTCCTACTACGGCAAGCCCGTCGTCAAGGCGCCGCCGTGGGGTCACGAGGTCGCCGCCTACCTCTTCCTCGGCGGCGTTGCGGGCGGCTCGGGGCTGCTCGCGCTCGGCGCCCAGCTGACCGGTCGCGAGCTGCTGCGGCGCAACGCCCGGCTCGGCGCCATCGCGGCCGTGTCTCTCGGTGGCGTGGCCCTCGTACGCGACCTCGGCCGACCGGAGCGCTTCTACAACATGCTGCGCACCTTCAAGCTCACCTCGCCGATGAGCGTCGGGTCGTGGATCCTCACCGCCTACAGCGGCGGCGCCGGCATCACCGCCGTCAACGAGGTGGACCGGCTCGTCGGTGAGCGCCTGCCGCTCGGTCCGCTGCGCCCGGTGCTGCGCGCGGTCGAAGGGCCCGCGGGCTGGGAGGCAGCGCTCTTCGCGGGCCCGCTCGCGGCATACACCGCCGTGCTGCTCTCCGACACGGCGAACCCGACGTGGAACGCCGCGCACAAGGACCTGCCGTTCGTCTTCGTCTCCTCGGCGAGCCTGGCCGCGAGCGGGCTGGCCATGGTGACGACCCCCGTGCGCGAGACCGGTCCGGCCCGGGCGCTGGCGGTCATGGGCGTCGCCGGCGACGTCGCGGCGATGAAGTACATGGAGGGCCGGATGGACCCGGTCGCGGCCGAGCCGCTGCACCACGGTCACCCCGGCGAGCTGCTGAAGTGGGCCGAGCGGCTGGCCATCGCCGGTGGCGTCGGCGCGGTCGTGCTCGGCCGCTCGCGGGTCGGGTCGGCCCTGTCCGGACTGGCGTTGCTCGGGGCCTCGGCGCTGACCCGGTTCGGGGTGTTCGAGGCCGGCATCGAGTCGGCGAAGGACCCGCGCTACACGATCGAGCCGCAGCGCCGCCGCCTCGCCGAGCGCCAGGCAGCGGGCGTCACCGACGACTCGATCACCACCGCCCGCTGACCGTCGCTGACCCGCCACTCCTTTCCCGGCGGTGCGGCTCAGCGGATGTGCAGGCCGGCGCCGCGGATGGTGTGCCCGATGACGGGGTGCCCGGGCAGCTCACCGACGACGAGCAGGCCACCGGAGGTCTGGGCGTCCGCGAGCAGCAGCAGGTCGTCCTCGTCGACGTCGCCGCCGATGACGAGGTGCGGGCGCACCCAGTCGAGGTTGCGGCGCGTCCCGCCCGAGACGTAGCCGTCGGCGAGCGCGTCGAGCGCCCCCTCGACGACGGGCACCGCGGACCGGTCGATGACTGCGCCGATGCCGGAGGCGCGGGCGAGCTTGTGCAGGTGCCCGAGCAGCCCGAAGCCGGTGACGTCGGTCGCCGCCCGGATCCCCGCGTCGAGCGCGGCCTGCGACGCGTCCCGGTTGAGCCCGGTCATGACCTCGATCGCGGCAGGGAACACCTCGCCGGTCTGCTTGTGCCGGTTGTTCAGCAGGCCGACCCCGATGGGCTTGGTCAGCGTGATCGGCAGCCCCGGCTCGGCCGCGTCGTTGCGCAGCAGCCGCTCCGGGTCGGCGACGCCGGTGACCGCCATGCCGTACTTCGGCTCGGGGTCGTCGATCGTGTGCCCGCCGATGACGGGACACCCCGCCTCGGCCGCGACCGCGAGACCGCCGCGCAGCACCTCGGTGAGCAGCTCCATCGGCAGCACGTCGCGGGGCCAGCCGACGAGGTTCACCGCGACGACCGGCCGCCCGCCCATCGCATAGATGTCGGAGAGGGCGTTCGCGGCGGCGATCCGCCCCCAGTCGAAGGCGTCGTCGACGACCGGCGTGAAGAAGTCGGCCGTCGACAGGACGGCGAGGTCGTCGCGCACCCGCACCGCCGCGGCGTCGTCACCGTCGTCGAGGCCGACGAGGACGTCCGGTCCGGCCTGACCGGTGAGGTCGCGCACGACGTACTCGAGCTCGCCGGGCGGGATCTTGCACGCACAGCCGCCGCCGTGGGCGTAGCCGGTGAGCCGAGTCGTCGTCGCGTCGTTCGCAGGCACCCGACCAGCGTAAATGTCTCGTGCGTCGACTAGGTTTGCGCTCGGAGGCGTCAGGGTTCCTGGTGGGCCCCCCGGTCTTCAAAACCGGTGGGACCGAGCATCTCGGTCCGGCGGGTTCGATTCCCGTCCGTCTCCGCCACAGTGTCCGCTCGCGCGGCGCGCACGAACCGTGAGCCCGTATGCCGTCCGCGCGCCATCCGTGGAGGAGGTTGCCGCCCGTGAGTGGTCCCGACCCGCGCCGCCTCATCCCCCGCACCGACGACCTGCTCGCCCTCCCCGAGGTCGTGTCGGCTCGGGAACGCCTGAGCGACAGGGTCGTTCGTGACGTGGTCGGGTCCGCGCAGACCCGGGCGCGCACCGGCGAGATCGCGCCCGACGCCGTTGCCCGCGAGGTCGTGACCCGGCTCGCGGACCGACGCAGCACCGGCCTGCGTCCCGTCATCAACGCCACCGGTGTCGTCGTGCACACCAACCTCGGCCGGGCGCCGCTGTCCGAGGCGGCGGTCGAGGCGCTCGTCGCGGCGAGCGGCTATGTGGACGTCGAGCTCGACCTCGTCTCGGGGACGCGTAGCACGCGTGGCGCTGCGACCCGGGAGGCGCTGCTCCGGGCCTGCCCCGCCGCCGAGGAGGCGCTCGTCGTCGGCAACGGCGCGGCTGCCCTCGTCCTGGCGACGACGGCGCTGGCCGCTGGCAAGGAGGTCGTCGTCAGCCGCGGCGAGCTCATCGAGATCGGTGCGGGGTTCCGGCTCACCGACCTCATCGCCTCGACCGGGGCGCGGCTGCGGGAGGTCGGGACGACCAACCGCACGCACCTCGCCGACTACGCCTCCGCCATCGGCCCCGACACCGGGTGCCTGCTCAAGATCCACCCGAGCAACTTCCGCGTCGAAGGCTTCACCTCGGCTGTCGGGGTGGCGGAGCTGCGGGCCCTGGCCGACGAGCACGACGTCCCGCTCGTCGCCGACCTCGGCAGCGGGCTGCTCGAGCCGGACCCCCTCATCCCCGACGAGCCGGACGCCGCGACCACCCTGCGCGACGGCGCCGACATCGTCACCGCGAGCGGCGACAAGCTGCTCGGCGGGCCGCAGGCCGGCATCGTCCTCGGGCGCGCCGACCTCGTCCGCCGTCTCGCCACCCACCCGTTGGCGCGGGCCGTGCGCGCCGACAAGCTCACCCTTGCCGCCCTCGAGGCCACCCTCGACGGGGGTCGCGTGCCGGTGACACAGGCCCTCCACGCCGACGCCGACGATCTGCTCCGCCGGACCCGGGCCCTTGCCGACGCGGTGAGCGGCGCGGGTCGGGAGGATGTGTCCGGTGGCGCGCGGACGGCATACGACGTCGTCGAGCACGACGGCCGGGTCGGCGGCGGCGGCGCGCCCGGGGTGCCGCTGCGCGGCTGGGCGCTGCGGCTGCCGGAGGCCGCGGCCGCTCGTCTGCGGACGGGCGAGCCCGCGGTGCTGCCGCGGGTCAGCGACGGCGCCTGCCTCGTCGACCTGCGCTGCGTCCCGGAGTCCGACGACGCGCGGCTGGCCGGCGCGATCCGGGCCGCGCTGTCGGCGCCGTGACGGGGCCACCCGAGAGCGAGCCGCGCCGGTACGTCGTTGCGACCGCGGGGCACGTCGACCACGGCAAGAGCACGCTCGTCCGTGCGCTGACCGGCATGGAGCCGGACCGGTGGGCCGAGGAGAAGCGGCGCGGGCTGACGATCGACCTCGGGTTCGCGTGGACGACGCTGCCGTCGGGCGCCGAGGTGGCATTCGTCGACGTGCCGGGGCACGAGCGGTTCCTCGGCAACATGCTCGCCGGGCTCGGGCCGGCGCCGCTCGTGTGCTTCGTCGTGGCCGCCGACGAGGGGTGGCGGGCGCAGTCCGCCGACCACCGGGACGCGCTGCTGGCGCTCGGGGTCGAGCACGGGCTCGTCGTCCTCACCCGCAGCGACCTCGCGCCCGACCGCGTCGAGGCGGTGACGACGCAGGTGCGCCGCGAGCTCGCGGGGACCGGGCTGGCGGACGCCCCCGTCGTCAGTGTCTCGGCGCGCACGGGGACCGGGCTCGACGAGCTGCGGGCTGCGCTCGACGACGTGCTGGCCGGCACACCCGCCCCGGACGATGTCGCCCGGGTGCGGCTCTGGGTGGACCGGTCGTTCACGATGACCGGCGCCGGCACGGTCGTCACGGGCACCCTCGCGACGGGACGTCTCGCAGTCGGCGACCGGCTCGAGCTGCTGCGGCCCGACACCGAGACGCCGGCGACGGTCACGGTGCGCGGGCTGCAGCG
Source organism: Knoellia remsis (assembly GCF_003002895.1). Taxonomy (GTDB): domain Bacteria; phylum Actinomycetota; class Actinomycetes; order Actinomycetales; family Dermatophilaceae; genus Knoellia; species Knoellia remsis. The sequence continues at coordinate 9,835 of NZ_PVTI01000030.1, read as the reverse complement.
GCACGGCGAGTCGGTGACGGAGGTGGGCCCGGTGAGCCGGGTCGCGGTCAACCTGCGCGGGGTCGCGGCCGACGACGTGGCCCGCGGGGACGCGCTGGTGACGCCGGGTCGATGGCCGCGGACCTCGCTGGTCGACGTGCGCCGAGTCGACGGCGCAGGCCACGACGGGGACGGCCTCGACGGGGACGGCCTCGACACGGCGCCGGAGCACCTCACCGTGCACGTCGGGACCGCGTCGGTGCCCGCGCGACTGCGGCCGCTCGACGGCGACCACGCTCGGCTCACCCTCGCCCGCCCCGAGCCGCTCGGGCGCGGCGACCGGGTGGTCCTGCGCGACCCGGGTGACCGTCGGATCGTCGGCGGCGTCGAGGTGCTCGACGCGGACCCACCGTCGCTGGTGCGTCGCGGGGATGCACGCCGGCGCGCTGCGGCTCTCGACACCGAGGACCCGTCGGAGCCACTGCGCGCCGAGGTGCGTCGTCGCCGCGCGGTCCGGTCCGACGACCTGCACCGGCTGGGACTGACGGATGCCACGACGAGTGTGCCGGACGGCATACGGGTGCATCGCGGGTGGTGGGTCGACGACGCCGCCCTTGACTCCTGGGCGGTGCGACTGCGCGCGGCCGTGGCCGGGCACCACGCGGCCGAGCCGCTCGCGGCCGGGCTCACACCGCGCGCCGCCGTCGACCTGCTCGAGCTGCCCGATGCGGAGCTGCTCGGGCTGGTCGTCGCGGAGACCGACGTCGAGGGCGACGGGCGGCACCTGTGGCTGCCCGGTCACGACCGGGACGTCTCCCCCATCGAGCCGGCCCTCGCGCGTCTCGAGGAGCGGCTGCGCGCCGAGCCGTTCGCCGCTCCGGAGGCGGACGACCTCGCCGAACTTGGTTTGGGGACAAGGGAACTGGCCGCGGCCGAGCGGGCCGGACGGCTGCTGCGCCTCGCTGACGGGCTCGTCGTCCTACCCACTGCGCCGGCATTCGCGATGCGGACGCTTGCCGGGTTGGAACAGCCGTTCACGACGAGCGCCGCTCGTCAGGCGCTGGGCACGACGCGGCGCGTGGTCATCCCGCTGCTCGAGCACCTCGACTCCCGCGGCTGGACGACCCGGATCGACGCCGGCCACCGCCGCGTCAACCGCTGAGGGGAAACCGCGGGCGCGGAATGATCGCACGGCGCGCCCGCGGCATACGCTGACATCGTGGCAACCACCGACATCCCGATCACCGGCGACAGCATCCGCCTCGGCCAGCTGCTGAAGTTCGCGAGCCTCGTCGAGGACGGCGCCGACGCGCGGGCTGTCATCGAGTCCGGCGAGGTCGAGGTCAACGGCGAGGTCGAGACCCGCCGGGGCCGCCAGCTGCGTGACGGCGACACGGTGACCTACGCCGGTGAGACCGTCCGCGTCGCGATCGACGCCTGAGCCGCGCCCGCCCGCTCCACCCGACTTCCGCCCGCTCGACCCGAGAAGGCTTCTCGGGCGCGGGCGGAGAGTATCGGGTAACCCGATAATGCTGAGGTGGGTGGGGCGGGACCCCTCAGGGCGCGGGCGGCATACAGCGGATGAGGGTGACGTCGCCGCTCACGGTGAGCGGTCCTGCGGCGTGCGGTACGAGGAGGACGTCGCCGGCGGCGACGGCGAGCGACCCCTGGGCGGAGTCGATCGCGCCGCGTCCCGCGACGGCGACGACGACCGCGTATGCCGCGTCGACCGTCACGGGAGCGCCCACCGGTCGCACGACCTCGGCGCGGAAGTACTCGCTCCCCTCGTCGGGCAGTGCCGGGCCCTGACCCTCGACGTCGGCCCAGCGGGTGCGCAGCGACGCGATCCGTTCGGCCGACAGCGGGCCGTGGTCGACGCTGCGCAGGGCCAGGGGCCGGTCGAGGCCGAGGAAGGCGTGGTCGAGCTCGAGGCCGAACCGCTCGTGCTCGAGCATCACGGAGAAGTCGGTGGGCTCCTGCAGCTCGAGGACGAGGACGCCTTCGCCGATGGCGTGTGGCTGGCCCGCGGGCACGAGGACGGCGTCACCGGCGGACACCGAGATGGGGTTGCACGCCTCGAGCAGCCGCTCGTCCTGGGCGTCGACGAGCTCGGCCAGCTCGTCCTCGCCCAGCTCGTCGCGGAAGCCGACCCACACCGTCGCACCGGGCTCGGCGGCGAGCACGATCCAGGCCTCGGTCTTGCCGTGGTCGCAGTCGAGGTGCGCCTTGGCGAAGTCTCGGCTCGGGTGGGAGTGCACGGGGAGCCGTTCCCCGCTGTCGAGGAGCTTGGTGAGCAGGTTGGGGTCACCACCGAAGCGGGCGGCATGCGCCGCACCGAGCCAGCCGACCGGGTCGGCCGCCAGCGCGTCGGGCAGCTCGGTGCCGTCGGCGAGGGTCGTCACCCCGCCGCCGCCCTCGGCGAAGAGGCGGGCCGTCGAGCCGAGCCAGTCCTCCGGGCGGCGGCCGTCGAAGTCGCCCGGGGTGGCGGCACTGCGGAAGGCGAAGATGCGCTCGCCGCCGCGGTAGAAGCGGCGCGGGATGTTCGGCGCCAGGTGGGCGATGACGGGCCCTCCCGCCGCGAGCTCGGTGTCACTCGCGATGTCGGTGCTGGTCATGAGCTGGCCTTCCGGAGAGAGCGGGATGCCGGGAGCCGCCCCGACTCCCGGACGATGAGGCGGGTGGGCATGACGACGGTCTGGGCGGGTGACTCGTCCCCGAGGATGCGGGCGATGAGCTGCAGCGCGGCCTTCTGCCCCATCGACGTGGGGTCCTGGTTGACGACGGTGACGGCCGGTTCGATGAGGTCGGCCAGCTCGAAGTCGTCATAGCCGACGAGCCCCATCTCGACGCCGGAGCGTCGCATGGCGTGCAGGGCGGCGAGGGTCACCCGGTTGTTGCCGGTGATGACGGCCGTGACGGGACTGCGCTCCCGGGACCACGTGGCGAGCCGCTCGGTCAGCGAGTCGACCGTGTGCGGACCCATGGAGACCTTCGCGTCACCGGGCAGCCCGAGCGCGTCGTGGATCTGGACGAACGCCTCGCGCCGTTGGCGGGCCGTCCAGAACTCCGCATCGTCCCCGAGGAGGGCGATGCGGCGGTGCCCGTTGGCCACGAGGTGCTCGACGGCGCTGCGCACCCCGCCGGGGTTGTCGCTGATGACGGTGTCCGTGGCCTGCCCGCGCACCGGCCTGTCGACGTAGACGATGGGTGTCCCGCTCGCGGCGACCGTCGGGTCCACGGCGGGCCGCTCGCCTGCCGGCACCACGACGAGACCGTCGACCCGGCGGTTGATGAGGCTCTCGAGGACCCCGCGTTCCCGGGTCGGCGAGCCCTCGGCGGAGGCGGTGATGAGCTGGTACTGGCGGATCCTGGCCTCGCGCTCGACCGCCGCGCTGATCTGCGAGTAGAACGGGTTGGCGAGGTCCTCGACGACGAGGGCGATGGTCTGGGTGCGGCCCTGGCGCAGGATGCGCGCGCCGTCGTGACGCATGAAGCCGATCCGGTCGATGACGGCACGCACCCGCAGCTCGGTGTCGCGACGGACGCCGGGCTCACGGTTCACGACCCGGGAGACGGTCTTGACGGAGACATGGGCCTCCGCGGCGACGTCGGCCATCGTGGGCCGCGCCGATGTCCGTTTTCCCGACAACGCTGTCATGCACTGATCACACCAAACGCGGCGGTCCCTGAGCAACGCGGACAGCATCTTCCGCCGAGAGGTCCGATGCTTCTGTCCGATTCGGTGTCCCGACCGGACAAGGTGGGGTCCTCGTCTTGCCGGACCACCCGGCATACAGCCAAGGTCGGCAGGACGGCCGGTCGACGACGACCGGTCGCGGACCGCGTGAGCTGCCGGAGGACGTCATGCCCCTGACCACTGTGTTCCCACGAGGCCTTGCCGCCTCCGTCCTGACGCTCGCGCTCGTCGGCGCGTCGGCCACGGTGACCGGCGTGGCGAGCGCCTCGCCTGCCGGCACGAACAGCACCGCGGGTGGCGCGTGGTCGACGTCGTTCGAGACCGGGCAGCCGCAGCCGCTGGAGTCGACCGTCGAGGCCGGCCCGGACGGCCCGATGCAGCAGAACGTCACCGGTGGGGTGGCCGCGGACGGCAGCCTCCTCGGCTCGATCGCCGCCATCACCGCGAGCGCCGAGAACCCACCCGGGGAGACGGCCGCGAACCTCAGCGACTCCAACCCGGACACGAAGTGGCTCGCGTTCACCTCGACCGGCTGGGTGCGCTACCAGCTGAGCGGACCCAAGCGCGCGCTCACCTACAGCCTCACGTCGGCCAACGACGCCCCCGAGCGCGACCCGCGCGACGTCACCCTCCTGGGCTCGACCGACGGCACGACGTGGACCGACCTCGACCGTCGCACCGGTCTCACGTGGACCTCCCGCTTCCAGAAGCAGACCTTCACGATCGCCACCCCGGGCGACTACACGTACTACCGGCTGGACGTCACCGCGAACCAGGGCGGTGGCATCGTCCAGCTCGCCGACTGGGGCCTCTTCGGCGAGTTCACCCCCACTGAGCCGGGCGCCCAACCGATGGTCACCACCGTCGGGGCCGGGCCGCGCTCGGGCTACAACATCAAGTCCCTCGCGGGCTGGACCGGGGTCAAGGCGCTGCGCTACTCCGGCCGGCACACCGCCGCCGGTCGTGGCTACGCGTGGAACCGGATCTTCGACGTCGACGTCCCCGTCGGCGACCGGTCGCAGCTGAGCTACAAGATCATCCCGGACATGGTGAACGGCGACCTCACCTACCCGTCGACGTATGCCGCGGTCGACCTGCGCTTCACCGACGGCACCCTGCTGTCCGACCTCGGCGCCGTCGACGCCTACAGCAGCGTCGCGTCACCGAACGAGCAGGGCGTGGGCAAGACCCTGTATGCCGCGCAGTGGAACTCGGTGACCGTGGACCTCGGCCCGAAGGCCGCCGGCAAGACCGTCGACGCCATCCTCGTCGGCTACGACAACACCGCCGGCGCGACGGAGAAGACCTTCTTCGGCGGCTGGGTCGACGACGTCACCATCGACCCGAGCCCGGCGACGATCGACCGTTCGAGCCCCACGTATGCCGTGGACATCCGGCGCGGCACGAACAGCTCCGGGTCGTTCTCGCGCGGCAACAACCTCCCGATCTCCGCCGTCCCCAACGGGTTCACGTTCTTCACTCCCGTGAGCAACGCGACGTCGCAGTCGTGGGAGTACTACTACCAGGCGGGCAACAACGCGCAGAACCGGCCGATGCTCCAGGGGCTCGGCATCTCGCACGAGCCGTCCCCGTGGATGGGTGACCGCAACCAGATGTCGGTCATGCCGTCGATCACGCAGGGTGTGCCGACGGGCAGCGCCACCGGCCGTCAGCTGTCCTACGACCACGCGACCGAGGTGGCCCGCCCCGACCACTACCGGGTGAACTTCGACGCGGGCATCACCGCCGAGCTCGCCCCGGCCGACCACGGGGGCGTCTACCGCTTCACCTTCCCGGACAGCGCGCCGACCGGCAGCCTCGTCATCGACACCGTCGACAACAACGGCTCCTTCACCGTCGACAACGCGACCGGCACCTTCACCGGCTGGGTCGACAACGGCAGTGGCCTGTCCGTCGGCCGGAGCCGGATGTTCGTCTACGGCGTCTTCGACCGGCCGGCCAGCGCGTCCGGAACGGCGCCCGGCGGCCGGACGGGCACCCGCTATGCGACCTTCCCGACGACGAGTGACCGTGACGTCGAGCTGCGGCTGTCGACGTCCTTCATCTCGCTCGACCAGGCCAAGCGCAACCACGCGCTCGAGCTCCAGGGCCGCTCGTTCTCCGACGTCCAGGGCGCGGCCAAGAAGGCGTGGGATGACCGCCTCGGCGTCGTGCAGGTCGAGGGCGCCTCGGACACCGAGCTGCGCACCCTCATGTCGAACCTCTACCGGCTCAACCTCTACCCCAACAGCCAGTTCGAGAACACCGGCACCGCGACCACTCCGCGCTACCAGTACGCGAGCCCGGTCTCGCCGAAGTCCGGCAGCGCCACCGCGACGACGACGAACGCCGCGGTCAAGGACGGCAAGATCTACGTCAACAACGGCTTCTGGGACACCTACCGGACGGTGTGGCCGGCCTACGCACTGCTCTACCCCGAGTTCGCGGCCGAGATCGCCGACGGCTTCGTCCAGCAGTACCGCGACGGCGGCTGGGTCGCCCGCTGGTCCTCCCCCGGCTACGCCGACCTCATGACGGGCACGAGCTCCGACGTGTCCTTCGCCGACCTCCAGGTCAAGGGCGTGCCCCTGCCGGACAAGCTCTCGACCTACGACGCCGCCCTGAAGAACGCGACCGTCCTCCCGCCGACGTCCGCGGTCGGCCGCAAGGGCATCGCGACGTCGACGTTCCTCGGCTGGACTCCCGAGAGCACGCACGAGAGCGTGTCGTGGGGTCTCGAGGGACTCATCAACGACTTCGGCATCGGCAACCAGGCCAAGTCCCTCGCCGACGACCCGGCTACGCCCGCGTCGCGCAAGGCGACCCTCGCGGAGGAGTCCGAGTACTTCCTCAAGCGCGCCACGGCATACGTCAACCTGTTCAACCCCGAGACCGGCTTCTTCCAGGGGCGTTCGGCCTCGGGTGAGTTCGCCGAGAACTTCGACCCCGAGGTCTGGGGCGGCAACTACACCGAGACGAACGGGTGGAACTTCGCCTTCCACGCGCCGCAGGACGGCAACGGACTGGCCAACCTGCTCGGTGGTCGCGAGGCGCTCGCCGACAAGCTCGACGAGTTCTTCACGACGCCCGAGACCGCGACGAAGCCCGGCTCCTACGGCGGCACGATCCACGAGATGATCGAGGCGCGTGACGTGCGCATGGGTCAGTTCGGGATGAGCAACCAGGTCTCGCACCACCTCCCGTACATGTACAACTTCACCGGCAAGCAGTTCCGCACGGCCGAGAAGGTCCGCGAGGTGCTGCGCCGGCTCTACACCGGTGGCGACATCGGCCAGGGCTACCCCGGCGACGAGGACAACGGCGAGATGTCGGCGTGGAACATCCTCTCCTCGCTGGGCATCTACCCGCTCCAGGTCGGCTCGGCCGAGTGGGCCGTCGGCTCGCCGAAGTTCACCAAGGCCACGGTGAAGCGCGCGAGCGGTGACCTCGTCGTCACCGCGCCGGGCAACTCCGAGCGCAACATCTACGTCCAGAAGCTCAAGGTCAACGGCGAGGGCCGGCCGAACACCTCGATCCCGCACTCGATGCTGTCCGGCGCCGCGTCGATCGAGTTCCAGATGGGCGCGACGCCGTCTGCCTACGGATCCAAGCCGAACGCCGCGCCGCCCTCGCTCACCAAGGGTGATGACAAGCCCGCACCGCTCGTCGACGTGACCGGCGCCGGCAAGGGCACGACGGTCGCGCCGCAGGCGACCGATGCCAAGGCCCTCGTCGACAACGACTCGCGGACGGCGACGACCTTCTCGAGCCCCACCCCGACGATCACCCACACGATCTCCGGCGTCGGCCAGCGGGCGACGTTCTACACGATCACCAACGGCGCCGCCGCCGGCGACCCGAGTGCGTGGCGCGTCGAGGGCTCCAAGGACGGGCGCACCTGGACGACCCTCGACACGCGCACCGCGCAGACGTTCGCGTGGCGCACCCAGACGAGGCCGTTCAGGATCGCGACGCCCGGGACCTACCAGGCCTACCGACTCGTGGTCACGGCGAGCAGCGGCAGCCCGACGATCTCCGAGGTCGAGTTCCTCACCGACGGCTCGCACGCGGCGAACACCAAGCTCGCCGTCACCGCCGGGGCCCAGCTCGAAGGCGTCGAGGACGAGCAGGTGAGCGGCACGGTCGCGACCTTCGTCGCGCCCAAGAACGCCTCCGCGCAGGACTTCACCGCGACGATCGCCTGGGGCGACGGCACGAGCTCGACCGGGACGGTCAAGGCCGGTGACCTCGGCACCTACGTCGTCAGCGGCACGCACACGTATGCCGCGGCGGGCCCCTACGACGTCACGGTCACCGTGCGCGACAAGCGCGCCGAGGGATCGGCCGTCGGATCGGCACTCATCCACCAGCGCGTCGCCCCGTCGTACGCGAGCGGGTTCGACCTACGGTGCATCGGCGAGCCGGGCGAGGAGATCGCCTGCGATGGGGACCAGGCGGGCATCTCTCGTCCGGCCCTGTATGCCGCGGGCGCGGTTCCCGGTCGCCTCCTCACCGTCCCGGGCACGGACCTTCGCTTCTCGATGCCGGGCACCGAGAAGGGCGGCAAGGACAACGCCACCGGCGCGGGCCAGACGCTCCCCGTGACGCTCGCCCCGGGAGCCACCCAGCTCAGCCTCATCGGGACCGCCACCCAGAAGAACCAGGACACGACGGGCACGGTGACGTTCACGGACGGCACGAGCACGGCATACAAGATCCAGTACGGGGACTGGTGTGGCGCACCGCAGTTCGGCAACCTCGTCGCCGTCCGGATGGACTCGCGCCTCAACGGGACGAGCACCGACTCGTGCAAGCTCACGCTCTTCGCGACCGCGCCGCTGACGATCCCGGCGGGCAAGACCGTCGCGTCAGTGACGCTGCCGACACAGGCCGGTGACCCGGCGACGGAGGGCCGCATCCACGTCTTCGCCGTCGCCGACAACGGGTCCCCCCTCGCCGTCACGGGCGGTGCCGCCCCGGCCGCGAAGGCCGGCACCGCGACCACCATCACCCTCGCGACAGCCTCGGGCGGCGTGCCCGCGGCAGGCGGCTACACCGCGCGCGTCGCCTGGGGCGACGGCTCGGTGACCGAGGACGCCAGGGTCACCGTCGCCGCCGACGGCACCGCGACGGTCGGCGGCAGCCACACGTGGGCGTCACCGGGCACCTATGCCGTCCGTGTCCTCGTCGGCGACAGCCGCAACGACGCGCTCGCGACGGTGACCGTCACCGTGACCTGAGCCCGACGGGCCGTGCGTGATGGACGCTTCGGCAAGAACGTAAGCCAACTTCTCCCAGAAGTTGGGGCCTCAGGGCAAGATCTCTGTTGGGAACATTCAACGGAGAGGGGTTTCGAATGTCCGAACAAGCACGCGCAGGGTGGCATCACGACCCATTTCGACGCTTCGAGTATCGGTATTGGGATGGGCGGACGTGGACGGATCACGTTTCAACCGCCGGGTTGGCGTCGACCGATCCGCCAGTTCCAACCGCGACCAAAACCGAGTCTCAACCGGAGGCAACACCCGAGCCGCGGAGGCATGAACCGGTCCCGGAAGAGCCCCGAGTACAAGAGCAGGCGCCCCACTCTGCAGAGTCCCAAGCGCAACCGGTGTTCACCCACTCCCCCCGACGCGACTCATGGCAGCCCGAGCGCATCACCGCCTTCAATGCCAAGCGCTTGGCCGAGAAGTATCTCGGCGTTGCCACGTCACTAGAGGAGGAGGATGCGCGCCTGCGGGGACTCCTAGGCGAGATGGGGGCACTGGATGCAGCTGCTCGCAAGGAGCAGATCGAGCAGCTCTCCAAAGACGCGACGGCTCTCGCTCAAGAGGTGGAACGAGAGCGGGCCGGGTCAAGTCCGGATCGGTGGTGTACGACGGTGATCCGTCGAGGGTTGTGGTTTAGGCGTTGATGGCGCCGGCGATCAGCTCGGTGGTCACCTCCTCGTTCCCGGCCTGTCCCTCGCGGGCGATGAGCACGGCGCGGGCGTTCTTGAGGGCTTCGAGGCCGAGGTAGCGGCGTTGTTCGGCCCATTCGTCGTGCTGCTCCGCGAGGACGGCCCCGACGAGCCGGATCACGGACTCGCGGTTGGGGAAGATCCCGACGACGTCGGTGCGGCGGCGGATCTCTCGGTTGAGGCGCTCGTTGGGGTTGTTC
>NZ_PVTI01000029.1 GCF_003002895.1 Knoellia remsis | reverse complement strand
CGCGTTCCCGAAGGAGATCTGGCGCCAGATCTGGTCGAACAACCCCAACGAGCGCCTCAACCGAGAGATCCGCCGCCGCACCGACGTCGTCGGGATCTTCCCCAACCGCGAGTCCGTGATCCGGCTCGTCGGGGCCGTCCTCGCGGAGCAGCACGACGAATGGGCCGAACAACGCCGCTACCTCGGCCTCGAAGCCCTCAAGAACGCCCGCGCCGTGCTCATCGCCCGCGAGGGACAGGCCGGGAACGAGGAGGTGACCACCGAGCTGATCGCCGGCGCCATCAACGCCTAAACCACAACCCTCGACGGATCACCGTCGTACACCACCGATCCGGACTTGACCTACATGGAGCGCACGTCGATGGTCTTCCCCCGCCCGCCCCGCCGCTGACGCTCTCCACGCCGAGCGCCGGACACTGGGGTCGGACGTCATCACAGGTCCCGCGATGCTCTGATCTTGCGTCGTCCTTTGGACCACGAACTGGATTGCATCGGACAGAACGCTCTGATCTTGCGTCGTCCTTTGGACCACCCCTCGCTGTCAGTGGTCGGCCCGATGCTGCAGTCAGATCGGTGAGGGGAGAGCACATGCGCAGGGTTCGGGATCGGGAACTGGAGCGCGAGCGCAAGGTCGACCATGCCTGTGAACGGATGGGCGACGACGACATGATCGGTCAGGCCCTGCGTCGTGACCGGCTTCGACACCGTGAGAGCCAGCGGGCCTATGCGGAACGTCGCGGCTTCTCCGACAGCCAACTCGCCCGCTTGGAGTCTCGAGCAGGTGACATGGCGCTGGGAACCGTGCTCGCGGCACTCGCGGAGACGGCATACGGGCTCGCCATCGTTCCGCTGGGCCCACGCCCAACCCTTTCTCTCAACCCGATCAGTTGCGAGGGCAGAGAAATCGCGTCGGCAGTCCGCCAGACCGTCGATGGGCACGCCTCGATGCGTTCAGCTGCGGAACGGCTCGGGGTGCCTCGCACGACCTTGAGCCGCGCCACGGACGACCCCAAGCAGCTCAGCCTGAAGGCCGTGCGTTCTGTGTTGAGGCAATGCGGGTATGGCCTCGTCGTGGCCCATGCCGACACGGGCCTGGTCGTGCATGCCCGTGATTGGGACGGCGGTGAAGTTGCAGCGCGGGCGCGCGGTGGCGGACGGCGTCTCGCAGGTCACCGGCTACCGATGGCGACTCCCCTCGGCCCGTCGTGGTGGTGGGAACGGTGGTCCCATGTCATCGGAATGGAGCCCCCACTGTGGACGACCATCAATGCTGACCGTCCACCGAGTCATCAATACCGTCACGCCGCGCACTGGCTGGACCACCTCTAGACCAGCTGGCCTGCGCCGTCAGGTGGCCCAAAGGACGACGCAAGATCAGAGCACTCGTTCCAGGGCCCGCTTGACCCGTGGCCCAAAGGACGACGCAAGATCAGAGCACTCGACCGCGACGTCGTGGGCACCCCTCGCCCCCCGGGGTCAGCTCCGGCACCGACGACCGGACCGCACTCGTCTCACCCGAGCGTCGTGCTCAAGGCGTGGATCGTCACGCCGGCCAACGCCCCCACGATCGTGCCGTTGATGCGGATGAACTGCAGGTCCCGGCCGACGTGCAGCTCGATCCGCTGCGCCGCCTCGCGGCCGTCCCACTGCTCCACGGTCACCGAGATGACCTCGGCGAGCTCCGACCCATACGTGTTGACGAAGAACGCGACCGCCTCCCCGAGGTGCCCCTCGAGCCGCGACCGCCACTCGTCGTCCTCGACGAGGTGCCGGCCCAGGTGCTCGAGCAGCTCATCGCCGCGGGTGTGGAAGTACGAGTCCGGGTCGTCCATCGCCGTCTCGAGCGAGGCCTTGAACGAGTTCCACAGCCCGACCGCCGTCACCGGCACCTGCGGGTGCGCCAGCAGCCGCTCCTTGAGCGACTCCGCCCGCGCCATGACCTCCGGGTCGGTCTGCAGGTCGTCCGCCAGCCGCCGCAGCAGGTCGTCGAGCGCCACCCGCGCCGGGTGCCGGGGCGAGTCGCGAATGTCGCGCAGCCACGCCAGCACCTGCTGGTAGCTCCACCCGATGACCCGGTCGTCCACCCACGGAGGCGACCACCACGGCGCCCGCTCACCCAGCACCGCGGCATACGTCCCCGGGTTGTCGCTGAGCCAGTCGTGCAGCTGTTCCAGCGCGAGGTCGACCAACCCGTGGTGGGTGCGCTCGGCGACGACCCCCTCGAGCAGCGACCCCGCGATCGGGCTGATCGGCTCCTTCGCCAGCCGCGGCAGGAGGAACTGCGAGATGACCTCATGCACGTCCTCGTCGGACATCCGGCCGAGCCCGGCCCGCGTCACCCGCACGACCTCGCGCATCACCCGCGCCCGGTTCTCCGGCCCTCCGAGCCACACACCCAGCCGCTCGCCGACGTGCGCCGCCGCCAACCGTTCCCGTGCGATGTCCTCGGTGAGGAAGTTCTCCGTGACGAAGTCCTGGAGGTTGCGGCCGATCTCATTCTTGCGCTTCGGGATGATCGCCGTGTGCGGCACCGGGAGCCCGAGCGGGTGCCGGAAGAGGGCCGTCACCGCGAACCAGTCCGCGAGCGCGCCGACCATCGCCGCCTCCGCGCCGGCGTTGACGTAGCCGATCCAGCCCTCGTCGGCCCGGGAGAGGGTCACGGCATAGACGACCGCGGCGAGGATGAGCAGTCCGAGCGCGACCGCGCGCATGCGGCGCAGGCCGCGACGACGGGCGGCGTCGGCGGGCGAGGGGGCAAGCAGGCTCACGGGGACGATCCTGCTACATGGCCCACCTACCATGGTGGGGTGCAGTTCCTCAACGGCCTCCAGCCCCAGATCGACCTGACCTACGACGACGTGTTCATGGTCCCGAGCCGCTCCGACGTCACGAGCCGCCTCGACGTCGACCTCAGCTCCGACGACGGCTCCGGCACAACCATCCCCCTCGTCGTCGCCAACATGACCGCGATCGCCGGCCGCCGCATGGCCGAGACGACCGCCCGGCGCGGCGCCCTGACGATCATCCCGCAGGACATCCCCGTCGACGTCGTCGCCGACGTCATCGGCTGGACCAAGCAGCGCCACCTCGTCTTCGACACCCCGATCACGCTCGACCCGCACACGACCGTCGGCGAGGCGCAGGTTCTCCTCGGCAAGCGTGCCCACGGCGCCGCCGTCGTCACCGAGGACGACAAGCCGGTCGGGGTCGTCACCGAGAAGGACCTCACCGGCGTCGACCGGTTCGTCCAGGTCCACGACGTCATGAGCCGCGAGCTCGTCACGGTGCGCGACGACGTCGACGTCGTGGAGGCCTTCGACACCCTCGCCGGCAGCCGCCGCCGCATCGCGCCCGTCGTCGCCGAGGACGGCACCCTCGTCGGCGTCCTCACCCGCCGCGGGGCCCTGCGCGCGAACCTCTACTCCCCCGCCCTCGACGCCGAGGGCCGCCTGCGCATCGGCGCCGCTGTCGGCATCAACGGCGACGTCGCCGCCAAGGCCGCGCAGCTCCTCGAGGCCGGCGCCGACGTCCTCGTCATCGACACCGCCCACGGCCACCAGCGCAAGATGCTCGACGCCCTCAAGGTCGTCCGGGACCTCGATCCGCAGGTGCCGGTCGTCGCCGGCAACGTCGTCACCGCCGCCGGGACGCGCGACCTCATCGAGGCGGGCGCAGACATCGTCAAGGTCGGCGTCGGCCCGGGCGCCATGTGCACGACTCGCATGATGACCGCCGTCGGACGCCCACAGTTCTCGGCTGTGCTCGAATGCGCCACTGCCGCAAGGGAACTCGGCAAGCACGTCTGGGCCGACGGTGGTGTCCGTCACCCGCGCGACGTCGCCCTCGCCCTCGCCGCCGGAGCCTCCAACGTCATGATCGGCTCGTGGTTCGCGGGCACGCTCGAGTCCCCCGGCGACCTCTTCAGCGACGAGAACGGCCGTCAGTACAAGGAGTCCTTCGGCATGGCCAGCTCCCGCGCGGTACGCAACCGCACGGCGAGCGACACGGCATACGAACGCGCCCGCAAGGCGATGTTCGAGGAGGGCATCAGCTCGGCCCGGATGTTCGTCGACCCGGCCCGCCCGTCCGTCGAGGACGTCATCGACGAGATCATCCCCGGCCTGCGCAGCAGCTGCACGTACGCCGGTGCGAGCACGCTCGCCGAGTTCACCGACCGGGCCATCGTCGGCATCCAGAGCACCGCCGGATACGCCGAGGGCCGCCCGCTGCACCAGTCCTGGTGACCATGCCGCGGGGGATCCGGTATGCCGTCCTCGCGGCGGCCGTGGTCCTCCTCGCCGGGGTGGTCGGCTGGCTCACCGCCCCGGGAACCGAGGGGCTCGAGGGCGAGTGGGAGACGGCAGCGGTCGGGGGCGACGTCCTCGGCGGCCGGGCTCTCGTCGCGGGCGACGCGAACGTCGCCATCGACCTCGTCACGGGCACCCGCATCACGCTCGGGTCCGTGACGGGTGGCACGAAGGCCATCGGCGGCGGGCGACTGCTCATCCTGCGCACCTCCACCCTGGACGGTGCCGGGCTGGACGGCCGGTCGCGGTGGACCTGGCAGGGCCCACCGGCCCACACGCTGCGGCTCGTCGCCGGCAGCCCGTCGACCACGGTCGTCCAGGCCTGCGGTGGGACGCCGGTCTCGTGCCGGCTCATCGGCGTCGACGGCAACGGCAAGGAGTCATGGCAGACTCCGCAGCCCACGGCGACGGGGACCGGTGAACCCGTCGTCGGTGAGGACGGCAGCCTGCCGTCGGTCGGGGTCCTGCGGACGAAGGACGGCACGCTCGTCCTCGTCGACCCGAGTTCGTCGCGCATCACGCTGCGCACCGACACCGAGGCCGCCGTCGGACGGGACGGGGTGCTGGTGCTCGGCACGACGCAGGGCGGCCGGTGCCGACGGACGACGTTCGAGACGATCGACCGCAGCACCACCGTGACGACGCCGGGCAGCTGCGCCGAGGGCAACGGCGGACTCGCGGCCGGGACCGCGCCGGGCGTCACCGTCCGCTCCGCGCGCGTCCATTCCTGGTGGTGGCCGTTCGGGGACGGGAGGCCGACGCTCGAGGTGAGCGGCCGGCATACGGGCCGTGTCGTCGGCGACGACCCGCTGCGCGCGCTGCGCGTGGACGATGCGGGGACCACGGTGCGCAACGGGGACGTCATCCGGCGGTATGGCTACAAGTGACCCCCACAATCTGACCACGCCCGAGCCATCCGGATGAGTTCGCCAAAAACGCGCCCACCGGCCGCACCGTGCATGTCACGCTCGATGGATGGGGAGACATGCATCGCAGAGCCGGTTCGGGATGCTCACCGGGGTCATCGCGGTCCTGGCCATCGTCCTCGTCGCAGGAGGGTCCTGGGCCGTCGGTCGCATGCTGAGCTCGGACGGCTCGTCGGACACGACCGCGTCGAGCGAGCGGTCGCGGTCGGCGGCCTCGTCGACGAGCGCGGCCACGAGTGACGCGCCGAGTGAGACGGCCAGCCCGACGCCGACCGAGGACCCCGCCGCCGAGGCGCGCTCTGCCTGCGTCGCGCAGGTCAAGGCGTCTGACCGCATCGCCGCCGCCGCGAAGAACTCGGCGGCGCACTGGAAGACCCACACCGACGCCTACCTGCAGAAGGTCGCGGGCAAGGCGACGTTCGAACAGACCCAGAAGGTGTATGCCGCGTCGAAGGCGTTCGGGCTCGCCGACGAGAAGGAGTTCGCGGCGGCGACGAAGCAGTACCAGGCGACGGGCAAGGCCTGCGCCGACGCCGTGGCGGTCGCCCCCGACGACCCGACGATCACGGCCTGCTCGACCCGCCTCGCCGCGCTCGACAAGGTCCGCGTCACGGGCACGACCGTGCAGAGCGAGTGGTCGCTGCACATGCGGGCGATGGCCGGCAAGGCGCACGCCGACATGGGCGCATACCACCAGGCGTGGCTCAAGGCGGTCGGCGGCGCGCAGAAGAGCATCCCGGCCTACGCCGCGGCCGCCGCTGCGGTGGCGAAGGCACCTGCCTGCGCCTGACCGGCAACGTATGCCGGCGGTCCCGGATGCCGGTCGGCGCCGTATGCCGGTCGGCGCGGTTTGTCTCACCCTGTGCGGTATGCCGGTCGGTGCCATCTGCCGGTCAGCGCTGCGGCGGGGCTGAAGCGCGCGCAGTACGTTGGCGCCATGGCGTATGACGTGGCAGCGGTGCGGGCCCTCTTCCCCGCGCTCACGGAGGGTGCGGCGCACTTCGACGGGCCCGGCGGGTCCCAGACCCCGATGCCCGTCGGCGACGCCGTCCGCGACACCCTCCTCAGCGCGATCTCGAACCGCGGCACCGACACGGCGAGCGCCCGCCGCGCGGACGCGGTGGTCGTCGAGGCACGCGAGGCGATGGCCGACCTGCTCGGTGCCGACCCGCGCGGAATCGTCTTCGGGCGCAGCGCGACGGCCCTGACCTACGACCTGTCCCGGGCCCTCGCCCGGACGTGGCAGCCCGGTGACGAGGTCATCGTGACCCGCCTCGACCACGACTCGAACATCCGCCCATGGGTGCAGGCCGCCGAGGCCATCGGCGCCGTCGTGAAGTGGGCCGGGTTCGAGGGCGATACCGGCGAGCTGCACTCCCGCGAGGTCACCGACCTCATCACCGAGCGCACCCGCCTCGTCGCGACGAGTGCCGCGTCGAACCTCATCGGCACGAAGCCGCCGGTCTGCAAGATCGCCCGCGCCGTCCACGAGGTCGGGGCGCTGCACTGGGTGGACGGGGTCCATGCGACGGCGCATGCCTCGGTTGACCTCGACGCGCTCGGGGTGGACTTCTGGACGTGCTCCCCCTACAAGTTCCTCGGTCCGCACGTCGGCGTCGTCGCGGCTGCGCCGGCGCTGCTCGAGACGCTGACGATGGACAAGCTGCTGCCGTCGGGCGATGCGGTGCCGGAGCGGTTCGAGCTGGGGACGCTGCCCTACGAACTGCTCGCGGGGACGACGGCGGCGGTCGACGTGCTCGCCGGCCTCGACCCGGACGCGGCGAGCTCCGGGATGTCGCGGCGCGAGCGGGTCCTCGCCGGGTTCGCGGCCCTCGAGGAGCACGAGCATCGGCTGCTCACGCGCCTCGAGGCGGGCCTGCGGGAGCTGCCCGGTGTGCGGCTGCACTCGAACGCCCGCAAGCGCACCCCCACGCTGCTCTTCACCGTCGAGGGCCGCGCGTCGGCCGACGTCAGCCGCGCCCTCGCCGAGCGTGGGGTCAACGCGCCGGCGGGTCACTTCTACGCGCTCGAGGCGTCACGTCACCTCGGACTCGGCGACCTCGGCGGTGTCCGGGTCGGTCTCGCGCCCTACACCGACGACGGCGACATCGACCGCCTCCTCACCGCCCTCGCGGAGCTCCTCTGACCGGACCCGCGTCGTGGGCGAGACTGGGATGGGGCGGCCAGGCCCGACACGATCCGGCTCGCGAGCCGCCGCGTGCTTCGCAAGCCGGATCGATCCGGCTTGCGTATGACGGCTTGGCTCGCGAGCCGGATCGGGCAGACGCGTATCCCGTCCGCGCACCTCACCGACCTCGTCTCACCGGCGCCGTCGTGGGCGAGACTGGGGGCATGGTCCACATGCTCGAGCCACTGCAGGCCCTGGTCGACCCCGTCGAGGCGCTGCGTCGTATCGCGTTCCTGCTCGAGCGCTCGCGCGCCGGCACCTACCGGGTCGAGGCCTTCCGGAACGCCGTCAAGGCGCTCAAGCAGCTCGGCGACGACGAGATCGCGTCCCGGGCCGAGCAGGGCACGCTCCAGCAGATCCACGGCATCGGCAAGACGACCGCAGCGGTCGTCGAGGAGGCCGCGCGCGGCGAGCTGCCGGCATACCTCGCCTCGCTCCAGACGCAGAGCGGCGGTCCGCTCGCAGCGGGTGGTGAGGACCTGTATGCCGCGCTGCGCGGCGACTGCCACCTGCACTCGGACTGGAGCGACGGCGGTTCGCCCATCGACGAGATGGTGCTCACCGGCATCGAGCTCGGCCACGAGTGGATGGTGCTCACCGACCACAGCCCCCAGCTGCGCGTCGCGAACGGCCTCACCGCGGAGCGGTTGACCAAGCAGATCGCCATCGTCGACGCGATCAACCGTGGTGTGGGACAAGGGTTCAGGCTCTTCAAGGGGATCGAGGTCGACATCCTCGACGACGGCTCGCTCGACCAGACCGACGCGATGCTCGGCCGGCTCGACCTCGTCACCGCGTCGGTGCACAGCAAGCTGAAGATGAACCGGGCGCCGATGACCAAGCGCATGGTCGCGGCCGTCTCGAACCCGCGGGTCAACGTCCTCGGACACTGCACCGGGCGGCTCGTCACCGGGTCGCGCGGGACGCGGCCGCAGTCGGAGTTCGACGCGCGCGAGGTCTTCGAGGCGTGCCTGGAGGGCGACACGGCGGTCGAGATCAACTCCCGCCCCGAGCGCCAGGACCCGCCGGACGAGCTCATCGAGCTGGCCCTCGACATCGGCTGCCTCTTCGCGATCGACTCCGACGCGCACGCGCCGGGGCAGCTCGACATGAAGGCCTACGGGTGCGAACGCGCCGAGCGCCTCGGCATCCCCGTCGACCGGATCGTCACGACATGGGACGCCGACCGGCTGCACGCCTGGGCCAACCCGTCGTGAGCTGACAAGGGCAGTGGCTCGCTCTTGACGAGCCCGTCGCACCTATGTCTCAATGTATTGAGTCATTGAGACATAGGAGGGGTCATGGCAGGGATCGCACTCAACGGGTTGCTCATCGTCGCGCTACTGGTGGCAGTGCTCTCGACGCTCGCCCCGGCGATGATCGCGCTGCGGCGTACCGAGCTGGGCGAGGAGGCACGGGACGCTCGGCGTCGCTCCGTGCTCGCTTCGGCAGCCGCCGGCGCCGCAGGTGTCGGCGCGCTCGTCCTCTGGCTCTGGCTGGGCCCGGACAACCAGTCGCGCAGTCTGCCCGCGCTCCCGGCATTGGTCGGCATTGCCATGACTGTCGTGGCGATCGTCGCCGAGCGGACGTGGCCGCGTCCGTCCGGTCCCGTTCGATCGGCCGCCCTGCGTATGCCGGACAGGCGCCCTGGCGGGTCCGCTCGACTTGCTGTCACGGGCGCTGCGGTGAGTCTCGTCGTGCTTGCCATCGCGTCCTTCACGGCGGACACGATCGGCAGCGGGCTCGAGCTCACGTGGGAGACCGGAGCAACCGGCCACAGCCCCTATCCCGGCCCGTTCTACGCATGGCCAATCCTCGTCGGCGGGCTCGTGCTCGCCGGGCTCACGTGGTGGGGGCTTCGCGAGGTCGAGGCCCGGCCCGCGCTCGGGCCGGCCCTCGAGGACGTCGACCTGGCGGTGCGCACCAGCTCGCGGACGCGGGTGCTCCGAGGCGCCACGTTCGCCTCGCTCGTCACCGGCGGCGCCCTTCTGTTCACGTTCAGCGGCTCCTGGACCATGGTGATCCGATCGGCGAAGGAGGACGGACCGGCGATGTTCGACGGGCTCGGCTGGACGGTTCTCTACTGGTGTGTGGTCGCGGGGATCATCGTCGGTTTCGCTCTCGTGCTCACCGGTATCCGAGCCTTGGTCACTCCGGGACCGCCTATGCCCGCGAGCGCTGAGGCGCCCTCGCCGGACAAGGCTGGGGTGGCGTCATGAATGATGTGCCCGCTCTCGGCGCCTCAGTGGCCGCAAGCGACCCGGGCACGTTGAGCTGCTCGGGTACACATGAGGGGATCCGTCGGTGAGCGAACCTGTCATCACCGTTGACGTCTCGGCGCCGGAACCGCCCTACGAGCAGGTTCGCACCCAGCTGGCCGGACTCATCTCCCATGGCCAGCTCGCCACGGGGGACCGCCTGCCGACGGTGCGTGCGCTCGCGGCCGACCTCGGCCTGGCCGTGAACACCATTGCCCGGGCCTACAAGGAGCTCGAGGCAGAGGGTTTGGTCGTGACCCGCCGCCGAGCGGGGACCGTCGTGGCCGGTGGGGCGATGGCCGCCGACCGGGCCGTGCACCGCAGCGCGACGGCCTTTGCAGCGAGCGCGGCCGCCGCCGGGCTCACCGACTCCGCTGCGATCGACCTCGTCCGCGCCGCCCTCCGCCAGGCCCGCGCCTGACGGCGGCATCAATGTCATGCCGAACCCGGCAGATGTGCCCGGTCCGGCATGACCTTGACACGCCCCCACCCCGACCATGCCGCCCTCGTTTTGGTCGGGCCCGGGGTCGTCCCCTATGCTTTCCGAGTCCTCGACGGATCCGAGCGCTGCGCGCTGCGCGACGTGGAGGGTCCGGTCAGGCAACAGCAGGTCCGGTCCCCATCGTCTAGCGGCCTAGGACCCCGCCCTTTCACGGCGGTAGCACGGGTTCGAATCCCGTTGGGGATACGCAAGTCAGGTCTTGCACCAGCAAGGCCCCGTAGCGCAGTTGGTTAGCGCGCCGCCCTGTCACGGCGGAGGTCGCGGGTTCGAGTCCCGTCGGGGTCGCACACGAGAGGCCCACACCATCACGGTGTGGGCCTCTCGCCGTTCCTGCGTCGGTATGCCGTCCGCGCGCCGCGCACGACCGGGGTCATCCCCTCAGCGGCTCACCTCGATGGCGATCTTCCCCAGACTTCCCGCGCACGTGCCCGCCCTGGCTCAGCTCGAACGCCTCCGCGACCTTCTCGAGCGGGAACACCTCGGCGACGGGCACGGTGAGCTGCCCGGCGTCGGCGAGATCGGCGAGGGCCTGGAGCTGCGCGGCGTCGGGCCGGGCCCACGACGAGATGCCCCCAGCCTCGGCCACGGACGGGTCGATGATCGACCCGTGCCGGCCGCCCTCGGCGAGCATCGCCTGCGTCACGTCGAGCACTCCCCCGACGAAGTCCACGACGACGTCGACCCCCTCCGGCGCCAGCTCACGCACCCGCTCAACGAGACCGTCGCCGTACTCGACCGGCTCGACCCCGAGCTCGCGCAGGAAGTCGTGGTTGCCGCTCGACGCGGTCCCGATGACCCGGGCGCCGAGGGCGCGGGCGATCTGGACCGCCAGCACGCCGACGCCACCCGCGGCCGCGTGGACGAGGACCGTGTCGCCCTCGCCGACGCCGAGCCGGGTCAGCAGCTGGTATGCCGTGAGGCCGGCGAGCGGGAGGCCGGCGGCCTCGTTCCAGTCGAGGGCCTTCGGCTTGCGGGCGACGGTGCGCACGGGCGCGGCGACGAGCTCGGCGAAGGTGCCGTGCTGGACCCAGTCCTTACGGGCGTAGGCGATGACCTCGTCGCCGACCTCGAACTCCGGGGTGTCGGGCCCGACGGCCTCGACGACGCCGGCGACGTCCCAGCCGGGGACCACGGGGAAGTCCGCCTGCATGAGCGGGTCGAGGTAGCCCGCCATGATCTTCCAGTCGACGGGGTTGACCGAGGCGCTGCGCACCCGGATCAGAACCTCGGCGGGGCCGACCTTCGGGTCGGGCACCTCGCTCGAGGTGAGGACATCGGTGGTGCCGTACTCGCTGTAGGTGATGGCTCGCATGGGTGAGCCAACACCCCACTGGCGCAACAACATTCCGCACCCGCCGGCATACGCGACGGTTCTCGGCAGGTGAGAACACGGCATACCCGATGACAACCAGCACAGGTGAACGTGCTCTCATGGAGATCATGTCTTCGCAGGGTTCAGAAACCGCCCCGCCGTCCGATCCCAACACTGACGCCGTCGATCACGGCCAGTCCGACGACCGAAGGTTCTTCGGTCACCCGATGGGCCTGGCGAACCTCGCCGGCATCGAGATGTGGGAGCGGTTCAGCTTCTACGGGATGCAGGGCATCCTCGTCTTCTACCTGTACTACAAGGTCACCGACGGCGGTCTGGGGCTGTCGCAGGAGGCGGCGACGTCGATCGTCGGCGCGTACGGCGGGCTCGTCTACCTCTCCGCGGTCCTCGGCGCGTGGATCGCGGACCGGCTGCTCGGCGCCGAACGCACCCTCACCGCCGCCGCCGTCATCATCATGATCGGGCACATCGCCCTCGCCGTGCTGCCCAACCTCGTCGGCGTCGGCATCGGTCTGGTCTGCATCGCCATCGGGTCAGGCTCGCTGAAGACGACGACGAGTTCCGTTCTCGGAGACATGTATTCACGCGACGACAACCGTCGCGACGCCGCCTTCTCGATCTACTACATGGGCGTCAACCTCGGCGCGCTCGTCGGCCCGCTGCTCACCGGCCTGCTCTGGGACATGAAGGGCTTCCACTGGGGCTTCGGCCTCGCGGCGGTCGGTATGGCCCTGGGTCTGCTCCAGTACCTCGCGCTGCGCCGCTCGACGATCGGGTCGGCCGGCTCCGAGGTCGCCAACCCACTCGACCGTGCCGGGAAGATCCGGTATGCCGTGATCGCGGCTGCCGTGGTCGCGCTCATCGCGCTGCTGTCGGTCACCGGGGTCATCCGGGCCGAGCGCCTCTCCGACATCGTCGTCGCCATCACCCTCGTCGCGTCGGTGGCGCTCTTCGCGGTCATGCTCACGAGCAAGCGGATCACCAGCGACGAGCGCAGCCGGGTCATCTCGTTCATCCCGATGTTCATCGCGAGCGCGGTCTTCTGGTCGCTGTTCCAGCAGCAGTTCACCGTCGTCGCGGTGTATGCCGACGAGCGGCTCAACCGGTCGCTCTTCGGCTGGGAGATGCCGCCGAGCTGGGTCAACTCGATCAACCCGATCTTCATCATCATCCTCGCCGGCGTGTTCGCGACGATGTGGACGCGGCTCGGGCCCCGCCAGCCGTCGACGCCGATCAAGTTCGCGCTCGGCACCATCGGCATGGGCGTCGCGTTCCTGCTCTTCCTGCCGTATGCCGGTGGGGGCGCGAACTCGACGCCGCTGCTGTGGCTCGTGCTGATCCTGTTCTTCTTCACCATCGCCGAGCTGTGCCTGTCGCCGGTCGGGCAGTCCCTGTCGACGAAGCTCGCGCCGGAGGCGTTCCACACGCAGATGGTGGCGCTGTTCTTCCTGTCCGTCGCCGTCGGCTCGGCGGGTGCGGGCTCGCTCGCGGGGTTCTACGACACGAGCAACGAGCGGCCGTACTTCCTCTTCCTCGGCCTCGCGTCTGTCGTCGTCGGCCTGCTCATGGCGGCCGGCAGCAAGTGGATCACCAAGATGATGGCGGGGGTGCGCTGACTCTTCTGGGGACCACCCCCGGAGGCGCGTCCGGACCGGTCTGGCGACCCCGCGGCATACGTTATAGTTGCGGGGCGCCAGAGCGATCTGGCGCGACTGTTTGAGCGGGCCGCGAGGCCGCTCGGACTTCGGCCAGGTAGCTCAGTTGGTACGAGCGTCCGACTGAAAATCGGAAGGTCGACGGTTCGACCCCGTCCCTGGCCACCACCACGATCGCCGCAGGTCAGAGTTCTGGCCTGCGGCGATCGCCGTTTGTCGCCCCAGAGTCATAGCGCCCCTAGTCTCACCCCATGAGCGCCATTCCGTTGACCGCCCTACTGCCCGCGCCTGTTGAGCCGCAACAGTTCAAGGTCCACTTCGCGGTCTGGAACAAGGAGAAGTATCCGATCGACGTATTGGCAACGAACCAGGAGGAGTGGCAGGGCTGGAATTCGTGGCGCGGCACCAACGACGACTTCAACCGGCCGTTCATCTTCTCGCTCGCTCAGGACAAGCATGACTCCACGCTGTGGCTCTTCGGCGGAATCTGGCAGGTGTTGGAGCGACGTCCACAACCGCAGGCGTTCTCGTACTCCGTAGCTCTCCGCGAGGACCTCATGGGGCCGTTCATTCGCCGGCTGTACATCCGTCACAAGCTGACCGGCAGGAACATTCGCCGCAAGATGGAGAATGAGCTTCCGACCATGACGGTGTCCTCGATCCTCGAAGAGCCATTCGCTGGAGATCCCTTCCCCGGGCATGACCGCATCAACCACACACTTGCCGACCTCCAAGCCGTCGTCGGCCAAGCTCGGGCCGATTGGCGAATCGCCTTGGAGAGCATGAAGGGTGTCTACGTGATCCATGACAGGGAGACGGGGCAGCGATACGTCGGCTCCGCCTACGGCGATATCGGGATCTGGCAACGATGGTCCACCTATGCGAACAACCTTCACGGCGGAAATGTCGGCCTACGCGATCTCGTCGACCAGAAGGGCGAGGAGTGGTTCAGGACGAACATGCAGTTCGCCCTGCTGGAGTACTGGTCGATGCGGACGGACGACGAACACGTCCTTGAGCGCGAGTCCTACTGGAAGGACGTCCTCCATGCCCGGTCCTTGGGACACAACAAGAACTGACACCCCCCGCGAGGTTCCTGGCTCTTCCCAGCGCACCCACGGCCCACGGACGCGGCGCAGCGCTTGCGGCTTCCTCGTGTCTCAGGACGGTGGGTCGCCGCGGAGCCAGCGGGTGGCGCGCTGGGCGAAGCCTTGCTCGCCACCGTCAGGCGTGGGGGACGACGGTGGGACGTACGGCGGGTGGCCGGCACGCGGCGCCGGCAGTGGCTCACCGCCCGGAGCGGCACCGGGAGCTCCGCCCTGCTCGTACTGCCGCAGGGTCTCGAGGACCTGGTCGAGGAAGTCGTCGACCTCCCGCTGGTCGTACCCCGGCCGGAACTGCGTCGACGTGAAGGTCTTGTTCTGGACGTCCTCAGATCTCAGCATGTCCCCATCATGGCGCGCACACGGCATACGGACGCGGCGAAGCCGCAGGGCACCCGAAGTGCGCCTGCGGCTTCGCCGGTCTACGGGAGGAGGAGCGACCTCAGCTGGCGGCGGCCGTCGTGTAGACGGTCTGCTCGACGTTGCCGAAGTACGGGCCGTACATGACGTCCTTCTCACCGCGGTAGCCGAACGAGTTGACCGAGTTCAGCTTGCCGCCGGTGATCCAGCCACCGCCGGACGAGCCACCAGTCATCGAGCACGGCAGGCGGTGGTCGGTCGTGCCGCGGCTGTCCTGCCCGGCGACGCCGGAGCACTTCCACAGCAGCTGGCCGTTGTAGGGCGACGCGGCCGGGTAGCCGTACGCGTCGAACTGCAGGCCGTAGCCGAGGTTGAACGCGATCGGGTAGCCGCCGACGACGTCGGTGAGGCTCTGGCCGGAGGCGTTCTCTGCCATGACGGCGAAGCCCACGTCGTGGTTGAAGTCGCCGCTGTTCTTCCACTCGTTGGTGGTGATCAGCGTCTCGGCGACCCAGGTGCCGTAGGGCCGGTTGTTGTTCTCGTATGCCGGCACGAAGGCGAAGTTCGTGGCATAGGCACCGGGGCCTTCGTTGAGGCAGTGACCGGCCGTGGTGACGACGTCACCGTTCGTGCTCTGCGTTGCCGTGCCGGAGCAGACGTAGTTCGAGCCGCCGAGGGTGAAGAAGACCTTGCCGAACTCCTTCTGCGGCGCGACCTGCACGGCCTCGGCGGACGCACCGCCACCGGGTGCGGGGCGGGCGTTCTCGCGGACCTGGCCGCGCGGGGTCGCGTTCTTCATCCGCTCCGGGGTCCAGTAGTCGATGACCTTCTGCTGCGCGGCCTTCGTCGTCGCGGCGGGGTGCCGCTCGACCTTGCCGCCCTGCTCCTCGGCCGAGGCGCCGGGTGCCGTCATGAGGCTGAGGGCGAGAGCACCGGCTCCGGCCGCGGACAGGACGTGTGCAGTGATCCTGCGCATCGGTTCCTCCATGGATCGTGGCGGGCCAGGGGGGACCCGCTCTGCCCACCGACCCTAGGAACGAAGCGGTCAGGAGTGGTTCAGCCGCGGTTCAACGTTTGGTCAAGTCACGAGGCTCGCGACGATGACGAGCGGCAGCGACACGACGGCACCGAGCGACGTCGCCAGCGTCAGCGTCTTGAGCGCGCCCTTGGTGGACAGACGCAACAGCGTTGCGAACATCCAGAAGAAGTTGCTGTTGACGTGCAGCGCGAACATCGCGCCCGACGCGATCGCGAGCGCGATGACGACGGGGTCGACCCCGAGCGAGCCCACGACCGGCGCGATGATCCCGGCCGCGGTGATCGCGCCGACCGACACCGACCCGATGGCGAAGTGCAGCACCGCCGCGATGAACCAGGCGAGCAGGATCGAGACGATCACCGGGGCGTTGGCGTCGGCGGAGAAGAGTGACTTGAGGGTGTCCTGCATGCCGCTCTCGGCGATGACCGCACCGAGCGAGCCGCCGACGCCGGTGACGAGGAGGATCTCACCGGTCGTGTGGAACCCGGCGGTCAGCACCGACCCGACCCCGTCGGCGCCGATCGCGCGCCGCACCATGAGGAACGCGATGAGCAGGCCGATGAAGAGGGCGATGTTCGCGTCGCCGAGGAAGTCGAGGACGGGGTTCGAGACCTCGAGCACGCCGAGGATGGCCGCGGTCGCGATGAGGACGAGCGGCACGAGGATCGGCAGCAGCCGCACGAGGAGCGGCAGCCGGGCCGCACCCTCCGCGGCCGGCACGGCCTCGACCTCGTCCTGCACGACGCCGTCCTCGACGACGCCGTCCTCGTCGAGGTCGGTCGACTCGTTCCAGAACCCGCGGCGCAGCAGCAGCTTGAAGAGCAGTGTCGTGATGAGCGCGGTCGCGAGCCCGATCGGCAGCCCGAAGATGAGGTACTTCCCGAGCGGCACGTCCATGAGCCCGGCCACCGCCACGGCAGCGAGCCCCGGCACGACGAAGACGTACCCAGCGAAGATGCCGATCCCCATCGCGCCCGCGAGCCACGGCAGCCCGATTCGGCGGTCGACGGCCGGCGCGGACTCCTTCGCCATCGGCGCTGCGAGGACGACCTGCACGTCGACATAGATCGACGGGAAGATCGTCGACAGCGTCCCCGCCATGGCGTAGGGCAGCCGCTTGCCCACGCGCCGCGCGAGGATGTCGACGAGGTCGCCGAACGTCCCCATCGAGTGCAGCAGCGCCCCGATGAGCACGCCGAACCCGATGAGCAGACCGACCTCCGCCATGATCTCGCCGAACCCCGTCGTGATCTGCGTAACCGTGCCCTCGGCACCCTGCCCCGTCGCGAGCCCGAGGTAGACGCACGCGATGAGCAGCGAGATGACCGGGTCGACCTTGAACCGGATGATGAGCAGGATCGCCGCGAGGATCGCGATCGCCGAGTGCAGGATCTCCATCCCCGCACAGTAGTGACCCGTCACCTTCCGGGCCGGTTGCGACGCCTACCCGCCGGTATGCCGGTCGCGCGCCTCGCGCTCGCAGCGCAGGTATGCCGGCCGCTCCCCTCGCGCACGCCGCTATGCCGGCCGCTCCCCTCGCGCACGCCGCTGCGCGTCAGCCGATGCGCAGCTCCTTGACCGCCGCCGCGACGTCACCGGGCGCGCCCCGGGAACGGGAGCGGGCGGCATACGTGCCGTCGGTGAGGAGGCGCGCGGTCGTGTCGCGGACGCGCTCGAAGTCTCCGGTGGCCTCGAGCGCCTCGCGGGTGAAACCGAGGAGCGAGCTCACTGCCTCGCGGGCGCGGACGAGCCGACCGGTGGCGGGGTCGATGAGGCAGTCCTCGAGGCCGTGCCGGGCCGCGCGCCACCCGGACGCGCGCAGTGCGGTCGACGTCGGCGCCCCCGGCCCGACCGGTCCACGGTCGACGGCGGTCGTGACGAGGGCCCGGCACAGTGCCGCGACCGCGACCGACACGTCCGGGTCGGGGCAGACGTCGGTCACGCGGATCTCGACGGTCGGGTAGCTCGCGGACAGCCGGGCGTCGTAGTAGAGCATGCCGTCGTCGAAGGCCGCGCCGGTCTCGAGCACCTCGTCGACGGTCCGGCGGTACGTCTCGACGTCACCCCACACCGGCATCGGCCCGGCCGTCGGGAGGCGCGAGATGACGACGGTGCGATAGCTCGCGTGGCCGGTGTCCTCACCCTTCCAGAACGGCGAGTTCGCGCAGAGGGCAGTGAGGATCGGCAGCCAGGCGCGGATGCCGTCGAGGGCGACGATGCCCTCGTCGGGGGACTCGACGGATACGTGGACGTGCGTGCCGCAGGTGAGCTGGTCGACGGCGAGGTGGCCGAACTCCTCGTTGATGTGGCGGTAGCGGTCGGTGTCACCCGGCGTCGGGTCGTGGGCGCCCGGCCACGTGCCCGTCGCCACGACGACGGCTCCGCGCGCGCCGGCGAGGTCGACGGCGAGCCCGCGCACCCGAGTGAGGTCGGCCGCGAGGTCGTCCATCGTCGCGCAGGGACTCGTGGCGTGCTCGAGCTGTTCCTGCTTGAACTCGGTGCGCAGCGCGGTGTCGTGGGACGCGTCGACGAGCTCGGGTCCGATGGGCACGGGCGTGCTCGTCTCGGCGTCGGCGAGGACGAACTCCTCCTCGACGCCGACCGTCCGGGTCGTCATCCCAGGCTCGATCGGCCGTCGGCCCAGGCGCCGAGCACCGCGTCGCCAAACCGCGTCGCGAGCAGCCCGCTCGCCCGGATCCCGAAGACGATGTCGGCCGCGATCTCCGGCTCGGCCTCGACGAGCGGGGCGAGGACGTCGCGGCGCAAGATCTGCTCGTGCACGGCATCGGCCTCGACGTGCTCGGCGTAGTAGTACTCGGTGGCCGGGCCGCAGCCGAGGCGCTGCGCGGCCTTGACGAGGCGCGCCGAACCGGGCGAGGACGTGAGCTCGATGACGGCGAACTGCCCCACCGACGCGCCGCGCAGGCTGCGGTGCAGGCCGGTCATCGACATGAGGTTGACCTCGGCGAGGACGGTGCCGCTGACGCGGTCGACGAGGGCGCCGTAGCCGGCGTCGAGCCCGAGCTCGCGCATCATCGCGGCGAACAGCTCGGAGTGCATGGCGCTGGCGCGGCCCGAGCCGTACTCGTCGTGCTGCACCGTCATGAGGCCGGACTTCGCCGGCCCCTCGATGCGGGGGACGACGAGTAGCTGCGGGTCCGCCTCCTTGAGGTGGTATGCCGACCGGTGCGTGACGTACTCGCGGAACTGCTCCAGCGTGCCCACCGTCATGAGGTGCCGGGAGACGCTGGGTGCACCGACCACCTCAGTGAGGAGCGTGTCGACCTCCTCGTCGAGCAGGGCGCGCAGGTCGGTCTCGTCCAGTGCCTCGACCGCGTCGGCGTCGGTGTCGCGGCGGAGCCGGGCAAGGAACGCCTTCTCCAGCTCGAGGCGAAGCGCGACGAGGTCGAGGTCCCACTCGAGCTCGGGGTCCACCCCCGCGAAGCCGCGGTAATGCAGCTCGTAGAGGACGTACAGCGCGAGGTGCAGGTCCTCGCCATACGCGTCGACGTCGCGCGCCGTGGACCAGGGAGCGTCCCCACCGGTCCCGGCACAGTGCTCGATGACGGCCTGCGAGATCGGGCCGCGCGGTTGCGGCAGGGCTGGCGCCGTCGCGCGCTCGGTGGCGCGCGCCGCCGCCGGCTGTGCCGGTGGCACGGGCGCGCCGGGCTGGACGGTTCGTACCGTCGCCGGACCCGACGACGCCTGCGACCGGGCCGGCAGCGTGGTGCTCATGTCGACTCGCCCCGTGGCTCGATGTCGTCGCTCGTATCGCCATCGTCGCTGCGCTCGGGACGCACCTTCTTGCGGTGGCTCGTGTCGCAGAACGGCTGGATCCGGCTCCGCTTGCAGGTGCAGATCGCGACGACCGTGCGGTCGGAGTGGACGGTCGTGCCCTCCGCCGTCACGACCTCGACGGGACCGTCCACAAGGATCGGCCCGTCGCTCGTGACGACAACCCGGGTCACGTCGTCCCGCTCAGCGTTCATGAGGCCACCTCCTCGGCCGCCTCGACGGGTTGGCGGGCGTGGACGACGACGATCTCCTCGACGTCCTGCCCCTCTGCGATGAGGTTGCGCGAGTGCAGGTCCGCCGCTCGCGAGCGCATGACCGGACCGAATGGCACCGACGCACGGCGCACCACCTCGGCCTCGAGTCCCTGCTCCTCGAGCTGGTCGACGGTGCGCTCCTCGTCCGAGACGGTCGAGTGCACGACGAGGAACGATCCACCGGGCCGCAGGTGCTCGCCGACACCGGAGCAGATCCGGTCGAGGAGCAGCCGGCCGTCGGGGCCGGCGTCCCAGCAGCGCGCCATCGTGTGCCGGGGCAGCCGGCTCGTCGCGGCGGGAACATACGGCGGGTTGCACACCACGACATCGAAGGTCTCGTCCCCCAGCACCGAGAACAGATCGCCGCGCAGCACCCGCACGGTCGAGCCGTGGCGACGGCTGTTGAGCCAGGCGCTCGTCACGGACCGCATCGAGAGGTCGACCGCGGTCACGCTGTCGGCTCCGCCGGCGGCGGCCGCGACGGCGAGCGCGCCCGTTCCGGTGCAGAGGTCGAGGACGTCGGCCCCCTCCGCCAGTCCCAGCTCGGACAGGGTGTCGGCGAGGAGCCACGTGTCCGCCTGGACGACGTAGCAGCCGGGCAGTCGCACCCACGCCGGCGGTGTGCGCCACGCAGTGCCGGCCGACGCGGACGGACGGCTGTTCAGCTGCGGTGCCGACCTCGTCGGGGCAGCGGACAGTCCCATGGAACCTCCTGAGAAGGTGACCGTCGCGCGGTGACGGTCGGCATCGATCGCTTCGACACCCCACCTACCCGCAGGTCATCGCGACCATGCACGCGATGACCACATCGGCATGGTCACCGCGGTCTGCGTGCCTCAGCGCGGTCTGCGTGCCTCGGCGCGGTCGGGGCGCTCAGCGCGGTCTGCGTGCCTCACAGCTCGGTCGGCGCGCCTGACTGCGTCGGCGCGCCTCACTGCAGGACGAGGACGAGGGCGAACCCGAGGACCGCGAGGATGCCAGCCGACAGCGCGACCGCGCTCACCGTGAGGCCGCCGGCTGCGAGCGGGCCGTCCGCTGCCACGAGGGAAAGGTGCGCCCGCCGGTAGCGCCGCGTCGCGAGGATCCACACGCCCACGGCGACGCCGAGTCCCACGAGGCAGAGCACGACCGCGAGCAGGCCGAGCTCCCCGGCCGCGACGCGCAGGGCGATCGCGTTGCCGGCCGCGAGGGACAGTGCGGTCCGTCGCCATGCGAGCAGCGTCCGCTCCGGTTGCAGACCCGCATCGAAGGGCGCGTCCACGCCGCCTGTGGGCGGTGCCGTCACAGCGTCAGTCCCAGGGCGATGAGGACGATGACGACGAGCAGCCCGAGGACGAGCAGTGGCGCGGCTCCGTTGCCGGGCAGTGCGCGGTGCCGGCGCAGCGCGCGCTCGGTCCGCGCCCAGGCGAGCCACGCCTGCACCGCTCCGACCGCGCCCAGGGCGACGAGCAGGATCGCCGCCCCGAGCCGCAGCGTCGGGTCCATCGGTGCGGCGACAGCCTCCAAGGCGACACCGCCGGCGACGAGGGCGAGCGAGGTCCGGATCCACGCGAGGAACGTGCGCTCGTTGGCGAGGCTGAAGCGGGGATCCGGCTCGTCCCCCACGCCATAGACCCATCGCGGGAAGCGCGAGTCCCGGGATCCGGTGTCGTCGTGCGGCTCGCTCACGCCCCAACCCTAGGACGCCGGTGTCGTTCGACCGACATTCATGTTCCCGTATGCCGTCCGTTCGCCTTCTCGGTGCAGGCTGCGCCCATGACTCCCCGCCGTCTCACCCTGCCCACACTCACCCTCGCCCTCGTCGGCGCCCTCGCGGCACCGACGGCCGCGGTGGCCGACCGTCCCGGCTCGCCCGGTCAGCCCACTCTCGGGCGACCCGTCGCGGCGCCGTCGAGCGCGACGGTCGTCGGCTGGTCCCAGCTGCCGGCGAAGACGTACGTCCCGGGCAGCGAGACGTCCGGCCACTGGACGACGGGCAACGCGGCCGTCCCCGCGCCATACCCGGGCCAGCCGGTGCAGGGCTTCTCGGGCACGCACCGCAACGCCGACGGCTCCTACCTCGTCCTCAGCGACAACGGGTTCGGCGCCAAGACCAACAGTGCCGACTTCCTCCTGGCCATGCACCGGATCCGGCCGAACACGCAGACCGGCGACACGGCATACGAGAAGACCCTGTTCACCTTCACCGACCCGCAGCGGCTCATCCCGTGGACGACGTGGCGGGACGGCGGCTGCGCCGCGGCGAGCAGCCTGCCCGCCGGCTACACCTGCCCCGCGCCGGACCGCCAGCTCACCGGCTGGGACTTCGACCCCGAGTCACTGCAGGTCGCGCCGGACGGGACGTACTGGGTCGGCGAGGAGTTCGGGCCCTACCTCCTGCACTTCGACGCGCAGGGCCGGCTGCTCGAGGCGCCGATCCCGACGCCCGGCGTGAAGTCGCCGTCCAACCCGACCCTCGGCTCGCAGACGCCGAACCTCGCCAACTCCAAGGGGTTCGAGGGCATGGCGATCTCACCCGACGGCCGCACGCTCTACCCGATGCTCGAGGGACCGGTCGCCGAGGACACCGCCGCGGGGCTCGGCAGCGACCTGCGGATCTACGAGGCGCCGATCGCGCGCGACGGGTCGGCCGCGTTCACCGGCGAGTTCCGCCGCTACCGCATGGAGTCCGCCGCCAACGCGCTCGGCGACTTCATCGCCATCAACAAGCACCAGTTCCTCGTCATCGAGCGCGACAACCTCCAGGGCGCGGCGGCCAAGTTCAAGCGGATCTACCTCGTTGACACCCGCGGCGTCGCGGCCGGGGAGTACGTCCGCAAGACGCTGCTCGTCGACCTCATGAACGTGCCGAACCCCGAGGGTGTCGGCGGCTTCGGTGACCCGTTCACGTTCCCGTTCTTCACGATCGAGGACGTCGAGCTCATCGACAACCGGACCATCGCGGTCATGAACGACAACAACTTCCCGGCGACCGGCGGCCGCTCCGCGACCATCCCGGACCAGAACGAGTACGTCGAGATCCGCCTCGGCGCACCGCTCCAGGTCGATCGCCGCCTCCTCGCAGGCTGAGTTCTCAGGGACTGACGGCGGCGAGGTGGGCGACGACGTAGAGGACGCCGAAGGGGTCGCTCGCTTCGCAGTCCACGACCTCGTATGCCGGCCCGCAGCCCGTGCCCTGTCCCGGCCCACGCGGAGCGTGGGACCCGCCGTCGCCCGTGCCGTATGCCCGCTTCTCGCCGTCCGCGTCGGCGTCACCTGGCGTCGCGGGTCGGGACAGCGCCGCGGCCATGACCTGAAGCGGGGCCCGTCCGGCGACGAGGAGGTCGGCACAGAGGTCCGGGTCGAGGTCGAGCAGCCGGTCGAGGCCGCCGCTGCCAGCCTCGCGGAGGGCACCGACGATGGCATCGTCCATGGCGGCGGACCGCTCGTCGAAGTGGCCGGGCGCCTTCTCGGTGCGGCGAGCCGACCCGTCCGCGACCACAAGCAGCGTCCGAGCCGGTCCCACGGAATCAGGGTCGCTCGAAGAGGTGCCTTTGCTCCCGTATCCCGGAGCAAATGCGTTACTTGCTGCCCCACCTGGAGCACATGCGTTATTTGCTCCGTCTCCCGGAGCAAGTGCGTTACTTGCTGCATCACCCGGAGCAAAGGAACCTCTCGGGAGCGATACGTTCCCACCCCGCGCGAGCGTCAGGCTCCGGCCGAGCTCGATGCACTCCTCGACGCTGGCATCCCACGGCACGGCGACGTGCTCGACGTCGAAGTCGGCGTGGCTCTCCGCGAGCAGGTGGTCGGCGACGCGCAGACCGACCGGGGGCCTCGTGCTGCGGGGCTCGCGGTCCGTCGCGTGCACCGCGACGACCTCCGGCGCGACCGAGACCGCGGCGCGCACGGCAGCCAGCGCACCGGCATACACCTCGGGCGCCGCAGGCGTCCGGCCCTGGTACTCCGGCAGCAAGAGTGGCGCCGCCGGCACGACGACGACCTGGGCGAACGACGCGCTCACGCGAGACCCCGAGCCGTGCGGGCCGGCGGCAGGTCGCCGGAGATGACGGACACCATGTCGAGGACCTGACGTGTCTCGACGACCTCGTGGACGCGGTAGATGTGCGCGCCGTGCCACGCCGAGATCGCCGTCGCGGCAAGGGTTCCGGTGAGCCGATCACCCACGGGCAGGTCGAGCGACTCCCCGACGAAGTCCTTGTTCGACAGGGACACGAGCACCGGCCGGCCGAGCTCGACCAGCTCGTCGAGCCGGCGGGTCACCTCGAGCGAATGCCACGTGTTCTTGCCGAAGTCGTGCGCGGGGTCGATGACGAGGCGGTCGCGTGACACACCGACTGACTCGGCCCGGTTCGCCTGTGCGACAAGGGAGTCCACGACATCTGAGACGACGTCGTCGTACTCGATCCGGTGCGGTCGCGTCCGCGGGGTGACGCCTCCGGTGTGGGTGCACACCACGGCTGCGTCGAACTCGGCCGCGACCTCGACGAGCTCGGGGTCGGCACCGCCCCAGGCGTCGTTGAGGATGTCCGCGCCTGCCTCGAGGACCGCTCGACCGACCGACGCGCGCCACGTGTCCACCGAGATGAGCAGGTCCGGGTGCTCCGCGCGCACGGCCGCGACGAAGTCGACGACCCGCTCCTTCTCCTCCTCCGGGCCGATCTCGACGCCCGGGGCGGCCTTGATGCCGCCGATGTCGACGATGTCGGTGCCCTGCGCCACGACCTCGCGCACCCGCTCGAGCGCCGCCTCCTCGCGCCACGTGGCGCCCTTGTCATAGAAGGAGTCGGGCGTCCGGTTGACGATGGCCATGACGAGCCGAGCTCGCTCGTCGAACTCGCGTCGGCCGAGCCGGAAGGTCAGCTTCGTCACGACGCCGCCCCATCTGCAGTGGGGTCGGCCAGCGATGCTGCGGCCGGCCGCTCTCCGACCCCGACGCCGGAGACGCGCGGCTCGAACCCGCCCTCGCCGCGGGCGAACTGGGTGAGGCCCACGGTGTCCTGCACGTCCCCGCCCGAGGCCGTCGAACGGCGACGGTCCGCTGCCGCGAGCACCTGAACCGCCATGAGACCGAGCGTGTCATGCCGGTGGTGGCGGTGCGTGCGCCGCCCCAGGTCGACCTGCGCGACGGACTCGACCCCGAACCGGTCGGCCGTGTCGAGCAGCGCCGCGATCTCGACGCCGTAGCCCACCGGAACGCTGAACCCTGCGAACGCCGCTCGCCGGATGGCCCACTCCCCCGACAGCGGCTGCACGATCCCGGCCAGCTCCGGCCGGTGGAGCGCCAGCCACGGTCGCGCGACGAGCTCGGTCACCCGGCCACCGGCCTCCTCCTCGCGCCCGTCGGCGTCGATCATCGGCCGGTCATAGACCGCCTTGACGAGACGCACCTCGTCACGGGTGAGCAGCGGCCCGACGAGCCCAGTGATGAAGTGCGTCCCCCAGTCGACGAGGTCGGCGTCGATGAAGACGAGCACGTCGCCGCGCGTGACGAACTGCGACTTCCACAACGCCTCGCCCTTGCCCGGCACCGTCCCCACGTCCGGACGGATCGACGCGGCCGTGTGCACGGTCGCGCCGGCCTCGCGGGCGACCTCGCCGGTGCGGTCGGTCGAGTCGGAGTCGATGACGACGACCTCGTCGACGAGACCCGAACCGCCCTGTGCGGCAACGAAGTCGGTGATGATGCGGCGGACGACCTCACCGACGGTCCCCTCCTCGTCCCTGGCCGGGATGACGACGGAGACGGTGGTGTCGCCCTTGGCCTCGAGGAGTGCGTCGACGGTGAAGTCCTCGGCGGACGCGATGGCCGCAGGATCTGTGACGCTCATCGCCCGAAGACGGGGCGGCGCTTCTCCCGGAAGGCCGCCGCTCCCTCGGCGAAGTCGTCCGTCCGGATGAGCTCCGCCTGACCGCTCTCCTCCCGCGCCAGGGCGGCCTCGAGGTCGAGCGTGGCGTCGTTGACCGCCGCCGTCGTCCGGGCCGCGCCCTGCGGGGCAAGAGCCGCGAGCAGGTCGGTCAGCTCAGCGGCACGGCCCGGGAACCGTTCTGCGGCAACGGACTCCGCGAGGAGGCCCCACTCCGCGGCCTGCGCGCCGGTGAGCTTCTCGCCGGTCAGGGCGAGTCGCAGGGCACGCGCCCGCCCGATGGAGGCGGCGACGACGGCCGTGGCACCACCGTCCGGCATGAGGCCGAGGGCGCCGAAGGCGAGGACGAGCGTCGCGTCGTCGGCGACGAGGCAGTAGTCGGCGGCCAGGGCGATCGACAGCCCGGCCCCGGCAGCGACGCCGGGCACGAGCGCGAGCACCGGCGTGCCCGCACCGACGATCGCCCGCACGGCCTCGCCGACCCCGACCAACGTCCCGTCGAGCGGGTGCTCCCTCGACTGATTGCCGATTCCGTTCGCTCCGTCACCCGACTGATTGCCGATTCCGTTCGCTCCGTCACCCGACTGATCGCCGATTCCGTTCGCCTCACCCCCCGACTGATCGCCCGTTCCCGACACCCCAACGTCTCCGAGGTCGGCGCCGGCGCTGAACGCCCGCCCCTCGCCGGCCAGCACGATGACGCGGACGACCGGGTCGGCGTCGAGGTCACGAACCCCGCGCGCCAGCACCTCGAGCATCGCCGGGTCGAGCGCGTTGAGCCGGTCGGGCGCCGCGAGCGTGACCCGACCGACCGCGCCGTCGGTCTCGACCCGGACCTCGGGTCCGTCGGTGCTCATCCCTCGACGAGCTCGAGGATCGTCGCGTTGGCCATGCCGCCGCCCTCGCACATCGTCTGCAGGCCGTAGCGGATGCCCTCGCGCTTCATGTGGAAGACGAGGTCGCTCATGATGCGCCCGCCCGAGCCGCCGAGCGGGTGCCCGATGGCGATGGCGCCGCCGTTGGGGTTGAACAGCTCCTCGTCCACCCCGAACTCGGCCTGCCACGCGAGCGGCACCGACGCGAACGCCTCGTTGACCTCGAAGGCGCCGATGTCGCCGAGCGACAGGCCGGAGCGCTCAATCACCTTGTGGGTGGCGGGGATCGGGGCGGTCAGCATCATGACCGGGTCGTCGCCGGCGAGGACGCCGGTGTGGAAGCGGGCGATCGGCGTGAGGCCCAACGCCTCGGCCTTCTCTGCAGCCATGAGCAGCACCGCCGAGGCGCCGTCGCTGATCTGCGAGGAGTTGCCGGCGTGGATGACACCGTCCTCCTTGAAGACCGGCTTGAGGTCGGCGAGCGTCTGGACCGACGTGCCACGACGCAGGCCCTCGTCGACCGAGAACGTCGACCCGTCGGCGAGCTCCACCGGCGCGAGATGGTCCGAGAAACGGTCCGCGTCGATCGCGGCGGCGAGACGCTCGTGGGACCGGGCGGCATACGCATCGAGCACCTCCCGCGACAGCCCCCACTTCTCCGCAATGAGCTCGGCGCCGATGCCCTGGTTGAACGTGTCCACCTGGTAGCGCTCGAGCAGCGACGGCGGGTACGGGAAGCCGAACTCGCCACCGGCGAGCGCCGCCCCGAGCGGCAGCGCGGTCATCATCTCGACGCCGCCGGCGATGACGACGTCCTGTTGGCCGGACTGGATCGCGGCCGCGGCGAAGTGCACGGCCTGCTGCGACGATCCGCACTGGCGGTCGATCGTCGTCGCGGGCACCGACTCGGGCCAGCCGGCGGTGAGGACGGCGTTGCGGCCGAGGTTGAACGACTGCTGGCCGATCTGCTGCACGACGCCCCAGACGACGTCGTCGACGACGGCCGGGTCCAGACCGGTCCGCGAGGCGAGGGCCCGCAACACGTGCGCGGACAGCTCGACCCCGTGGGCGTCGGCGAGGGAGCCCTTGCGGCGACCGACGGGCGTGCGGACGGCGTCCACGATGACGGCGTCGCGGGGCGAGAGGGTGGTCGTGCTCATGACATGACTCCTGGGGTCGAGGCGGGCGGGGACGGCGTGCGGGTCAGTCGGTGGCGGACGAGGACGAGGACGTGGCCGACGGGCGGTAGAACGCGGCGAGCAGTCCGAGCGCCGCGGCTACACCGCCGACGAGGGCGATGACACCCCACACCACGCCCGAGAGGTCGAGCCCGAACACCTCGTCGAGCGACCAGCGGCCCGGGCCGAGGACCGCGAGCCCCACCGCGACCATCGCGATGAGGACGACGTACTCCCAGCCGCCCTTGAAGATGAAGTAGCCCTTACCCCGGTGGTCGGTGAGCGCCGCCACCGCCATGAGCCCGACGAACGCCGTCGCCGCCAGCCCGGTGAGCAGCCCGAACGTCACGAGCAGCCCGGCACCGATCTCGGTGAACGCGGCGAACCGGGCGTGCAGCCACCCCGGGCGCAACCCGAGCGACTCGAACCAGCCAGCCGTCCCCGACAGTCCGCCCTGGACCTTGTTGAGGCCGTGGATGACGAGCATCGGCCCGAGCGCGAGGCGCAGCACGAGCGAGGCGAGGTCGAGCTCGCTCTGGCCCACCGTCACGACGCGCCTCCGGCTGCGCCGGCAGCACCGGCCGCGCCGGCGGCACCGGCCACCCCGTCACCCGGCACGAGCTCGCGCA
The DNA here is from genome assembly GCF_003002895.1 of Knoellia remsis. Lineage (GTDB taxonomy): Bacteria > Actinomycetota > Actinomycetes > Actinomycetales > Dermatophilaceae > Knoellia > Knoellia remsis. The sequence goes on along the minus strand of NZ_PVTI01000029.1, from coordinate 13,382 downwards.
ACCCCGGCACGACCTGCTCGGTGAACGTCCGCAGGAACCGCTCCTGGTCGTGCCCCGGCCCGTGGAAGACGAGGTGGTCGAAGCCGAGGTCGGTGTACTCGCGCACCGCGTCGATGACCTCCTCCGGTGTCGAAGCGACGATCCAGCGTTTCGCGACCTGCTCGATGGGCAGCTCGTCGGCGGCCTTCTCCATCTCCGCGGGCGAATGGATCGAGTGCTTCTGCTCGGCCGTCAGCGACAGCGGCGCCCAGAACCGCGTGTTCTCCAGCGCCTGGTCCGGGTCGGGGTCCCAGGACAGCTTGATCTCGATCATCCGGTCGATCGAGCCAGCCGGGCGCCCGGCCTTCGACAGCCCCTCGGCCACCGCGGGCAGCAGCTTGTCGGCATACAGCTCGCGACCCTTGCCCGAGGTGCAGATGAAACCGTCACCGACCCGGCCGGCATACCGCGCGACGAGCGGCCCGCCGGCCGCAACGTACACGGGCACAGGCGAATCCGGCCGGTCGAAGATCTTCGCGTCCTCGGTGCGGTAGTACTCGCCCTCGAACGTCACCGAGTCCTCGGTCCACAGCTGGCGCATGAGCCGCACCGCCTCACGCAGCCGCGCGAACCGCTCCTTGAACTCGGGCCACCCGCTCTCCGGCACCGAGCCGACAGCCACCTCGTTGAGTGCCTCGCCGGTGCCGACGCCGAGCATGATCCGCCCGGGTGCGAGGCACGCCATCGTCGCGAACGCCTGCGCCACGACCGCCGGGTTGTAGCGGTAGGTCGGCGTCATCACCGACGTCCCGAGGAGCACCCGCTCGGTGCGTGCCGCGACCCACGACAGCCACGGGATCGAGCTGGGCGCGTGCCCGCCTTCGAGCCGCCAGGGCTGGAAGTGGTCCGAGATGGTCACCGAGTCCAGTCCCAGCTCCTCGGCGAGGATCGCGTATGCCGCGAGGTCGCCGGGCGCGAACTGCTCGGCCGAGGCCTTGTAGCCGATGCGCATGAACCCATCCTCTCCCATGCCGGTGCGATAGTGAGCGTGTGCCTCCTCACCTCCCACGTCGCCCCGGTCGTGGACGCAGAGTGGCCCGTATGCCGTGGCGCACGTCGCGCGTGCGCGTCGCCGTCGCGTCCGTCGCCGTCCTGGGGCTGGCGACGGGGTGCGCCGGCCGTGGATCGACCCAGGACGAGGCGGTCGGCAACGTCGCGACGCGCTTCCTCGCCGCGGCGAGCTCGGCGCCCGACGGCGCGTGCGCCTTCCTCGCCCCGGCCACTGTCGAGACGCTGCAGTCCGACGGCGAGGACTGCGCCTCGGCGATGCAGGAGGTCGCACCCGACGGCGACCCGACGTCCGAGCCGGAGGTCGAGGTCTACGGGCGCGAGGCGATGGTGCGCTGGGACGGGCAGACCCTCTTCCTCAGCCGCTTCGACGACGGCTGGCGGGTCACCGCTGCGGGCTGCGAGTCCCGCGGCGACGACCTGCCCTACGACTGCACGGTGGAAGGGCGGTGACGCGATGAGCGGCATGCGATGGCAGTTCGTCGGCTGGCTCGCCTTCATCGTGCTCGGGCTGGCGTGGTGCATCTCCATCGGGGTGCTCGGCCGATGAACGCGACGAAGAACGAGTCCTCGACGACGCCGGGTCCTCTGCGGCGGAACAGCCTGCCGCTCGTCTTCGGCCTCCTCCTGCTGGGCGCCCTTGTCGGACAGGCGATCTCGGGCCTGGCCGGGGTGAACGCCGACGCCCGCGACGCCGGGCTGCAGCAGATCGGCATGCTCGAGTACCTCACGAGCTCGAGCTTCGCCGTCGACGTCGCGGAGAACTGGCAGTCGGAGTACCTCCAGTTCCTCCTCTTCATCCTCCTGACCATCTGGTTCGTCCAGAAGGGGTCGCCCGAGTCCAAGCCCCTGCACAAGATCGGCCGCGGCACGGACGAAGAGCAGAAGGTCGGCGAGCACGCCGACCCCGACTCCCCCACCTGGGCCAGGGCAGACGGGTGGCGCCGCGCCCTCTTCTCGCACTCGCTCGGCCTGACGATGGGCGCGATCTTCCTCGCCTCCTGGCTGGCGCAGCTCATCGCCGGCCACGCGGCATACAACGCCGAACAGCTGCGCGAGCTCAAGGCGCCGCTGACGTTCGGCGACTACCTCACCGCCCCGGACTTCTGGAGCCGCACCTTCCAGAACTGGCAGTCGGAGTTCCTCGCCGTCGCGAGCATGGTCGTGCTCGCGATCTACCTACGCGAGCGCGGGTCGCCCGAGTCCAAGCCCGTGGGAGAGCCGCACGAGAGCACCGGGGTCGAGGGCTGAACGGTCACGCCGGTCCGCCACGATGCGGGGCTAGCCTGAGGGGAGCGTGCGACCCACGCTTCCACCAGTTCTGACAAAGGAGTCACCACCGTGACCGCGTCGTCCGTCACCTCTCCCACGCCGTCCGCCCCGTCCTCGCCGTCCGCCCCGTCCGCACCGTCCGCGACACCCACCGTCCCGGCCCAGCACGACCCGCTCGACACCTCGAGCCACGAGCAGGTCGTCTTCTGCTCCGACCCGGACAGCGGCCTGCGCGCCATCATCGCGATCCACGACAGCCGCCTCGGCCCGGCCCTCGGCGGCACCCGCTTCTACCCGTACGCCAGCCAGGACGAGGCCCTCGCCGACGTGCTGCGCCTCTCCCGCGGCATGTCCTACAAGAACGCGGTCGCGGGCATCCCCCACGGTGGCGGCAAGGCGGTCATCATCGGTGACCCGACGACGACCAAGACCCCCGAGCTGCTGCGCGCCTACGGTCGGTTCGTCGAGAGCCTCGGCGGCCGCTACGTCACGGCCTGCGACGTGGGCACCTACGTCCCCGACATGGACGTCGTCGCCGAGACGACCCGGTTCGCGACCGGCCGCTCCCCCGAGAACGGCGGCGCGGGCGACTCCTCGGTGCTCACGGCATACGGCGTCTTCCAGGGCATGCGCGCGGCCGCCCAGCACGTCTGGGGCGAGCCGACCCTGCGCGGCCGGCGGGTCGGCATCGCCGGCGTCGGCAAGGTTGGCCGCATCCTCGCCGGTCACCTCGTCGAGGACGGTGCGCAGGTCGTCGTCACCGACGTCAACGCCGACGCGGTCGCCGCCCTGCAGCAGACGCACCCCGGCATCGAGAGCGTGAGCGACGTCGCCGCGCTCGTGCGCAGCGAGCTCGACGTCTACGCCCCCTGCGCCCTCGGTGGCGCACTCGACGACGACACCGTCGAGGCGCTCACGGCCCGCATCGTCTGCGGCGGCGCGAACAACCAGCTCGTCACCGAGGGCCCGGGCGGCACCGCCGACCGGCTCGTCGCGCGCGGCATCACCTACTGCCCCGACTTCCTCGTCAACGCCGGTGGCGTCATCCAGGTCAGCGACGAGCTGAACGGGTTCGACTTCGAGCGGGCCAAGCGGGGCGCGACGGCGATCTTCGAGCACACCCTTGAGGTGCTGCGGACGGCGGACGAGCGCGGCGAGAGCCCCGCGGACTCGGCCGACCACGTCGCCGAGCAGCGCATGGCGGCCGGCTCGTCGACGATCTGGCTTCCGCAGCGCTGACCTGAGGACGTCGCCGCATGGTGAGTCGTCCCTCGCATGGTGAGTCGTCCCTCGCATGGTGAGTCGTCCCTCGTGTGGTGATTCGTCCCTCCTTCGGGGGACGACTCACCCACGGGAGGACAAGCCACCACGAAAGGGACGACTCACCACCACGGGGACGAGCCAGCACACCCAGGGCGCCGTCTCACCGGACCGACCCATGCAGCGGAATCCTTTCGGACTGTTGTAGCGTTGGACCCACGACAAACACACGATTCCCGGGACCGCAGCTCGACGAGGGATGACCCCCTGATGGGGCCGTCCCCAGCGGTATGCCGTCCCGGCAGACGCACGAGGGGGTCACGCCATGGGGCGCGGCCGAGCAAAAGCCAAGCAGACCAAGGTGGCTCGCGAGCTGAAGTACTTCAGCCCCGACACCGACCTGAGCGCGCTTGAGCGAGAACTCCACGGTCAGACGTCGTCGCCACCGCCGTCTCGGGCTTCCGAGTACGACAGCGACGACGAGGACGACTACGACACGTGGGCCTCGAGTCGCCGTTGACGACGTGACCACGACGTGACCACGACGGTGGGCTGACCCCCACCGCACGTCCGCGGCCGGCATACCCCGCCTGTCCCACCCCAGCACGGCGCGACGATCTGCCATGCTCACGGGATGACTGACGTGCGCACCGCCGACGCCGCGAAGCGGCTCGGCGTCGAGACCACCGGCATCGAGATCATCGACGAGGCGGACCGCACCGCCGCACCCCGCGACCTGTTCTGGCCGTGGTTCGCGGCGAACGTCTCCGTCTTCGGGATCTCGTATGCCGCGTTCGTCCTCGGCTTCGGCATCTCCTTCTGGCAGGGCGTCCTCGTTGCGATCCTCGGGATCGTCATCTCGTTCGCGCTCTGCGGCATCATCGCCATCGCGGGCAAGCGCGGCTCGGCACCGACGATGATCCTGTCGCGGGCCGCCTTCGGGGTGCAGGGCCAGAAGGTGCCCGGCGTCATCTCGTGGCTCGTCTCCATCGGCTGGGAGACCTTCCTCGCCATCCTCGCGGTGCTCGCGACGTCGACGATCTTCACCCGGCTCGGGTGGGGCGGCGGCACGGGCACCAAGATCGTCGCGGCCGTCGTCGTCGCGGCGATGATCGTGCTCGCGTCGGTCGCCGGCTACCACATCATCATGCGCCTCCAGTCGATCCTCACCTGGGTCACCGGCGCCATCACGATCCTCTACGTCGTCATGACGTTCCGGCACCTCGACTGGTCGGCGATCGGCTCGCTGCCCTCGGGCGGCATCGGCGCCACCATCGGCGCGCTCGTCATGGTCATGACCGGCTTCGGCCTCGGCTGGATCAACATCGCCGCCGACTGGTCGCGCTACCAGCGCCGGGACGCCAGCGGCGCGGCCATCGTCGGCTGGAACACCTTCGGCGGGGCCCTCGCCCCGGCCCTGCTCGTCTGCTACGGCCTCGCGCTCGCCGGCTCCGACGCGAACGTCCTCGAGGGCATCGGCGCCGACCCCATCGGCACCCTCGCCACCCTCCTGCCGACGTGGGTGCTCGTGCCGTTCCTCCTCGCCGCGATCCTCTCGCTCGTCTCGGGCGCGGTGCTCGGCATCTACTCCTCGGGGCTGACCCTGCTCTCGCTCGGGGTGCGCATCCCCCGCCCGATGGCGGCCCTCGTCGACGGCATCATCCTCACGCTCGGCACGTTCTACGTCGTCTTCGTCGCGGAGAGCTTCCTCGGCCCGTTCCAGAGCTTCCTCATCACCCTCGGTGTGCCGCTCGCCTCCTGGGCGGGGATCATGATCGCCGACATCGCCTTGCGCAAGCGTGACTACGACGACGACGCCCTCTTCGACTCCCGCGGCCGCTACGGCGCCTGGGACTGGACCTCGATCGGCACCATGGTCGTCGCGTCGGTCCTTGGGTGGGGACTGGTCGTCAACAACTTCGCCGACGACGCCACCTGGAACAACTGGCAGGGCTTCCTTCTCGAGCCCCTCGGCCTCGGCACCTTCGTCGACGACCCCGCCGGGTCGTACTGGGAGGGCACCTTCGCGTATGCGAACCTCGGCGTCCTGCTCGCCCTCGTCCTGTCGTTCTTCGTGACGTATGCCGCCCGCCGCGGCACCGTGCGCCGGCAGGAGGAGCTCGCGTGAGCGACACCAAGGGGTCCGAGGCTGGACCTGCGGGCGCAGCAGCGCCAGAGGTCGTCGCCGTCGAGGACGTGACACCGCTCGAGGACGAGTGGCTCGTCATCGTCGACCCGCAGGCGGTCTTCGCCGACCCCAAGGAGAGCCCGTGGGGCTCACCGATGTGGAGCGAGACGGTGCCGCGCATCGTCCGGCTCGCCGCGGCATACCGGGGCCGGGTGGTCGTGACGCGCTTCGTCGCGGACCCGGGCATCGGTGGTTCGTGGGCGGACTACTACGACGACTGGCAGTTCGCGCTCGTGCCGGACTCCGACCCGCTGTATGCCGTGGTGCCCGAGCTCGCGGACCTCACCGACCACGTCGTCACCGAGCCGACGTTCGGCAAGTGGGGCGAGCAGCTGCGGGCCGTCGTCGGCGAGCAGCCGCGGATGGCCGTCGCCGGCGTCGCCACCGACTGCTGTGTCATCGCGACGGTGATCCCGGCCGGGGACGCCGGCGCCTCGGTGCGGGTGGTGTCGCAGGCGTGCGCCGGCTCGTCGCTCGAGAACCAGGAGAAGGCGCTCGAGGTGATGCGGCTCTTCGCTCCGCAGGTCACCGTGCTCTGAGCGGGCGAGCGCTCAGGCGGGGTGCTCGCCCACGACCTGGACCGAGCCACCGTCGACGCCCTTGGCACCGCGCACGACCTCGACCCCGTCCTCAACAACGGCATCCTCGAGAGCGGAGACCTCACCCATCGGCCAGGCCTGGATGCCGCGCTCGCGCAGGACAGCGGTCGCCGCATCGACGTGGTCGGCCGGCAGCATCGCGACGAACCCGACCCCCATGTTGAGGGTGCGCTCGAGGTCTGTCCGCGGCACCGTGCCGAGACGCCCGACCGTCGAGAACACCGCCGGCGGGGTCCACGAGGAGCGGTCCACCCGGGCGAAGACGTCGCTCGGCAGGACCCGAGCGAGGTTCGCCGCGAGACCACCGCCGGTGACGTGCGACAGCGCGTGCACGTCGACACCGGGGGTGCGGATGAGCGCGAGGAGGTCCGCGGCATACACCCGCGTCGGCTCGAGCAGCTCCTCCCCGAGGGTGCGGCCGAACTCGTCGACGTGGCGGTCGAGGGCCCAGCCCGCGTGCTCGACGACCTTGCGCACGAGCGAGTAGCCGTTGGAGTGCAGGCCCGACGACGCGAGACCCAGCACGACGTCGCCCGGACGCACACGCTGCGGACCCAGCACACCGGCATACTCCACGACGCCGGTCGCGGCACCGGCGACGTCGTACTCCTCGGGGCCGAGCAGGCCCGGGTGCTCCGCGGTCTCGCCGCCGACGAGGGCGACGCCCGCCTGCTCGCACGCCCGGGCGATGCCGCCCACGATCGCGGCGATCCGCTCGGGCACGACCCGACCCGTGGCGATGTAGTCGGTCATGAAGAGCGGCTCGGCGCCGCACACGACGATGTCGTCGACGACCATGCCGACGAGGTCGAAGCCGATCGTGTCGTGCCGGTCGAGGGCCTGCGCGATGGCGACCTTGGTGCCGACACCGTCGGTCGACGTCGCGAGGACCGGACGGTCCATCCGGGCGATAGCGGAGGCGTCGAACATCCCGGCGAACCCGCCGAGAGCACCGAGGACCTCAGATCGGGTCGCGCGGCGGACGTCGGCCTTCATCAGCTCGACGGCCCGGTCACCCGCCTCGACGTCGACTCCGGCTGCGGCATAGGTGATCTGGTCGCTCACGTCGGGTCTGCCTCGTTCTCGTGTGGGCTCGGGGGACTCGTGGGTTCTCGTGGGGCGGGGTCAGGGCCGGCGGACGGCCTCGGCGGCCCCACCGGACGCCGTGACGGAGACGCGGTCGACGTCGAGGGTGCCGGTCTGGGTCGCGTCGGTCTCGCCCATGTCGACAGGGAACTCGAGCTCGAGCAGGCCCTTGCCGAGCTGGTCCTCGGACGGCAGCTCGACGGGGTAGCTGCCGGTGAAGCAGGCCGTGCACAGCTGCTCGAGGGGCTGCTCGGTCGCGGCGACCATGCCCTCCTCGGAGATGTAGCCGAGGGAGTCGGCCCCGATCGAGTTGCAGACCTCCTCGACCCCGATGCCGGTCGCGATGAGCTCGGCGCGGGTCGCGAAGTCGATGCCGTAGAAGCAGGGCCAGCGCACCGGCGGCGACGAGATGCGCACGTGCACCTCCGCGGCGCCGGCCTCACGCAGCATCCGGACCAGCGCACGCTGGGTGTTGCCGCGCACGATCGAGTCGTCGACGACGACGAGGCGCTTGCCCTTGATGACCTCGCGCAGCGGGTTGAGCTTGAGGCGGATGCCGAGCTGGCGGATCGTCTGCGACGGGGCGATGAAGGTGCGGCCGACATAGGCGTTCTTGACCAGGCCCTGGCCGTAGGGGATGCCGGACTCCTGCGCATAGCCGATCGCGGCCGGCGTGCCCGACTCCGGCGTCGGCATGACGAGGTCGGCCTCGACGAGGTGCTCACGCGCGAGGGCGCGACCCATCTCGACGCGGGCCTCGTGGACGACGCGGCCGTTGATCGTCGTGTCCGGGCGGGCGAGGTAGACGTACTCGAAGACGCAGCCCTTGCGGTCGGTCTCGGCGAACCGCTGGGACCGCAGCCCGTCCTCGTCGATGGCGATGAGCTCACCCGGCTCGACCTCGCGGATGAACGACGCGCCGACGATGTCGAGCGCCGCCGTCTCGGAGGCGACGACCCAGCCACGCTCCAGGCGACCCAACACCAACGGACGGATCCCCTGAGGGTCGCGGGCGGCATACAGGGTGTGCTCGTTCATGAAGACGAAGCAGAACGCGCCGCGCAGCTTCGGCAGGACGTCGAGCGCAGCGGCCTCGACGGTGCGGTCCGGGTCCGCCGTGAGGAGAGCCGTGACGAGCGCGGTGTCGGTGGTGTTGCCGCGGCCGAGCTCGCCGCGCTGGGCGCCGTCGGCGGTGGTCTCGGCGACGAGGTCGCGCAGCTCGGCAGAGTTGATGAGGTTGCCGTTGTGGGCGAGGGCGAGGGTGCCGCCGTCGTGGCCGCCGAGCGTGGGCTGGGCGTTCTCCCACGTCGAGCCGCCGGTCGTGGAGTAGCGGCAGTGGCCGATGGCGAGGTGGCCGGTCAGCGACCCGAGCGAGCGCTCGTCGAAGACCTGCGAGACGAGGCCCATGTCCTTGTAGACGAGGAGGCGGCGGCCGTTGCTCGTCGCGATGCCGGCCGACTCCTGCCCGCGGTGCTGCAGGGCGTAGAGGCCGTAGTACGTGAGCTTGGCGACGTCCTCGCCGGGCGCCCAGACGCCGAAGACCCCGCAGGCGTCCTGCGGGCCCTTCTCCCCGGGCATGAGGTCGTGGGTGAGCCGTCCGTCTCCGCGTGCCACGCCTCCAGTGTCCCACGAGTTCGCGGCGCCCCTGTCCGGTGACCCATCCGCCGGGACGCGGGTGTCGAATGGTGGGTATGACGGACCAGTCCCAGCGCGCTTCGCGATGGCCGTATGCCGTGAGCGGCCTCCTCGCGGCGGCCGCCGGTGCCGCCGCCGGTCACCTCGTGGCGGGGCTGGTCTCCCCCGAAGCCTCGCCGGTGCTGGCTGTGGGGTCGACCGTCATCGACGCGACACCGACACCGGTCAAGGAGTGGGCCGTCTCGACGATGGGCACGGCCGACAAGCCGGTGCTCATCGGGTCGGTGACGGTGGTGACGCTGCTGCTCGCGGCCGTGGCGGGGGTGCTGTCCCGGACCCGGCCGACTGTGGGGCGGCTCGTACTCGTGGGGCTGGCGGCGCTGGCCACGGCCGCGGCGGTGAGCCGCCCGACGGCGGGGCAGCTCGACGTCCTGCCGGGGCTCGTGACCGGCCTCGTCGGGCTGCTCGTGCTCGGGGTGCTGCTGCGGCTCGTCGCCGGGCGTTCACGGGCGCGCGAGGTGAGCCCGCTCGACCGCACCGAGACCGTGCGCGATGTCCCGGGTCACGTCGAGTCGCCCACCGACCACAACGCGCGCGCGACCGGTGAACCGTCGCCGACCGGGCGACGGGCGTTCCTCTTCGGCGCGGGCGCGACGGCTGCCGGCACCGTGGCCGTGGGGGCCCTGGGGCAGCGGCTCACGACGGGTGCCCTCGCACCGTCGACCCTCACCCTGCCGACCCCGACGACGACGGCGCCTCCCCTGCCCGCAGGTCTCGAGGGGCGGGTCCGCGGGCTCACGCCGTTCCGCACGGCCAACCGCGACTTCTACCGGATCGACACGGCCCTCGTCATCCCGCGCGTCGACGCCGACTCGTGGGAGCTGACGATCGACGGCGAGGTCGACTCGCCGTTCACCCTCACCTACGCCGAGCTGCTCGACCTGCCGCTCATCGAGAAGGACATCACCCTCTGCTGCGTGAGCAACGAGGTCGGCGGCGGCTACATCAGCGCGGCGACGTTCCTCGGCGTGCCGGTGCGAACCTTGTTGTCCCGGGCGGGGATCCGTTCCGGAGTCGACCAGATCCTCAGCACCTCGGTCGAGGGCATGACCATCTCCACGCCGGTCGAGGCGCTCACCGACGACCGCGACGCCCTGCTCGCCGTTGGCATGAACGGCGAGCCGCTCCCGCGCCGGCACGGCTACCCCGTCCGGCTCGTCACGCCGGGGCTCTACGGGTTCGTCGGGTCGACGAAGTGGGTCGAGCGGCTCACCGCGACGACGTACGCGGCTGCCGAGGCCTACTGGACCGAACGTGGCTGGGCCACCGACGGACGGGTGCTCACCCAGTCCCGCATCGACACCCCGCGCGGGTTGTCCAGGCTCACGGCCGGCCCCGTCGTCATCGGTGGCGTCGCCTGGGCGCAGGGACGCGGCATACGGAAGGTCGAGGTGCGTGTCGATGAGGGTGAGTGGCAAGAAGCCACGATGGGCCCGGACGCGAACATCAACTACTGGCGGCAGTGGTACCTCGAGTGGGACGCGACCCCCGGGCCGCACCAGCTCACCGTCCGCGCGACCGACGCGACCGGAGCCGTGCAGACCGAGAAGCGCGCCGAGCCGTTCCCCCGCGGGGCGACCGGGTGGCACTCCATCCCCGTCACCATCGAGTGACGCGCTCGCTCCCCGTGCTCGCTTGCGTCTGCGTGGATGGCCAGGTTTCTGACCATCCACGCGGACATAAAAATCGTTGCGGCACAGACCAATCCGCATTCTCTCTCGCGCCGAACACCGGGTGTCAGCCACACAGATATGGAGGCACCACCATGAAGCTCAGCCACCGCACCGCTGCTCTTGCCCTCGCCGCCGCACTGCCGTTCACGCTCGCTGCGTGCGGTGGCTCGGACTCCGGCACCGACGCCTCGGGCGGGGACTCGACGACCAGCACGACCGAGTCGGCGTCGCCGTCGGAGTCGATGTCGTCGTCCTCGACCGACATGGCCGGTGAGCCCTTCGGCCCCGCCTGCAGCGCCGTGCCGACCTCCGGCGCCGGCTCGTTCGACGGCATGGCCACCGCCCCGGTCGCCACCGCCGCGAGCGCCAACCCGGTCCTGTCGACCCTCGTCTCCGCGGTGAAGACCGCCGGCCTGGTCGACACCCTCAACAACGCGCCCGAGATCACCGTCTTCGCGCCGACGAACGACGCGTTCGCCGCCGTCCCGAAGGCCACCCTCGACGCTGCGATGGCCGACCCCAAGGGCCTGCTGACCAAGGTCCTGACGAACCACGTCGTCGAGGGCAAGATCGCCCCCGACCAGCTCGCCGGCGAGCTCACCACCATGGGCGGCGGCAAGCTCACCGTCGCGGGCAGCGGTGAGGAGTTCACCGTCGGTGAGGCCAAGGTCGTCTGCGGCAACGTCAAGACCGCGAACGCCACGGTCTACATCATCGACAAGGTCCTCCTCCCGGCCTCCTGAGCCGCGGACGAGAGCGGAACCAGCGGATAGGTCATCATGGGCGTCATGGCAGCGGTCGGACCCGAGGGCGAACCCTCGTCCGACGCTGCCATGACGCCCGATCTCGCCGCACTCATCACGCGCTCCGCGCGCGGGGACGAGCAGGCGTTCGCCGCGTTGTATGACGCGACTGCGGCTCGCGTGTTCGGTCTCGTCGTGCGCGTGGTGCGGGACCGCGCGCAGAGCGAGGAGGTCACCCAGGAGGCCTACCTCGACATCTGGCGGCACTGCACCCGCTTCGACCCGCAGGCCGGGTCGGCGCTGTCCTGGATGCTCACCATCGCGCACCGCAAGGCCGTCGACCGGGTCCGCTCCGCACAGGCGAGCAAGGCCCGCGAGGTGACCTACGAGGTGCGGTCCGCCGAGCGCGAGCACGACTCGACGCTCGAACAGGTCGAGGTGCGCCTCGACCAGCAGCGCGTGCGCCGGGCGCTCGACGGGCTCACCGAGACCCAGCGCGGCGCCGTCGAGCTCGCCTACTTCGGCGGGCACACCCACACCGAGGTCGCAGCACTCCTCGGCATCCCGCTCGGAACGGCGAAGACCCGCATCCGGGACGGGCTCATCAGACTTCGAGACACGTTGGAGGTGACGGCATGAACCCGGACACCCACTCCCTGGCCGGTGCGTATGCCGTCGACGCCGTGACCGACGAGGAACGGCGCTCGTTCGAGGCACACCTCGAGGCGTGCCCCGACTGCCGTGCCGAGGTCGCGGAGCTGCGCGGAGCGGCCGCCGCCCTGGCCGCCGACGTCGAGCTCACGCCTCCGCCCGCCCTGCGCGGGTCGATCCTGTCGACGGTCTCGCAGACGCGCCGGGTCTCCCCGCTCGTCGACCGCGACGACGTGAGCGAGAGCCACCGCGACACCACGGCCGGCGACGCGTCCACGGGCGGCGACCACGCTGCTCATACGGACCGCGCGTCCTCCTCCGCGGCCATCGGATCCCCCGCCGCGGACCCCGGCTCCCCGACGGTCGGCTCTCCGGACGAGCTGGCCGGTCGTCGGGCTCGGCGCAACCGGGTCGTGCCGTGGCTGGCCGGAGTCGCCGCGGCCGCCGTCCTGGCCGTGGGAGTCGCGACGTGGCAGCCGTGGGCCGACGACGCACGGCGGCCGCTCACCGCCACCGAGCAGGTGCTGCGCGCCGAGGATGCCCAGCGCCTCGAGCAGCCGATGAACGGCTCGACCGTGGCGATCGTGCGCAGCCCATCGCAGAAGCAGGCGGTCCTCGTCGCCGACGGGATGCCGACACCTCCGGCGGGCAAGGCCTACCAGCTGTGGTTCGACATGCCCGGCCGCGGAATGGTGAGCGCCGGAATGGTGCCCGCCGGCTCGACGGTGACGGTGCTGCTCGAGGGTGACGCGTCCACCGCGACCGGCGCCGGGATCACCCTCGAACCGGCGTCTGGGTCGGAGCAGCCGACAAGCGCCCCCGTCGCCCTCTTCGCCTTCACCTGATTCCCGACTGATCCAGAAAATGAAGGTGATGGGGGCAGGGGTGAGTGCTGTGGGTGGCGCGGTGGTGTGTGGGGTTTTGGTCAGGCGACGGGTTCGAGGGTGACGCGGTAGCCGAGGGCTTGGAGGTCGCGGACGTGTCGCTGGGTGCGGCGTGTGGTGTCGATGTGGCGGTCGTAGTAGTCGGCGCCGAGGTCGGTGTAGCTCTGGGTCGGGTCGGTCAGGAGGTGCCAGATGATGGTCAGGAGTGTTCTGCTGACGGCGACGATCGCGCGGAGTTTGCCGATGCGGCGGGCGAGGCGGCGGTAGCGGTGGGCGAGGAAGGA
>NZ_PVTI01000028.1 GCF_003002895.1 Knoellia remsis | reverse complement strand
TGCCGGCGCGAGTGTCCAGGTCCCGGTGCCGGTACCCGTTGCGGCTATTGGTGCGGTCCGGGCTACGGGTGCCGTACTCGGCACCGCACACGCTATCGGCCTGCGCCGACAGCAGCGCGTTGATGAACGTGGTCAGCAGATCGCGCATCAGGTCCGGGCTGGCCTGGGCGAGCTGGTCGTGCAGGAAGACGGCAGGGTCGATACTGGTGTTCGCGGTCATCGCGATGCTCCATTCGAGAGTGCTGTGAGAGGTTCACTCGAAGGATCACGCGGTGACCGCACCTACGTGCGTAGGGACACGCTCACCGGTGTCGTCGTACACCAACCCTATGGACTCAACTCCCGGGGCAACGGATTTCTCGTGGGGCGATGTGCTCGGGTACGCTTGCCGATCGTTGCGCCGACACGTGTTGTCGAGACGCGCGACCTGCGCCCGTAGCTCAACGGATAGAGCATCTGACTACGGATCAGAAGGTTAGGGGTTCGAATCCCTTCGGGCGCGCTCTGTGTTGAGACAGAGGAGAAGGCCCCGACCGTATGCCGGTCGGGGCCTTTCTGTCGTGCCCGCTCGCGCCAGGCCGGCATCGGTGCGAGTGCGGTGAGTGGGATACCCGGGTAGTGTATATGGCGACCGATCTCGACACCTCAGGGAGCTCACCGTGCCTCGTCCCCATGCCATCGCCCGTCGCGCCACCGTCGGCGTCACCGCTGCCCTCACGCTCGCCGTCCTCGCCGGATGTGGCTCGGACGACTCGGACTCGTCGATGCCCGGCATGTCGATGTCACCGTCCGGGTCCAGCTCGCCGGGCGCTTCGGCGTCCGCCGCCGACCAGGGCGACGTGATGTTCGCGCAGATGATGATCCCGCACCACCAGCAGGCGATCGAGATGGCCGACCTCGCCCTCAAGGACACCGCGGGCGCGTCGGCCGAGGTGAAGGCCCTGGCGGGCGACATCCGCGCTGCGCAGGGTCCCGAGATCGAGCAGATGCGCGGCTGGCTCGAGTCGTGGGGTGCGCGCGCAGAGGCGCCGATGGACCACGACATGAGCGGGATGATGAGCAAGGAGGACATGGCTGCGCTATCGAAGGCCACCGGACCGGCGTTCGACAGGCAGTGGCTCACCATGATGATCGAGCACCACGAGGGTGCGGTCACCATGGCGCAGGACGTCCTGAAGACGACGAAGAACCCCGACGTCGAGAAGCTCGCGAACGCCATCGTCGACTCGCAGACCAAGGAGATCGCGACGATGAAGGACCTGCTCTCCTGACGCGGATTCCCCACTCGGACACCGACGACACAGGCCCCGACCGTATGCCGGTCGGGGCCTTCGTCGTCCACGTCACCTGTGGGGTTTGCGCCGGTCAGTCGAGGGTCTCAAGGGCCTTGATCTCGTCGCGGGCAGCGACGACCTCGCGGTGCTGGCGCGACACGACATCGCGGAAGCCGGCGCTGAGGTCCTGTTCGAGCGCCTTCTCGTACTCCTTGATCGCGTGGTCCTCACCGGTCACGGCCGCGCCGAGGACACCGCTGGCGTCGTCTCCGGTGACCGCGTCCTTGAGCGCGATCCACCCGCGGTGCACGGCAGCCGCGGCGGACCCGCTGGTGTCGACGTCCTCGTCGTAGTCGTGGCCGAGGTCGACGATCTCGCGTCGGAAGTCGGCCCGCTGCTGGGAGAACCGCTGCAGCACGTCGGCCCACTCGGCGCGGTCGCTGTCGCGCAGCTTCTGGGCAGCATCGGCGAACCCGCGCTCTCCGTCGCGCAGGGTCTCGACGAGGTCCTTGGCGGCCTTGCTGTCGTCAGACATGACTCTCCTTCGTGCCGGGTCGGGACCCGGTCCGGGCCCTCACGACACCGGGTACCCGCCCGGGTGCGCCGGGATGCGCGGGCGGGCGGACGGCATACGAAACCGCAGGTCACGGCACGCCGACGGGGCGCCTGACTGTGGCGCCCACGCGCCGAGCGTGAAACGGTGGGTCCATGGCCATCGACAACGACGTCAGCCACTCGGGCGAAACCGCGACGAAGCTCAAGCGGGGGGATCACCCCTCTCCTGCTCTTCTTCTTCATCGTCGGCGACACCTTGGGTGCCGGGATCTACACGCTCGTCGGCACCATGGCGAACGACGTGGGTGGGGCCATCTGGGCGCCGCTCCTCCTCGCCCTCGTGCTCGCCCTGCTCACGGCGGGGACGTATGCCGAGCTCATCACCAAGTACCCGCACGCCGGTGGTGCGGCGCGGTATGCCGAGCGCGCGTTCAAGAAGCCGTACGTCACCTTCCTCATCGGCTGGCTCATGCTGTCCTCCGGAGTGACGACGTCGGCGGCGCTCGCGAACGCCTTCGCCGGCGACTACCTCAAGGCCCTCGTCGACTGGCCGTCGGCCGTCGTGACGATTGTCTTCATCGGGCTGCTCATCGCCATCAACCTGCGCGGCGTCAAGGAGTCGCTCACGGTCAACGTCTGCGCGACGCTCATCGAGATGACCGGCCTCATCATCATCATCGTCGTCGCAGCCATCGTCTTCGGTGACGGCGGCGCGGACACGAGCCGGCTCACGACCTTCGCCGAGGGCGTCACCCCGCTGCAGGGTGTGTTCGCGGCGACGATCACCGCGTTCTTCTCCTTCCTCGGGTTCGAGGCGGCGGCGAACATGGCCGAGGAGGTCAGGGAGCCGAGCAAGGCCTACCCGAAGGCCCTCTTTGGCGCCATCCTCACCGCCGCCGTCGTCTACCTGCTCATCGCCATCGGCGCCGGTGCGGTCGTGCCGACCGACCAGCTCGCGGCCTCAGAGGGGCCGCTCCTCGAGGTCATCGACGCCTCGGGCCTGTCCTTCCCGCCGTGGCTGTTCGCCCTCATCGCGCTCGTCGCCATCGGCAACGGTGCGCTGCTCTTCATGGTCATGGCGAGCCGCGCGACCTACGGCCTCGCCGAGGCCGGACTGCTGCCCAAGATCTTCGGGCAGGTCGCGCCCAGCCGGCGCACCCCCTGGGTCGCCATCCTCGTCATCGGCGCGATGACGATCGGCATGAGCTTCATCGGCGACGTCGGCCTCCTCGCGGACACGACGGTCCTGCTGCTCGTGCTCGTCTTCATCTCCGCGAACATCTCGGTGCTCGTGCTGAAGAAGGACGAGGTGCGGCACGACTACTTCCGCACGCCGAGCATCGTCTCGATCCTCGCGCTCATCGCGAGCATCGCCCTGCTCACCCAGCAGAGCGCCCAGACCTGGCTCATCGCTCTGGGTTACATCGTCGTCGGGACCGTGCTGTTCCTCATCGCTCGCGCGGCCCGCAAGCGCGAGGGTGACTACGCCCAGGACGAGGCGGACACCCTGCCCGACGACGCGAAGTTCTGACCCGGGCCGCAGCGCGGTCGCGGCGCGGTCGCAGCGCGGTCGTGCGGCGGACCCGGACCCGCCGAGCGGCGCCGCGGATGTGTGAGCGGCGCCGCTCGTGGGCATACATCCCGGTGTGAAGTCGTCCACGAGAGCCGGCACCGACCCGGACGCCGTCGTCATCGGTGCTGGTCCGAACGGGCTCGTCGCTGCGAACGGTCTCGCCGACGCCGGCTGGGACGTCGTGCTCGTCGAGCAGGCCGACGTCGTCGGTGGGGCGGTCCGCAGCGCCGAGGTGCTCGAGCCGGGGTTCGTCACGGATCTCTTCAGCGCGTTCTACCCGCTGGCCGCGGCGAGCCCGGTCATCCGTGAGCTCGACCTCGAGCAGCATGGCCTGACCTGGCGGCGGGCCCCGGACGTCGTCGCGCACGCCTTCCCCGACGGGCGAGGCGCGGTGATCCGCGGGACGGCCGAGGAGACGGCCGCGGGGTTCGACTCCGTCGCGCCCGGGGACGGTGACGCGTGGCTCCGGCTCTGCGCGGGCTGGCAGCGGATGCGGGACCCGCTCCTCGACGCGCTCTTCACGCCGTTCCCGCCGCTGCGGCCGGGTATGCAGCTCGCGCGCCGCCTGCGGACAGCCGGGCTGCTCGACCTCGCCCGGCTCGGGACGCTCTCGGCTCGCAGGTTCGTCACCGAGGAGTTCCGCGGAGAGGGAGCGCGCGTCCTCGTCACGGGCAACGCGATGCACAGCGACCTGCCGCCGGACGGTGCCGGGAGCGCGCTCTTCGGGTGGCTGCTTGTCATGCTCGGGCAGGACGTCGGGTTCCCCGTGCCCGAGGGCGGAGCGGGTCGGCTCGCCGCCGCCCTGCGCCACCGGGCCGAGTCGCTCGGGGTCGAGGTGCGCTGCCGGGTCGCCGCGGAACGGGTGGGGATCGAGGGCGGGCGCGCGGCAACCGTCCATCTCTCCGACGGGACGGTGCTGCGACCACGGCACGCCGTGCTCGCCGACGTCAGCGCGCCGGACCTCTACGGCCGCCTCGTCGAGCCGCAGCACCTGCCGCGACGACTGCTCGAGGACCTCACCCGCTTCGACTGGGACGACTCGACGATCAAGCTCAACTGGACGCTCGACGGACCCGTGCCGTGGGTGGCCCCGGAGGCGCGCTGCGCCGGGACGGTGCACGTCGGCACCGACCACGACGGCCTCGTCGACGTTGCCGCCGACCTGTCGACGGGCCGGCTGCCGCGCACCCCGTTCGCCCTCTTCGGACAGATGGCCACGGCCGACCCCACGCGCGCTCCGCAGGGCACCGAGACGGCCTGGGCCTACACGCACGTGCCGCGCCGGTTCGCCCTCGACGCGAGCGCCGTCGAGGAGGTCGCCCGGCGGGTCGAGGCGGCGGTCGAAGAGGCCGCGCCCGGTTTCCGTTCGCTGCGCCGGGAGCGGCTGGTCCAGACGCCCGCGGCGCTCGCGGCGAGCGACCCCAACCTGTCCCTCGGTGCGGTCAACGGCGGCACCGCCGCTCTCCACCAGCAGCTCGTCCTGCGCCCCACTCGGGGTCTGGGCCGCCCGGAAACGCCGGTGCCCGGGCTCTATCTCGCGAGCGCCTCGGCCCACCCGGGTGGGGGAGTGCACGGCGCCTGCGGCTGGAACGCCGCCCTCTCCGCCCTCCGGGCGTCAGGTCCTCTCGGACCTCTTCGTCGGCGCCTTCTTCGCACGGCGTGGGCGCGTGTCCTGCCGTCCTGACCCGGTCTGGTCCGCACTCTCGCCCGCCTCCGTGTCCTCGGCCACCTGCTCGCGGTGGCGGCCCTCGGCGATGAGCGCGAGCCGGCGCAGCGCCTCCTGGTTGCGGGGGAGGATCCCCAACTGTCGCAACGGCATCGGCACGAGCCGGCCCGGCCCGGTGATGGCGTCCTCGACCATGGTGACGGTGCACTGGTTCGCGCCGTCCGGCTCGACGGTGATGATGACGCGCGCCTCACCGAGCGGCCACCCGCGGGCGCGCAGGACGAGTCGGCGCGGGGCCTCGGCTTCCTCGACGCTGGTGGAGTCCGAGATCACGGCGGGCCACGGACCGACACTGTGGTGCAGGCGTGCGCCGGGTGCCGGCCAGTCGCGGTCGACCTTGCGGACGCGGGAGGCGCCCACGACCCAAGTGGCATAGAACCAGCCGTCCGCGAGCACGTCCCACACTGCGTCGGCGGGGGCGGCGACCTGACGGGAGACTTCGGGTCGCTGGAGGAGTTGCATGGTGACGGCATACCCGCGAGGGGCGGCGACAAACGACGGCGGTGACCCAGGTGCGCGCCCGGGCCCGCGCAAGGTTGCCCGCAGCGGCAGGCGGGTAAGGCCACAGCGATGATCCGCTCCCCACCCTTCACCAGAGAGGACGAACGCCATGCCCGAGGCCACGGTGTCCGGCGACGTGACCCTGCACTACGAGGACACCGGAGGCGACGGCCGCCCGGTGGTGCTCATCCACGGCTGGCCACTCAGCGGGCGGTCGTGGCAGGCGCAGGTGCCCGCCCTCGCGGCCGCCGGGTACCGCGTCGTGACCTACGACCGTCGTGGGTTCGGCGAGTCCGACGGGCCGCTCACCGGCTACGACTACGACCAGCTCTCGGACGACCTGGCCAACCTCGTCGAGCACCTCGACCTGCAGGACACGACGCTCGTGGGGTTCTCGATGGGTGGCGGGGAGGTCGCGC
Organism: Knoellia remsis; assembly: GCF_003002895.1. Taxonomy (GTDB): domain Bacteria; phylum Actinomycetota; class Actinomycetes; order Actinomycetales; family Dermatophilaceae; genus Knoellia; species Knoellia remsis. Next base: position 41,279 of record NZ_PVTI01000028.1, on the reverse strand, counting down.
GCTATCTCTCGCGGCAGGGCAGCGACCGGATCCGCTCGGTCGTCTTCGCCTCCGCGGTCCCGCCCTACCTCCTGCACGGACGCGACAACCCGGACGGACCACTCAAGAAGACCGAGGCCGCGAAGATGGCCGCGAGCCTCACCGCGAACCGGGACGCCTTCTTCGACTCCTTCATCACCGAGTTCTTCAGCGCCGACGGTGAGCTCAAGGTCACCGAGGAGCAGCGTCAGGAAGCCATCGACATGGCGCAGCAGGCCAACAAGAACGCGGCCCTGCAGACGATGACCGCCTTCGGCGCGACGGACTTCCGCGACGACCTCGCCGCGGTGACCGTGCCGACGCTCGTCATCCACGGTGACTCGGACGCGACTGTCCCCTTCGAGGGTTCGGGCAAGCGCACCCACGAGGCCATCCCGGGCAGCCGGCTCGTCGTCATCGCCGACGGACCGCACGGCGTCAACGTCAGCCACGCGGACGAGTTCAACGAGGCGCTGCTGGACTTCCTCGCAACCTGACCGTCGTCGCCCGGTATGCCGGCCGCGCGCGGTGCGCGGCCGGCATACCGAGCGCTTCGGGCGAGTACAGTGAAGCCCGATCCCGCCCCGGTCGGCCCCGCCGCCGGGGCCTCGTTCGGTCCGGGTGCTGCCCGGCTCAGGAGGCCTCGTTGCTGAACTCGACGCTGCTCATGTCGTCGGCGCACCACTTCGGGAACGACCACAAGCTCAACCCGTACTACGAGGACGGCGAGACGGTCGACACCGCCAAGGCCGAGCTCGAGCACAAGGGCATCCAGATCGCCCTGCGCCGGGCCGGCGCCGAGATCGTCACCGTCGACGCGCCGCCGACGAGCCAGGACGGTGTGTACACCGCCAACTGGGCCCTCGCCCGGGACGGCCGTGCCCTCCTCGCCAAGCTGCCGCCGTCACGCCAGTCCGAGGAGGCCTGGGCGCGCGACCGGCTGCGCGAGATCGGCTACCTCGTGGACGAGCTCCCGGAACCGTGGCGGTTCAGCGGTCAGGGCGACATGCTCGTCTGCGGTGACCTCGTCTTCTGCGGGGCGGGCTACCGCTCGGACGAGCAGGCGATCGCGTATGCCGCACAGCACTTCGGTCTCGAACGTGTCCAGCTGTGGACGCTCCCGTTGCTCGACGCGGATGGCACGCCCGCGCTCAACGAGGTGAGCGGCTGGCCGGACAGCTACTGGTACGACATCGACCTCACCCTCGCCGTCCTGCGCGAGCCCGACGGCGACGGCAAGGGGCTCATCGCCTACTGCCCCGAGGCGTTCACGCCGGAGAGTCGTGAGCTGCTCGCCGGGCTCGACGTCGTCGAGAAGATCGAGATCTCCGAGAAGGAGGCGCGCGAGGCCATGGCGTGCAACCTCGTCTCCACCGGGACGGCCGTCGTCATGAGCGCGGACGCACCGCAGCTGCGGGCCGACATCGAGTCGGCCGGGCTGGACGTCATCACGCCGCAGGTCGAGGAACTCGCCAAGGGCGGCGGCTACATCCGCTGCACGTCGCTCTGGATCTGAGCCGGGATCGAGCCGGATCTGTGCTGGAACTGCGATGCATCTGAACGCGTCGGGCCGAGCGCTGGTCGGCTCACGAGGCTGGCCGGTCGGCGATGGGCCCGGAGGCTGGTGAGACCGAGGAGAGTAAAGAAAGGTGACTCTCCAGTTCCGCTGTCATCGTGCTGGGGGCGCGAACACTCACCATCGCTGCGCTGCCCGCGGCAAGAAGCTGTCAGAAACGCGGGCGGGCCGACGTTGACCTCCGGGGACCCATCGCTCCCTCATGGTGCCCTGTCCGGCGTCCCCGGGGACATGGTTCGACCGAACTGTTTCCCGCACTGGTCCGCTTGCCCTGCGACGCAGGTCCCATTGGCTACTCCTTGCCAAGTTTGCGTCTTTGGGCAGATACTAGGGACGAGCGGTACCGGATAACTCCTGCCGGTCCCCATCCACGATCTCCCCCGAAGGGACGCACACGATGGCGACGACGCCGACCTCCTTCGCCGACCGCAGCCAACGCCTCGGTCTGCGGATCCTCTCCAAGGCCGGGGGCATGCCCGTCATGGCCGACCCCAAGGTTCGCGGCCGCGTCGAGAAGATCCTCAACCGCGGCGCCCACAACGGGTTCAAGGCGCAGGTCGCCGTCGGCCGGGCCTTCAAGCAGGTCTCCGGCAACGGTGCAGCCACCCGCGCGGACGCACCGAAGCGTCGCGGGGTCTACGACCTCACGCCGACCGAGGACCAGCAGATGCTGCAGCAGGCGGCGTCCGAGCTCGCCGACGAGGTCATCCGTCCGGCCGGCCCGAAGGCCGACGCCGACCGCGCCGTCCCCGAGGAGGTCGCCTCGGCCATGCAGGAGATGGGCCTGGCCCTCGTCGGTGTGCCGGAGCCTCTCGGTGGCATCGCCGAGGAACGTTCGGCCGTCGCCGGTGCCCTCGTCATCGAGCAGCTGGCCCGCGGCGACATGGGGATCGCCGTCGCGCAGATGGCCACGGCCGCCGTCGCCACCGCGCTCGCGCTCTACGGCGACGCGGACCAGCAGGCGACCTACCTCCCGCACTTCACCGGCGACGAGCCGGTCGCCGCCGCGGCGCTCGCTCTGCAGGAGCCGCAGCCGCTCTTCGACCCCTTCGACCTCACGACCACGGCTGTGGCACAAGGGGATTCGCTCGTCCTCAATGGCACCAAGGCGCTCGTGGCGAACGCCGAGAAGGCCGAGCTCTTCGTCGTCTCCGCCATGGTCGGCGGCGAGGCCCGGCTCGTCGTCGTCGAGGCGGGCACCGACGGTGTCACGATCGAGGACGACCCGGCGATGGGTGTGCGCGCGGCGCGCACCGGCCGCGTCGTGCTCACCGACGTCACGGTCCCCCGCGCCAACCTGCTCGGGTCGGCCGACGACCACCGCGACGCCGTCCGTCGGGCGCGGGTCGCCTGGGCCGCGGCGGCGTGCGGCACGGGACGTGCGGTCCTCGACCAGGTCATCGAGTACGCCAAGGAGCGCAAGGCCTTCGGCGAGCCCATCGGGCAGCGTCAGGCCGTCGCGTTCATGATCTCCGACATCGCCATCGAGCTCGAGGGTCTGCGGCTCACGACCCTGCGCGCCGCGGCCCTGCTCGACGCCGGCAAGGACGCGAGCCAGGTGGCGGCCGAGGCTCGCTCCCTCACGGCGACCCACGCCGCCCAGATCGGCTCGCACGCCGTCCAGCTCCTCGGCGGCCATGGCTTCGTCAAGGAGTTCGACAACGAGCGCTGGTACCGCGATCTGCGCGGCGCCGGTGTCCTCGAAGGCACCCTCCTCGTCTGACCCACGTCGCGGCGGCCGCAGCCGCAGGTGACGAACCGGCATACGCGACAACGACATCCACGCAAGCGCACGGCATACACACCAAGGACTGGACCCATGATCGATCTCGAGGTTCCGAAGAAGTTCCGCCCCCTCATCGAGCAGGCGCGCGGCATGGCCGAGGAGGGCTTCCGCCCGATCTCGCGCAAGTACGACCTCGCCGAGCACGAGTACCCCCGCGAGCTCGACCTGCTCTCCGCCGTCATCGACGGGCTGAGCAGCTCCGGCGCCGGCCAGGGCGCGGGTGCCTCGACGTCGACGCGCGCGGCCGACGACGGCGACGACACCGAGGGTGAGAACGAGGTTGCCGCCGTCGGCTCCGGCCGCAAGCACGCGGCGACCAAGGAGGTCCGCAACGGCTCGAACATGTCGTCGGTGCTCTCCATTCTCGAGACCTGCCGCGGCGACGTCGGGCTCACCCTGTCGATCCCGCGTCAGGGCCTCGGCAACGCCGCCATCGCGGCCGTCGCGAACGACGAGCAGAAGGCGCGCTATGCCGGCCAGTGGGCCGCGATGGCGATCACCGAGCCCGACACCGGCAGCGACTCCGGGGCCATCCGCACAACAGCGGTCAAGGACGGCGACGAGTACGTCCTCAACGGCGAGAAGATCTTCGTGACGTCGGGTGAGCGCGCCCAGCTCGTCGTCGTGTGGGCGACGCTCGACCGTTCGCTCGGCAAGCAGGCGATCAAGAGCTTCGTCGTGCGCCGCGACAACCCCGGCCTCAAGCTCGTCCGCCTCGAGCACAAGCTCGGCATCCGCGCCTCCGACACCGCGGCCTTCCACCTCGACAACTGCCGGGTGCCCGCCGAGGACCTGCTCGGTGACCCGGAGATCAAGATCGAGGGTGGTTTCGGTGGCGCGATGCAGACCTTCGACAACACCCGCCCGCTCGTCGCGGCGATGGCGCTCGGCCTCACCCGCGGTTGCCTCGACACGACGACCGAGCTCCTCGCGAAGGCGGACGTCACCGTCGACTGGGACCGGCCGGCATACGCGCAGTCGGCCGCGGCCGCAAAGCTGCTCCAGATGGAGGCGGACTACCAGGCCGCGCACGCGCTGACCCTGCGCGCGGCGTGGATGGCCGACAACGGCAAGCCGAACTCGATGGAGGCCTCGATGGCCAAGGCGAAGGCGGGGCGCACGTGCGTCAACGTCGCCCTCGCCTGCGTCGAGCTGGCGGGTGCGACCGGCTACGGCGAGCGCGAGTTGCTCGAGAAGTGGGCGCGCGACTCCAAGATCCTCGACATCTTCGAGGGGACGCAGCAGATCCAGCTGCTCGTCGTCGCGCGCCGCCTGCTCGGGATGAGCTCGAGTCAGCTCAAGTAGGTCGCTCGTTCGAGACTGATGACCGATAGGTGTGCGTGCACACCTATCGGTCATCAGTGTTGTGCGGGGGTGGGGACGATCGGTCGCCCCGCGTCACGCGGTCGAGAGCGTATGCCGGCCCACGCCGAGCGTGGGACGCGTGCGCCTCAGTGTGCAGAGCGTATGCCGGCCGCTCGCCTCAGTGCCCGCGGCGCCGCTGACGCTGGCGCTGGGCCCACGGGATGCCGATGGCGAGGGCAGCGAGCGCGAGCAGTGCGGCGGCGGCGAGCAGGCCGCAGAGGGCCGCGAACCCGACCTTGATGACGCCTTCCCAGACGATGTTGTCGTAGGCGAGGTCGGGCTCGTTCTGGGTGCCGGTCCAGAAGCCGAGCACGAACCCGACGCCGGCGAGGACCATCAGCCCGAGCGAGACGCCCGCTCCCTTGGCGATCTGCCCGGGGTCGACACGGGTCGGGTCCGCCTGCGGGTCGTCGCCGTGCTCGTCGACCCGATGGGCGAACGTCTCGAAGACGTCCGGCATCGGACCGGTCTGACGGCGTCTGGGCATGCGGGCGAGCATAGGCGGGATCTGGTCCACACGAGTGATGGTCAGGGGTGATCGGTGTGGCTAGGTTGAGGTGCAGGTGCGCAATGGGGCGCGCCATCACGGAGGAGGAATCCATGCGACGAACTCGCATGCTGTCCATGGCCGGCACGGCCGCCGTCGTCGCGGCGATCGCCGGGTCGGCCGCGACGGGAGCCGCGACCGCCGCCCCGTCTGCCAGCACGGCCCAGGCGGCCGGGAGCGGCAGCTACGTCGTCCTGACCGACAAGGCGAGCGACGCCAAGGCCGTGGCCGCGCAGCTGCGCAAGGCCGGTGGCGACGTCACCTCGGTCAACACCGCCATCGGGCTGATCACGGTCAAGGGCTCGAGCAGCCTGCTCGCGAAGGCCCGCGGTCTCGACGGCGTCAAGGGCGCTGCGAACGACCGGAGCATCGGCACGGCGCCGCAGCGCGCCAAGGGTCCGGACCCGGTCGAGAAGCCGCAGGTCTTCGACAAGACCCGCGCCAACGGCACCTTCAAGTACACCCCGCCGCCGCCGGAGGGTGGCGACCCGCTCGACGGCCTCCTGTGGGGCCACGAGATGGTCAACGCCTTCGAGGCGCGCGCGACCGAGACCGGTGACAAGGTCCGCGTCGGCGTCCTCGACACCGGTGTCGACGGCAACCACCAGGACCTCGCGCCCAACTTCAACCGTGAGCTGTCGCGCAACTTCACGACTGACATGCCCGACATCGACGGTCCGTGTGACACGGCCAGCTGTGTCGACCCGGCCGATGTCGACCAGAACGGTCACGGCACGCACGTCGCCGGCACGATCGGCGCAGCGGTCAACGACTTCGGCATCAGCGGCATCGCCCCCGACGTCGAGCTGGTCAACATCCGTGGCGGCCAGGACAGCGGCTACTTCTTCGTCGGCCCGGTCACGAACGCGCTGACCTATGCCGGTGACGTCGGCCTCGATGTCGTCAACATGTCGTTCTACGTCGACCCGTGGCTGTACAACTGCGCGGGCGGTGCTCCGGAGGACAGCCCGGAGGAGGCGGCCGAGCAGGACCTCATCATCGCGGCGATGACGCGGGCCCTGAACTATGCCAACTCCAAGAACGTCACGCTCGTCGGTGCCCTCGGCAACAACCACGAGGACCTGAGCAACCCGCGCACCGACGTCTCCAGCCCGGACTACCCGGGTGGCACGGAGCACCCGCGCACCATCGACAACGCGACCTGCTGGGACCTCCCCGTCGAGGGCCCGAACGTCATCGGTGTCTCGGCGCTCGGCCCGACCGGTGAGAAGGCCGACTACTCCAACTACGCCACCGACCTGACGTCCGGTGAAATCGAGGTGTCCGCCCCGGGTGGCTGGTACCGCGACGGCATCGGCACGGAGACGTACCGGACCAACGGCAACCTCATCCTGTCGACGGTCTCGCTCGCGTCGCTGCAGGAGTCCGCTGAGGTCGACAAGAACGGCAACATCACCAAGCCGGGCCGCGACGCCGGTGTCATCAAGCAGTGCACCGACCGTCGTCAGCCGATGAAGAAGTCCGACTGCTCGTACTACGCCTGGTTCCAGGGCACGTCCATGGCGTCCCCGCACGCCGCCGGTGTCGCCGCGCTCGCGGTCGGCGCCCACGGGTCGGGCACGTCCGCGGACACCTTCTTCCTGGCGCCGGCGACGACGCGGTCGCTGCTCATGGACACGGCCACCGACCACGCCTGCCCGGCGAGCGGCATCCGCTCGTACGAGCCGGAGGGTCGCTCGGCCGAGTTCACGGCCCGCTGCGTCGGCACCGCGGACTTCAACTCCTTCTACGGCGACGGCATCGTCAACGCTGCCGGAGTGGTCCAGTGACGCGGTAGCTCCACCCGCGGTGCCGTGCACCGCAACAGCACGACCAGGTATGCCGTCCGCGCGCACCACGCGCGGGCGGCATACCTGTGTCTGCGACCCTGGAGAAGTGGCGCGCGGCGAGGAACGGCGCGCGGTAGGTTGCGCGCGTGACGACTCGCCCCGGCCTCGACGACGAGCGTGTCCGGCAGTGGGTCGCGGCGATGCCGCCGCGGTGGTTGCGGTGGGTGCTCGTCACTCTGGTGGCGGGTGCGTTCGGGTTCTCGGTCCTCGGCGACACCCAACCCTGCTCAACGGCCGACCCCACGGTATGCGGCCCGGACCCACTCTTCTCCGTGGCGATCGTCTTCTGCATCGGGTCGGCCGTCCTGCTCTGGTGGCGCCCGTACGTCGCCGTGGCCTGCGCCGTCGTGTTCGCCATCATCGACCTCGCGTATGACGACGTGTGGCAGGCGAATGTCGCCTGGCCGATCGTCGCTGCGGCCTACGTGGCGTATGCCGTACGGCTCCTGCGCGCCCGCTCCCGGCAGCGGGCCATCGCCGCCGCGGCGAGCGTGCCGTTGCCGCCGCGACCACACGCTCCCTCGCGTCCGCTGCACTGGGACGGAACGCACCGTCTCATGGCGGCCGCTGCTCTCGGACTCCTTCTGCTGTCCGGCGGTGCCCTCTGGGGGTATGAGCAGGCGCTGGCCTCCGACGCCGAGCACGAGGCGCGCAGCGAGGTCGTCGAGGGGACGGTCCTCTCTCCGCCAGACGACGACTACCTGCAACGAGTTCGGCTGGACCGCCGGCCCGAGGGGTTCCCCACCGAGGTCGAGGTCGAGTTCTTCGACGAGTCGCCCGTGGGTCAGGTCGTGCAGCTGCGCGTCGACCCGAGAGACCCGGGCTGGACCCACCCGACGGGCGAGCCTCCGGACCGGACGTGGTGGCTCACCATCAGCGTGGGAGCGTTGCTCCTCGCGGCCCTCCTCGCCGAGCGGGTCGTGGCGCTGCGGGTGCGCCGGGGTGTGCTCGAGTCGCGTCAGGCAACGACGGGAATCCCGGTGCGGGTCTTCACCGACGGGCTCGAGTTCGTCGGCGTCGTCGCGCTCGACTCCACCCGCGGGCTCGCCGAGTTCCCCGTGGACGAGACGCTGCTGCTCGACACACCCGAGGCGCGTCGGGTGGCGGCACCGTCCGAGGGGATGCTCATCGGAGACGTCCGCGACGGCGGCTGGGTCGCGCTCGCGGGACCGGACGGCATACGACTCCCCACCGGGCCGCTCATCGCCCTGCCACCGGACTCGCAGGTCGATCTCGACTCCTTCGACCGGGACCCCGACGACCCGCTCGACTGGTCGGACCCGGTGCCCGCGGGCAGCGAGCCCATGCCACTCCCGGTCGACATCGTCCCCCCTGTGTGGCGCCGTGCCCTTGGCGGTCTCGTCTGCGTGGCTGCCCTGGCCCTCGGCGGCTGGCTGCTGTGGGACCCCGAGGTGGGCTGGTCCGGGGTGGCCGTCGTGCTCGCAGGGGCTGGCGCCTTCGAATGGGGACTGGAGCAGGTGGTCTCGCGAGCGACGGTGTCGCAGAACGGTTTCGACGTCGTGACGGTGCTTCGTCGGGTGACGAGCCCCATGGGCGCGGTGCGCGACGTCCGCGTGGACGATGAGACGGCTCTGGTGATCTTCGATGACGAGAGTGTCCTCGACGTCTCGCCTCCGGACGGTGACCACCATGCGCTCGCAGCAGCCATCCAACGAGCGGTCGAGACCGCGCCGCCCGTTCCGGACGGCACGGCACCCCAGTCGCGGCTGGCTCCCAGCGCGTTCCTGCTCGCCGCCGGAGTGCTGACCCTCGCGGGTGTCTGGCTTGCGCAGCTGCTCGGCTGATGGATGTCGGTCGGCGGGGCTAGGTTCGGTGGTATGCCGTCCGCATCGCGTCCTGAGGTGCCTGCCGACTGGGTGGAGCGGCTCGCGCAGATCTGTGCCGCCTTCCCGGAGTGCCGCGAGGAGGACGCCTGGGTCGGCGTGCGCTGGCGGGTGCGGTCGGCGACGGTGGCGCACGTCTTCGGCGGTGAGGACCAGCTCTTCCGCATCACCTTCCGGGCCTCCCCGGACGAGGTCATGGCGTTCGAGCACATGGGCGCGCCGTACTTCCGCACCGAGTGGGGGAGCAACGTCGTCGGGATGCTGCTCGACGACGACACCGACTGGGACGAGCTCGCCGAGCTGCTCACCGACTCCTACTGCATCCAGGCGCCGAGCCGGCTGGCCGAGCAGGTCCCGCAGCCGAACTAGCGATGGACTGGCGGTGGTCTAGCGGCGGACGAACTCCTCGACGGCGTCGACCATCGTGTCGAGGGCCGGCTTCTCGACGGGCAGGTGGCTGCCGCGGGGCAGCGTGACGACCTCGACCGGCACTTGGGTGATCCGTTCGAGGAACCCCATGGACAGCGATGCCGGCGACCAGCGGTCCGCGCCGGGGACCGCGAGCATGACCGGGCACGCGGTGAAGTCCTCGGGCTCCACTGCAGGGACGTAGTTGAGGTAGGTGTCGAGGAACTTCGTCGGCACGGTGTTGCCGGCGGACGTCTTGTCACGCAGGGCGACCCGCAGCGCCTCGGGTTCGTTGAGCAGGGCCGACATCTTCGAGGCGATCGTCATGCGCATCGGCCACCAGCCGGCGCCGAGCTTGGTCGTCAGCTCGGCTGCCTTGCCGCCGTACTTGCCCATGAGCTCGAAGCGTGCCGTCTCCTCGCGTACGACCGACTCGCGCTGGTCGAGGAAGCTCAGGCCGATGACTCCCGCGACCGGCTTCCCCGCGACCTGGGTGCGGGCGGCGACCTGGTAGGCGAGCATCCCGCCGGCGCTGAGGCCGTAGATGTGAATCGGTCGGTCGTCCCGACGGCGCTCCGCCTCGACGAGGTCGACGACGAGGTCGACCCAGTCGTCATAGGAGTAGCCGCGCGGATGTGCGGGCTTGGTCAGTCCGTAGCCGAGGTTGTCGACGGCGACGGTCTCGATGCCGCGCTGCGCCAGAGGGCGGCCGAGGATGAGGTCCATCTGCCGGCCGTTCGTCCCCACGCCGTGGTGCAGCAGCACCTTGACCGGCGAATCCGGCCGGACATAGCGCTCGAGGTGCACGTTGTTGCCGCGCCAGTCCCAGCCCTCCTCGGCGGGCAGGTCCTCCGGCGTGGTCATGCGGTACTCCGGCGGCATGAACCGTTGGAGTTCCTGCCAGGCGCGTTGGTCGGCGTAGCTGCTGGGCGGTGGTGTCGTCATGGTGACTCCTGTCCGGAGCGCCCTCCCTGCTCGGGGCGTTCTAGACGCAGGGTAGCCACATTGTGTGCTCGTGAACAGGCCCGTCCCGTCAGGCGGCGGTGAGCACCCAGCCGAGCCAGGCGGCACCGACGCCGAGCAGCAGGTGCAGGACGACGCTCGCCGCAGCGTGGCGCGCACGCTCGCCGGTGAACGCGTCCTGCAGCTCGAGCGCGAGCGTCGAGAACGTCGTCAGTGCACCGCACAGCCCGATGCCGAGCAGGGCCCACCACGAGCCCGAGACGGCGGCCCCGGCGAGCAGCCCGAGGACGAACGACCCGAGGACGTTGACGGCGAGCGTCCCGGCGGCCGGGGTGGTGCCCCAGCGCGTACGGAGCCAGTGGTTGACGAGGAACCGCATCGGTGCACCGATCGCCGCGCCGGCCGCGACCCAGAGCGCCGTCATGCCTCAACCCGCCAGAGTCGTTGTCCCACAACGGAACCCAGCGTCACCGCGAGAACGCCGCCGAGGAACGATGCGAGGACGTATGCCGCCGCCTCGCCTCCGTGCCCCGTCTCCAGCAGGGTGACCACCTCGACCGCGAACGCGGAGAACGTCGTCCACCCGCCGAGCACGCCGACGCCGACGACCGGCCGGACGAGCGGATGTGCGCCCGGCCTCGCCACGAGCCACGCGACGAGCAGTCCCATCGCCGCCGCCCCCGTGAGGTTGACCAGCAACGTCCCCCACGGCAGCCCGCCGGAAGTCGCAGGGAGAGCCAGCCCCACGGCATACCGGCCGAGGGATCCCACGACACCACCCAGGGCGACTCCGCCGAGAAGTCGCCAATCGGACTGCGCCGCAGGCGCGTTCGTACTCATACCGACGTCAGCGGCGGATCGTCTCGAGGTACTCGGCGATGCGGCCGATGGCCTCGGTGAGGACCTCGGCGTCGGGGAGGGTCACGAGGCGGAAGTGGTCGGGCTCGAACCAGTTGAAGCCGGTGCCGTGGGTGACGAGGATCTTCTTCGCGCGCAGCAGGTCGATGACGAACTGCTGGTCGTCCTCGATCGGGTAGACCTCCGGGTCGAGCCGCGGGAAGCAGTAGAGCGCGCCGTGCGGCTCGACGGAGCTCACGCCGGGGATGTCGTTGAGGAGGCGGTTGGCGAGCTTGATCTGCTCGTAGAAGCGGCCGCCGGGCACGATGAGCTCGTTGATCGACTGGTAGCCACCGAGCGCCGTCTGGATCGCGTGCTGCGCGGGAACGTTGGCGCACATGCGCATGTTCGCGAGCAGCGTCAGCCCCTCGAGGAAGTCCTCGGCCGCCGACTTGGGTCCGGACACCATGACCCAGCCGGCGCGGTAGCCGCAGACGCGGTAGGCCTTCGACAGCCCACTGAAGGTGAGGCAGAGGACGTCGTCACCGGCATACGTCGCGACGTGGTGGTGCACGGGCGTGACCGCGTCGTCGGCGTAGAGGATCTTCTCGTAGATCTCGTCGCTCATGATGACGAGGTTGTGGCGGCGGGCGATGTCGACGAGTCCCTTGACCGTCTCCTCGCTGTAGACGGCGCCGGTCGGGTTGTTCGGGTTGATGACGACGAGGGCGTGGGTGTTCTCGGTGATCTTGGACTCGATGTCCTCGAGGTCGGGGTTCCAGCCGTTCGCCTCGTCGCAGCGGTAGTGGACGGGGGTGCCGCCGGAGAGGCTGATCGCGCCGGTCCACAGCGGGTAGTCCGGCGCCGGGACGAGGATCTCGTTGCCGTCGTCGACGAAGGCCTGGAGCACCATTGAGATGAGCTCGCTGACGCCGTTGCCGATGTAGACGTCGTCGACGGTGGTGTCGGTGAGGCCGCGCGACTGGTAGTACTGCGCGACGGCGGTGCGGGCGCTGTAGATGCCGCGGCTGTCGGAGTAGCCCTGCGCGTCGGGGAGGTGCTGCACCATGTCGGCGACGATCGCCTCGGGCGCCTCGAACCCGAACGGTGCGGTGTTCCCGATGTTGAGCTTGAGGATCTTGTGCCCTTCGGCCTCGAGCCGCTGGGCCTCGACGAGGATCGGCCCCCTCACGTCGTAGCGGACGTGCTGCAGCTTCTTGCTCTGGACGATGGGGCGCATGTGCGCATGGTTTCAGATGCCGTATGCCGTGCGCGCGCCTGTTTCGGCGAGGTCGCGTGTGGTGTCGGTCGCTGCACCTGTGGACAACTCGACTGGCGGTGGGGCGGTTGTTCCCTACACTCGGTAGGGATTCTTCGTCTACTGGGTGGGAGCAACGGTGACTTCGAGGTGGGGCCGCGGCGCGGCCGTTCTGACCGTGGGTGTGCTGGCCCTGGCCGGCTGCAACGGTGGTGGTGAGGAGGCGAAGTCGCCCTCCCCGACGGGGTCGACGTCGGCGTCGAGTCCGAGTGCGTCGGCGTCGGGCAGCCCGTCGGCCTCCGCCTCGCCGAGCACGCCGGGCACTGTCCCGGAACCACCTCCCGCGGCGACTGTGCGGGACGAGCAAGGAGCGATCGCGTTCCTCAAGTTCTACTTCAGCGAGTTCAACCGCGGGATGATGGCGCCTGAGACTCCGCCCAACTTGATGGCATACGCCGACAAGGGCTGCATCTCGTGCAAGAAGTCCCAGAAGGTCATCGATGAGTACGTCGCGGGGAAATGGTCTGTGCTCACTCCTGGGATGGAAGTGGTCAACCCCGGTTTGGCGACCCCCGTCACGGCGGACAAGGTGATCATCAACTTCACATTGACCGAGAAGGCTCAGACGCTCTATCAGAACGGAAAACCGACGAAGGAGACGGTTCCAGCGGCCTCAGGTAAGCGTGGCATCGCCCTGAGGTGGGTGAACGACCAATGGCAGGTGCTCGGACTCGAGGAACTCTGATGACTAAGGGCGCACTCTGGTGGGTCCTCGCAGCAATACTGTGGGTCGGTGGGGTGCCCGCCGCCTCGGCTCTTGGCTCGCCCGGGGGCGGCTTCGGTTCGACAACCGGAGATGGAGCGACAGTCACGCTGACGACTTCGGAGATCAAGACCGCGCTCAACGAGGCGGCGGCGGCCGCGACGGCACCAAAGCCTCGGCCGTACTACGAGTACAAGACGCAGATCAACTGTGCGGCCGGCAACGAGGCGACCGACTCCGGTTGTGGCACGGCGGCGAGTGCTTGCGACAACGGGCAGTTCCAGGCTGTGGTGCTTCGACGCCTGATGGTGCCCAAGCCGGGTGGCGGATACCAGCTGGCGCCACCCCCAGAGGGGCTGTGGCAAGGGTGGGGTTTGACGTGTTCGCCGCAGCTGATCCCGGGCACCAACCTGCCGACGTTGGCCAATGTCATGACGGCGTTCCGGGAGATCGACTTCGCCAAGGGTGGGTTGTCGATCCAGCCGGTCGGAAACGTCACCCTGGTCAACCTCGCGACGTACTTCGAGGCGACGTGGCCCGAGGCCGGTGTCGGCCCGGACGAGACCGACGTCTCCGACCTCATGGGCTACCGGCTCGAGATCCAGCCTGTGGTGCGTTCGTTCACCTACGTCTACGGCGATGGTGACAGCAGCGAGCCGACTGAGTCGATGGGTGGCCCGTACCCGGATGGCGACATCCGGCACACCTACGAGCAGAAGGGCTCGATGGCGACGCGCGTCGACACCGTCTACGGCGGGCGTTTCCGGTTCGGACAGGGCCAGTGGATGACCATTCCTGGCACCGTCACTGTCGAGGGCACCCCCGTGACGCTCGAGGTCCGTGAGGCCAAGGCTCGCCTCTACGGCAGCGCCAACCCCGCACCACACCGCTAGGAGACAAGCGGCAGGGCCGTGCCAATCTAATACCTGATGTTAGATCTGCACCATGATTCCGCGCGGACGCGGTGCGGGCGCTGCGACGGTGACGAGCTCAGGCGGAAGTGTGCTGCACGGCGCGCGGTATGTCGCGCGTCCTGCAGCACAGTTCCAGGTCAGGTGGTCGGCTGGAGGACCCGGTCGTCCTTCGCCACGTTCGACGGCGCAGGTGTGGGCGAGTACCACGTGATCCAGCGCCACAGTCGCTCGAGCGGGCCCTGACCGAAGCGGGCGATCCACAGCCGGCTAGCCACCCACTGCACGACGAGCAGCCCGGCGCACATCGCGAGCATCCGCACCAAGCCGGCGGAGCTCCCGTCGATGCCCCACCCGGCGACGAACGGCTTCGTGGCGAGGAGCAGCAGCGTCGCCCCCAGGTAGTTCGTCAGCGCCAGCCGACCGAACGGCTCGAACACACCCGCCACGACCCGGCGCAGCGGCGTCGCCATCGCGGCCGAGACGAGCGCGGCATACGTCGTCGCGAGGAGCAGGCCGGCGACGGCGGACGAGGTGCTGAAGCCGAGCTTGACCGGGTCACCGGCGAGGCTGACGAGCAGTGGCGAAGCAGCAGCCCCCGCCGCCGCGGCCACACCGAGCGGCACCCACGGCGACGGGGCGTCGAACCGTGACGCCCATCCGAGACGGGCAATGCCATACCCCGCGAGCAGCAGTCCCGGCACGAGCGCCGTCCCGCCGCCCATGACGACACCGGTCACGGTGAGCGCCACGCCGCCGAGCGCCGCGACCCACGACGGCGCCCACGTGCCCGGCAGCAGCACGAGGAAGCCGGCCAGCGCATACGGCAGCAGCGCCTCGCCCGGCTGCAGCAGCTGGTGTGCCCCGCCGAGCAGCAAGAGGAAGCCGAGACGACGCGCCAGCGCCGCCCGGAAGGGCTGTTCGCGCCGACGGGCGCCGAGCTCGATGAGCCCGAAGCTGATGCCAAACAGCAGCGAGAAGAGCGGGAAGAACCGCTCCTGGACGGCGAGGCCGAGGAGCTCGCGGGTGGCGTTCGCGCCGGGCGGCGCGTCGAGGCGGAGGACGGTCGGCGCGTTGACGGCGAGGATGCCGCAGATCGCGAGACCACGGAGGGAGTCGAGAGTCGCAATACGTTTCATACCAACAACATTCGCTCACCCGGCCCTGCCCGCACATCGGCCGTGCGACCGGTTCTCGCGCAGGCCGATCAGCCGTTCGGCCGGTATGCCGCGTCGACGCCTCAGGCGTGACCGGACTCCCACACCCGAGCCGCGATCTCGACGCGGTTGCGGGCCCCGAGCCGGGTCTGGATCGAGGCGAGGTGTGACTTCACCGTGCCCATCGAGATGAAGAGCTCACTCGCGATCTCGGCATTCGTCCGGCCGTGCGCGACGAGCCGGGCCACCTCGAGCTCCCGCTCGGTGAGGTCGGAGAACCCCGGCACGACCGGCTGGTCGACGCCACGAGCGCGAGTCCGCTCCAGCAACCGCACGGTGAGCTGAGGACTGATGAGTGCGTCGCCGGACGCCGCCGCCCGCACCCCCGAGACGAGCAGCTGGGGTCCCGAGTCCTTGAGCAGGAAGCCCGAGGCGCCGAGCGCGAGGGCGCGGTCGACGTACTCGTCGTGGTCGAACGTCGTGACGATGACGACCTTGGTGATGTCGGCGACCTGCCGCAGCACCTCGAGACCGTTGAGCCGCGGCATGCGGATGTCGAGCAGCGCGACGTCCGGTCGCTCGCGGCGGATGGCCTCGACCGCCTCGACACCGTCGGCGCACTGGGCGACGACATCGATGTCCTCGGCACCGTCGAGGATCATGGCGAAGCCCATGCGGACCATCTCCTGGTCGTCGGCGAGGACCACGCGGATCATGACGGTGCACCTCCTCGCGTGCC
This sequence comes from Knoellia remsis, assembly GCF_003002895.1. Classification (GTDB taxonomy): domain Bacteria; phylum Actinomycetota; class Actinomycetes; order Actinomycetales; family Dermatophilaceae; genus Knoellia; species Knoellia remsis. The sequence continues at coordinate 25,257 of NZ_PVTI01000028.1, read as the reverse complement.
GGACGGGTCAGGGCGCGAACGCCCACGAGCATTCTCCCGCACCGGAATCCGACCCGTCACGACCCACTGACCCGAGCCGTCGAGACCGGACTCGAGGGTGCCGCCGACAACCGCCAGCCGCTCCCGGACCCCGACGAGCCCATAACCGCTGCCCCGCCCGACGCCGCCGCTGCCGACAGCGTCGTTGACGACCTCGGCGACGACGCCACTGTCGGGGTCCGACATCACCCGGACCCGCACCCGGGTCGCGCCCTGACTGTGCCGACGCACGTTGGTCAGCGCCTCGGCCACGAGCCGCTGCACGGCGGCGTCGGCTGCGGGCTCCAGGTCGAGGTCGTCGATGTCCGCGGTGACCGTCGCCGCCGACGACTCCGCGAACGCGTCCACCAGTTGCTGCAACGACCCGGCTCCCCGGCCGGTCGGGGCGAGGCTCGCGCCGACCGGCCCGACCGACGTCTCGTCGCGCAGCGCCTGCACCATCGCCCGGATCTGTCCGAGCGCCTCCTGACCGGAGGACTCGATCCGTTCGAGCACAGCCTTGGCCCGTGGGTCGCTCGTCGCTCCGGCCGAGGCCTGCGCCAACACGACGATCCCGGTCACCTCGTGGGCGACGAGGTCGTGCAGGTCCCGCGCCATCGACGTGCGCTCCTCGGAGACGACCACACGCCGCAGGATGGCGTCGCGGTCACGCTGGCTCCTGACGAGCAGCCCGACGCCGACGGCGGTCGCCACGGCCGTGGCCATCGCCATCACCAGGAGGAGAGCGAGGCTCACGTCCTCGAAGGCCGACGGGGCCAGGACCGCTACGACTCCCAGGGCAGCGACCACGACGAGGTCGCGCGTCGAACGGGCCTGTGCCGCAAGCACGCCCGACACCATGACGAGCGCCCACGCCAGCGACAGCAGCCACCACCGTTGAGATGCCGCGGCGCCCACTCCCACGAGCGCGAAGCCCAGTGCCGCGACGCCGACCGCTGACGGCAGGGTCGGCCCGGTGAACCGGGTCACCCGGACGGCACCCACCGCCAGGACACACGCGATCACGACCCCCACGACGGAGAGCACCGGCGACGCGGCGCTGGCGAGGTCGAGCAGGGCCCCCGGCACGATCGGGCCGAGGATCACCCACGGGAGCAGACGACGCACGGGACCAGCCTAGGACCGGACCATCCGGGCGTCCCGGCTCACGAGCTCGACGAGGATCCCGGACTCCGTCGCGGAGGGCTCACCGGCGAGCTCCATTCCGTCGAGCGCGGGAGCAGCAACGCTGCGCGGCGCTGGCCCGGACGACGTCGTCACGCGAATTGCCCCACCGGAGAGGCGCGCCCGGTAGGTCACCTCCGTCCCGTTCACCTTCGCCCGGTCGGTGAACGCGCCCACCTCGTCGGTGACGGGCGTGCCGGCCGCCCCCTCGGCATACGGAATCGTGACGAAGTAGCGCAGATGCTCGGCCCGGCCACTGTCGAGGTCGAGCTCCTGGACGAGGAGCCGCCGCTCGACGACGCCGTCGCCGGCGGCGAGGTCGACGTATGCCGTGGAGATGCGGTTGTCGAGCCGGCTCATCACCCAGGGACGGCCGCGAACGTTGGTGTCGGTGACGCGGGCGTCGGGCAGAACGGTGGCGACCGCGGAACGCAGGTCCCGCTCGAGCCAGGCGCCGGAGCCGGCTTCGGCGGCGACGACGCCACCGGCGAGCACCGCGGGGATGAGGAGGGGGAGGACGACGAGTGCGCGTTCGCGCTTCACGGAAGATGTCATGCCAGCGACGCTATGGACGCCGGCGGCGCCCCCACATCGGCCGGAGGACCGGACTCGCCGCCTTCGACTCGGCCGAATGGCCGAGGCGCCAGACGCACGATGCCGGACACACGGCATACGGCGCGTGCCCGGCATCGGGGGAGTGACGGGGAGGAGGGTCAGCTCACGGAGTCGAGCGTCTGCTCCTTGCCCGCGACCTCGAAGGTGTCGCCGGCGCGCTTGCCCTCGATCGCGGCATACACGGGGGAGTCGGTCGAGATGCCCTCGTAGGTGACCCCGGCGACCTCGAAGGGATCCGCGATGACGCCGACGACGTAGTGGGCGCCGCCGAACTCGACGACCGCACCCGGACCGACGTCCGAGCGCGGAGAGACGTCGAGCGCCTCGAGCTGTGAGATCTCGTCCTCCTGGCGCGAGGTCACCTCCTCGAAGATGCCGGTGAGGTCACCGGCCTCGTCGGACAGCGACTCGTCGCCGGTGTCGAGCGGGGAGTCCTGGTCGAGCTGGGCGGCGTCGTGCTCGCTGCCCACGTTGGTCTGCGAGGCCTCGAGCTGCTCCTTCGCTCGGGCGAGGAGTGCGTCCTTGACCTGCTGCTTCGCGGTGTCGTTCATGCGGACCACGATAGGTGCAGCGGCCGTGCGGCGTGACGCGGCCGGCCCCGAGGTCAGGCCCGGACCACGGTCGTCACGACCGTCGTCACCGACGGGGTGCGCGGCGTCGACGAGAACCCGAACCGGCACGGCGGGTCGATGTCGGCGAGCTCGCCGATCGGCTCACCGTTGACGCTGCCCTCCATCGCGACAACCCGGTGCAGGTCGGTCGCGCCGTAGTACTCGCGCCGCCCCTCGAGCGCCGTGCCCACCGTCCGCACGCCGGGGACGACGAGGCCGGCGACCGGGTCGACGAGCCGCGCCCACGCAGGACTATCCCCGAGCGGCCGGGGCACGGCACGCAGGAGCCGGCCGAGCGGCATACGAGGACCGACCGTGAGGTCGAGCGACACCGACGGAGAGCGCACCGCCCACCTCTCCTCGCCCGTGACCGCCACCGGCTCGATGCGCACCTCGTCGAAGTCGTAGGTCGAGGAGACGTATGCCGCGACCGCGTCATCCGGGGCGACGAGGACTCGGTGCCCGGTCGCCTTCTCGACCATGAGGTCGGTGAAGGAGCCGAGCGGGCCCGAGTCCCAGCGCCCGACGACGACGCGCGTTCCGGAGGTCGAGCCGACGCCGGCGATGCGACCGCGGAACCGGTCGCGGACGCGTCGCGCGCTCAGTCCTGGGTCTCCTTGTCGCTGCTCGCGTGCACGAGCATGACGGGGCAGCTCGCGGTCTCGAGGACCTTCTGGCTCTGCGACCCGAGGAGCATGCCGGTGAAGCCGCCGCGCCCGCGCGTCCCCATGACGAGCAGGCCTGCGTCGGCAGCGCGCTCGCTGAGGACCTTGGCCGGCGAGCCGTGGAGGACCTCGACGGTGCAGTCGACGTCGGGGTTGGCCGCGCGGAGCGGCTCGATGATCTTGTCGACGACGGCACGGTACTTCGCCTCAACCTGGCGCCACGCGTCCGTGTCGGGCGTCGTGACGACCATGCCGTCGACGACCTCGACGTTCCAGACCGTCACCGCGACGAGGGGAGCGCCGCGCAGCTTCGCGCTCCAGAACGCGCGCTCCGCGGCGGCGGCGCTGTGGGCCGAGCCGTCGATGGCGACGACGATCGGTCCGTCGGCGTCGGTGCGAGCGCCCATGGGCACGAGGACGACCGGGCTCGCGGCGTGCATCGCCGCGGCGAGCGACGGGCGGCCGAGCCCGAACTTCTGCAGGACGCTCTCGCGCGCCACGCCGACGACGACGAGACGGGCGACCCGCGACGCGTCGACGAGCGCCTGCTCCGGCTTGACGAACGGCTCGCTGCCGGTGACCGGCACGTCGGGCCAGCGCTCGCGCGCCTCGGCCATCGTCTGCTCAAGGAGGCTGCGGTTGCCGATGTCACCCTCGGGCCCGAGCGAGATCGCGTTGCCGGCGACCGGGTCGATCGCCGCGAGCTCGGCGCTGAGGTCGTGCGCGTGCAGGATGTGCAGCGGGCTCCCACTCCGCTGGGCGGAGTTGCCCGCCCAGGTGAGGCACTCGGCGTCGCGGTCGCTGTTGCCGATCCCGACGACGACCGCACCCTCGGGGATGGCGTCGCCCTCGCGCGCGTCGGCAGAGACGGTGTCAGCGTTGTCAGCCATGACGCCGACCCTACCCACGCGGCGCGCGCCGGGGGTACCTTCGGAGCATCGCACGCGAGGATCGTGCGACAGTCACGCACGACGACGACCAAGGGGGCGCGGGGATGGCCAGCAGTCTCAGCTCGACGTGGACCTGCCAGCAGTGTCGCAAGCCGCAGCGGGGCACGAAGCACCGCACCATGACCGGGCGCACGATCTGCACGAGCTGCGAACGGCTCCAGACCTCGGCAGCCCTGGGGATGCTGACGGGCGACACCACTTCGGAACAGGTGGGCCACGCCGTCGCCATCGACCGCATCCGTGGCTGGTTCCGTCGCGCGACAGGCGGGCGGGACTGAGGGGAGCCGGCCCTCTTGCCGGTATGCCGTCCGCGCGGTTGAGTGGGCCCGTCACCATCCGCCTCCGGAAGGACACCGATGTCCACGTCGACCCAGGCCGCACCCGCCGCGAACCTCTCGCACACCGTCGGGACCACCGAGCCGCCGCTGCTCGAGCAGACCATCGGCGCCAACCTCGACGCGACGGTCGCCGCGCACGGTGACCGAGAGGCGCTCGTCGACCGGGCGCAGGACATCCGCTGGACGTATGCCGAGTTCGGGGCCGAGGTGGACCGGCTCGCCAAGGCGCTCCTCGCTTCGGGGTACGAGGTGGGCGACCGCATCGGTATCTGGGCACCGAACTGCGCGCAGTGGACGGTCGCCCAGTTCGCCACCGCCAAGGTGGGCGTCATCCTCGTCAACATCAACCCGGCATACCGGTCACACGAGCTGGAGTACGTCCTCACGCAGGCCGGGATCCGCGGCCTCTTCACGGCAGAGTCGTTCAAGACGTCGAACTACGTCGCGATGATCGACGAGGTGCGCGGCTCCACGCCGGCGCTCGAGGACGTGTGGGTCATCGGCGGCGAGAGCTGGGACGCGCTGCTCGCAAGGGCCGACGAGGTCAGCGACGAGCGATTGGAGATGGTCAGTGCGGAGCTGTCTCCGACGGATGCCATCAACATCCAGTACACCTCTGGCACAACGGGATTCCCCAAGGGTGCGACGCTGAGCCACCGCAACATCCTCAACAACGGGTACTTCGTCGGCGAGCTCTGCGGCTACACGCAGGAGGACCGGATCGCCATTCCCGTGCCCTTCTACCACTGCTTCGGCATGGTCATGGGCAACCTCGCGGCCACGACGCACGGCTCGGTCATGGTCATTCCGGCACCGGGCTTCGACCCCGAGCTCACCCTCAAGGCGGTGTCGGAGGAGAAGGTCACGAGCCTCTACGGCGTGCCGACGATGTTCATCGCCGAGTGGTCGCTGCCGGGCTTCGGCGACTACGACCTCAGCACGGTCCGCACCGGGATCATGGCCGGATCCCCTTGTCCTGCAACGCTGATGACGAAGCTCATCGAGTCCGGCATCGAGGAGATGACGATCTGCTACGGCATGACCGAGACCTCACCGGTGTCGACGCAGACGCGCCGCGACGACTCCTTCGAGCGCAAGGTCGGCACCGTCGGTCGGGTCATGCCCCACCTCGAGATCAAGGTCGTCGACCCGGCGACGGGCGAGACCGTGCCGCGTGGGGAGGCGGGCGAGTTCTGCACCAAGGGGTACTCGGTGATGCTCGGCTACTGGGACCAGCAGGACAAGACCGACGAAGTGCTCGTCGACGGGTGGATGCACACCGGCGACATCGCGGTCATGGACGAGGACGGCTACGTCCAGATCACCGGCCGCATCAAGGACATGGTGATCCGCGGCGGCGAGAACATCTACCCGCGCGAGATCGAGGAGTTCCTCTACACGCACCCCGACATCGAGGACGTCCAGGTCATCGGCGTCCCCGACGAGAAGTACGGCGAGGAGCTCGCCGCCTGGATCCGCATGCGCGAGGGCGCCACCCCGTTGACCGCCGAGTCCGTCCGTGAGTTCTCGACGGGCAAGCTCGCGCACTACAAGATCCCGCGCTACGTGCGCATCGTCGACGAGTTCCCGATGACGGTGACGGGCAAGGTGCGCAAGGTCGAGATGCGCGAGGTCACGAGCCAGGAGCTCGGTCTGCAAGCGTGATCCGGCCGCGTCGGGACGGCCTACTCCCGGGAGGTTCCTGTGTATGCCGTGTGCGCGCCGGATCGGTCGTCGCGAGAACCCACATCGGCGCAGGTCGGCGGTAGTTTGGGGGAGTCATGCGGGTGCGCCTCGCACCCGACTCCCACGGTCAGGAGCACCTCAAGATGAAGTACGTCATCGGCGCCCTCGTCATCCTCGCCCTCCTTTTCGGGCTGTGGTGGTTCTTCTCGCGCAGCAAGCAGCGTGAGCTCGAGGAGCAGCGTGCCGAGGCGGCACGGTTGCGTTCGTCCGCCGAGGAGCGCGCGGTGAACCTGCGTGGTCAGGAGACGTTCGCCCAGCAGGCTGACGAGCGCGCGACCGTCGCCCGGCAGGAGGCCGAGCAGCGGGCCCGCGACGCGGAACAGAGCGCACGAGAGGCCCAGCGCGTCGAGGAGGACGCCCGGCTCCAGCGCGAGCAGGTCGAGCGCGCCCGTCAGGCACAGCAGGCCGAGCTGCGTCGCGCCGACGAGCTCGACCCCGACGTGACGGTCCGCGCCGACGACCCGCGCCCCCTGCCCGAGGACCTCGACGACGACGTCCGCTCGGTCGAGGACACGCGCGTCCAGCGGCCCGTCACCCCCGCCGCGACGGGCGCTGCTGACCGGGATGCGGCTCTCGAGCGCGATGCGGCTCCGGACCGGGATGCGAACGAGTCCTCCTGGAGCGACCGCCCGCTCGGACAGGAGCGGTCCGCCTCCGGCGAGGCGAGCTCGTGGGAGCGGGAGCAGAGCGAGGTCACCCGCGCGGACGAGGACGTCACGCGCGCGGACCAGCCGGTCGCGGGCGGCCGTCACGAGGCCGGCTCGACCCGCGGTGGCGAGGGCTGGCGTGACGAGGTCCGCGAGTCCCGCAGTGAGGACACGTGGCGCGCCGACGCCACGGACGCAGAACGTCCCGACGAGGGTCGCGACACCGGGTGGGGCGCCGGCGCGGTTGCCGCCGGTGGTGCCGTCGCCGCCGGTGGCGCCTACGCCGCGAGCCGGGGGCGTCACGAGTCCGATAGCGACGCAGGCACCCGCGACGATGCCGCACGACTGGCGTCCGGGGCGGACTATAGCGACAACGTCCAGAGTGACACCGCCTCCGGCAACAACGCCTACGGCGACACCGCCTACGGCGACACCGCCTCCGGCGCCGACCGGTCGCGCACCCCCGGTGCCGTCGAGGACGAGGCCAGCGGGACGGCATACGGCAACGAGCAACACCTCACGAGCGACACCACCGGCGGCTACCAGGGCGCCGGGACCTACCGCACCAACGACAACTACGGCGCGTCCACGTCGGTGGACGACGTCCAGTCCTCGGCGGCTGCCACGAGCGAGTGGGACAGCTCGGGCCAGTCGGCGACCCAACGATGGGAGAACGACATGAGCGACAGCACGCGCACCACCCCTGACGAGCCCGGCCGCGACGATCGCCAGGACGAGTCGGTGACCGAGTCGCAGGGCTGGGACACGACCGCTGGTGCCGGCACGGGGGTCGCCCCCGCAGCCGGTGCCGGCGCCACCGAGCAGTCGGCCTGGGATCAGGACGACGCGCGCGACGACGTCCGTCGCACCGACGACACGAACTCGACCGACTGGAGCACCGATGCTGACGCCGGCGCCGACCGTGGAGCCGACGCCGGCGCCGACATCGACCGCCGCGGCGACGCGAGCGCGCAGGGCGACTCGGACATGGCGATCATCGGGGACCCGGAGCAGTACGCCTCGACCGAGCCGCTGCCGGCCGAGGCGCAGAGCCCGGGCGTCTCCCCGACGTACGACGGCTCCCGGGATGACCTCGGCGACGAGGACGTGACGCGTCGTGACGCGGAGGGTGCTCACCGCGACGGCACGGCTGGCTCTGGCTGGGACGACCGCCGTGACGCGGACGCCCGCCTCGGCGACGACCAGCACTCGGGCGACCGCGTCACCGAGGACCGCGACACCGAGGACTACGCCTCGAACGAGCGCGTGCCCGAGGACCGCTCCTTCGACCGTGACGTCGACCGCGACCGCGACCTCGGTCGCGCCACCGACGGGGACGCTGACTTCGGTCGCGACAGCGGCAGCCACAGCGACCGGGATGGCGGGCTCGGCTCGGCCACGGTGGGCGGTGCCGCAGCAGGCGCCGCCGCTGGTGCGGCCGGCGCCGGCCTCGGCTCGCGCGACGACCGTGCGGACGCCGGCTACGGCTCGGACCAGGACGCGCGTGGTGACCAGGGGTCCGGCGGGGATGCGTGGGCCACGGGTGACCGGGACCGTCGCGACGACCAGGACTCGCACGCCGACACGACCCGTGACGGCGGCGGGTTCGCTCAGGGCGACGCCACCACCCGTGACGACCTGACGGACACGACCCGTGAGGGCATCACCGCCGACCAGGGCGCTCAGGGCAGCGACGGCACCCAGGGCGTCGGCGACGCTCGCACCCACGGCACCGGCGACGCGGGCAGCGACCAGCGCGTCGGCGACGCGGGCGGCGACCAGCGCACCGACCGCGGTGACGCCGCGCACTGGCCCGACGGCACCGACAGGATCAACATCCAGGGCGAGGACTCGACGAGCATGCGCGAGGCCTATGACGCGACGGCGGCCGACGACATCCGCGAGGGTGCGACGGCGACCGACGACCGCGCCGACATCGACGAGCAGCGGCCCGGCGGCCAGGACGCGTGGATCCGACGCATCTCGGGGGTCGAGGAGATCCGCGACGGTGGGTACGGCGTCGGCTCCGCGGCCCCGTTCGAGGACCGCGCGCAGCCGCTCGACCACCCGGTGCAGGCCTACCGCGACACGATGACCTACCGGGTCCCGGGCGCCAACGGCTACGACACGGCCGAGCCCGACGTGTGGTTCTACGACGAGGAGGCCGCCCAGCGCGCCGGCTTCACCCCCTCGCAGAGCTGACCGGGGCTGCACCTTCCACCACTGGAGGGTGCACTTCTCAGCAGCAGTCGAGAGAGACGACAGTAGGGTTCCCCGCAGCGGGGACCCTGCTGTCGTCTGTCGGCGACTCCTTGGTCGTGCGTGGCGGCGAGGCCGGCCCTCACCAGTGGCCGCCGCGCTCGCGGTCGAGCTCCTCGTCGGCGACCGGACGTCCGCCGGTGTCCTCGACGGCGACGTGGTGGCCACCCTCGGCGGGCGAGTCCGGCGCCTCACCGTCCGCCCAGGCCTGCGGGTCCTCAGCCCACGTCCGCGGGTCCTCAGCCCACGTTCGCTGGTCGGCGGACCGCGGACCGGACTGACCGGCATACGGCGTCGACGTGGTCTCCGGCGCGAGCGAGCGGTCGCTGTCGCGCCACCCCGCGCCACCAAGGCGGCTCAGTGGCACGGTCTCGTCGACCGCATCGTCGCCGTCGACCGCGCCGAACGACATCGCCGTGGGCGCACGCCCGCCGGTGGTCGTGACCTCGGGAGCCTCGTAGGAGTGCGCCGCCTCGACACGCTCGGCGTCGTCGCGGTGCCGCAGCACCCACACGAAGGCTCCCACGACGACCACGAGGGCGAGCGCCCCGACCAGCCACAGCAGCACCTCGTCGTCCATACCTCGACCGTAGCCAACCCGAGGCATGGTGCGGGGATGCGGTGCCCACGAGTCGGACGCGCCTCGTTGTGGCGCTCACATCAGAAGCGGTGAGGGCGATGGGACTAGTAGGTTCGCCAAGAATGTCCCCCCACGAGGAGGTCCACGAGTGCGCATCGGCGTCCCCAAGGAGTCGTTGGCCGGCGAGACGCGTGTCGCCGCCACGCCCAAGACCGTGGAGCGGCTCATCAAACTCGGGTATGCCGTGTTCGTCGAGTCCGGTGCCGGTCAGCTGTCGAGCTTCACCGACGAGGCGTATGCCGAGGCCGGCGCCGACGTCGTCGGCCCGGAGGTGTGGAACACCGACATCATCCTCAAGATCAACGCCCCGAGCCCCGACGAGGTCGAGAAGCTGCGCGCGGGTCAGGTGCTCGTCTCGTTGTTGTCGCCGGCGCTGAAGCCGGAGCTCGTCGACGCCCTCGCCGAGCGCGGGGTGACGGCGCTCGCGATGGACGCGGTGCCGCGCATCTCCCGCGCCCAGGCGCTCGACGTCCTCTCGTCGATGGCGAACATCGGCGGCTACCGCGCCGTCATCGAGGCGGCCAACGAGTTCGGCGGGATGTTCACCGGTCAGGTGACGGCCGCCGGCAAGGTCCCGCCGGCGACGGTGCTCGTCGTCGGCGCCGGCGTGGCTGGGCTCTCGGCGATCGGGACCGCCGGGTCACTCGGCGCGGTGGTGCGGGCGTTTGACGCCCGCCCCGAGGTGGCCGAGCAGGTCGAGTCGATGGGTGCGGACTTCCTGCACATCGAGCTCCCGGACGGGGCCGACGACTCGCCCAGCAGTGACGGCTACGCCAAGGAGACCGGCGAGGACTTCAACACCGCCGCCGAGGCGCTGTACGCGCAGCAGGCCGCCGAGGTCGACATCATCATCACCACCGCCCTCATCCCGGGGAAGCCGGCGCCGCGCCTCATCACCGAGGAGATGGTCGCGTCGATGAAGCCGGGCTCGGTCATCGTCGACATGGCTGCGTCCAACGGCGGCAACGTCGCCGGATCCGTGGCTGACGAGAAGGTCGTCACCGAGAACGGCGTGACGATCCTCGGATACACCGACCTGCCCGGCCGGTTGCCGACGCAGGCGTCGCAGCTCTTCGGCACGAACCTCGTCAACCTGTTGGCGCTCTTGACGCCGGAGAAGGACGGCGAGCTCACGCTCGACCTCGAGGACCAGGTGCAGCGCGGCATGACCGTCGTGCGCGACGGCGAGGTGATGTGGCCGCCGCCTCCGGTGCAGGTGTCGGCCGCCGCCACCGGCTTAGGCGCCCCCGATGCCACGGCGAAGTCGGGCACCGAGGCGAGCGGACGGCATACGGAAACCGTTGCGAAGCAACGCGATCCGCGACTCAAGTACCTCGCGATGGCGATCGGTGCGCTCGTCTTCGCGCTCGTGGCGTCGGCGTCGCCGGCGGTGTTCCTCGGGCACTTCACGGTGTTCGCGCTCGCGGTGATCGTCGGGTTCTACGTCATCTCCAATGTCGCGCACGCGCTGCACACGCCGCTCATGGCCGAGACCAACGCCATCAGCGGCATCATCGTCGTCGGCGGGCTGCTCCAGATCGACTCCGACGACGTGGTCGTGCGTGCGCTCGCGTTCGTCGCCATCCTCGTCGCCAGCATCAACATCTTCGGAGGGTTCGCGGTCACCGGCCGGATGCTCCAGATGTTCCGGAAGGACTGATCGCCGATGGTCACCACCAACGTCGTCACCGCGGCCTACATCGTCGCAGCGGTCTTCTTCGTGCTGTCGCTGGCCGGCTTGTCGAAGCACGAGTCCGCGGAGGAGGGCAACCGGTTCGGGATGATCGGCATGGTCATCGCGTTGGTTGCCACGGTGTGGCTGACGCTGTCGCGGTCCTCGCAGGCTCTGTCGACGCTGCTGCTCATCCTGCTCGCGATGGGCATCGGCGGCGCGATCGGCGTCTGGCGGGCGCGGCGCGTCGAGATGACGCAGATGCCCGAGCTCGTCGCGATGCTGCACTCGTTCGTCGGTCTGGCGGCGGTGCTCGTCGGGTTCAACTCGTTCTTCGAGCCGTCGGGCGGGGCCGGTGGCGCGGGTGGTGCGGGTGCGGCCGGCGGGTCCGAGGTGATCCACCTCGTCGAGGTCTTCCTCGGGGTGTTCATCGGAGCGGTGACGTTCACCGGCTCGATCGTCGCGTTCCTCAAGCTGTCGGCGCGGATCAAGTCGACCCCGCTCATGCTGCCGGCCCGGCACTGGCTCAACCTCGCCGCGCTCGTCGTGTCGGCGCTGCTGCTCGTGTGGTTCGTGCGGGAGCACTCGGTCGTGCCACTCGTGCTGATGACGGTCATCGCGCTGGCGTTCGGCTGGCACCTCGTCGCGTCGATCGGCGGCGGCGACATGCCCGTCGTCGTGTCGATGCTCAACTCGTACTCGGGGTGGGCGGCGGCGGCTGCGGGCTTCATGCTCGGCAACGACCTGCTCATCGTGACGGGCGCGCTCGTCGGTGCCTCGGGTGCGATCCTCAGCTACATCATGTGCAAGGCGATGAACCGTTCGTTCGTGTCGGTCATCGCCGGAGGCTTCGGGCAGGAGGTCTCGCTCGGGGAGGACGTCGACTACGGCGAGCACCGCGAGATCACCGCCGACGGTGTGGCCGAGCTGTTGCGGGACGCGAAGTCGGTCGTCATCACGCCGGGCTACGGCATGGCGGTGGCGCAGGCGCAGTACCCCGTCGCCGAGCTGACGAAGAAGCTGCGCGACCGCGGTGTCGACGTGCGCTTCGGGATCCACCCGGTCGCGGGCCGGCTGCCCGGGCACATGAACGTGCTGCTCGCCGAGGCGAAGGTGCCCTACGACATCGTCCTCGAGATGGACGAGATCAACGACGACTTCCCCGAGACCGACGTCGTGCTCGTGATCGGTGCGAACGACACGGTCAACCCGGCCGCCGCCGAGGACCCGGGCTCGCCGATCGCGGGGATGCCGGTGCTCGAGGTGTGGAACGCCCGAGACGTGATCGTCTTCAAGCGGTCGATGGCGACGGGTTATGCCGGGGTGCAGAACCCGCTGTTCTTCCGCGACAACAGCCAGATGCTGTTCGGCGACGCCAAGGAACGCGTCGGCGACATCCTCTCCGCCCTCTGACCCGTCTTTCGTCCCGCGGCCCACACCGGGGTCCTCACCCCAACTTGCCCACGCTGAGCGTGGGACCCGCCGCCCCATGCGGGAACCTTGAGTGAGGTGCAACTTCGGTAGTCGCACCTCACTCAAGGTTGCGCTCGCTCACCCGTTGTCCACAGGCGAGCCGAGTCGCGACCGTTGTCCACAGGCGGGGCGACGCCCAGTGGCGGCCCAGCATCTCGGTGCCCAAGGTTGCCCGCATGATCGAACTTCCCGAACCCCTGGTCGAGCTCGCGCGTGGTCAGCACGGCATGTTCACCACTCGCCAGGCCGAGAAGGCCGGGCTCACACCCTTCGCGTTGTTGGCTGCTGTGCAGGCCGGCCTCCTCGTGCACCCCGGTCGTGGTCTGTATGCCGTGAGCGCACTTGTCGACGAGACCTCACCTTCGGCGTGGCATCAGCATCTAGCCGCAGGTGCGCGACTGGTCTACCCCGACGCTGTCCTGTGCAGTGTCAGCGCTGTCATTGCACACGGTGTCGATGTCTGGGGCACCGAGCTCTCGCGGGCCAACATCCTCCGGCCGGTGCATCGATCCGCAGGAATGCAGGCCATGCGCGTCCGCAAGCTCGCTGGCCACACCGTCGTCGTGACCCCACTGGGGCCAGCCGTCGACGTGAGTACCGCACTCGCCCAGCACACCGTGGATCACGGCATCACCCAAGGGGTGGTGAGTGCGGACTGTGCCCTGCGCGACCGACTTCTCACGTTCGACCAGCTCACGGCCGCCGTCGAAGCCATGGCCGGCAACCGCAACGGGTCTCGGGGCCGTGCGATGTTGGGGTTCACGAACCCCCTTCACGAGTCGGTCGCCGAGTCTCGGACGGCCGTGGCACTGTCGATGGGCGGTCTGCAGCTGGACCCGCAGGTGGAGATTCGCGATGGCCACGGCAACTTCGTGGCACGCGTCGACTTTCTGGTTCGTGGGACGAACGTCATCGTCGAGTTCGACGGAAAACTGAAGTACGAGTCGAACGACGTCTCGGTGCTCTGGGCGGAGAAGAAGCGCGAGGACTCCTTGCGTCGCCTGGGCTACGTCATCGTCCGACTCACGTGGGCCGACCTCGAGAACGGCGCCGCTCTGGGGAAGGTGCGCGCTGTTCTCACGGCGGCGTGACGGCATACCGGCAATGTCAGAGGGTGGCGGCACGCCCGGGGGGAGCGGAACCTTGAGTGAGGTGCGACTACGGAAGTTGCATGTCACTCAAGGTTCTCGCATGGGGCGGGAAAGTTGGGGAACGGGGCGGCGGGTCAGGTGGAGGTCATGCTCGGGAGCTCGCCCTCGCGGGGCTGGCCGGCCAGCCGGGACCGGCGGTAGCCGTAGGCGAAGTAGAGGACGAACCCGATCGCCATCCAGATGAGGAACCGGATCCACGTCTCCACCGGCAGCGTCAGCATCAGGTAGAAGCTCGCCAGCGCCGACACGATCGGCAGCACCGGGCTGAACGGGACCTTGAACGGGCGCTCGATGTCCGGCCGGCGACGCCGCAGCACCGGCACGGCGATCGCGACCAGCGTGAACGCCGCGAGGGTGCCGATGTTGACCATGTACTCGAGCTTGCCGATCGGGGTGAACGCCGCCGTCAGCGCGACCAGCACACCGATCCCGATGGTGATGCGCAGCGGCGTGCCGGTGCGCGGGTTGACCTTGCCGAGCCCGCTCGGGAGCAGCCAGTCGCGCGACATCGCGAAGATGACGCGCGACGCCCCGATCATGAGCGTCATGACCACCGTCGTCAGACCGGCCACGGCACCGGCCGAGATCAACGTGGCGTACCCCGACTTGCCGACGGAGTCGAAGGCCGCGGCCAGTGCACCCGACGGCTCGATCTGGTCGTACGGCACCATGCCGGTGAGGACGATCGCCGTGGCGGCGTAGAGGATCGTGCAGATGACGAGGGTCGCGATGATGCCGATCGGCAGGTCGCGCTGCGGGTTCTTGACCTCCTCGGCGGTCGTCGCGACGACGTCGAACCCGATGTAGGCGAAGAACACCAGCGACGCCGCGGCGAAGATGCCCATGACGCCGAACGTCGTCTGCTCGAGACCGAAGAGCGCCTGCAGCAACGGCATCTCGGCCGGGGTCACGTCGACGGGCGGACCCGACGGCGGCACGAACGGCGAGTAGTTCGAGCCGTTGATGTACCCGATGCCCGCAAAGATGACGAACAGCACGATGAACACCTTGAGCGCGACGAGCGCGAGGTTGACCCGCATCGACTCCTTGATGCCCATGCTGACGAGCGCCGTCAGGACGAGCACGAGCAGCAGCGCGGGCAGGTCGAACCCGGAGCCGGGCGCGATCCCCGACGGGATCTCGATGCCGAGGTTGCCGAGGAAGATCTGGAAGTACGCCGACCACCCTTGTGCCACAACGGATGCGCCGAGGAGCATCTCGAGCAGCAGGTCCCAGCCGATGATCCACGCGACGAGCTCGCCGAGCGACGCATACGAGAACGTGTAGGCCGACCCGGACACCGGCACCGTCGACGCGAACTCCGCGTAGCACAGCGCCGCGAGCCCGCAGACGACCGCCGCGATGATGAACGAGATGACGACGGACGGCCCGGCGAGCTGGTTGGCGGCCCGCCCGGCGACGGTGAAGATGCCGGCACCGATGACGACGCCGACACCGAAGACGGTGAGGTCGAGCGCGGTGAGCCGCTTCTTGAGCTGGTACTCGGGCTCGTCGCCCTCACGGATCGACTGCTCGATCGTCTTCGTCCTGAGGACGCTCATCGCAGACCCCTTCCTCTCCTCCTGGTCCGCGGCCGGATGACCGGGATCTCGCCAGTGTCCTCCAAGCGCGAGGCCTCGACGAGGTCAGCGCTGCGATACAACGTCCGGTGCGGCGGCGGTGCCGGACGGCGTTCCCGCACAGGGTTCCGTATGCCGTCCGCGCCGGTCCCGTCGTCGCCTCGCCGACCGCGGCCGTCGCCGCGGCCACCGCGGCCGCGCGCCAGGTGCTCACGCCACCCGTGCGGGTCCTCCCACCCGTCCTGCCAGCCGTCGTCCCAGGTGTCACGAGGATCGCGCGGGTCCCGCCCGCGAGGGTCGCCGTCGCCCGGGCCGTATCCGCCTGGACCCTCGTCGTCCCACCCGTCGTCGCCGTCGTCCCAGTCGTCATCGGGGTCGACGGGAGCGTCGGAGCCGAAGAGCACGGTGCAGATCGCGCGGTAGTGACGGTCGGCGTTGGGCACGTACTCGATGTGACCGAGCGCCTGGTCCTGCCCCGCCGACTCGAGGAGGAAGGTGCCGTAGCCGATGATCCGGCCCATGATCGAGCGGTCGAAGGTCATGTCGGTGACCTTGGTCAGCGGCATCATCGCGACCTTGCGCCGGATGAACCCGTAGAAGAGGAGGAAGCGCTTGTCGGTCGCGACGAACCAGTCGTGCCGCCAGTTGAGGTAGCGCCAGAGCAGGTAGCCGGCGCCCCCGAACGCCGCCCACCAGAAGA
This sequence comes from Knoellia remsis, assembly GCF_003002895.1. Classification (GTDB taxonomy): domain Bacteria; phylum Actinomycetota; class Actinomycetes; order Actinomycetales; family Dermatophilaceae; genus Knoellia; species Knoellia remsis. Next base: position 9,007 of record NZ_PVTI01000028.1, on the reverse strand, counting down.
TGTTCGCGATGATGGCGCCGCCCTGGGTGCGGGGCGCCTCGGCCTCGACGAAGGTCGCGAGGAACAGCAGCCCGACGAACGCGAGGATCGGCCGGATCTGCGAGAACCAGTGCTGGCGGACGACGGCGACGACTTCCTCACCGGGGACGAGGTACCTCTCCAGCTCCTTGTCGACGCGCCCCAGCGGCACCAAGGTCAGCTCCGGGCGATGAGCGAGTCGAAGAAGCGCGCGATGTTGGTGACACCGTTGGTGATGACCTCCCACGCGCTGCCGACGATGTCAGCGGCCTGGGTCGGCGAGGTCACGATGGCGTAGAGCAGGAAGATGACGATCAGCCACGTGACGATCTTCTTGACCGGGGGCATGGACACGTCCGCTCTCTCTCGAAGGCAAGCACTCGACTCGTTCGTGGCCACGCTCGCGCGGAGACCACACTGCACCCCACATGCTGACAGATGTGACTGGTGTGACTCGTGATGCGCTGCGGCGTGTCGTTCCGGTTGCCGGGTGCGCGCGTATGCCGTGTCGTTCCGTATGCCGTGTGCGACTCGTATGCCGTGTGCGCCCACCGCCGTATGCCGTGTGCGCGCGGCCACGCGTCGCCTCGCCGGGCTGACCCCCACCCACAGCGAGCGCGGCGCGCGGAGCCAAGTGACGTCAGACGACGCCGTACAGGCGGTCGCCGGCGTCCCCGAGTCCGGGGACGATGTAGCCGAGCTCGTTGAGCTGCTGGTCGATCGAGCCGGTGACGAGCGTGACCGGCACACCTGCGTCGGCGAGCGACTTCTCCATGTGGCTGATGCCCTCCGGCGCGGCGAGGAGAGTCACCGCGGTGATGTCGTCGGCGCCGCGCTCGAGGAGGTAGTTGATCGCGTCGACCATCGAGCCGCCGGTGGCGAGCATCGGGTCGAGCACGTAGACCTGCCGGCCGGAGAGGTCGTCCGGCAGCCGGTTCGCGTACGTCACCGGCTGGAAGGTCTCCTCGTCGCGCTGCATCCCGAGGAAGCCGACCTCGGCGCTCGGGAGCAGGCGCACCATGCCCTCGAGCATGCCGAGGCCGGCGCGCAGGATCGGGACGATGAGCGGCTTGGGGTTGGAGAGCTTGATGCCGGTCGTGGCGGCCACGGGCGTCTCGATCTCGAACGGCTCGACCCGCACCTCGCGCGTCGCCTCGTAGGCCAGCAGCGTCATGAGCTCCTCGGCCAGCCGTCGGAACGTCGGGGAGTCCGTCCGCTTGTCCCTCAGGTACGTCAGCTTGTGTGCGATGAGGGGGTGGTCGGCAACGTGAACGCGCATGGGTGAAACTTAGCGCGTGAGCAGTCCCGCAGGACCAGCCTCCGGACCCTCGTCCACGCCCCGGCGCGAGGAGTATGCCGGCGCCATGCGTCGCGCGCTCGAGCTCGCCTCCCGGGCCGGTCGCGAGGGCGACGTCCCGGTGGGGGCCGTGGTCCTCGACCCCGCCGGAGAGGTCATCGGCGAGGGACGCAACCTGCGCGAGGTCGACACCGACCCCACGGCGCACGCCGAGGTCGTGGCACTCAGGGCGGCCGCACGGCATACGGGCTCGTGGCGGCTCGAAGGCTGCACCCTCGTCGTCACCCTCGAACCGTGCCCCATGTGCGCGGGCGCCGCGATGCTGGCGCGGATCGGCCGGATCGTCCTCGGCGCGTGGGACCCCAAGCTCGGAGCGACCGGCTCGGTGTGGGATGTCGTGCGCGACCGCCGGGCGACGCACCGCATCGAGGTCGTCGGCGGGGTCCTCGAGGAGGACGCGTCGCGGCTGCTGCTCGACTTCTTCGGTGAGCGCCGGTGACCGACCTCCTGGGGACGCTGCTCGACCAGCCGCCGTGGCTCATCCTCACGGTGTCGGCGCTCGTCGTGTTCGGCGAGTGCGCCCTGTTCGTCGGCATGGTGCTGCCCGGTGAGACGGTCGCCGTGCTTGCCGGCGCGGCTGCGGCGCTCGGCCGGACCTCCCTCGTCTGGGTGGTCGTCGTCGTCCTCGCCGCCGCGCTCATCGGCGACAACGTCGGGTATGCCGTGGGGAGGCGCTACGGTCCGCGGCTGCACAGCCGGGTCACCCAGCCGGCCCGGCTGGCCCGGCTCGCAGCGGCCGAGGAGGCGTTGGTACGGCGTGGTGGCGTGGCGGTCGTCGTGGGGCGCTGGACGCCGTTCGTCCGTTCGGTCATGCCGTCGATGGCCGGCATGTCCGGTATGCCGTGGTCGCGCTTCCTGCTGTGGGACCTGCTCGGCGCCGGGTCGTGGTCGGTGGTCTCGGTGCTGGCGGGTTATGGGGCGGGCAAGTCCTACGAGAAGGTCGTGGACTGGTTCGGCACGGTGGGGGCGGTGCTGCTCGGCGTCGTCATCGTGGCCGGTGTCGCGGCGTGGAGCTGGCGCCGCACCGCCAGCGTCTGACTCTGTAACTTCCGGACTCTGCAACTCTGTGAGTTGCAGAGTTACAGAGTCCGGAAGTTACTGAGTTACAGAGTCGACCGGTGTCACCTCACCAGGCGACCTCCTGGCAGCCCTTGTGGGTGTCGGGCTCGACCTGGAGGGTGGCGTGCTCGACGCCGAACTGGGTCTTCATGACCTCGCGGGCCCGGTCGAGGACGTCGTGACCGTCGACGTCGCTGCCCGTCATCAGGTGCGCGGTGGCGACGTTCATGCCGGAGGTCAGGGTCCAGACGTGCAGGTCGTGGACGTCCTTCACGCCGGGGACGGCGGCGAGGGCGTTCGTGACCTCGTCAGCCTTGAGGTCCGCCGGGGCGTGCTGGCCGAGGACGGTCAGCACCTCGCGGCCGAGCACGACGGCCCGGAAGAAGACGAAGATCGCGATCGCGAGGGCGATGCCGGTGTCCCACCAGGCGTTGCCGGTCCAGCCGACCATGATGCCGGCGACGATGACGCCGACCGAGCCGAGCGCGTCGGCGAAGACCTCGAGGTAGGCGCCCTTGATGTTGAGCGAGTCGGAGGCGCCCGAGCGCAGCAGCGACAGCGAGATGACGTTGATGACAAGGCCGAGGGCACCGACCCAGAGCATGGTGCTGCTCGTCGGTTCGACTTGCTCGCCGATGCGGCCAATGGCCTCGACGGCGATGTAGATGCTCACGCCGATCATGAGGAGGACGGCGATGCCCGAGGCGAAGACCTCGGCGCGGTAGGAGCCGTAGGTGCGGCGACCGGTCGTGTCCTTGCGTCCGGCGATGCTCGTCGCGACGAGGGCGGCGCCGAGCGCGACGACGTCGGCGGCCATGTGTCCGGCGTCGCTGATGAGTGCCAGCGACTGCGAGATGATGCCGAAGACCAGCTCGACGACGAAGAACGTCGCGGTCAGCCCGAAGGCGAGCTGGAGGCGCCAGCGGTGCGTCCCCGCGGCGCTGTGGCTGTGGCTGTGTCCGCTACCCATCATGAGCTCCTGTGGTTCGTGTCGGTGGTCGTGCTGTCGGTGGGGGTGGTGTGCCGGCTCGGCCGGGTGGTGTTGGAGGCGTGCGCCGTGCCGCGTCGCGGGGCGCGGCTCGTGGTGCGGGTGCGCGAGCGCTTCGGCGGCTGCGGCTTGTCGTGGTGGTCCGGGTCGTCGTGGCCGGTGGCCTCGAGCAGCTGGTCGGCGTCGGCGAAGAGACACTCGAGCAGCTCGGGGTGGCTCAGCCGGTAGACCGACGAGCGACCCACGGGCTGGACCTCGACGAGGCCGCACTCGCGCAGCCAGGTCAAGTGGGTCGAGACCGTCGACTGGGCGAGTCCGAGGTGGGCGGTGAGCTCGACGACGCGGTGTTCGCCGAGCTGGAGGTGACGCAGGATCGCGATGCGTCCGGGGTCGCCGAGCGCCCGGAAGAGGTGGGCGGCGCTGGCGGCGGCTGCGCGCTCGTCGACGGGGGTGCCGGGTTCGGCCGCCCGTCCCTGCTGATTCATCGCCATATGTCGATGATAGCGACGCCAGCCGATCCCGCCAAATACCTGGGTGGACCGGCGGACATGCAGTGGCGGGTCTGACCACCGCGGCACGCGCACGGCATACCGCGCGGGCGCCCTATTGCATGTCCGGAGGCACGGCGGATAACCCGTTGCAGAGGTGCGCGGGGCGGCATACCGTCGAAGGACACGGAAGGGAGGTGGTCCAGGAAGTGATTTCTCATTGGACGCGTGAGGTGACTGCGCGCTAGTCGTGCACCTCTGCCGAGGTCGCGCCGACCGGCGCAATCCCAGCAGCTCACCGCAGCCCGCGGGCCGTGCAGGTCGTCCCCTGCACATGCCTTCCTCCCGACCGCAGTGGTCGTGTGGGTGGCAGGCCCGCGGGCTGTTCCATGTCTGCGGCGTCATCGGCCGTATGCCGGTGAGTTCCGTATGCCGTGTGGGGCCCGTGGCGGCGGCTACCGTGGGCGTATGGCGATCACGTTCGACGGCACGGTGCGACAAATCGGCGAGCGGCTCATCGTCGAGCTGCCCGACGCGGCGAGCCAGGAGCTTCCCTCGCGGGGCCAGGTGGCCGTCGAGGGGACGTTCGGCGGGAAGAAGTTCGAGACGGTCCTCGAGCCGGACGGCCGCAAGGGGCACTTCATCGCCGTCTCCGATGCGCTGCCCGGCGCGGACGGCTTGGCTGCCAGTGACACGGTCGCGGTCGACGTCACCCCGACGAAGGCTTGGCCCGAGCCGGAGGTCCCGGACGACCTCGGCGCGGCGCTCGCGGACGCCCCGGACCTTGAGGACACATGGAGTGACATCACGCCGATGGCCCGTTGGGAGTGGGTCCGCTGGGTCGGTGCGACGAAGAACCCGGCCACGCGCGAGCGGCGCGTCGAGGTGAGCATCGACAAGCTGCGGAACGGCAAGCGCCGGCCGTGCTGCTTCGACCTCGCATCGTGCACGGACCCCGAGCTGGCCAAGAGCGGCAAGCTCATCGAGGCCGACTGAGCGCCGCCACTGCGCGGCAGGACTCTGCGCGGGGAAGGCCCGGTCGCGCACGACTCCGGGGCACCTTCCGAAGGACGATGGGATCCGCGCTGGTTACGCCGGCTGCTTCTTCGCCGGCGCGAGCCCGCGCTCCCGGCAGTCCCTGCGTCAGGCGACCACCAAGGACCCCCCGGTCGCAAACAAGCTCCCGGGAGCTGATCCGCTGTGACGTTGAGAAATGCCCCCAATACAAGGTCGCCGACGACCGGTCGCCTCCGATTATGCCTCGCTAGTTCGGCTCCGCTTTGAAGGCCTGCGTGAATTTGGCGTGCAGGCTGACTAGGGCGCGTTTCCCGGTCTGGGTAAGGCGGACATCGGCGCGGAGAAGCACGTACGCCATCTCGACCTTGCTGGGGGTGCGCACCTTGTTGCGCTTGGCCCAGTCGGTGAAGGCCTTGGCGATGGGTATCCCATCGGGGATGTCGGTTGCGGCAAACTGTTGGGACTGTCCCATGGCTTTGATGAAGTTGTTCGCCACGGCGAGGTAGTCGTCTCGGTTGATGAGGTCTTCGACGGCGTGCGCAGTGGGGAGCCCGAAGATGCGCTTTCCGTCGACTCCGACCTCCCTGAGCGCTGCCGTGTGCTCGTTGCCTCCGTTGTCGCCGTCGGTGAGGTAGACGACCTTGGCGGCGACCTCCTCGACGCGGATTCCGGAGCCATGGGCGTTAGCGAGGCCGGGCGCTATCTGGTAGTCGAGGTCCTCAAGCCGAGTCGCCTTCCGGATGAGTGTCGGCAGGAGCACCATGTCAGATGCCCCTTCGGCCAACACGGCGTTGCGGCACATGGAGAAGGCTGCTGCGCCTGCCCCCATGGCGAAGAGCAATGGGGAGAACCCGGGCCCTTCGCCTTCCCAGAAGTTGTTCTTGATGATGCTCGCGTCGGCGAATTCGGGGTCACGGGTAAGCACCCGGATCCCTGTGCCGAGGTCGCTCGGCAGGCATCCGGGCGAATGTGTTGTGTAGAAGACTTGGGTAGCGTCGACGCTCTTGAGTAGGGCGCTGACAAGGTCCGCTTGGGCGTCATAGTGGAGGTGCGTCTCGGCCTCGTCGATGAGGAGGACGGGCGGCACCTTGTGACCGCTGGATGCGAGGAACGCGACGAGAGCGACGAAGGTCTTGAGTCCGTCGCTGCGTTCGGCGATGTTGGTAACGTCGCCGTTGTCGTTGAGTTCTTTCAGGAGAACTTCGAGCAGGGTGCCGTTGACGTTGAAGCGGACGGTGACTTGGCTCTGATTCCAGGCTTGGTCGAAGAGTGCGCGCAGGCGCTCGTTGCCGCGCTCGAGTGCGGTCTCTCGCTTCGTGGAGTCGCCGGTCTGGATGTGGCTCCACATGTCGTCGAGGTCGATGTCCGCGAGAAAGAGCAGTCGCTCGACGGCCCGTGAAACAGCTCGGCTTTCGGGCTGCAAGTTGTAGGACGTCTCGAGTGTTCGGTCTTCGTCCTCAAAGAGCACAAAGTCAGGGACTCGGTCGGCGATCGCGCTCCAGACAGAGTCTGACGGGTGGTCCTCGGTGACTAAGTGGCGGACGTTGTCGAGCATCTGCGCGAGCCCTGCGTCGCGCGGCTGTTTCCGACCGGTAGGGATCTCCCTCAGCCATGTGGCGAGCAATTCGACCGCGTCAATCCACTGCGAAGACCATTCTTCGTCCGGCGCTGCGAGCGCCTCGCTAACAGTGACAGCCCAGTCGTTGGGGTCTTGCTCGTCTTCGTCAGCGGCCGCAGCGAACTGAGCAGCCAGCCTTGTGCTGATGGCTTTGGCGAGCCGTACGCGTGCCAGTTCGAACGGCTTGGCCGGACGTGTGGGACGCGGAGATAAGACGCGGATGCGGCTGCCATCTCGCTTCCTATACAACTCCAGCGTCGTTGGTGGGTTGTCCATTTCGATGTCAGCGAAGGCCGTCTTGTCGTCGTCATCCAATTCGTAGAACACCTTCACCACAGCGGATCGGTCCGTCGCGGGTGGCCGGCTTCGGTTGTAGTCGACGGACGTGACCTTCCCACCGCGAGCGAACCACCGCAGCCCACGTAGAACCGTTGACTTGCCAGCTTCGTTGAACCCGACGAACGCGGTCAACGGGCCGTCGATACCGGTGCCTGTCCTCGCGAGGCGGCGATAGCCGTTGAACTCGATTCTGCTCACCCGCATACGGCTACTCCTGTCCGTTGTGGTTATTAATCTGGGCAATGTCCCCCAGTGAAGGTGGCTGGTCGCTCGCTTGCAGCGGATTCCCCCCATCGCCCAAGAGGCCGCCGACGAGAGGCATTTTGGGGTCATGGTCGCGGTTGGTCGTAGGCCAGATGGTGCCCAGGCTGACCAAGTCCTCCTTGGTCAGCAGGGGTGCTTCGAGGATCGCTGCGAGCAGGTCTTCGGCTGGTCGCTCCAGTTTGACGAGTTGAGTGAGGAGGACGATCAGTTCGGTCAGCTCGGTGCTCCAGTCGGAGTTCCACCCGGTGGCGTTGATGTCGTCTAGGGGGGAGGTGCGCCGCTTGTCGGGATTGACCGTGCGGTAGTTCAGCCAGGAGTCGAGGACCTGGGTGCCGCCGACCGTGTAGCCGACGGCCTCAGGGCTCACATTGTTCCAGCGGCCGGGACCGACGTGGAGTTCCTTTTCGGCCGGGGTGTAGCGGTAGGTGGAAGGTGCTGCACCACCGACGGGGACCGCGTACTCAGGAAGCAGTTCGCGCGCGATGCTCGCCATGATGTCGGTGTAGCCCTCAGGGTGGTTTCCTGCTTGGCCATAGGTGTGCAGCCAGATGATGTGGTGGCCTAGGCTCACGGCCCGGGCCCAGAGTGCGGGGTCCTTGGTGATTGGAATACGGACACCTGGTGTACGCAGTTCGGTGTCGAACTCGGTGACGTAGCCGCGATGACCGGCCACGCCCGCGACGTAGGCGAACACATCCTCGCCAGTGACTTCTCCGCCGAGCGCCTGAGACAGAGCTGCTGATAGGCCGGGGGCGACGTTGGGTTCACCGTTGGGGTGAAGCATTGGCAGGGTGCGTCCGCCGCCGGAGCCTCGGAAACAGTGAACGTCGGGGATGAGGGCGCTGTAGGCAAGCCCAGGTCCGGCGCCCGGGTGTTCGGAGTGGAGCTCAACGGCAAACACCTGACCGGGGATTCGGCCAGTCCACAGTGTCGGGCTGGGCTGGTTCAGGAGCCGCGAGTCGGCGATGAGCCATTGGCGGTCGAACGCCCGGAATCCCACCCGCACGAATCTTGGCTCGGTGACCATGGTGATGTCGTCGAACTTCTTCTGTGTGTCCTGCTCCGTGTCAGTGCCGGGGAGTGGCTCCTTGACGCGAAGCAGGCTCCCGTCGCCACGGTCGCGCCGTCCGCCCCGGAGATGTTCGACGAACTTGTGGGCTTTCTCGTCTGGCTTGTCCTCGTTGACGAGTTCACGGAGTCGCTGTTCCAGGATGCCCGTCTCGGGGGCGTATACCCAGTTGCGGCCAGCCATGATGCCGTTGCGTCGCCACGGGAAAACGTCGTCGGCAGCAGGGTGGTCGTCCCATGCTGTCTCGGGTGCGGGGGTGAACGGTGCGGTCCAGTCGGTTCGTACGTCGACCCAGCCGTCTTGTTCCAAGGTCAGGCTTGCCAGGGCTTCGAACTTCTCCGCGCGGGTGCCGGGGATGTCGATGTACTTGATGTCGGCGGGGACGTCGGGGTCTGTGCCTTCTTGACGTACGAACATGGCGATGACGACCGGGGTTTCGATGGCGAAAACCGGCTCTTCACCGATGAGTGTGGGGTGAGCGCGGCGCGCCGGTTGGCTGGTTGAGGGTGGGAAGGGTCGAGGCCCTCGAAGATCAGGGGACTTCTACCTCTCCTGAACGCAAGGACCTCGACGATGCCCGAGCCTACGTTGTGCTGCCGTGCCGGTGGCGACTACTGCGACCGTTGCGACCTCCTCGTCGGCCTGCCGGGATTGCATGTCATCGCCGTCGAACGCGACGACCGTGACCGGCTCGTCGTGATGGTGGAGTCAGCGGCCGAGGCGATGGGGTGTCGCTCGTGTGGGGTCATCGTCCACGGGCATGGCCGGGTGAACGTCCACCTGGTCGACG
>NZ_PVTI01000027.1 GCF_003002895.1 Knoellia remsis | reverse complement strand
CCCGAAGGAGATCTGGCGCCAGATCTGGTCGAACAACCCCAACGAGCGCCTCAACCGAGAGATCCGCCGCCGCACCGACGTCGTCGGGATCTTCCCCAACCGCGAGTCCGTGATCCGGCTCGTCGGGGCCGTCCTCGCGGAGCAGCACGACGAATGGGCCGAACAACGCCGCTACCTCGGCCTCGAAGCCCTCAAGAACGCCCGCGCCGTGCTCATCGCCCGCGAGGGACAGGCCGGGAACGAGGAGGTGACCACCGAGCTGATCGCCGGCGCCATCAACGCCTAAACCACAACCCTCGACGGATCACCGTCGTACACCACCGATCCGGACTTGACCACCTCCGGCGGCTCGGGGTCGGGGTCGAACTGCACATCGATGTGCTGGTACCCCTTGAACCGCCCGATCCGAGCAGCCCGGGCATACGCGCGCCGATCCCCCTCGGTCAGCTCGACGTCGTCGGTGAAGATCGTCATCAGCGCGCGCGGGTACAGCCGCTCGGAGCGCACCACATCCGCCTCCGCCGACATGACGATCCCGAGCCCGGTGACATAGAAGAACGCGAGCAGACCGAGCACGATCCCGAAGACCGTGTTCGACGCGGACGACCCCTGGATGACGCCCTCGACGAACCGGACCCCGAACACCTGCAGGAACTGCCACGTCAGCGCCGAACCGATCGCGCCGAGCATGACCTGCCGCAGCGTCACCGGCCTGGCGATCGCCCGCCGCATCGCGAGCGCGAAGACGACCGCCGTGATGACGAACGACGCGATGCCGAGGATGAGGCGTTTGCCGCCGATGGCCCGGAACCATTCCGCCGACCCGAACACATCCGTCGACGCGATGACCGTCAGCCCGGTCGTGAGGATGACGAAGAGCAGCACGTTGAGCAGCAGCACGAAGCTGCGCCCGCGGGCCGCGAACGGGTTTGGGCGCGAGTTGCGCGGCACGCCCCACACGGTGTTCATCGCGTACTGGAACGCCTGCCCCACGCCGAGCCCACCGTAGAGAGCGACGAGCGACGACACGACGATCGCGAACGGGCTGCCCTGCAGCGTCGACGGGTCGCCTAGCTGCGCGCCGATGACCGGGATCTCCTGGACGGCCGAGTCGATGATCTGCTCGCGCCACTCGGGCTTGCTCTGCAGCACCCACCCGAGCAGCGTCGACAGCAGGAGCAGCAGCGGGAAGATCGACAGGAAGGCGTAGTACGCCATCAACGAGACGAGATAGCCCGCCTGGTCATCGAAGAACTTGTAGAGCACCGCGATGGGGTAGCCGACCACCCGGTGCTTGCGCTGGAACCGGTCCAGACGGTCGACAACTCCCACGGCTCAATCCCATCACACCGGGCGCACGGTCGCTGCGCACGCAGGTGCGTATGCCGCGTGCGCGCCGCGCGTCGGAGGCTCGCCGTTGACGTGTGCGTATGCCGCGGGCGCGCCGCGCCCGGGACGGCGCCGGTCGCGAGGTGGTTACCCTCGCAGCATGAGCCGCATCTTCGGGGTCCCTGTCGCGTCGGTCTACCCGCACTACGTGACGAAGGTCGAGAAGAAGGGCCGCACCACCGACGAGCTGCACGAGGTCATCGAGTGGCTCACCGGCTTCGACGAGAGGGCGCTGCGCCGACACCTCGACGACGAGACGACGTTCGCCGACTTCTTCGCGGACGCAACGCTCAACCCTAAGGCCGAGCTCATCACCGGGTCGGTCTGCGGGGTCAAGGTCCAGGAGATCGAGGACCCGCTCATGCAGCAGATCCGCTACCTCGACAAGCTCGTCGACGAGCTCGCCAAGGGCCGCCCCATGGAGAAGATCCTGCGCGCCTGAGCAGGCACAGGCAGTCATACGAGAGGGCCGGACACGCGTCGTGTCCGGCCCTTCGACCTGGGTGGAGCTGAGGGGATTCGAACCCCTGGCCTTCTCATTGCGAACGAGACGCGCTACCAACTGCGCCACAGCCCCTTGGAGCGGGGAACAGGTTAACACCGCGCCCGCGCACCGACGAAACCGGCGCGACCCGGCATACGCTCAGTGACATGCGACTTCGTATGCCGTCCCGCCAGGGTGGCCACGCCGACCCCGCCGGCCTCCCGCGCCTCTCGAGCCAGGCCGTCACCGAGAGCGGACCGTCGAGCACGTCCACCCCCGCCGTCGACACCGACCCCACCCACCAGCCGGCTGCCTGGAAGGTGCCGATGGGTGTGCGCACCGCGAGCGAGTGGGCGTGGCGCAGCATGGTCGTCGCCGCCGCCGTGCTCGCCGCGCTGTGGCTGTTCGCCTACCTGTCGACGGTGACGATCCCGATCATCGTCGCGATCCTGCTCGCGGCGCTGCTCCGGCCGGTCACCCAGCGCCTCGACCGCATCATGCCGACCGGACTCGCGGCCGGACTCACCGTCATCGGCACCTTCGCCCTCATCATCGGCATCCTCAGCTTCGTCGGGTCGCAGTTCACCTCCCAGTTCAGCGACATCAGCAGCCAGGTCGGTCAGGGCATCGACCAGATCCGCGACTGGTTCCGCAGCACCTTCGGCATCACCGACACCCAGGTGCAGGACTGGATCGCGACGGCCCGCGAGCAGCTGAGCAGCGGCAGCGGCAACCTCGGGCAGACCGCGACGAAGGCCGGGCTCACGGTCTCGCACACCATCGCCGGCTTCTTCATCTCCCTCTTCGCGCTGTTCTTCTTCCTCTACGAGGGCGAGCGCATCTGGGCATGGGTCGTCCGGCTCTTCCCCCGCGCTGCCCGCGAGCGAGTCCACTCCTCCGGCATCATCGCGTGGGGCCAGCTCAGCGCCTTCACCCGCGCGACGATCCTCGTCGCCGCCGCCGACGCGCTCGGCATCGGACTCATCGCCGCACTGCTCGGGGTGCCGTTCGCGTCCGGTGTCGCCATCCTCGTCTTCTTCGGCGCGTTCATCCCGGTCATCGGTGCGCTCATCTCCGGCGCCGTGCCGGTGCTGCTCGCCCTCGTCGCCCTCGGCCCGGTCAAGGCCCTGCTCATGCTCGGCGGCGTCATCCTCGTGCAGCAGATGGAGTCGCACATCCTCCAGCCGTTCCTCCTCGGCCGAGCGGTGCGCGTCCACCCGCTCGCGGTCATCCTCGGCATCGCCGCGGGTGTCGTCGTCGCCGGCATCGTCGGCGCCCTCATCGCCGTCCCGACCATCGCCGTCCTCAACGCCGTCGGCCATCACCTGCTCGACGGCTCCGACCTGCCGGACACGGCCGAGGAGATGCTCACCCTCGCCGAGCGGGAACGCACCCGCGACGAGACCGAACAGGAGCGCCGACTCGCCGAGGAGGAGCTCCAGGACAAGGCGCCCGGCAGCTGACCGTCGGTCGTCGGACGCCCGCCGGTCGCGGTCAGACGCCGGCGACGCGACGCTGCGGCACGATCAGGCGCCGTCGGGGTGCCCGCTGATCGCCGGTCAGGCGCCGGCGACGCGACGCTGCGGCGCGGTCTCGAACCCGTCGTCGTATGCCGTGCGCTCGCCGCCGTCGTCGGCTCCCGTCGCGGAGACGGTCCCGGTCTCGGGCACCGGCTCCGGGGCGGGACGCTCGGCGGCACGGGCCTTCATCGTGTAGGTCGGGCGCGGCACCGGCCGCGGGTCCCAGGTGAGCGGGATGTCGTCCTCGTCCACCTCGGGGAGGGCGATCTCGTGCTCCTGCGCGAGGGCCTCCCGGGCAACCGACGGCTGGGCGGAGGGCTCCCACGCCGGCACCGCATCAGCCATGGGCTCATGCGAGGCCACCGGCTCGTGCGTCACCGGCTCCGGCGTGTCGACGGCCGGAGCGGCGCTGGCCGACTCGGCAGCGGCCGGAGCGGCGGTGGCCGACTCGGCGAGGACTTCGGCCGATGCGTCATACGGCGCGGCCTCGGCCAGCGCCGCCGGCGACTCCTCGGCAGGAGCCGGGTGGTGCCCGACCTCGGGCCGACCCACGGCACGAGCGGCCACGTCATCGGTGGTGGCGTCGGACCTCGTCGGCGACGTGTGTCGGGCGGCGCTGCGCGGTGCTGCAGCCCGCTCCCGGGCGCGGCGGGCGCGGCCGCGAGCGGCACGCTTGGCCCGAATCTCGCCCTGGACGCCGGCGCGCAGCCAGACGAACCCGCCGATCGCCATGGCGAGCGGCACGACGAAGGACCACCAGCGCAGCACGCCGAACGCGGCGAGCGCACCGAAGACCACCGTGCCGAGAGCACCGACGAGCAGGACGATCCCGCGCGTGGCGCGGCTCGGGTGCATCGCGGCATACGGCACGTCGTCTGCAGCGGCCTCCATGGGTGCGCGACGCTCGCCCGCGGCGACCACCGCGTCACCGGGGCGCACACCACCGCGCTGCCCGGCGAGGCGCGGCGCGGATGCTGCCTCGTCCGAGTCCAGGGTCATCGTCGTGTGCGCCTCGGCGCGCTTGACGGTGACCTCGGGACGCATGACGCGGGCGGGGCTCACGGCATACGTCCGCGGGGCGCGACCGCCGTCGTGGACCGACGGCAGCGGGGCGCGCCGTTCGAGGACACGCATCGTCTCGGAGAAGGCGTCGACGGACCGGATCGTGGCGAGGTGCTCGCGACGACGGACCCAGTACTGGACGAAGTAGGCAGCCCAGATCCCGATGATGACAAGGAAGATGAGGCTGCTCGGGTCCACGAGCACGACGTTATGCGTGCGCGAGGTCAGGCAGTCGGACCCTCTGCGGTGTGTCGCCCGAGTGACTGCTGTGACGAGTGGGTCAGGCGGTCCGTGACGGTTCGCCCGCCGAGGTCCTCGGTCGTCAGGGCGAAGGACAGGTGGTCACGCCAGTCGCCGTCGATGTGCAGCATCCGCAGCCGGAGCCCCTCGTCCCGGAACCCGAGTTTGCGGACGACGGCGAGGCTCGCCGCGTTCTCGGGCCGGATGTTGATCTCCAGGCGGTGCAGGCCGAGCTCCCCGAACACGTGGTCGGCGACGAGAGCGAGAGCAGTCGGCGTGATGCCCCGCCCCGCCGCCGACTCGGCGACCCAGTAGCCCGCGGTGCAGGAGCGGAACGACCCCAGGGTGATGTTGCTGACGTTGAGCTGTCCGACGAGCCGTCCGTCGCTCTCGATGACGAACGGCAGCATGCGTCCGGCCAGCGCCTCCTCCTGGTAGTGGTCGACCAGGTCGGCGAAGGTCCGCGGTCCGGTCGAGGGGACGGGCGAGGTCGCGTCCCACCGGCCCAACCACTCGCGGTTGCGGGAGCGGAGGTCGAGGTACTCCCGTGCGTCGTCGTGCCGGGCCGGACGGAGCAGCACGGGAACCCCGGTCGGAGTCGAACCCGTGAGGCGGAGGGTCCAGCGCTCGGTCGACCGGCCCCAGCGCATCAGTGGTCGCCGCCGGCGAGCTGGCTGAGCGCGTGCGCGAGCACGGGCTCGAGGACGGCGAGGGCGTCGCGCACTCCACCGGTCGAGCCGGGGAGGTTGACGACGAGGGTGCGCCCGGAAACCCCGGCGAGCCCGCGCGACAGCATCGCCGTGGGCACGCCGGAGGCCACTCCCGCGGCCCGCAGCGCCTCGGCGATCCCGGGCACCTCGCGGTCGAGGAGGTCGGCGGTCGCCTCGGGCGTGCGGTCGGTCGGGCTGATGCCGGTCCCGCCCGTCGTGAGCAGCAGGTCGGGTGACGGCGTCAGCGCGTCGCGCAGCGCAGCAGGGACGTCGACGTCCGGGACGACGGTCGCGTCCGGCACGTCGGCGCCCCACCCACGCAGCGTCTCGACGAGCAGCGCTCCCCCGCGGTCCTCGTAAACCCCTGCCGCCGCGCGCGTCGAAGCGGTGACGACGATGGCCCGGCGGCCGACAAGCGGCCGGTCGCTCGGGTGGGCGCCACTCGCGTGCTGGTCGCTCCGGTGGGCGCCACTCGCGTGCTGGTCGCTCGGCTGAGCGTCCTCGCGCGGGTGCTCGTCGCTCACGACTCGCTCCAGTCCCCGGAGCGGCCGCCGGACTTCGCGGTGACACGGACGTCGGTGATGCGGGCGTGCTTGTCGACGGCCTTGACCATGTCGATGAGGCCGAGTGCCGCGACGGCGACCGCGGTGAGGGCCTCCATCTCGATGCCCGTGCGGTCGGCGGTGCGCACGGTGGCGACGATGTCGACCCCGTCGTCCGCCACCTCGAGGTCCACCGACGCCGCGTGGACGGCGACCGGGTGCGCGAGTGGCACGAGTTCGGGTGTCCGCTTCACGGCCTGTATGCCGGCCAGTCGCGCGACCGCGAGCGCGTCACCCTTGGGGACGGTCCCGTCCCGCAGGGCGGCGACCGCCTCGGGGCTGAGCAGCACCCGGCCGCGGGCGGTGGCCTCGCGGGCGGTGACCTGCTTCGCGGACACGTCGACCATGTGCGCCGTCCCGTCGGGGCGCACGTGGGTCAGGCGGGCACCCTGCGTGCGGGCACCCTGCGTCGCGACGATGTCATGCGTCCGGTCGGGCGTCGGATCGACGTCACTCACGTGCAACTCACCCATTCCCCTCATCCGGTCCGGGAGTGGCGCCCTTGGCGAGGGGAGTCGGGAGCCAAGGACAGGGTCAATCCTGCCCGACAAGAGGAATGAGCCGAACCGGGTCCCCCTGGCGGACTTCCGTCGTCGCCGCATCCACGACGGCGAGGTGCGTGGCGTCGGCGAGGGCGCCGAGCATGTGCGACCCCTGGCCACCCGAGGGTCGGGCACCGTCCCCGTCCAGGACGACCCGGGTCAGCTCGACCTTGCCGGGAACCGACGACCAGCCCTGTGCGGCAACGGCATCCGTCGCGCCCGCCGCCGGGTCGAGCCCCGCGAGCGCTCGCAGCGCCGGCAGGACGAACACGTGGAAGGACACGAACGAGCTCACCGGGTTGCCCGGCAGGGTGATGATCGGCGTGCGCCTTGGACCGACGACGCCAGCGCCCTGCGGCATGCCCGGGCGCATCGCCACCTTGGTGAACTCGACTCCCCCCGTGCGTGACAGCACCTCCTTGACGGTGTCGTAGGCGCCCATCGAGACACCGCCCGTCGTGAGGTAGAGGTCGGTGCCGGAGTCGTCGACGTCGAACAGCCCGGTCCACGCGCCGGGGTCGTCGTCGAGGTGCCCGACCCCGACGAGCTCCCCACCGCCGGCTCGGACGAGGGCGGCGAGCATCGCGCCGTTGGAGTCGACGATCCGGCCGTGCTCGAGGTGGCCTCCGACCGGCACGAGCTCGTCGCCGGTCGAGAGGACGTGCACGCGCGGACGGGGCGCGACGAGGACGTCGGGCACGTTGGCCGCGGCGAGCAGCGCCAGCCGTCCCGGCGTCACCCGTGTCCCGGCGCGCAGCACGACGTCGCCGGAGCGCACGTCCTCGCCCTGTCGCCGGACGTGCCGACCGACCGCCGGGGCGAGCGTCAGGGTCGCCCGCTCCACACCCCCGTCGCTCTCCTCGACGGGCACGACGGCGTCGGCACCGGCCGGCATGGGCGCCCCGGTCATGATCCGCATGGCGGCACCCGGGCGCAGCTCGTGGTGCCGGGTGTCCCCCGCCGGGATGTCACCGTCGACCTCGACGACGACCGGCGACCCCGGCGCCGCGCCCGCGAGGTCGGCCGCGCGGACGGCATACCCGTCCATGGCGCTGTTGTCGAAGCCCGGAAGGTCCACGGCCGCGGCGATGTCCGCGGCGAGGACCCGACCCAGCGACTCGGACAGCCCCACCGAGACCGGCGGCAGGGGCGAGACGAGCGAGAGGACCGCCGCGCGGTGCTCCTCGACCGACCTCACCCGTCACCCTCGAGGCGGGCACCGTCCTCGATGACCCGCGGCCCGTCGGGCGCGCTCACCCGCACGTCGCCCACGCACGTGACGTCACGCCCGAAGGTGACGTCACCGTCGACGGCGAACGAGCTCGCCTCGCGGATCGACGGCACCCCCCGGGGGAAGCGCGCGTCGAAGCCGGCGACGAACTTGTACTCGCTCGACAGGTCGATGAACGGCTCGTCGTGGTCGATGAGCGAGACGACGCGGCTGGCCTCGTCGAGGTCGTAGATGTCGGAGCGCACGAGCAGCAGCTCGTTCGTCGTCTTCACCGGCCGGAAGCGGTCGCGCGGCACGAGCAGGGCCCGCGACCCGTCGAAGACCTCGACCGCCGTCCCCATCGCCGACTCGATCTGGATGACCGGTGTCGAGTCCTTGCGGGTGGGGTCGACGGTCTTCCTGTTGACGATGATCGGCAGCTCGAGCACCCCGTCGCGCTCGGCGAGGCGGTCGGCGAGCGCGTCGAGGTCGATCCAGAGGTTGTTGACGTGGAAGAGCTCATGGCGCGTGTTGTCGGCGAAGTACGTCTCCTCGCCCGGCGCGACCTGGGCGGAGTCGCGCAGGACGAGCCGGCCGTCGCTGCGGCGGCGCGCGAGGTGGCCGCCCTTGCGGTCGTTGCGGGTGCGTTCGCACACCTCCGCGACGTAGGGGATGCCGTCGCGCTCCATCCACGCCGGGATCCGCGCGTCGACCGTCGCCCCGAGGTTGTCGGCGTTCGACAGGAAGAGGTGACGGAAGCCCTTCTCCCGCAACGCTTCGAGCAGACCGCTCGACTGGAGCGCGATGTAGACGTCGCCGTGACCGGGCGGGCACCACTCGAGCTCGGGGTCCTCCGGCCACGACACCGGCGAGAGGTCGTCGGCGCGCAGCTTGGGCTCGGCACTCTGCAGGAAGTCGAGGGGCAGGCCGTCGACGGCGAGGCCGTCGTAGGGCTCGAGCAGCCGCAGCGTCTCCTCGCGCGTGCGGAAGGAGTCCATGAACACGAGCGGCAGGTCGACGCCCTTCTCCTCACGGACGGCGAGCACCTGCCGCGCGATGATGTCGAGGAAGGTCAGGCCGTCGCGCACCGGCAGCGCCGTCTTGGGGCCGCTGATGCCCATCGACGTCCCGAGGCCGCCGTTGAGCTTGAGGACGACGGTGCGCCCCAGCGCCGCGCGCGCCCGGGTCTCGTCGACGTCGAGGTCGTCGAGGGCCGGCACGTCGGTGACCGGCTCGATCGAGTCCTCGTGGATGTACCCCGTCGCGTCCTGCTCGAGCAGTCCGTAGAACCGGGTGAACGCGGCGATCGCACGCTCGTCGACATCGCGCTCCCGCATCCGCTCGATGCTGCGCCGCAGACCGTCGCTGGCAAGGCCCTCACTCATGTTCGCCACCCTAGGCGACGGCGCCATGGGCGAGACTGGGGCGATGCAGGAGCGAGACGTCGAGGCGCGAGAGCTCGACCACGCCAGGGCCGCGCCGCGAGCGGTCCACGACGCCAAGGCCGCGGCGCGTCCCGGTCTCCTCGCGGCGCGGCGCGCCACCGTCGCCGGGCGCGACCGCGCCGCCGACGCCGCCGCCATCGCGTCGTATGCCGTGCGCCTCGCCGCCGCGACCGGCGTCCCCCGCGGCGGCACGGTCGCCGCCTACGAGGCCCTGCCGAGCGAGCCCCCCACGGAGGCGACGCTCGCGGCGCTGGCCGCGGGCGGCATACGGGTCATCGTCCCGGTCACGCTCCCCGACCGCGACCTCGACTGGTGCGACCCCGCCGACCCCGCGCGCACTCCCCTCGGCCGGGACGCCATCGCCGCGGCGCGTCTCGTCCTCGTCCCGGCGCTCGCTGCCGACACCGGCGGCACCCGGCTCGGGCGCGGCGGCGGCAGCTACGACCGAGCGCTCACCCGCCGCCACCGCGACGCCCGGGTGCTCGCCGTCCTCCACCCCGGCGAGCTGCGCACCGACCCGCTGCCGTGCGGCGACCACGACGAGCCGGTCGACGGGGTGCTCACCGCGGAGGGCGTGACCTGGGTCAGTCGCGCTCGGGCGTGAGGGTGAGCTCGTCCTCGCTCGCCTCGCGGACGGCCTTCTCGGAGAAGGGCCACGGGTCCTGCCGCCCCTTGACCCAGTCCTCCGCCTGGTCGTCGTAGTTGCTGCTGAAGGCGTGGCCGCTCGCACCGGTCTGGTTGATCCACGTGGACGCGTCGAGGTTGCCGAGGTCGACGACCATCCGCATCGACGGCGCCCAGCTCGTCTCGTAGCCGACGCTGGCGTCCCAGCCGTTGGCGTTGACGATCGAGGAGCCGCCGGGCATCTCGAACCCGCCGCGGTTGAAGATGCGGTTGACGATGCCGGGCGCCCCGTCGCCGCCGAGGACGTCGTGGGTGAGCTCGAGAGTGTGCAGCCGGCCCCAGCGCCAGCCGTCCGGGTCCTTGCCGAGCTCCTTGGTCAGCTCGAGCCGCGCCTCCACCTGCGCCTGGCGCAGGATCTCGTTGCGGCCCTCGGTGATCGAGGCGGTCTGCCGGTTGTCCCACCAGGCGCTCTTGGGGTTGTCGAGGAGCGCGCTCACGGCGGCCATCCACCGGCTGCCTCCGTCGGCGCGCAGGTCCTCCGGCATCTCGTCATCGAAGGTGAGGCGCAGCAGGTTCGCCCAGACGGCGTTGTAGTAGGCCGCCGCGGCGCCGTTCTCGGAGTCGTCGGCGGGGGTCGTGAAGTCCCAGGACCTGAGGAGGTCCTGCGCCTCGCGGGTGAACGCGACGTCGGCGTCGGAGTCCTCGGGCCCGGCGAGCGGCACCTCGAGCAGCGCCGCGACGAGCTTGGGAGCGAACTGGTTGCGGGTGTCCATCTGGATGCGGGCCATGTCGTCCACGCCGACCTTGCCGCCGTCCTTCGTCGCCTGCGACAGCAGGTCGTCGATGCGCTGGGCCCGGAAGCCGTAGTCCCACTCGGTCGTGAGGAACGGCCTCTGGCTCATCGTCACCGCCTGGTTGGCCGTGACGATGACGCCCTCGGCCGGGTTGTAGGCCATCGGCATGGACTCGAAGGGCACCCACCCCTGCCAGTCATAGGTCTCCTCCCAGCCCGGCGCCGGCCAGAAGCCCGGGGGTGAGCCGGGGAAGGCCGACGTCCGCACCGGCACCATCCCCGGCGCCTGGTAGCCGATGTTGCCGTCGACGTCGGCGTAGAGGAGGTTCTGCGACGGGACGGCGAACGACTTGGCCGCCTCACGGAACTCGCCGAAGTTCTGGGCGATGTTGAGCTGGAAGATCGCGTCGGCCGTGCGGGACGGCTGCAGGCCGGTCCACGCCATCGAGACGGCGAAGGACTCCTCCGGGAGCGGCGCGCTGCCCTCGCGCCGCGGCGTCGGTGAGCGCTCACCGGCGTCGGCGAACTCCGGCAGGACGTCGGACATGACGGGCCCATGTCGCGTCGAGCGCACGGTGATCGTCTCGCCCTTGCCGCCGGCGACCCGGATGACCTCCCGGCGGGTCGTGAGCGGCTCCCAGGCGGTGCCCCGCTGGACCCGGTCGCCGCGCACCCGCTCGAGGTAGAAGTCGGTCACGTCGGGCGCGAGGTTGGTGAACCCCCACGCGATCCGGGCGTTGTGGCCGATGACGACGCCCGGCACCCCGGAGAACGAGAAGCCCGAGACGTCGAGCGGGCACTGCGTCGAGACCTTCCGGCACTTGAGGCCGACCTGGTACCAGATGCCGGGGATGCCCGGCGCGAGGTGCGGGTCGTTGGCGAGGAGCGGCTTGCCGGTCTCGGACTGCTGCGGACCGACGACCCACGAGTTCGAGCCGATCCCGTCACCCCGGCCCAGCAGCGCGGGGACGGCCGCGAGCGCACGGTCCACCGCGGCATACGCACGCTGTGCCCCCGGGGACGTCGACGCGGCCCGCGCCGCGGCACCCGCGCTCGGCGCGGCGGCATACGAACGCTCTGCCCCCGGGGACGTCGCTGCGGCCGCCCGCGACGCGGAGTCGCCCAGCGCCGGCGGCACGGCCGAGGACACCTGGCCCGGCGCCGTGCGCGGCGACCACGCCTGCGCGGAGAGGATCGGCGCGTTCGCCGGGTCGTAGGGCGGGTAGATCTCGCGGATCTGCGCCTGCGTCACACGGGTCGAGAGCCGCGCCCGGGCGAGCTCATCGGAGTAGTTGCCCCGCAGGTCCCAGGCCATCGCCTTGAGCCACGCGACCGAGTCGGCGGGGGTCCAGTCCTCGATGCGGTAGTCCTTGACGCTCATGCCGAGGACGGCATACTCCAGCGACACCTCGGACGGTGAGCGGCCGCGCAGGTAGGCGTTGACGCCGTCGGCGTAGGCCTGGAGGTAGGTGCGCGTCTGGGGGTCGAGTGCGGGCAGCTCCTCCTCCGCGACGCGCCGCCAGCCCATCGTGCGGATGACCTTGTCGGTCTCGAGTCCGGCCGACCCGACGAGCTCGGAGAGCCGGCCGGAGGTCACGTGCCGGCGCAGGTCCATCTCGAAGAACCGGTCCTGCGCGTGGACGTAGCCCTGGGCCATCGCGATGTCGGTGACCGTGTCGCCGTAGATCTGGGGGATCCCGCGGTCGTCGCGCAGCACCGTGACGGCGGCGGAGAGCCCGGGCAGCTCGAGCTCGCCCTCGGTCTGCGGGAAGGAGCGCCGCACGAGCGAGACCCCGACGATCGACAGGACGAGAGCGACGACGGCGAGGAAGCCGACGACACCGAGAGCCGCTCGACGGACGACACGCTGCGCAGTCACCCTGCGAGACTAGGCCAGTCACTTCGGACAACCACGCAAGGACGGGCCGTGATCACGATGATGGGTATGCCGCGCGCGGACGCGGCCGTCCACGTCGCCTCCCGGGTCGAGGGCCTGGCGGCCGTCCCCGCCGCCGAGGCCGAGAACCTGCAGACCCTGTCGCTGTCGCTGCTCATCGGCGCAGCCGTCCTCATCATCGCCATCGCGGCCGTGCGGCTCTCGACGCGCTCCGGCCTGCCGTCGCTGCTGCTCTACCTCGGGATCGGGCTGCTCCTCGGCAACCGCGGCCTGGGCATCGACTTCTCCGACGAGGCGCTGACCCAGGTCCTCGGGTATGCCGCCCTCATCCTCATCCTCACCGAGGGTGGCTTGACGACGAAGTGGCAGTCGATCCGGTCCTCGCTCGCACCGGCCGCGGCCCTCGCGACCGTCGGCGTCGTCGTCTCGATCGTCGTCGTCGCCGTCGCGGCGCACCTCGTGCTCGACATGCCGTGGAACGTCGCCCTCCTCATCGGCGCCATCCTCGCCTCGACCGACGCCGCCGCGGTGTTCGCGGTCCTGCGCCGGGTGCCGCTGCCGCGACGGGTCAGCGGCATGCTCGAGGCCGAGTCCGGGTTCAACGACGCACCCGTCGTCCTGCTCGTCACGGCGTTCGCGACCCGCACCGCGGAGGGCGGCGGGGGCGAGTCGTGGTGGGAGCTCGGCGGCGTCGTCGTCGTCGAGCTCGTCCTCGGGTCGCTCGTCGGGCTGGCCGTGGGCTGGCTCGGCGGACGCCTCATGGCCCGGGTCGCGGGCGGGTCGTCGGCGCTCTTCGCCATCGGCGTCGTCGCGGTCTCGGTCCTCGCGTACGCCGCGGCCGACGTCGTCCACGCGTCCGGCTTCATCGCGTGCTACCTCGCCTCGCTCGTCCTGGGCAACATGGGCCTGCCGCACCGGGCCGCCGTCCTCGGCTTCTCGACCGCCCTCGGCTGGCTCGCCCAGATCGGCCTCTTCGTCCTGCTCGGCCTGCTCGCCGACCCGGCCGGCTTCGGCTCCCAGGTCGTCCCGGCGCTCGTCCTCGGGCTCGTCCTGCTGCTGCTCGCCCGGCCCCTGTCGGTCCTCGTGTCGTGCACCCCGTTCGGGCTGTCCTGGCGCACGCAGGCCTTCCTCTCCTGGGCCGGGCTGCGCGGGGCCGTGCCCGTCGTCCTCGCGACCGTGCCCATGACCGTGGGCGCCCGTGGCGTGGACTGGGTGTTCGACCTCGTCTTCGTCCTCGTCGTCGTCTTCACCCTCGTCCAGGCGCCGACGCTGCCGTGGGTCGCGCGCCGGCTCGGGCTCGACCAAGCGCACCACTCCGTCGACCTCACCCTCGAGGCGACGCCGTTCGACGACATCGGGGCGCACCTGCTCGAGGTCACCATCGGCGACACCTCCCGCATGGCCGGGGTCCAGGTCTACGAGCTGCGGCTGCCCGCCGGCGCGAACGTCGCCCTCGTCGTGCGTGAGGGGTCCTCGTTCGTGCCTCGTGAGACGACGCCGCTGCGGCGCGGGGACCACCTCCTCGTCGTCACGCCCGCCGAGCTGCGTGGTCCCGTCGAGAAGCGGCTGTATGCCGTCTCCCGCGCCGGCCGCCTCGCCGGCTGGTCGTCCCCAGGCGGGTGAGTCGCCCCATGCGCCGCGACTCGCCCCAATCTCGGTGACTCGCCCCACCATGAAGGGACGACTCACCGACCAAGGGACAGGTGACCAGCGGCGGGCGACCGTGACGAGCGGCGGGCGGGCCGCACCAAGGCGAGCGGACGGCATACGCGGGCGCTCGGCGCTGTTCCGTATCCTTGAGCAGCATTTCGCCTTCCGGGAGGAACCCACCGTGCCCACCTACGCCTACGCGTGCCGCGACTGTGGCCACCAGTTCGAGACCGTCCAGTCGTTCACCGACGACTCGCTGACGGTGTGCCCCGAGTGCGGCGGCTCGCTGCGCAAGGTCTTCAACTCCGTCGGCGTCGTCTTCAAGGGTGGCGGCTTCTACCGGACGGACTCACGGGCCTCGTCGAGCAGCTCGAGCCCGGCCTCGTCGAGCGCGTCGTCCTCCGGTGACAGCGGTTCGGGTTCGTCGTCCAATGGCGGTTCGGCGACATCTGGTGCGGGCGCGTCGTCCACAGGCGGGTCGTCCGCCACCGCGTCGTCCACAGCTTCGGCCTGAGACCTGCCCTCCGTCGCGGCCGCGACCTAGCGTCGCCGGCATGCGACGACCCCATCTGAACCGTCCCGCCCTGCTCGGCCCCTCCCGTCGGGCACGCTGGCGTCGCATCGTGCTCCGACGGCTGGCGGCGATCGCGTGTGCCGTCGGCGCCGTCCTCCTGCTCATCGGCGTCGTCCGTCCTCCCGACGCGCCCATGACGACGGTTCTCGTGGCGGCCCGTGACATCGTCCCCGGCCAGGTCCTCGACGACTCGGACCTGCGCACCACGCGCGTCCCGAGTGAGCCGGCGCCCGTCGCGGCCGCGACCCGAGGCGACCTCGTGGGCCGGCGCACGGCCACCTCGATCAGCGCCGGAGAGCTCCTGACCCGCACGCGCGTCGTCCCGCGCGGACCCACCGACGGGCTCGCCCCCGGGACGAGCGCCGTTCGGCTCCTCCTCGCCGACCCGGGCACGCTCGGCATGCTGCGTCCCGGCGACCGCGTGCGACTCTTCCCGGACACGGGCGGCCCGTCCCTTGCGAACGATGTTCTCGTTCTGGGCCTCGACACGCCCGGCGACACCGGATCGTTGCCTGACGGCAGTGACGGTGACGCCGGGCTCGTCGCCGCGTTGCCCGACAGCGCCGTGGAACGCATCTTTGCAGGTCAGCGGCCAGATGGCGGCCCGCCGCGCGTCCTCGCCGTGGTTTCCCGCTGAGCGTGACGACACCTCATCGTGAAATGGCCCGACGCTTGGACGCGCGAGCCCACCGGCCAACCATTACTGTGGTCGGCGCTTCGGCGAATCACACGTCGGGCATTACGTATCCGACAGAAAGGGACTGGACCCATGAAGGGTTTCAAGGACTTCCTGATGCAGGGCAACGTCGTCGAGCTCGCCGTGGCGGTCGTCATCGCTGGGGCGTTCGGCAAGGTTGTCGAGTCGATGGTCAAGATCATCATGGAGCTCGTGGGCAAGGCCGGGGGCACGCCGGACTTCTCGAACTGGAAGCCGGGCGGCCTCTCGCTCGGTGAGTTCCTCACCTACCTCGTCGCCTTCATCATCCTCGCGGCGGTCGTCTACTTCTTCGTCGTCAAGCCGTACACCGCGGCGAAGGACCGCTACTTCCCCGCCAAGGAGGAGGAGGCCGTCATCGACGAGAACACCGAGCTCCTCAAGGAGATCCGCGACAGCCTCCGCGCTCGTCCGAACCTCTGAGCCGCATCACCACCGGATCGCCGGTGAGCCCAGCGCTCACCTGACCTGATCCACACCGCCACGGGGCGGGGTCGACCACATCGGTCGGCCCCGCCCCGTGCCGTCTCTCCGGCCCGTGCCGTCTCTCCGGCCCGTGCCGTCTCTCCGGCCCGTGCGGTGTTCGCATCGCGTCCGGCCGCGCCTGGGTGACCGGGAAGCGGCCTCACCAGTGGGGCGGCCGGTTCTCCTCGAGCCAGCGCGCGGACGCCTCGTCGTCGGACGCCTCGCCCCACCCGGCGTCGGTGTCGTCACGCGTCTGCTCGAGCCGGGAACGGCGCACGCGTCGCGGCCTCCCCTCCGTGGCGGGCCCGTCGCGTCCGTCGGGCGACTCCTCGCGGACGCTGGAACGCTCGGACACGAGCCCGTCGCCCGAGCCGACCTGGCGCGGTCCGCTCGACGCCCGACGGCGACGACGACCGGTCACGCGCCGCCCCGGCCGGGGCGGGCAGCTGCCTCGGGGCGCACCCCGGACTGCCCGGCCAGGGCGTGGATGCGCGCGACGTCGCGGGCAGGGTCGCGGAACGCGTCACGCGTCCACACCCGCACGTGCTGCCAGCCGAGCCGGCCGAGCTGCTCGGCACGCAGCCGGTCGCGCTCACGGCTGCTGGACATCGCGGCATACGACGACCCGTCGGACTCGACGGCGACGGCGAGGCGGCCGGGACGGTTCGGGTCCTCGACCGCGAGATCGACGGGAGTCTCGGACGAGCCGTAGCGCTCGTGCACGACGAGGCCGCTCTCGCGCAGGCGCCTCGCGAACTCGGCGAGGACGACGGAGTCGAGCTGCGAGGCCTCGGCGCCGACCGCGCCCCCGGTGGCGGTCGCGTCGCGGGGCGCACCGGCCGACGACGCGGCGGCATGGGCGAGGAAGTCGCGCAGCATGATCGCCCCGCGGGCCTTGAGCCGCTGCGGGTCGAGCTCGTCGGCGCCGATCGAGGAGACGACGGTCATCCGCCGCCGGGCCCGCGTCACCGCGACGTTGAGCCGCCGCTCCCCACCCTCGGTGTTGAGCGGCCCGAACCGGTGCAGGACCCGGCCGTGTGGCGTCTTGCCGTAGCCCACCGACAGGATGATCGCGTCCCGTTCGTCACCCTGGACCCGCTCGAGGTTCTTGATGAAGAAGCGCTCGTGGACATCCTCGGTGAAGAAGCGCGCGGTCTCCTGGTCGAGACCGGCGAGGGCCCGACGGAGGGCCTCCTCGAGCCGCCGGGCGTGGGCGATCCCGAGGGCGATGACGCCCAGGCTCTCCCCCGGCCGGTTCAGGGCGTGGTCCAGCACGAGGTCGACAACCCTGTCCACTTCGGCTTGGGTCGTCTCGACACTCGCCGCACCGTCAGCGACGACCCCGACGCCGTCGACGAGCTCGTGCGTCAGCACCGGCGCGGTGCCGGTGCCCGGGAAGGTGACCAGAGCGGAGTCGTAGACCTGCTCGTTGGCGAAGGCGATGAGGCGCTCGTCGAGCGAGCGGTAGTGCCACGTGAGCCGGCGGCTGGGCAGCGTCGCGGCGAGGACGTCCAGCACCGACTCCACGCCCTCGGAGAGGTTGTCGGTCGGTGCGGATTCGCCGTCGTCGCTGACGGTCGTGAAGAACGACGTCGGCGGCAGCTGCTTGGCGTCACCGGCGACGACGACCTGACGGGCGCGAGCAATCGCCGAGACGGCCTCGGCGGGCGGGATCTGCGACGCCTCGTCGAAGACAACCACGTCGAACCACACCCCCGGCGGCAGCACGGAGGCGACGACGAGTGGGCTCATGACCCAGCAGGGCCGCAACGCCGTGACGAGCTCACCGGCGACCGGCATGAGGTCGCGCAGCGACCGGTGCCGGCGCGACTTCGCGGCCTCGGCGCGCACGATGCTCTCGAGCTCGGGTGAGTCAGCGATGACGGAGTCGATGCGGGCTCGCACAGCGGCGCGCACCCGGGTCGCGTTGCCACGCAGTACCGCCGCGTCGGCGTCGGCGAACTCACCGACGACGCGCCGCAGGTCGTCCCCGTCATGGGCTCCGACACGCGGGTCGCGCAGGGCGATGTCGTCGAGCACCGAGCTCCACCAGACGAAGTCGGCCTCGGGTGCGACGTCGTCGGCCTCGACGCCGCGCAGCGCGAGGTCGTCGATGAGCGGACCGAGCCCCGCCGAACGCATTGACTCGAGCGGCCCGATGACGGACGGCAGGACGGCGAGTCGCTCGGGAGCCGCGGCGAGCGCGTCGAGCCGCGCCGTCAGCTCCTCACGGGGGAGGTCGACGAGCGCGACCCCCGCCGTCGACGTCTCGCTTCCCGCGCCCGATGATGCGGCGGGGACGCGCTCCTGGAGCCATTCGAGATCGGCTGCGAGGGCGGCATACGCCGTGATCGCCCGGTCGAGGTCCGCGGGCATCTCGGGTCGGCCTCCGCCGCCTGCCATCCGCGTCCAGGCGCTGCGCTGCTCGTTCGCACGGACGAGGGCGGCGTGCAGGTCGGCCGGCGGACGGCCGGGCCGGACGTGCCGTCGCACGCCCCGGCGCAGCGACCGACGCTCCCACCACCCGAGCTCGGCGCCGACCTGTGCGCGGTATGCCGCGGAGCCGGTTGCCGCGACGACGTCACCGAGGGGGGTGTCGAAGATCTCGGGCCGG
The DNA here is from genome assembly GCF_003002895.1 of Knoellia remsis. GTDB lineage: Bacteria > Actinomycetota > Actinomycetes > Actinomycetales > Dermatophilaceae > Knoellia > Knoellia remsis. Next base: position 30,285 of record NZ_PVTI01000027.1, on the reverse strand, counting down.
AACGTCTCGAGGGTGTCCCGGACGCTCGAGACGGTGTCGAGGATGCTGCCCCAGTCGCGCACGCTGCGTGAGGCCGGGACTCGCAGGCCGGTGAAGACCTCGTCGATGATCGTGCCGACCGCGGCCACGCCGCCACCGGACCAGCGGTCGACGAGCTCCTGAGCCCGGACGGCGTCCTCCTGGGTCCGCACCGTCGCGCCGTACCACGGGTCGTCACCGCGGTCGGTGCGCCAGGCACCCAGGGAGGCCACCCGGGTCAGCTCGCGGGTGAGCACCTCGAAGCGGTCCCGGGGCAGGGACTGCAGAGCCTCGCCACGCAGTCGGACCCGCGAGTGCGGGGGTCGCTCGCGCGAGGCGAGCGAGCTGATGGCCTCCTGGACCTCGTGGACACTCACACCCCACGGGTGGCGGGACTCATGCATCGCGTCGCGGTGCTCGCGCAGCGTCGACGCGCTCGCCCGGAGCCGGTCGACGTCACGGCTCGGCGGGTCCTGGGGGCGCGGGCTCCGGCCCGGGAGCGAGTCCGCGAGCTCGGTCGCGATCCGCCGACGGCCGCGCGCACCGTCATGGAGGTCGAGGACGAGGTCGCTCAACCCGACGCGGTCGAGCCGCCCGACGACGGCGTCGATCGCCGCGCGCTTCTCGGCGACGAAGAGGACGCGCTTGCCGTCGGCGGCCAGTGCGGCGAGGAGGTTCGCGATGGTCTGCGACTTGCCGGTGCCGGGAGGACCGTGCACGACCAGGTTGGCGCCGGAGCGCACCGCGTCGATGGCCTCCTCCTGCGAGGCGTCCGCATCGAGGACGAGCAGCCCCTGCGCGGGGTCGGGCACGGCGTCCGCCGGACGAGCCGGCAGCTCGTGGCGCACCGAGCGCATCGCGGTCGGGTCGCCGGCGATGGCGGCGATGACGTCGTGGTCGGCGAGCGAGTCGCCGTGGCCTGCGAGGTCGGCGACCATCGGCAGCTTTGCGTAGGAGAAGGTGCCGAGCACGATCCGCGGCTCGACGGCGAAGTCCGGGATGCGCGCGCAGGCCTCGGTGAGCGCGGCATACGTGGGATACGGGTCGAAGCCGTTCGGGGTGGTGGCGAGGCCCTCGAGTCGCTCGACGTCGAGGGTGATCCCCTGCTCCGACGCGAGGTAGTGCTCGAGGACCGGGTTGAGCTCCAGCTCGTCGCCGAGGTCGAGCTCGTAGTCGTCGTGCTGCGGGCTCGTCGCCCGCAGCGTGCAGGAGCGCAACAGGACCGGCGCGGCGGGCTGACGGCTGGCCGCGCCCCCGGCGCGACCGAGGCTCCACGTCGCCATGCCCACGGCGACGAACCCCGCGTCGATGCCGCGCTCCTCGCGCAGCTCGCGGGCCTTGCCGGCGATGGTGCGGGCGCGGCGGCGGGCCTCGTCGAAGGCGGCCGGCTCGCGCACGAGGTCGGACAGGCGGGTGGGGCGACCGGCGAGCAGCATCGCGACGCCACCGGGGTGCGCGGTCGTGAGGTCGAGCGTGCCCGACGGGAGGTCGCGGTACCACAGCAGCGTGTTGCGCCCACCGAGGTCCACGAGGTGCCTGGTCCAGGCCGCGACGGCGTCGCGGACCCGTGCGGTCCGCGGTTCGACGTCGGGCTGCGGACCGGTCTCACTCACCGCAGCAGGCTAACAACGCCACCTCGGAGTGCCGGGTATGCCGGGTGTGCAATGCCTGCGCGTGGCGGGCATGGCGTGCCGCGACCCGGCCACAACCAGCCGCCACCGACGCTCTGCAGTGCTGCATCCCACCGCAGCACCGCCGAGACCCGCGGCACGGCAGCGATCAGCCGGGGTGCTCTTCCTCTGTCGGGGTTCGCAGGACAACGGCGGCGACCGCGATGGAGCCGGCGACGACGATGGCCGCGAGAGCGAGGGCGTGGAAGCTCGCGACGTCCACGACGACGCCGGCGAGCGCGCCGCCCAACCCGGCCGCGAGCCCCATGACGAGGTCGCTCGCACCCTGCGCGCCCGGACGTTCCCCGACGCTCAGCGCTCCCGTGAGCAGTGTCGACCCGGACACGAGCGTGCACGACCAGCCGAGCCCCAGGAGGAACAGCGCCACGAGCAGGCGCATCGAGTGCCCCTGCGGAGCGGTGGACGCAAGGAGCGCGGCCGACACGAGGATCGCCGACCCCGCGACCGCGACGGCGCGCCCGCCGAACCGGTCGACGGCCATGCCCGTGAGCGGGGAGAACGCGAACATCCCGAGGATGTGGATGCTGATGACGAAGCCGATGACGGTGAGCTCGGCGTTGCCGTGCCGCATGTGCAGTGGCGTCATGACCATGACGCTCACCATCGTCATGTGCCCCAGCGCCAGGGTCAGCACGCCGAGGAGCGCCTGCCGGTTCTCGGCGATGACGCGCAGTCCGCGGCGCACGGACCCGTGCACAGGAGTCGCGCCGGCGGACTCGTGGTCTCCCGTCGCGCGCCGACGTGCCTCGAGCAGCGGATCGGGCCGCAGCCGCGTCCAGAGCACCGTGATCGCCAGCACCAGCCCGATCAGCGAGAAGACGAACGGCCCTGTGAGACGCGGCAGCCCGAGGAGGCGCGACACCGGTTCGCTCGGTCCGACGAGGTTCGGGCCGAGAACGCTTCCGACCGTCGTGGCCCACACGACGAGGCTGAGGTCGCGGCCTCGGTGAGCCGGCTCCGCAAGGTCGGCGGCGGCATACCGCGCCTGGTTGTTCGACGCGGTCGAGCCGCCGAAGAGCAGGCTCGCCGCGAGGAGCAGGGCAAAACTGCCGACGATGCCGGACATGATGAGCCCGAGCGCGCCGACGAACGACAGGGCATAACCCAAGGTCAGTCCGAACCGGCGCCCCCGCGCCGCGCTGAGCCGCGCCATCGGCACGGCGATGAGCGCCGAACCGATGACCTGGAACGTCGAGCCGAGGCCGGCATACGTCGGCGATCCGGACACCTCCTCGGCGAGCAACGCACCCACGGCGACCCCACTCGCGAGCGAGATCCCGCCGAGGATCTGCGACATCGACAGCGTCGCGACCGTCCGTCGCTGCACGGGGTCCCGCTCACTGCCGCTCATCTGGGTCGCCCCCGTCTCCGCCACGAGGGGTCAGTATGCCGTCCGCGACGCCTCACGCCCGACGCGCTCGCTTCGCGTCGCGCGTTCGCGCGTGCCCCCGTCGGCGCTCTCACTCCGTTCGAGCGACCTGTTGCTTCTGCCGGACTCACGCCCGACGCGCTCGCTTCGCGTCGCGCGTTCGCGCGTGCCCCCGGCAGGATTCGAACCTGCGACACCTTCTTTAGGAGAGAAGTGCTCTTCCCCTGAGCTACGGAGGCGGAAGACGGCCCGAAGGCCGCGGACCAGCCTAAGGGACACGGCATACCACCCCAGTCGTCGGACCACTGCGTTCCGCGGCCGGTTCTGCGGCCCTGTTGTTCGTTTCCTGTCTTGTCGCTCACGTCGGGTGAGCGGAAGACTCGCCTCGTGAAGGCTCACGATGTCGTCCAGTGACGGCGACCATCAGCCACCGACCGAGCCCCTCGACCGGTGGACCCGGCCCTTCGTCATCGATGACGACCGGTCCGGCATCCTCCGTCGCCTCGTCGAAGCGTCACTGCACCATGTCGACGGTGCGCAGTACGCGGGAGTGACCCTCCTGTCCACGACGGGTGTCCGCACGCCGGTCCGCAACGACGACCTCGTTGCCCGCGCCGCGACGAGCCAGTTCCGTGCGTCTCAGGGTCCGTCCCTCGACGCCACGGAGGACGGCGAGCACCATGTCGTACGATCCGACGACCTGGCCCACGACCGGCGGTGGCCACTCCTGGCCGAGGCCGCGAACGAGCTGGGGATCCGGTCGGCGATGTCATTCGGGCTCACGACCGGGCCCGACGCGATGACCTCGCTCAACCTCTACGCCCCGGAGTCCGACGCCTTCACCGGCGCCGACGAGCAGCTCAGCACCACCCTCGCCGCCCACGCACTCACGGCCCTCGGCGCCATCGACCACGCCCGCCATCTCGAACAGGCCCTGGAAGCACGCGACCTCATCGGCCAGGCCAAGGGCATCCTCATGGAGCGCTACCGAATCAGCGACGCGGCCGCCTTCGACCTCCTCGTCGAGGCGTCGCAGCGCACCAACCACAAGCTGCGCTCGGTCGCCGGCCACCTTGCGGAGACGGGCGAGCTGCCCGTCGAGCTGCCCGGCATTACCCCACGCGCGTGAGCCCGCCCGGCGCGCGGGCCGTGCGCGGGGCTGCGTGTTCAACCCTGCGCCCGGCCCCGGCGGAGAGTTACCTCGGCCCGCAGGTGACAGTGTTCCCCCAACCGCGGGTATCCACACGGCACGCCTGCGATCTGCTCGCTCTCGGGGGTACTCAGGTCGTTTCCGGGGGTGACGTCCTGCGTGTCTCGCGCTACGGTCGGTCTCGAGGACGCCGTAGCCCCGGGCCTGCTCCACCTCGACCCCCGACGACGGCGCTCACCCCGGACGCGAGGAGCGTCATGAGCAGCTCGAGCAGTCCCAGTGGCACGAGCAGTCGCAGTGTCACGAGCAGTCGCACTGGCACGGCGCCGGACTACCAGGAACCGGTTCGTAACCGGTTCGCGTCAGCCGAGGCGGACGAGGTCTACCAGCTGCTCCGTCAGACCTACGGCCCGAACCAACCGATCCAGCTCGCCGCGCCGCAGGGCGAGTTCGCGTTCGGCTCCGACGCCGTCAACGTCAACCCGGCCGCCCCTCTGCGGGTCGAGCGCATGTGGAACACCGCGCCGATGGCGGCCCACGCCCACCCGGTCGAGATGTTCGTCGCCGTCATGGCCCGCGAGGGCGGCCTGCAGGTGTCCATGGGCGGCGACGAGATCCGGCTCGCTGCCGGCGACTGCCTCGCCTATGCGACCGACAGGCCGTCGCGAGTCGCGTGGCAGGGCGGCCAGATCACGCTCGTCGCACTCCCCCTCGCGGTGGTGGCCGACGTCGCCCGGCTGGACGACAGCGCCTCACCCGCGTCACTCTTCGGTCAGTCGCGAGCCGCCGCGCCGCGTCTGGCGCACCACTGGCGCAGGGTCACCGAACACGTCGAGCAGGAGCTGCGCACCACCCACTCCGCGCTCGGGCATCCCCTCGTGGCGGCCGAGACCACACGCATGCTCGCCGCGACGGCACTGACGACCTTCCCGAACGCCCCCACGACCGAGGACTGGTTCGAGAGCGGCGGTGCGAGCACCCCGTCGACGGTGCGTCGCGCCGAGGAGTTCATCGAGGCGAACGCCCACCGCCCACTCACCGTGGCAGAGATCGCGGCGGGCGCGAGCATCGGCGTGCGGGGCCTCCAGCAGGCCTTCGCCCGGCACCGCCACACCACCCCGATGGCCCACCTGCGGCGGGTCCGGCTCGAGCGCGCCCACCGCGACCTCCAGCTGGGCCACCCGAGCCGCGGCGACACGGTGCGCGACATCGCGGGACGCTGGGGCTTCGGACGACCCGACCGGTTCGCGGCGCTCTACCGGGAGACCTACGGCACGACCCCGCGAGAGACGCTGCGGTCATGAGTGTCTCCTCCGACGCCGGCCAGGGTCCCTCGGCGCCCCCTGCGAGCGAGCCGCCCACGACGGACCGAGCGCCCACCGCGGATGTGTCGCCGAAGAGCGGACTGCACCCGCCGATCGTCTCTCGGTTCACCACGACGATCCCGGACGAGGGCAGCGCCCTGGTGCGGGCGGCATACGCCGACAACCGGTTGCGCGTCCAGGGCCAAGCAGACGACTTCCGGTTCCGCCAGAGCCGACGCGACCTCGGGTCGCTGCGCATCGACTCCTTCCACAACAGTCTCGTGACGGAGTACGACGTCGAGCCGCTCGGCTGCCTCGTCGTGTGCCGTGTCCTGGACCGGCACATGGACATCTGGACCGACGGACGCCATCGCCGCGTCGGACCGGGCGACGTCGTCCTGCTGGCCCATCCCGAGAAGGCCTACTCGACCCGCCTCGAGGGTGCCGGGCTCGAGATCGTCGGCGTCGACCTCGACCTCCTCGCCGAGGTCACGGACGAGCCGGTGCGCGACGTCGTCGACCGGTTCCACCTCGAGACGTTCGAACCGCTGATGGCGTGGCACTGGAAACGCACGCTGCATCACCTCACCGACGTCGTGCTGTCCGATGACCGGCTGTCGGAGAACCCCGTCGTCCTCGGGACCTCGGCCCGACTCGTCGCCGCGACGCTCATCACCGCGCTCGACCCGGCCGGTGTGACACCCACCCCGACGGACCGCACGGACGCGACGAACACCACGGTGCAACGCGCGGTCGCCTACGTCGAGGAGCACTGCGACGCCGACATCACGGTCACCGACATCGCCCGAGCAGCCCATGTCAGCGTGCGCGCCCTCCAGCTGGCGTTCCGGCGCCACCTCGACACGACGCCGACGGGCTACCTCCGCCGAGTCCGCCTCGACCGGGCCCACGACGACCTCCTCGCGGCCGACCCGGCCTCCGGCACCTCGGTCACCGACATCGCGATGTCGTGGGGCTTCCTCAACGTCGGCCGGTTCAGCGCGCAGTACCGGTCGGTCCACGGCGTCCCGCCGCGCTGGACGCTCCACCACTGAGCCGATGCGGCAGCCCGCCGCGCCGTTGACCGCCTAGGCCGTCTCGAGCGCGCTCTCGATGCGCCCGAGGTAGTCCTCGACCGAGGCCACGCCGCCGAGCCCGACACGTCCGCCCACGACGGCGAACGGCGGCGCCTCGATGCCGAGCTCGGCGGCGAGCGCGACGTCCGCATCGACCTCGTCGGAGAGCTCCTCGGAGGCCAAGACGGCCCCGACCCGCCGTTCGTCGAGCCCGGCCTCGGCGGCGAGCCGCTGCAGCACCGGGTTCGAGGCGATGTCGGCGCCCTCGGTGAACACGGCCGCGAACAGCCGCTCGAGCAACGCCGCCTGGAGCGGGGGCCCGCCGAGGGAGTGGGCGAGTGCGACGAGCCGGCTGGCCGCCCTGGTGTCGCCGCGTGACGGCTCGGCGAGGGTGATGTCGAGGCCGTCCGGCCGCGCCGTCACCGAGGCGCGCTGCAGCTCCTCGGCGGACAGCGGCGCTCGCGGCAGGGTGTGGTGCACGACCGTGACGTCGGCGGGCCGACTGGAACGCGCCACGGCCTCCTCGAGCCGCCGCTTGGCCAGCCACGACCACGGGTCGGTGGGGTCGCCCCACAGGTCCACAACGAGTTCGGGCACCTGTCAACCCAACCACAGCGACGGGTCGCGCACAGATCTCCTCCCGACACCGTGGCAGGGGCGTGCGGCCGGCGTCGGGGAGCGCGCGAACGCCCCCGGACCGTGTGGTCCAGGGGCGTCGCGTCGTGCCGTATGCCGGGTGCGCGCCTCACGCGGTGGCGCGCCGTGGGCTCAGTACCGGCGGAACTCGGTCGGGGTGCCGAACATGTTGCGCTCGCTGGAGTACTTCCCGGGGCGCGGCGAGTCGATCATCATGTCGCCGCCGGTGAAGATGCCGACGTGCCAGGCGGGGCTCCCGTAGAAGACGAGGTCGCCGGGCTGCGGGTTGCTCACCCGGGTGCCCTCGCGCTGCTGCTGGGACGCGGTGCGCGGGAGGGAGATGCCCGCCTTGCCGTACACGTACTGCGTGAGGCCGGAGCAGTCGAACCCGGACGGGTCCTCGCCGCCGTAGACGTAGGCGATGCCGAGCAGGGTCCGGGCGATGTTGACGATCTCGCTCGAGGACTGCTTGACGTTGTTGTTGACCGACGGGCGCGTCGTGGAGCGGCTCGTGCCGGACTCCGACCGCTCGGAACGCTGCGAGCTCTCGGCGCGCTCGACGTTGCGGCTCTCGCGGGTCTCGACGACCGGGGCGGGCTTGGGCTTCGGCTTGGGCTTCGGCTTCGGCTTGGCCACGGCGGTGACACCGAAGACGCCGACCGACTCGACGCGCGTCGGCGCAACGCTCGCGGGCGCGGTCACGGCGGGTGCAGCGGCGGCCTTGTCCGGGACGGCAGCGGCGGGAGCGGCCGTCGTCGTGGTGGCCTGCTTCGACGGGCCGTGCGGAGCGGCCGTGGCCGGGAGCGCGAACGCGGCGACGAGGCCACCGGAGGCGGCGAGGACGGCGGACGCCTTGGCGCTCGTCATCCCGGCCTGGGAGGCGATCTCGGACAGTTCGGCGACAGGGTTGTGTCGACCGGGCGCGCGGTGCCGGCCGGGAGTGGAGTGAGCCACGATGTGAACCTCTCGATGCCTGCGAGGTGAGCTGTCGGGTTCGGGCGGAGGTTCTGCCCGGCCAGCCGGAGCTGGCTTCACCCCGAGGGACGACCACGGTGCGAGGCACCTCGATCGACCCGGAAGTGGGTCCCCCGCTCCTGCCAAGCGGTGTGCGTGTCCTGGTCGGCGGCGGAGGCAGGACTCGGCAAGTCCGTCGCGACAGCTCGTCCCAGGGGAGGATGAGCCGCCGTCACGCTACCCCAGACCACTCGGCAATGTCACGTTTGGGTCACGAGAGCGAGTCACCGCCTTGCTGCGCGGCCCTCACCCCCGGCGCGGCGGACCGCCCACGGATGCGAGACGCCCCGAACGCACAGGGCGCTCGGGGCGTCTCGTCGGGACGGTCGGTGGCTCGTCACTCCACCGACACGTGGACGTGGTCCATGTGGTTCTGCGTCGGCGAGCCACGGTCCTCCATCGAGCGCCAGCCGTCGGCGCCGGCGAGCCAGATGCGCTGCTGCCAGATGACGTAGGTCATGTTGTAGGCACCCATGTTGGCAATGGCCCAGCGGGCGACCGCGTCACCCTGGGACGAGCTGGAGATCATGATGTCGACCGCCTTGCCCGTGCCGTGGTCCCCGGCACCGGCGCGGAAGCCGCCGATGTTCGTGATGCCGAAGTTCGAGCGGACCGCGGAGCAGACCTTGGACGCGTTGCTGCCGAGGCCCTTGTCGTTGCACCAGCCGTAGTACGCCATGGAGACGCCGGAACCACCCGACGAGGAGGGCGACGACGAGGACTCGGACGAGCTCGAGCGCGACTGCGTGCGCGACGACTCATCCGTCGAGGAGCTCTGACGCTCCGTGGTGCTCTCGCGCTCCTCGGTGGTCTTCTCGGGAGTGGGCGTCGGCTTCGGCTTCGGCTTCGCCACCGCCGCGACACCACCCACGCCGGCGTCGACGGTCGCGCCCTTGGGAGCGGCCGGCGCGGTCACGGCGACGCGCTCTGCGACGGCGGCGCGACCGGTGCTGCGCGACGTCGTGCCGTCAGCGGCGGCGGCCCGGTCGCGCGCCACGAGAGCGGCCGTGCTGCCGCTGGCGAGCTCGACCTGCTCGGGCGAGGCCTGGACGGGGATCGCGATGGCCGCAGCGAGGCTCGAGGCCAGGCCGAGCCCGACGAGGCCCTTGACCGCGGTGGGACGGGACACGGTGCGGGCGGCGCCGGCGAGGGCGCCGAAGGAGACCGGCAGGGTGCGGCTGCGACCGCGCCGACGCGCCGCCCGGGTGGGGACGGCACCCTCGTCGGCGCTGTTCTCGGCGGAGTCCGAAGTGGCAGGGGTAGACACGAAAGAAACCTCTCGGTGGATCAGGGGTGGACCCACCGTAACCGCGATGACCGCGAAAGTCACATTCCGGTAACGGCCTTCGTGTCGCGCCGGCCGGGCAGGCCGGCCGGCCCGGGTGGTCCGCTCAGGCGGGGCGGCTCAGGAGGTCGGCTCAGGAGGCCGGTGCCGTGGTGCGCGCGACGAAGACGTGCGAGGCGAGATCGTCGGGCAGCGAGACGCCCGAGGCCTCGTCGGCACCCTCGCGCGAGGCGATGACCCGCGTCCCATCACGCCGGACGGTGGCCAGCTGCCCCGGCAGGAGCCCCGCAGCAGTGATCAGCGTCAGGGCCTCGTGGTCCATCTGCGCCGGCTCGCCGATGCGCCGGACGGTCACGGTCACCGGCGCGTCCTCGGCCACCTCGGTCAGGGTCGAGAGCCCGGTGCGGAAGTCCTCGCCCGCGGCATCCTCCCCGAACTCGTCGAGCCCGGGGATCGGGTTGCCGTAGGGCGACTCGGTGTGGTTCGGCAGCAGCGCGAGGATCTTCTGCTCGACGCGGTCGGACATGACGTGCTCCCACCGGCACGCCTCGTCGTGGACGAACTCCCACTCGAGACCGATGACGTCGATGAGCAGCCGCTCGGCGATGCGGTGCTTGCGCATGACGCGGGTCGCGAGCCGGCGGCCCTCCTCGGAGAGCTCGATGTGCCGGTCCCCGGCCACCTGGAGCAACCCATCGCGCTCCATGCGGGCCACGGTCTGCGACACGGTGGGGCCGGAGTGACCGAGGCGTTCCGCGATCCGGGCGCGCAGGGGCGTGATGCCCTCTTCCTCGAGCTCGAAGACGGTCCGCAGGTACATCTCCGTGGTGTCGATCAGGTCAGTCACAGACAACAGTCTCTCACCCGGGACCGACGGTGCGGCGGGGGTCGTGCCGAGGGAGCCACCGGGCGAGGAGCGGCACCCCGGCGAGGACGAGCGCGCCGAGGACGACGCAGGCCGTCGCCAGGCCCGCGAGCGCCGACACCGCGCTGACGAGGAGCGGCCCGCCGTTCTGCCCGATGAGCGAGAGGAAGCGCCACACCGCGAGGAACTGCACCCTCTGCCCCACGGGTGCGACGTCGGCGCCGAGCGTCTGGACGATGCCGGAGCCGAGCCCGTTGCCGACGCCCATGACCGTCGAGACCACGGTGACCGCCGCGACCGTCTGGGTCAGGGGCAGCACCACCATCCCGACACCGAGGACGAGGAGCAGCGGCACCCCCACCCACACCCGCCCGAAGCGGTCCATCACCGAGCCGGCCGGATAGAAGAGCAGCACCTCGGCCGCCCCCGCGACGCCGAAGATCACCGCCGTCGTGCTGTCGCTGATGCCGACGTGCTCGGCCCACAGCGGCACGACGACGAACCGTCCCTGTCGCGCCGCGCCGATGAGGAGGACGCCGAGCCCGAGGGTCGCGAGGACGCCGCGGTGCCCGCGGACGACGTCGAGCAGTCGTGGTCCGGGCTCCCGGACGGAGGCTGCCCTCTGCGTGTTCGTCGTCCTCTCCCCACCCGAACCCGTATGCCTGCCCGCGCGTGTGGGCGTGTCCCTCTCCGTATGCCGGCCCGCACCCGTGTGCGTGTCCCTCTCCGTATGCCCGCCCGCACCCGTGTGAGTGTCCGGTCCCGTCCCGCCGTGCGCACCCGAGGTGGCGGCCGCACCGGACGTCGCGGGGGCACCCTCGTCGAACTCGTCGTCGCGCAGCGCGACCCACGCCCAGACCGCGGCGAGCAGCCCCGCGACGACCGCGACGGCATACGCGCTCCTCGTGCCCCACACGGCGATGACCGGTGCCGCGAGGAACGGTCCCACGAAGAGGCCGATGCGCTGGACGCCACCCATCGTCGACATCGCGCGAGCCCGCACCCGCACCGGAGCGCGGGCGGTGAGCCAGGACTGGCGGGCGAGGAGGAAGACCGAGCCGGTCGTGCCCATGAGGCCGATGGCGAGCCCGAGGACGAGCAGGTTCGGCGCGAGCACGGCCATGAGTGCCCCGACCGCGTCGACGACGGCCGCCCCGACGAGGGCGCGCCGTTCCCCCACCCGCGCGACGAGGGACCCGGCCGGGAGCGTCGCCACGAACGCCGCCAGCCCCTCGATGAGGACGAACGCCGCCGCCACCGCGACGCTCGCCCCGAGGTCGCGGGCGCTGAGCGCGACGACCGGCAGGGACGCCCCGAGCCCGACCGACCACACCGCCGTGGGCCCGAACGCCGGGAGCGCGATGCTCCTCAGCGAGAGCTCCCGCGGGCCGGGGTTCCCCGTGGAGCTCTCGGACGGCGGCACGCCGCTCACCCTGACACGTAGGTTGGGACCGTGCACGTGGTGATCCCCCAGCGGTACAGCGGCCCTCCGACGTCCGGCAACGGCGGCTGGGTGAGTGGCATCCTCGCCATGCACACCCCGCTCCCGACGGTGGCGTCCGCGGTGACGGCTCGCCTCCAGCAGCCGCCGCCGCTCGAGCGCGAGCTCGTCCTGGACGAGGGCAGGACCCCGGGAGAGGCGACGACCCTCCTCGACGGCGACACGGTCGTCGCGACGGCCGTGGCGGCGCCACCGCTGCGCGAGGAGGTGCCCGACCCCGTCTCCACTGCCGTCGCACGCGAGGCCGAGTCGCGCGGGGTGCGCGCGCAGGATCACCCGTTCCCGACGTGCTACGGCTGCGGACCCGCCAACCCTGACGGCCTCCAGATCCGCTCCGGCGCCGTGGACCCCGCTGGTGCCGACAGCCGGTATGCCGCGACCTGGACACCCCGCGATGCCTCGCTGCCCGAGGTGTGGGCCGCGCTCGACTGCCCCGGCGGCAAGGCCGCCGGGTTCCCGTCGCCGCCCATGGTGCTGGGCACGATGACGGCGCAGCTCTTCACGCCCCCGGTCGTCGGCGAGGAGCACGTCGTCGTGTCGTGGCCGCGCGGGGCGGACGGCCGCAAGAGGTATGCCGGCTCGGCACTCTTCACCGCGGACGGGCAGCTCCTCGCGCGGGCCGAACAGACGTGGATCACCATCGGCCGTGAGCGCGCCGAGGGGTGAGGGCACAATGGTCCCGCCCACCCACCGGATGAACCCGAGACGAGGGAAACCGTGACAACGACGTCCACCCCCGGCGCCGCGACGACCAGCGCCGCCGCCGACCCCGACTTCCGCCCCGGCCTCGAGGGCGTCGTCGCCTTCGAGTCGCAGATCGCCGAACCCGACAAGGAGGGTGGCGCGCTGCGCTACCGCGGGGTCGACATCAAGGACCTCGTCGGCCGGGTGAGCTTCGGCCAAGTGTGGGGGCTGCTCGTCGACAACGAGTTCGACCCGGGCCTGCCGCCGGCCGAGCCGTTCCCGCTGCCGGTGCACACGGGCGACATCCGCGTCGACGTCCAGTCCGCGCTCGCCCAGCTCGCGCCGGTGTGGGGCTTCAAGCCCCTGCTCGACGTCTCCGACGAGGAGGCCCGCGAGCAGCTCGCCCGCGCCTCGGTCATGGCCCTGTCGTTCATCGCCCAGTCGGCGCACGGGCAGAACACGCCGATGGTGCCGCAGTCCGAGGTCGACAAGGGCAGGACGATCGTCGAGCGGTTCATGATCCGCTGGCGCGGCGAGCCCGACCCCAAGCACGTCGAGGCGATCGACGCCTACTTCATCTCCGCGGCCGAGCACGGCATGAACGCGTCGACGTTCACCGCGCGCGTCATCGCATCGACCGGTGCTGATGTCGCCGCGTGCCTGTCCGGCGCGATCGGTGCCCTCTCCGGCCCGCTCCACGGCGGGGCCCCCTCGCGCGCCCAGCACATGATCGAGGGCGTCGAGCAGACCGGTGACGCCGCGGCATACGTGCGTGGAGTCCTCGACCGCGGCGAGCGGCTCATGGGCTTCGGCCACCGCGTCTATCGCGCCTACGACCCACGGGCGGCGGTGCTGCGCGACACGTGCCAGCGGCTCGGCGCCCCGCGCTACGAGGTCGCGCTCGAGCTGGAGAAGGCGGCCATCGCCGCACTGGCCGAGCGCTACCCGGACCGCAAGATGGAGACCAACGTCGACTACTGGGCGGCGGTGCTGCTCGACTTCGCCGAGGTGCCGGGCGACATGATGACGCCGCTGTTCGCCTCGGCGCGCACCGCGGGCTGGTCGGCGCACATCCTCGAGCAGAAGAAGACCGGCCGGCTCATCCGGCCGAGCTCGCGCTACATCGGGGAGGGCCCGCGCGGTCTGGACGAGGTCACCGGCTACCGCGAGAGCTGAGCCGGGACACGCGAGCCCGGCCCGCACACGGCGGGCGACTCACCGGCATACCACTGACCGGCATACGGGCAATCGTCCGCTGGGTGAACGCGCCCGTATGCCGCGTGCTCGCGTTTGGGAGGATGGCGCCGTGACTGACGCCGCGATCACCATCCCCGCTGACCTCCTGCCCGCCGACGGCCGCTTCGGCTCCGGACCCTCGAAGGTCCGCCCCGAGCAGGTCGACTTCCTCGCCTCCCTCGGCACGACCGTCCTCGGCACCTCGCACCGCCAGGCGCCGGTCAAGAACCTCGTGAAGTCGGTCCGCTCCGGCCTCGCCGACCTCTTCTCGCTGCCGGAGGGCTACGAGGTCGTCCTCGGCAACGGTGGCGCGACGGCGTTCTGGGACATCGCCGCGTTCGGGCTCGTGCGCGAGCGCGCCCAGCACCTCGCGTTCGGTGAGTTCTCGAGCAAGTTCGCCGCCGTCACCTCGAACGCGCCGTTCCTCGGCGAGTCCTCGGTCATCAAGAGCGAGCCCGGCACCCGACCGGCGGCGCAGGCCGAGGACGGCATCGACGTCTACGCCTGGGCGCACAACGAGACGAGCACCGGTGTCATGACCGACGTTCGTCGCGTCGAGGGCGCCGCGGACGACGCGCTCGTCCTCATCGACGCCACGTCTGGCGCCGGTGGCCTGCCCGTCGACGTGTCGCAGTCGGACGTCTACTACTTCGGCCCGCAGAAGTGCTTCGCCGCCGACGGTGGTCTCTGGCTCGCGCTCTTCTCCCCCGCCGCGCTGGCCCGGGTCGACGAGATCGCCGCGACCGGCCGCTGGGTGCCTGACTTCTTCAGCCTGCCGACCGCGATCGACAACAGCCGCAAGGACCAGACGTACAACACCCCGGCCGTCGGGACCCTGGCGCTCCTCGACGCCCAACTGCGTTGGCTGGGCGAGCAGGGCGGGCTCGACTGGGCGACGGCCCGCACCAAGGACTCCTCGGACCGCATCTACACGTGGGCCGACTCGATCGACTACGCGACGCCGTTCGTCGCCGACCCGGCCGCCCGAAGCCAGGTCGTCGCGACGATCGACTTCGACGACGCGGTCGACGCCGCAGCCATCGCCAAGACGCTGCGCGCCAACGGCGTCGTCGACGTCGAGCCCTACCGCAAGCTCGGCCGCAACCAGCTGCGCATCGCGACGTTCCCGGCCGTCGAGCCGGACGACGTGAGCAAGCTCCTCGGCGCCATCGAGCACGTCGCCAAGGCGCTCTGACCAGCGGTTTCATCGCGCGCCGTACGGCGCCACGCCCTCACGGGGACGGCTTCCACACGAGGCCGTCCCCGTGCCATGTCCTCGTCCGTGTCCGGGGAATGGACGCGCCTCCCCCGACCTTGAGCACGAATGGCCTTGCCACCTGTGGCAAAACTCACCGAAGGATTTCCCCGCGGCCATACCTCCGGGTAACCTTGATCGGTACGCCAACGACGGCGTGAGCGGAAGGAGCAGCTGACATGGGTGTCAGCACACACCGAGCGGCACTGGCCGCTCTGCGCACCACGACCGGCCGACGCATCGCGGGGGCCGTTGCCGCCATCGCGGTGACGACGACCGGCGTCGCCGCAGTCGCTGCGACCGAGCAGTCCGCCACGGCCAAGCCGCGCATCGTCGTGCCTCCCGTCGCCGTCCAGCAGGCCGGCGGGGTCAAGAGCCTCCCGGCGCTCCCGGCCCTTCCGGCGCTCGCGCTGCCGGACCCGAACTCCTCCATCCCCCCGGAGTCCCTGCCCGGCCCGAGTGAGCCGCAGACCTGGGGCATGTCCAGCGTTGCCGGTGGCATCCCCGCCCAGGCGCTCGCCGCCTACCAGGCCGCGCAGCAGCTGCTCGCGCAGGCCGACCCGGGCTGCAAGATCGACTGGGCGCTGCTCGCCGGCATCGGCAAGGTCGAGAGCGACCACGGGCGCTGGGGCCGCAACCTCCTCGACGCCGCGGGGAACGCGACACCCGGCATCTACGGCATCCCGCTCAACGGCAACGGTGTCGCCCGGATCACCGACACCGATGGCGGCCGCTTCGACCGTGACGTCGTCTTCGACCGGGCCGTTGGACCCATGCAGTTCATCCCGGGCACCTGGAAGTCCGTCGGTCAGGACGGCAACGGCGACGGCAAGCGCGACCCGCAGAACATGGCGGATGCCGCGACCAGTGCGGGGGTCTACCTGTGCTCGGGCCCCGGCGACCTCACGAACGCGAACGACCTGACCAAGGCCGTGCTCCGCTACAACAACTCGATGGACTACGTCCGCAAGGTCACGAGCATCGCCGCGTCGTACCGCGCCGGTCACAGCGTCCTGCCCGCCACGGCTCTCCCGCCGGGGTATGCCGACCGCTCGCCGTACCTGCCGCCGGCCCCCTCGGCCAGCCCCACGCCGACGTCGTCGGCGTCGTCGAAGCCCACGCCGTCGAAGACGACACGGCCGACCACGGCACCCAAGCCGGGCTCGACGAGCAAGCCCACGTCGGCACCCGAACCGGAGCCCGAGGACACCACGGCTCCGCCGGCCCCGGCTCCCAAGCCGACCGTGGCGCCCAAGCTGCCGGTTCCCGTGCCGAAGGTGACGGCGACGCCGCTGCCGTCGACGACCGTCGCGGTCGACCCCGACCCGTTCTCGCCGGGTGACACGGTGAAGATCACCGCCGGTGAGTACCTCGGGCTCTCGGCCAAGGTGCTCAAGGTCGACACCGCCGCCAACACGGTGACGGTGGAGGTCAACGTCCTCGGCCTGCTCAAGCCCTCGGTCGTGCTCCCCTACAGCAGCGTCAAGCTCGTCTGACGCCGACACCGGCACGACAACGACGCCGACGGCCCGGCCCCGCACCAGCGGGACCGGGCCGTCGGCGTGGTGGGCGCCCGGTCGGTCGGGGACACGCCCTCAGGTGAGGACGGCATACGCGACGGCGACGATGACGAGCACAGCAAGCACGCCGAGCGTCATCCGGCGACGGAACGTCGGCGTCATCGCGCCGCCTCCGGCGCCGGCTCGGTGACGGTGTCCCGCACCTTGGGCGGCACGGCCTCGATGGTGAGGCGCGGGTGACGCTGCGACTCGAAACTCACGCGGACATTCTGCTCCCGGGCCAGCCACCACATGACGGCGACCAGGGTGACGCCCACGGCGATGGGGCCGATGGCGATCGTCCAGCGCGCGCCGAAGACCTCGCCGATCCAGCCGATGATCGGGGCGCCGATGGGCGTGCCGCCCATGAAGATCGCCATGTAGAGCGCCATGACCCGACCGCGCACGAGTGGGTCGGCGCGCAGCTGCACCATGGCGTTGGCCGTGGTGAGCGCGGTGAGGGCGGACAGGCCGACGGGCACGAGCGAGAGCGCGAAGAGGGTGTAGGTCGGTGCGAGCGCGGCGGCGGTCGTCGAGAGCGTGAACCCGGCGAGGGCGACGAGGAGGATGCGCAGGCGCGGGCGGGCACGACGGGCGCTGAGCAGGGCGGCCGTGAGGGAGCCGGTCGCCATGATCGAGCCGAGGATGCCGTACTCGGTCGGGCCCTTGCCGAACTCCTGGGTGGCCATGAGCGCCGTCGTCACCTGGAAGTTCATGCCGAAGGTGCCGAGCACGAAGACGAGGAGCATGACGACCTTGAGGTCCGGACGGTTCCGCACGTAGCGGATGCCGTCACGGATCGCGCCCTTGCCGCGGGTCAGCGGCGCCGGCATGAGCTCGCCGGGACGCAGCAGGGCGAGCGCGGCGATGACGAAGACGAAGGTGGCCACGTTGACGAGCAGCGTCCACCCCGTGCCGACGGCGGCGATCATGAGGCCGGCCAGGCCGGGACCGATGAGCCGGCCGGCGTTGAAGCTCGCGCTGTTGAGGGCGACGGCGTTGGCGAGCTTGTCGCGCGGCACCATCTCGGAGACGAACGACTGGCGGGCGGGGTTGTCGATGGCCGTGACGACGCCCTGGGCGAGCGCGATGAGGTAGACGTGCCACAGCGCCGCGACGCCGAACAGCACGAGTGCGGCGAGCACGAGGCTCGTCACGAGGAGCAGGGTCTGCGTCACGAGCAGGATGCGCCGCTTGGGGAAGCGGTCGGCGATGGCTCCGGCCCACGGCGCGAGCACGAGGAACGGCAGGAACTGCAGGCCGGTGACGATGCCGAGCGCCTGGCTCGAGTGGTCGGTCAGCTCGGTGAGGACGAGCCAGTCCTGCGCGACCCGGCCCATCCACGTGCCGATGTTCGAGACGAACGACCCGGCGTAGAAGATGCGGTAGTTGCGGACGGCGAACGAGGTGAACGTGGGGCTCATTCGGCGGCCACGCGGGTGAGGATGGCGGCGGCGCGCTGCAGCACGGCCTGCTCCTCGGGGTCGAGGTGGCTCACGCGGACGAACATCCACGCCTCACGCCGGCGCCGGATCTCCTTGAGGAGCCCGTGGCCGTCTGGGGTGAGGGTGAGGATGACCTGCCGCTTGTCGGTCGGGTCGGCGGTGCGCTCGACGAGGCCCCGCTCCACGAGGCCGTTCGTCGTCCGCGTCATCGACGGCGCGCTCACCCGCTCGATCTCGGCGAGCTCGCCGGGGGTGCGGGGCGCGTCCTCGAGGCGGCAGAGGGCCGAGAACTGGTGCGGCGCAACGGCGTCGGTGCTCTCGTAGCGGACGCGGCGCGAAATGCGCATGCAGGCGAGCCGCAGCTCACCCGCCAGCCTCGACACAGCGGCAGGCGAGAGGGCGGCATACGTGCTGCTCTCGTCACTCCCCATACCTTTAGCCTAACTCATTACTTCGGCTAAGTATTTCCCACGGGGCCCGCGGACGCTAGGGTTCCGCCATGCCCACCGCGAAGACCTCGTCCGAGCCGCGCACCCAGCGCCCCTCGGGCTCGTCCGGGATCGACCGCTTCTTCCACATCACCGAGCGCGGCTCGACGGTCGGCCGGGAGGTGCGCGGCGGCATCGTCACGTTCTTCACCATGGCCTACATCGTCGTGCTCAACCCGCTCATCCTCGGCTTCGCCCAGGACTCCGAGGGCAACTTCCTCGGCGGCGGCGCGGGCGACGGGTCGAACCTGCCCGCCATCGCGGCCGGCACCGCCCTCGTGGCCGGCCTGCTGACGATCCTCATGGGCGTCGTCGCGAACTACCCCATGGCCCTTGCAACCGGCCTCGGGCTCAACGCGTTCGTCGCGTTCGCCGTCGCCTCGCAGATGACCTGGGCCGACGCGATGGGCCTCGTCGTCCTCGAGGGCATCATCATCCTCGTCCTCGTGCTCACCGGCTTCCGGCAGGCGGTCTTCCACGCCGTGCCGACCCAGCTCAAGGTCGCGATCTCGGTCGGCATCGGCCTGTTCATCGCGCTCATCGGGTTCGTCGACGCTGGCTTCGTGCGCCGCACCGCGCAGGGCACGGTGCCGGTCCAGCTCGGCGTCGACGGGTTCCTCGCGGGCTGGCCGACGTTCGTCTTCGTCGCCGGGCTCGTGCTCATCATCGTGCTCTGGGTGCGCAAGGTGCGCGGCGCCATCCTCATCGCCATCATCGCCACGAGCATCCTCGCGATCGTCGTCGAGGCCATCGCCCAGATCGGCCCGGCCGTCGACGGCGACAAGGTCAACTCGACCGGCTGGGGCCTCATCGTCCCGACGCTCCCCGACCAGATCATCGACACCCCGGACTTCGCGACGCTCGGGCAGTTCTCGCTGCTCGGCTCGTTCGACCGCGTCGGGATCGTCGCGGCCGCGCTGCTCATCTTCACCCTCATGCTCGCCGACTTCTTCGACACCATGGGCACGATGACCGCCATCGGACACGAGGCCGACCTCCTCGACGAGGACGGCCTGCCGCCGCACACCGACCGCATCCTCGTCGTCGACTCCCTCGCTGCAGCTGCCGGTGGCGCCGCCGGCGTCTCGTCGAACACGAGCTACATCGAGTCCGCCTCCGGCGTCGGCGAGGGTGCGCGCACCGGCTTGGCGTCCGTCGTCACCGGACTGCTCTTCCTCGCCTCGATGGTCTTCGCGCCGCTCGTCCAGGTCATTCCGTCCGAAGCCGCCGTGCCCGCGCTCGTCCTCGTCGGGTTCCTCATGATGCAGCAGGTCAAGGAGATCGACTGGGACGACGTCGAGATCGCCATCCCGGCGTTCCTCACGATCGTGCTCATGCCGTTCACGTACTCCATCACCGCGGGCATCGGCGCCGGCTTCGTCGCCTACGTCCTCATCAAGGTCGTGCGCGGCAAGGCGTCGGCGATCCACCCGCTCATGTGGCTCGTCGCCGGGCTCTTTGTCCTCTACTTCGCGATCGACCCGATCAAGACCGCCCTCGGCGTCTGAGCGACGGACCCACCTCGGTCAGTCGGTGAGGGCGGCGTTGCCGCGGCCGCGTCGGACGTAGAGCAGCCCGAGCAGGCCCAGCGCAAACCCGGCGACGCACGCCCACGGCCACCACGACCTGTCCCCCTCGTGGAGCGCCGGCACGGCGAGGGTGACGACGAACGCGACGACCCACACCGCGAGCCCCACGACGATGATCCGCTGCGTCGGCACGTCCATCGCGGCGAGGACCTCGGCCTCGCCGTCGGTGACCCGGGTGGCATCGTCCGCGGGGTCGTCCGGTATGCCGGCCGCGCGCCGCGCGTCGCCGGCTCCCGGATCGCTGTGCACACCGTTGCTCATCGCGCGCGTCCCCTCGATCCCTCAGACCCGCTCGAGCTCGGTGTCGTCGAGCACGGGCGGCGCGACGACCTCGGGCTCTGGAGCCTCGACGTCGATCTCGGAGTGTGCGCCGCAGCCGTGGTCAAGGCTCACGACGCGACCGTCGGAGGGCGACCAGGCGTTGGCGCACACGCCGAAAAAAGACCGGAGTGCACCTGCCATCGGGATGAAGAAGCCACACGTCGAGCACGGCGCCGGGGCCTTCTGCGCCACCGGGGCGTTCGGGCCGTGGTCGCCGTCGTACCAGCGCTGCGCCGCGACCTCACGGCCCTCGGCGGAGAGGACGCGCTCGCGGCCCAGCCCGAGCTCGAACTGCGCCAGCTGGTCGACGTCCTCGTCCCCCGTGGCCTCGTAACCGGCCTCGAGGAGCGGGTCGTCGTCGACCTTCGGCGTGACGTCCCCGGGACCGATGTCCCCGGGAGCCAGCCGGTCGGCATACGGAACCCACTCGGGCGACAACAACGCACCGTCACCCGGGACGAGGTTCGTCTCGGAGATGGTGACCGTCTTCGAGCGCGGCACGCGCGCGACGGTGATCGCCCACCGCCAGCCGGGGTACGCCTTGGCGGTGCACGCGAAGTAGTGCGTGCCGACGCGCTCCTCGACCATGTCCATGCCGAGGTGCTCGCCGACGGTGCCGCGCTCGGCGATCGACTCGGCCGCCTCGCGGGCGAGGTCGACGGCGCCGCGCAGGGTCGCGTCGGGCTTGATCGCCGCCATCAGGCGTCGAGGTCGTCGGCGACGGCGCGCAGCACCTGCGCGACCTTCTTGCCGTGCGCGCGGTCGGGGTAGTGGCCGCGACGCAGCGAGGACTGCACCGAGTCGAGGAGGGTGATGACGTCCTCGACGATGACGACCATCTCCTCGGCCGGCTTGCGGTCACGCGCCTTGCGGTTCGCGGTGACGCTCTGGGCCGGGTCGAGCAGTCGCAGCGACAGCGCCTGGGCGCCGCGGCGTCCCTCGACGATGCCGAACTCGACGCGGGCGCCGCTCTTGAGCTGGGTCACGCCCTCCGGGAGCGCGCTCGAGGGCACGAAGACGTCGCCGCCCTCGGTCGGGTCGTCGGTCGAGACGAACCCGAAACCCTTCTCGGAGTCGTAGAACTTCACCTTGCCAGTCGGCACGGGGCACCTCATGTGTCTGCGCTGGGAGTCTGTGTGTCGCCGGCGCGCGGTGGCCGCGTCGCCGGGCGTACCCGTCAAGGCTATCTCGCCTGCCGTATGCCGCGCGCCCGCCTTTCGGGTATGGCGTCCGCTCCCCGTCGAGCCCCGCCGCACCCCGTCGCAGCGAAAGTCGTTTGGGCGGTGTCGGTGGCGGCTGCGAGAGTGCTCCGGTGACGAGCACCCCCGCGCCCCGCGTGAGCCTGCGGCAGTTCTGGGCGGACCTGCCCCCGGCCGGGCGCTGGCTGCTGTCGACGGTCGCGGTGCAGACGCTCGGGCGCGGTCTGACCCTGCCGTTCACCGTGATCTACATGCACGAGGTCCGCGGCATTTCGCTCGACCTCGCCGGCGTCCTCATGGCCGTCATCGCCGTCGTCGCGCTCATCGTCACCGCACCCGGCGGCGCGCTCACCGACCGGTGGGGTGCGCGACGGATGCTGCTCATCGCGACGACGTCACAGCTGGTCGGCTGCGTCATCCTCGCTTTCGCGACGACGCCGTGGGCGTTCGCGCTCGGGTTCTGCTTCATCGGGCTGAACTTCGGCATCTCGTGGCCGGCGTTCAACGCGCTCATCGCGACGATCGTCAGCGGTGAGGCACGCCAGCAGTACTTCGGGGTGAACTTCGCCCTCGTCAACCTCGGCATCGGCCTCGGCGGGGTCATCGGCGGCGTCTTCGCCGATGTCGACAACCCGATGTCATTCACGTGGATCTTCCTCGGCGACGCGGCGAGCATGCTCGTGCCGATCGGGCTGCTGCTCGGTCCGCTGCGGCACGTCCACGGGCGTTCTGAGCGCCCCTCCGACGAGGACGCCGGCGACGAGCCGGGGACCTATGCCGCGATCCTGCGCCAGCCCGCGGTGCTCTGGCTCTCGGCGCTGACCTTCCTCGCGGTCTTCGTCGGCTACGGGCAGATGGAGGCCGGCTTCCCTGCCTTCGCCCGCCAGGTGAGCGAGGTGTCGACGAGCGTCATCGGGTTCGCGTTCGCGGTCAACACCGTCGTCATCGTCACCCTCCAGTTCTGGGTGCTGCGCCGGATCAGCGGGCACCGCCGGACCCGAGTGTTGCTCGTCATGCTCGTGCTCTGGTCGACGGCATGGCTCGCCCTGGGGCTCACCGGCCTCGTCCCCGCGACGGTCGCGGCGACGGTCGGCGTGCTCGTCTTCCACTCGCTCTTCGCGCTCGGCGAGACGATGCTCCAGCCGACGATCCCTGCGATCACCAACGACATGGCCCCGGACCACCTGCGTGGCCGGTACAACGCGGTGAACTCGGGCGCGTTCCAGGCCGGCACGATCCTCGCTCCGATCGTCGCGGGGTTCCTGCTGCGGCACCAGCTGGGATCGGTCTTCATCGGGATGCTCGTCGTCGGCTGCGTCGCCATGGTCGGCCTCGCGCTCGCGCTCGAGAGGCGGATCAGCCCCGCCGTCAACGGGGTCGGGCCCGCCGCCGGCCCGCCCGAGCCGGTCGGAGCCACCGAGGCGGCACCCTCGGGACAGGTCCCGCTCGCCTGACGCCGGACTGTGGCCCGGCCTCGGTGTGGGGTACTCGGTCTGCCCGTCTCAGTTCCGGACGCTGATGCCCCAGGTGCCGGTCCACGTCTCAGCGGGGGCGAGCTCGATGAGCCCGTCACCGGAGTTGAAGGCGTCCGCGGGTGCCGTTATCGGCTCGACGGCGATTCCGTGCTCCCCGGCCTGGTCGGCCTCCGCCTTGCCGGTGAACACCTGCGCCCACGGCAGCGCATCGGCGTCGGCCCACACCTCGACCGGCGCCCGCCCGGGCACGGCCACGGTGACGGCCCACCGGCCGTCGACGGCCGCGAGGTCGGTGTATGCCGTGTCGAGACGCTGCGTCCCGATCGCCTTCCGTTCGCGGAGGTCGTATGCCGTCCCGTCGACGTCCCGCGTCGCCGTGGGCAGGCTGCGCTCGTCCACCTCGACCCAGCGAGAGGCCGGGATGACGAGCTCGACGTCCTCGACGGCGGCGTCGCCGATGGCGATGTAGGGGTGCGCCCCATAGGCGAATGGCGCGGTGCCCTGACCGATGTTCTCGACCCGGGTGGTGACCGAAAGACCTTCTGGCGCAACGGCATACGTGGTCGTGCTTTCGAGGTGCCAGTCCCACCCCGGCTGCGGGAAGAGCCGGTGACCGACGGTGATCGACGTCGGCGTCTGCTCGACGAGTCGCCACGGCGCCCAGCGGACGAGGCCGTGGCTGGCGTTGCCGAGGTCGACCTCGGTGATCGCGAGCTGGCGCTCGGTGCCGGCATACGTGTACCGGCCGTCGCGGATGCGGTTGGGCCAGGGGATGAGCTGCTGGCCGCGCCCGCTCGTGCACACCGCGTCGGCGTCGTAGCCGGCGAGGACGTCGACGCCGCCGCGACGCCAGCGCCGGAGTCCGCCACCGACCTCGACGACGGTGGCCTCGTCGTCGCCGACGGAGATCGTCCACTGCTCGCCGCTCGGTGCCGGGGAGGTCTCGGCGGAGTGGGGGGCGGCGTTCGGGTCGGTGCCGGGCGTGGTCATGGACGCGAATCTACGCGCGTACCGTGGAGCGGTGCCGCACCCGTCGTCCGCACCGAACCGCTCACTCGCGGACGACCTGCGCGATCGCTCCGATGCCGAGATCGTCGCGCTG
This sequence comes from Knoellia remsis, assembly GCF_003002895.1. GTDB lineage: Bacteria > Actinomycetota > Actinomycetes > Actinomycetales > Dermatophilaceae > Knoellia > Knoellia remsis. The sequence goes on along the minus strand of NZ_PVTI01000027.1, from coordinate 6,023 downwards.
CTGCGCGCCCGGCCCGACCTCGTTCGGCCAGCACCACCGGACCTCACCGCCCTGGCCGCGCGCAGCTCGACTCGGGCGAGCACGATGCGAGCGGTCGACGGGCTCGACACGGCCCACCTGCTCGTCCTCGACGCGGCCACCCGTGACTCCCGTCCGGCGGGCGCCGATGCTGCGGCCGTGGACGCGGCACGCGAGGACCTGTGGCGGCTCGGACTGGCGTGGCGCGGTCCGGACGGTCTTGTCGTGACCCGCACCGCCGCCGAGGTCGTCACCGACCGGCGCGAACGCGTCGCCGCTGGGATCATCGGTGACGGGTTCAGGCGTCCCGAACTGACCGGCCCGACACCCCCTCCGGACCGGGTTGACGCCGCCGCGGGGGCTGCGGCGAGCGAGGTGCTCGCCCTCGTCGACGAGGTGGTCGACGGCTGGTCGCAGTCCCCACCCCGGGTGCTGCGGGCCGGCGGACTGGCCGTGCGCGACCTCTCCGACACCGCGGCCCGCCTCGACGTGCCGTCGTCACAGGCGGCGTTCCTCGTCGAGCTCGCCCTCGCCGCCGGCCTCGTCGCGGATGACGGCGAGCTCGAGCCGCACTGGGTGCCGACCGCGGACTACGACGCGTGGCAGGGGGCGCCCGGCGGTGAACGCTGGGCCCGTCTCGCGGTGGCCTGGCTCGGCTCCACCCGCGCGGCTCATCGCGTCGGCGGCCGCACCGACACCGGTGCCCCCGTCAACGCGCTCGAGCCCGATGTCACGTGGGCGCCCATCCGTTTCCTGCGCCGGGCGGTGCTCGGTGTCGTCGACGAGGCGAGCGGGGCGGCGCCAGCGCTGGACGATGTCGCCGCCGTCCTGCGTTGGGCGCGACCCCTGCGCGTCCCGGACGACCTCGAAACCGTCGTCGGCGCCGTGCTGCGCGAGGCCGCCTGGCTCGGCGTGCTGGGGCTGGGGACGCTCGGCGCCGGCGGGCGGACCCTGCTCGCCGGGGCCGACCCGCAGCACATCGCCGAGCTCGTCCACCCCCACCTGCCGGCACCCGTCGACGCGGTCCTCCTGCAGGCCGACCTCACCGCCGTCGCCCCCGGTCCGGTGACGGGATCGCTCGCGGCGTTCCTCCGGCTCGTCGGTGACATCGAGTCGCGCGGTGGGGCGTCGGTCTTCCGCTTCGGAGAGGCCTCGATCCGCCGCGCGCTGGACGCGGGCTGGACGGCTGACGACATCCTCGACGGCCTGCGGGATGCGAGCCGGACCCCGGTCCCGCAGCCGCTCGACTACCTCGTCCGTGACGCGGCGCGCCGACACGCATCGGTGCGGGTGAGCGCTGCGACCACCGTGATCCGCAGTGAGGACGAGGGAACCCTGAGCGCGATGCTCGTGGACCCGCGGTTGGACGCGCTCAGGTTGCGCCGCCTGGCACCGACGGTGGTCACCTCGCCGCTCGCCCCGGGCAGGGTCCTCGACCGGCTGCGAGCAGCGGGCTTCGCCTCCGTCGCCGAGAGCGTGACCGGCGAGGTGTCGGCGTCCTCCCCCGGCGCTCGACGTACGTCGCGCCGGCCGGTCACCGACCCCGTGGTCGTCCGCCGACCTGATGGGTCACAGCTCGCGAGTCTCGTCGAGCGGCTGCGGGAGCAGGAGCGGAACCGGGCTTCGACGCACGGTGACGACGGGGCCATGCCGGAGAGCGACCCCGAGACCTCGCTCGCGTTGCTGCGCGATGCTGCCGCGGACCATCGAGGAGTCTGGGTCGGACACACCGACGCATCCGGCGTGAGGAAGCGGCTGCTGTTCTATCCCCAGCGAGTGGACGCCGGCCGCGTCACCGGGCTCGTCGACGGGATGACCCGCACCCTGTCCGTCCACCGCATCACCGGCGTTGCGCCCGACTGACGCCGCGGGTCGTGTCCCCAACCGTCCAATTGGGTGAGAACGGGACGCGAAGGTGAGCACACGGCGTACCGGCGCCTCCGTCCCCAACCGTCCACTTGGGTGAGAACGGGACGCGAAGGTGAGCACACGGCATACCGGCGCCTCCGTCCCCAACCGTCCACTTGGGTGAGAACGGGACGCGGGAGGGGACTGGCCTACGAGGCGGTGCCGAGCGCGCGCACGACCGCGGACGGCGACGGACGGCCGAGGTGCTGTGTCATCCACAGGCTCGTCGACAGCAGCTTCTCGAGGTCGACGCCGGTGCGCACCCCCGCACCCTCCATCGCCCAGACGAGGTCCTCGGTGGCGAGGTTGCCGGTGGCGCTCTTGGCGTAGGGGCAGCCGCCCAGGCCGCCGGTCGAGGAGTCGACGACGGTGACGCCGTGGCGCAGGGCCACAAGCGTGTTGCTCAGCGCCTGGCCATAGGTGTCGTGGAAGTGCACACCGATGACCTCGTCACCGATCCCCTTGTCCCCCAACGCATCGAGCAACCGGTTGACGTGACCGGACGTCGCGACGCCGATGGTGTCGCCGAGCGAGAGCTGGTCGCAACCGAGGTCCATGAGGCGTTGCGAGACGTCGACGACCTGCTCGACCGGCACCGGCCCCTCCCACGGGTCGCCGAAGCACATCGACACATAGGCACGCACCCACATGCCCGCCTCGCGGGCGCGCGCCACCACGGGACGGAACATCTCGATGGACTCGTCGACGGTGCGGTTGAGGTTCTTGCGGGCGAAGGTCTCGGTGGCGCTGCCGAAGATCGCGATGGCACCGACGCCGGCCTCGAGGGCACGGTCCATGCCCCGCTCGTTGGGGACGAGGACGGGACGCCGCGGCCCCCTGCCCTCGTCACCGAGCAGCTCGAGCACCTCGGCGGCGTCGGCGAGCTGCGGCACCCACTGCGGGTTGACGAACGACGTCGTCTCGATCGTCCCGAGTCCGGCCGCGGCGAGCTGACGGATGAACTGGGCCTTGACGTCGGCAGGGACGACGGCCTTCTCGTTCTGCAGGCCGTCGCGAGCGCCGACCTCGTAGATCGTGATCTCGGCTGGCAGCGTCGAGTCCTTCTCGACCTGCGGGGTGCGCATGCTCATGCCCCGATGGTGGCATGCCGGGGCGCCGGCCTCAGCGGGAGAGCCGCCTGCGGCTCCGCCACGCGCTCACGACGATGAACAGGAAGGCGCCCCAGAGCAGGACCGGCAGCAGCCACATGCCGATCATGCCGCGCGTGTCCACGTCACCCTTCACGACGGCGGTCAGTGCCGGGAACGTGAAGATCACGGCGAGCAGCGCCACACCCCACTGCAGCCCGTAGAGACGCGCACCCAGCGACGCCTTCTCCAGTTCCCCCGGGTCCATGGCCGGACGGTCCTGCGCCGATGCCTTGTCCTCGCTCACTGCTCCCCCTCTTCCGGTGTGGATCGGTGAACCAGAGGATACCGTTCTCCCCATGAGCGAGAAGGACGAGCAGGGGAACGAGCAGCAGGGAGGGTTCTCGGACCCGACGGCCAACCCGGACTGGAGCTCCCCCAGCGGCGCTCCGGCGAGCGCGCCCACCGAGCAGATCCCGCAGGGCGGGACCCAGCACCTCCCCCAAGGGTCGAGCGAGTCGAACGACCCGAGCGAGCCGAGCGACCCGACCGCCTCATCGGCACACGGTTCGTCCGGCGGGTCCGAGCCGGGCGTCCCACCCGTCCCGCCAGCCCCGGACCACCCGTCCTACGACAGTCCGCTCGCGGCGCCGCGACCGGGCGGTGACCCCTACGCCGGGTCGAGCGCGCAGCCGACCAACCCCTACCCCGCCGACGCGCGCCCCTCGGACCCCTACTCCCAGAGCCCGTATGCCGCGGCGCCGCCTCCGGCGTCCGACCCGTGGTCCCAGCAGCCGCAGCAGTCGCATGGCGGCCAACAGGCGTACGGTGCGCAGCAGCCCTACGGTGCGCAGCCGGCATACGACCCCTATGCGGCGACCGGCGGCCAGGCCCAGCCCGGCGGCTACCCGCCCTACGCAGCACCCGGTGACTGGCAGAACCCGCCCGCTGCGTACGGCGCGGCGCCGCAGAGCAACACGAGCGCCCTCGTCCTGACGATCCTCTCGGGGCTGCTGACGGTCAGCTGCTGCCTGCCCATGGTCGTCTCGCTGGTCTTCGGCATCATGGCCCTGAGCAAGAACTCCACCGACCCCGAGGGGTCGCGACGGCTCACGAGGTGGGGGTGGATCGCCTTCGCCGTCCTGTTCGTCCTCAGCTTGGTCATCGTGGGAGTCCTCATCGCCTTCGGGGTTGCCGACGGCATGGGCAGCGACTACAGCACCGACTACGAGCCGACCTACTGACGCGAGGACACGACAGACCGCGTGACCGACGGCCCCCTCATCGTCCAGAGCGACAAGACGCTCCTGCTCGAGGTCGACCATCCCCGCGCCGCCGAGGCGCGCCGGGCCATCGCCCCGTTCGCCGAGCTCGAGCGCGCTCCGGAGCACATCCACACCTACCGCGTCACGCCGCTCGGGCTGTGGAACGCCCGCGCCGCCGGGCACGACGCCGAGCAGGTCGTCGACGCCCTCGTGACGCACAGCCGGTATGCCGTCCCGCACTCGCTCCTCGTCGACGTCGCCGAGACGATGGCGCGCTACGGACGGCTCACCCTGACCAAGGACGACGAAGGCCGCCTCGTCCTCCGCACGACGAACCGCGCCGTGCTCACGGAAGTGTTGCGGCACAAGAAGATTCGCCCGCTCGTGGGAGAGCAGCTCGACGACGACACCGTCCTCGTCCACCCGAGCGAACGCGGTCACCTCAAGCAGGAGCTGCTCAAGGTCGGCTGGCCGGCGGAGGACGAGGCCGGCTACGTCGACGGCGAGGCGCACCCCATCGCCCTCGACACCGGTGAGGGCGACGACGCGTGGACCCTGCGGCCCTACCAGGAGCAAGCGGTCGACGGCTTCTGGGACGGCGGCTCCGGCGTCGTCGTCCTCCCCTGCGGCGCCGGCAAGACGCTTGTCGGCGCGGGCGCGATGGCCAAGGCCGCGACGACGACGCTCATCCTCGTGACCAACACCGTCTCGGCGCGGCAGTGGAAGGACGAGCTGCTGCGCCGCACGACCCTCACCGAGGACGAGATCGGCGAGTACTCCGGCTCCCGCAAGGAGATCCGGCCGGTGACCATCGCGACCTACCAGGTGCTCTCGACCCGCCGGAAGGGCGTCTACACCCACCTCGACCTGCTCGACGCGCGGGACTGGGGCCTCATCGTCTACGACGAGGTGCACCTGCTGCCGGCACCGATCTTCCGGATGACCGCCGACCTCCAGGCCCGTCGCCGCCTCGGCCTCACCGCGACGCTCGTGCGCGAGGACGGGCGCGAGTCCGACGTCTTCTCGCTCATCGGGCCCAAGCGATTCGACGCGCCGTGGAAGGACATCGAGGCGCAGGGGTACATCGCACCCGCGGACTGCGTCGAGGTGCGGGTCACGGTGCCCGAGGGGCAGCGGATGGCGTATGCCGTCGCTGACGCCGACGACCGCTACCGCCTCGCCTCCTGCTCGGACGCCAAGCTCCCCGTCGTCGAACGCCTCGTGGCCCGGCACCGCGGCGAGCCGACCCTCGTCATCGGGCAGTACCTCGACCAGCTCGAGGAGATCTCGGGGCGGCTCGATGCCGAGCTCATCACCGGTGAGACGCCGGTGGCTCAGCGGCAACGGCTCTTCGAGGCCTTCCGGACGGGCGAGATCTCGCTGCTCGTCGTGAGCAAGGTCGCGAACTTCTCGGTCGACCTGCCGGAGGCGAGCGTCGCCATCCAGGTGTCCGGGACGTTCGGCTCCCGGCAGGAGGAGGCGCAACGGCTCGGCCGGGTGCTCCGGCCCAAGGGCGACGGACGGACCGCGCACTTCTACACCGTCGTCGCGCGGGACACCGTCGACGCCGACTTCGCCGCGCACCGGCAGCGATTCCTCGCCGAGCAGGGCTACGCGTACCGCATCGTCGACGCCGACGACCTCGACAGCTAGCTGTACTCGGCCGCGAGGTTGGTGACACGTAGGCGTTGACGACGAGGAGAACCTCCGGGTGAGGTGTGGATTGTCGAAGTCCCAACCGCCC